>JAEDED010000043.1 GCA_016293495.1 Treponema sp. | reverse complement strand
GCACAATCATATCCAGATTTTTCTGTACCCAGGTCATGGTCAAAACAAATAATATCCGGTAATCCATTATTTTCAAGATGAGAACAAAACTCTTCAAATGTTTTAATCCAGATGATTTCATAATCTCCAGTAAGATAATCTTTAGGATTTCTGAAATCATCCAACCATAAAAGTTTTTGCATAACTATTCCTAATTTCTATTGCTCTTTATAACAAGACCAGAAAAACTTCCTTAATGAATCATATTGTTCAATAATTGGATTACAATAGCGGTGTTCTAAATCTACAGTTTTTACTTTGTCATATTTATCTGAAAGTTCAATCTGTTCTTCTAATGTTGGCAATGGTATAAGAAGTTTTGAAATACTGCCTTTTGATAAAAGATGTTTCTTACTTGTGATTTTTAGTTCTTTAATAACCTTATTAGATGGTAGGAATTCAAGAAAAGCTTTTAGATAAAGTGGAAAAATCTTAGTTGTATCAGGTCGAATAATCAAAGAAGCACCGCTTGGAACTACCACAATTTTTGTGTTTTCTACAAGTGCTGCAATTTTCTTGCCATTAGAGTACATCTTTCTAAGAATGACAACATCATTCTTCTGTAGTCCATATAAGTCTTCTATTTCTTCTCTTGTAGAAGATTTCCATATTTTAGACCTTACAGAGAGTCCTTGATTTATTGTGGCAATTTCCTTAAGTGGAACAAAAGGTATTTTATCTTTCATGTATTTTTGTAGGGCTGTGCATACAACCTGAACCAGTTGATAAACTTCCACACCAGCGGCATTTATTTCCACCAGAACCATGATAATGTTTCTTTGTTGGGCTATGCATACATCCACTTCCATAAGAAGCTAAACCACAAAAAACACAGTGTTTTTCATCGTCAATGTGTTCATGTTTTTTAGTTGGACTTTTCGTACATCCACTACCATAACTTGCAGAACCACAATATTTACATTTTGAAGCCATAATTTATTCCTCCTAGTAACTATATATTACTATGAATAAGTATATCATGTATGATACAGACTACAAAAAAAATAAATTATTTTAGCAAGTAAAAAAAGCCTCCAAACCCCTCCGATTCGCCAAGGGTAAGCCCCTCGCTCCTGGGGAGAGCCTTTTGTATCACCACTTCTAACCGATATAGCTTGCGTTTGGAAGACTGTCGCGGATAATTCGGGCGGTTCCGATTGTGCGGTGAGCAATCAAGTTTCCCTGTTCGTCTTTTGAAGTTTTGATTTTTTCAGTCAGTCCGTACTGACCGCGGTGAGCTTCATCAGCCATAACGATGATATTTCGTCTGTCACTTAAAACAGAAATTGAAGCGGCACCTGAGTCTGTCGAAGGGTCGAACTTCTGCATTGTAGTAAAGATAATTCCGTTTGCCTTGCGACCTTCAAGAAGGTTTTTCAAATCCTCGCGGCTTTTTGCCTGAACTGGTTCCTGACGCAAGAAATCTGCACAATTACAGAACTGAGTATAAAGCTGATTATCCAAATCGTTCCGGTCTGTAATCACAACGATAGTCGGCGAGTCGATATTCTGCTGCAAAAGGTGAGCATAGAAAACCATACTGAGAGATTTACCAGACCCTTGAGTATGCCAGAAGACACCGATTTTTCCATCATCGCTTACAGCAAGCTTTGTGCGCTCCACAGCTTTTTTTACTGCAAAATACTGATGGTAGCCTGCAAGAATTTTATAAGAATTAATTCCTTCATTATTAAAGCAGATAAAATTTTTGACGATATCAAGCAGGCGCTCTTTTTTGAAAATGCCTTCAAAGAATGTCGTAAAATCTGCAAAGGCATTTGATTCAAGATTGCCGTCTTTAGTTTTCCATTCCATAAAACGGTCTTCGCCGCTTGTGATTGTTCCTGCTTTACTTATAAGCTGGTCGCTCATTACACAAATACAGTTGTAAATGAACATAGAAGGAATTTCCTGCATGTAGTTGCGGATCTGAGTATAAGCTTCGCTTGCGTCAGTCTGGTCGCGACTTGGAGATTTTAATTCAAAAAGACAGACAGGAAGTCCGTTTAAGAAAAGCAGAA
>JAEDED010000005.1 GCA_016293495.1 Treponema sp. | reverse complement strand
CAGAAAAACTCATCCAAAAGAAAAAGAACATCAAACAGGGCGCAATGCAAAATCTCCTCACCGGCAAAAAACGCCTCCCAGGTTTTGGTGATAAACAAACAGATTTGTTCGTACCTAACGGTACTCACACAAAAGAAGTGAAGGACGTTAGTCCTGAACAAATCCGTTTGTCAGCTAAAATGAAACAAACCGAACTGGGAGAAATACCCGAAGATTGGGAGGTGAAAACATTGGGAGAAATTTCGACAATTATTATGGGACAATCACCTAACTCTGATTGTTATAATACTCAGAAAGGAATGGTTCTAATTCAAGGAAATGCAGATATATCAAATCGCAAAACTATTTGTAGATTTTATACAACACATATAACTAAAACTGCAAGAAAAGGTGATGTTATTTTTACTGTTAGAGCCCCGGTCGGAAATGTTGCAAAAGCAACTTTTGATTGTTGTTTAGGTCGAGGTGTTTGTGCAATACAAAGAATTTCAGATTTCTTATATTATTATCTTATTTTTATTGAAGATTCTTGGTCTAAAACATCTACTGGTTCAACTTTTGATTCAATTAATTCAGATACATTAGCAAGTACTCTAATAATCCAGCCATCTTCAAAAGAAGAACAAACCGCCATTGCCAATGTTCTTTCCAGCATGGACAAAGAAATAGAAACCTTAAACACAAAACTAGAAAAATACCGCAACCTCAAAACCGCCATGATGCAGCAATTGCTCACGGGGAAGATTAGGCTTATATAAACTTAAATTGAAGTGGAGATAAAAAAAATGGCTAAAGATATTTCAGGAAGAGAAGAAAATTCTTATTTTAGTGGACAAAATATTATTTTATATGCGGCAGCAATTAAGCAGATAAAGAAAGGCTCTAATCATTTACGCCCTTTATTTGAAGCATTTACTAATGCATGGGAATCTTTTCTTCCAGAAGCAAAAAACAAAAAGATTACAATTACCATCAGTGTGTTTAATGAAGAATTAGAGACAGGGGTACCACCTAAATATAGATTTAATAAGATTACTGTAGAAGATAATGGTGTTGGTTTTAATCAGAATAACTACGAACGTTTTGAACGACTAAATGATGATACTAAAGGAAATAGTAACAAAGGTACAGGACGAATACAGTATATCCATTATTTTAAGAATACTGCCTTTGAAAGTTTTTATGAAGAGAATAACAAGTATTATAAACGAACCTTTTCTTTATCTGGTTCGTCAGAGTTTTTAAGAAATAACGCAATTCTTTTCTACAAGACAACAGTTGAATCTGATAAACATAAGACAGGAAGTACAATTGTTTTTACAGAACCATTAAATGATGTTTCACAACATTTTTATGAAAATCTGACAGTTGAAGCACTCAAAAAGATTTTTCTTAAAAATTATATGCTTTTGTTCTGTAATTCTAGGAATTCGATGCCGCATATTGAATTTAAACACGAAGTAAATAACGTAATTATTGAAACTGCAGAAATTTCAGAAAGCGATATTCCAACTGCAGATAAAATATTTAATTTTAAAGTTTCATATAAAGAAAAAAAAGATGATATCTTAGTGGAGTTATCTAAAAACGAAGATATTACTGTGCAAACATTTAAAATTGATTCAGAACAATTATCCACAAACCAATTAGTATTATCTGCTAAAGGTGAAAGCACTGAATCAAATATCAAACTTGAATGTATAACTGAAAAAGACGTTATAAAGAATAAACGTTATATGTTTATTTTGAAATCAGATTATTTTGATAAAAAAGTTTCAAATGACAGAGGAAAAATAGAACTATTTACAGAAGAAGAGGTAAAAAAAACTGAAGCATCTTTTTTTGATGAACCAATACTTATTCTTGAAGATATTCAGAATATCACAAATAACAAAATTATTTCAGAATTCCCTGAAATACAAGAAAAACAAAATGAAATGAATAAGAACATTCAAGAATTGCAAAGAATGTTTTTATTAAATCCCGATGCATTAAAAGCATTTAAATTTACATCTGCTGATGATGATAAATCTATATTAACAAAGGTTTATAAATATGATGTTGAAGTTTTGGCTAAGAGAGATGCAAACTTAAAGCATCATATAGAACAATTACAAAAATTAGATACATCAGATCCAGAATATGATGATAAATTATCAAAACAAGTTGAAGAATTAGTGAAGCAAATTCCTCAACAGAATCGTACTGCTTTAACACAATATGTCGCTCGCAGACAACTAGTATTAAAACAATTTGATTTAATTTTACAACGAAAACTAGAATGTCAAAATGAAGACAGTAGAAATAAAGACGAGAAATTATTACATAATCTCATATTCCAACAACATTCTACTGATACAAAAAATAGTTCTCTTTGGTTGTTGAATGAAGAGTTCATTTATTTTTCTGGAATTTCAGAATCTAGATTATGTGATGTTGAAATAAATGGTCAAAAGATTTTTAAGCAGGAAATTACAGAAAAAGAACTTGAATATTTACACGAGTTTGGTGAAGTGCGAGAACATCTAAGACCAGATATTCTTCTTTTTCCAAGTGAAGGAAAAGCATTAATAATTGAATTTAAGGCACCAGATGTTAATCCAGCAAAATATGTTACTCAAATCCAAAATTATGCAAGTCTTTTATTAAATTATTGTGAAGATTGGTTTCCACTACATTCTTTCTATGGATATTTAATAGGTGAAAATATTGAACCAAAAGATATACTCCATAATAATCCATATTTTCGTAATGCTCCTAATTTTGATTACCTTTATTTACCTGCTCAACCAGTTGTTAATGATAATGATGGTCCAAAAGGAGAGTTATATATGGAAGTTTTGAAATATTCAACTTTATTAAAACGTGCTGAATTGAGAAATAGAATATATAAAGAAAAACTTGGAATTGAAAAGTTATAGGAAAAAGTTATGAGTGACATTGTGAAGCAAATAACAGAAGAAAAGTTTAAGGCCTATGCAGGATTAACAATACTTCCAATTGTAGATTATTTTTGTAGGCAAATTTATTGGTTTGCAAATAAAAATGAAACTATATTGGGAACTATTGTTTTTGATTTTACAGATTCTTCTTTTAATTGCATTTTGATGGGAAGAGATGAGATTGGAAAATTTCGTGCATTTGATATTGCTACAGATTTTAATAATCCAAATTCAGCTTTTTTATGGATTCATTCAAATATTGAACGGTTGTCTTTAGAAGGAAAGACCGATTTTCCACAAGGAGATAACGACAAAAACAAAAAAATTGATTTGTTTGAAGATGTCAAGCCTGCAGAACAACAACATCCTTATTATCAAATTTTGAAAAATAACAAATTTTGGAATTCTGCAAAAAAAATAATTCAAGAAATCATGCCTCATTATACAGATATTGATGGCAATTTCATTGAACAATTTCAAACAACAGGATTTGATCAAAGATTATGGGAATTATACTTATTTAATTATTTTAAGGAAGAAAAGCTTGAAGTAATACGTGACTATAATATACCAGATTTTGTTCTTCGTTTAGGAGATCAAGAGATTGGAGTTGAAGCTGTTACCATATCTAGAAAAGTAGATTATTATAATACAGAATCAAGGCTTTTATCTGGTAAAAATATGTTAATGCCAAAATTTCCAGATGAAAATACGTTGCATAATGATATGCCACTATTATGGGGAAGTGCATTATTTTCAAAATTATCTCATACAGTTAGAAAAGATCCAAAATCCAAAGTAGATAAAACAAAAATTCACTATTGGGAAGCCTCTCATATGAAAGATAAACCTTTTGTTTTAGCTATTCAAGATTTTCATGATGATTATTGTATGACTTGGAGTCATAACTCTTTAATTGAATATTTATATGGCTATACATATTCGTCAATTTATGTTGAGAATGAATTAAAAATAATTCCTAACAAAATTACATGCCTGAATAAAAATGGAACGGAAATACCTTCAGGTTTTTTCTTTCAAGAATTAGCTGAAAATATAAGTGCAGTGATTGCAACTCCATTAGGTACATTATCAAAGTTTAATAGACTTGGAAAACAAGCCGGCTTTGATAAATATAACTTACTAATGGTAAGAATGGGATGTTGTCATAAGAATGATAAAAATGCAAATAAACCAGATTTTTTTCAATATTTTGTAACTGAAGAGTCTAAAGAAACATGGGCGGAAGGGGTATCAGTATTTCATAATCCGAATGCATTGCATTCTCTCGATCCATCCTTCTTTCCTAATGCTGCGCATCATTATTTTAAAGATGGCCAAATTGAAAGTCATATGCCAGAATTTATGCCATATAATTCTTATACAATGAATTTCAATTTTTATGATAAATAAGATTATACAAAGTAATTTGAAGAATCTTAAATAAAAGGAGAAGAAAACTAAATGTCCGAATCCCAGTTAATCGAATACAAAGAATCTTGGCGTGATGAATATCTCAAATGGATTTGCGGTTTCGCAAATGCTCAGGGCGGTGTGCTTTATATTGGTAAGCGTGATGACGGCTCTGTTTGTGGCGTTGCTGATTCAAAGAAACTTATGGAAGATATTCCCAATAAAGTTCGTGATGCGCTTGGATTGATTGTTGATGTGGATTTGATTACTGAGAACGGACTTGATGTTATAAAAATCACTGTTGAAGAAAATCCTTATCCTGTGAATTACAAGGGCGAGTATCATTATAGAACTGGAAGTACAAAACAGCTTTTGCAAGGTTCGGCGCTGACTAATTTCCTTTTGCGTAAGACTGGCAAAAACTGGGATGCTGTTCCGCTTGAAAATGTGAGTGTTGATGACCTTGATAAAGAAAGCTTTGATATTTTTCACCGTGAAGCAATCCGTAGCGGAAGAATGAGTAAAGATGACTTGAAGCTTTCGAATCAGGATTTGCTTGAAAAACTGAATCTTCTTGACGGGACTATGCTTAAGCGGGCAGCGGTTTTGCTTTTCCATCGAAATCCGGAAAAATGGATAACAGGTTCATTTGTAAAAATCGGCTTTTTTGAAACTGACGCAGACTTGCGCTATCAGGATGAAGTTCATGGTTCTCTTATGATTCAGGCAGACCGCGTTATAGATTTGCTTTACACAAAATATCTGACCGCAGAAATTTCTTATGACAACATAACTCGAATTGAACATTATCCTTTCCCTAAAGATGCCGTGCGAGAAGCGGTGTTCAATGCACTTATTCATCAGGATTTTTCTGTTGGCGTACCTGTACAAATCAGTGTTTACAAGGATAAGCTTTATATCAGCAATGATTGTGTTTTCCCTGCCAGCTGGACTGCCGACACTTTAATGCAAAAACATCGTTCACTTCCACATAACCCTGATATTGCGAACACATTCTTTAGAGCGGGCTTTATAGAAAGCTGGGGACGCGGCATAGAAAAGATTTGCAATCTTTGTAAAGAATACGGAATTTCTGAGCCTGAATATACAGTTCACCCAAATGATATTATGATGATGTTCAAGGCAAATGAGCCTGTAAATGAGCCTGTAAATGAGCCTGTAAATGAGCCTGTAAAATTGGTTCTTGCCGTTATTGCTGATAATCCTAATTTATCAAAAGAAAAGATTGCTGAAAAAATCGGAATGTCACGGGCCACGGTAACACGAGCTTTGGCAAAATTAGTGGAAATCGGCGCGATTCAGCGTGTCGGTTCGGACAAGTCTGGACACTGGGAGATTGTAGAGAATGGAGAATAAAGTGAACCAAGAACTAATCACCGCAGTAGAAGCAATAAAAACAGCAATTTTACAGTCACAATATCAGGCAGCGAAGGAAACAACTCGCGTTCAGCTTATTCTTTATTATGGAATTGGACGATTTCTTTCTTCTAAAAAGGGTAAGAAAACCTGGGGAACTAGCGTTCTTGAAACTATAAGTTCTCAGTTGAGAAAAGAACTGCCAGGATTACGTGGTTTTTCAGCTAGCAGTCTAAAGAATATGAGACTTTTCTATGAAAACTGGAGCTTTCTAGAAAACACTAATTCGTCAGTTACAACTGGCGAATTGCCAGAAAAAACAAATTCGTCAGACGCGTCAGACGAATTATCAGCAATAATTCCAATTTCGGATTTTAAGCTTTCAGGAATCAATCTTGCAGATTTCCCCGTAAAAGACTTCTTCAAAGTTCCTTTTTCTCACCATATTAAAATTTTTAGCAAAGTTAAAAATCTTCAGGAACGCTGCTATTATATCCATCGAGTTGTAGAAGAAAACTTGCAGGTAGCGATAAAACCAATGGGGGTAACAACTTACAAGTCGCTTTCTGAAATGCCGGAAGATATGCAGAAAGTTCTGCCAGATTTGGATGATATTAAGAAGATTATGTAAGGAAAATGAATGACTAATCCAACTAACCTTCACGACATCATCTTCGTAACCGACAAATACGGCAGACGGAACAAAACAGGTGATATAGAAAAACTTCAATACGATTCTCGTAAAGATGTGTATTACATCACATACAAGGATGGAAAAACATATCCATGCAGAAGTGCTGATCTTCAAATAATCAAAAACTGTCTTAAAGATAAACAGTCTGCTACAGTATTTGATTACCTCTTGCAGATGGCTCAGTTTAGTGACATTAAAAATGATGAAGGCCAGAATCTTCTTGTAAAGAATCTTGAAAAGTCAAAGTTTGTAAATGAATATTCGGTTTTAGCCCGATACCTGAACCCTAAAAAAGGTAAAGAAGAAAAGTCAAAAATACATTCGTTGATATTTCCATTTGGCTGCAATAACAGCCAGTTTAAGGCTGTAAGTACAGCTTTGAATAATCAGGTAAGTATAATTCAAGGACCTCCTGGAACCGGTAAAACTCAAACTATTTTGAACATCATTGCAAATCTGTTAATGCATGATAAAACAGTTTTGATTGTATCAAATAACAATGATGCAACCAGAAATGTTTATGAAAAACTTGCTTCTGATAAATATGGACTTGGTTTTATATGTGCTTTCCATGGGAAGAGAGAAAACATAGAGAACTTTTTGAAAAATCAGCAGCAGTTCTATCCGGAATATCTTAAAGACTGGAAGAATAAATTGCCAGTTTTGTCTCCGCTCCTGGATGAAGATATCAAACATCTTGGAAAATACTTTGAAGCGAATGAACGTATTTCTATAATCAAATCAGAATTATCTGCACTAGAAATTGAATCTAAATATTTTGATAACTCAATTACAGATGTTTATAGTAATAAAAAGCTTTTGAAAAAATCTTCTGATGCTCTAATGGACTTACTCCAGAAGATTCAATTTACTTATGAAGAGAAAGAAAAGTTCGGATTCTTTATGAATCTAAAACTTAAGCTTTCCTTTGGTCTTGGAGAAAAAGGTAACTGGACTGTTAATCCTGACAAAGCAATAGAAACAATTAAAGCTACTTATTATTCTCTTAAAAAGAAAGAGTTTGAGGATGAATTAAATGAAAAAGAAAGTATTGTGAAAGATTTTAATCCAAACGAGGTTTATGAAAAATGTTTAACAACTTTAAGAAGTGAAGTTGCAAAGAAATATTCCAAGAAAGCTGAGCGTATACAGTTCAAAGATGGTAAAGAAATATATTTTAATCCCGCAAGTTTCGCTAGCGAATATCCTGTGATTCTTAGTACGACTTTTTCATCCAGAGGAACAATCGGGCAGGGAGCTGAATTTTTGTTTGACTATGTAATTATGGATGAGGCTTCTCAGGTTGATGTTGTTACCGGAGCTTTGGCTTTATCATGTGCTAAAAATGCTGTAATTGTAGGTGATAAAATGCAGCTTCCAAATGTAATAGAAGAACAAAAAAAGAAAGTTATACAGGAACTTTTTGAACAAACTAAACTTCCAGAAGGCTATAATTATATTAATAGTTTTCTTGCATCTCTTGAACAGGTCCTTCCTGATACACCTCAGACTTTACTTCGCGAGCATTACCGCTGTCATCCAAAAATCATTAATTTCTGTAATCAGCAGTTTTATGGCGGCAAGCTTTTAATAATGACGAACGATAAAGGGGAAACTGATGTTCTTGAAGCAATTAAAACGATTCCAGGTAACTTCTGTAAAGACCATTATAATCAGCGTCAAATTGATGTAATCAAAGAAGAGATTCTTCCTAAATACACTGAAGAAGAAATTGCTAATCTTGGAATTATTGCACCATATAATAATCAGACTGATGCAATTCGCTCTCAAATCCCTGGTATTGATGCAGCTACTGTTCATAAATATCAGGGCCGAGAAAAAGACAATATTATTATTTCCACAGTAGACAACGAAATTACAAGTTTTGCTGATGATGCAAATATGTTAAATGTTGCAATTTCACGAGCAAAGAAAAAACTTGCTGTTGTTCTGTCTGGGAATGAGCAGCCGGAAAACTCTAACCTTGTCGCTTTATTAAAGTATATTCAGTATAACAATTTTACTATTGAAGATAGTAAGGTTAATTCAATCTTTGATTTTTTCTATTCAAAAGATACTGAAGCTAAGTTTAAGTATCTTAAGGCAGCCAACAAAATATCAAAATATGATTCCGAAAATGCAATGAATACGCTGCTTACAAACATCTTCGAAGAACCTAAATATTCTAAATTTAGTTTTGTGTTTGAAATGCCTTTGAAAGATGTAGTAAATAAGAACTATATGGTAAAGCTTCCAGAAGAACTTTCAACTTTTGCAAACCGAAGCTGGGCTCATGTGGACTTTACAGTTTTCAATCGGGTAACAAAAGAGATCCTTTTTGGAATAGAAGTAGACGGCTATAACTATCATAAAAAGGGAACAAAGCAGGCAGAACGAGACGAAAAGAAAAATCAAATATTTAAATTAATTGGAATACCTCTTCTACGTTTGAACACGAAAGGTTCTGGAGAAGAAGCAAAAATTAAAGAACAGCTGGAAAAATATTTGAGCGTGGATTTTTAATTTAGAAAATGAAAGAATTGTATATAAGAAAAGGAAATACAGAAGAACTCAAAAATGTCATTATAGTGGGAGACGGGTCCAGCCGGGTTTTTGTTCCATAGTTTACTGCACGTTTTTCAACATCTTTTTGAGCTCGGCTTTGTAGGCATCCTTTAATTCTGGCGGATTCATAATCTGGACTGCAGAACCAAATCGGAGAATCCAGTAGAGAGTTTTCTGGAACTGATTTGACTCGAAGCTGAGATAGACACTTCCATCTTCGTTCTGGCGGTAAATCTGATTTTTGTGCCAGGTACGCTCGAGAATGTAGGTATTGATGCACTTGACGAAAAGCAATTCTATTTTGATGGCTTCGTTTTCGTTGTTCCAGATTCCAAAGTATGGATCGATGTGAACCTTCTTTTCGTAATCGGGATCAGGAGTAAAAGCATCGCAAAGCACAATATCCTTCATGCGTGAAAGATTGTAGGTGCTGTATTTATTGTGTTTATGGCAATAGCCGATAGCATACCGGAATCGGAGGTAAGGTAGATACCATGGCTAAAGAAATTTTGCCTTCATATGGTTATTCTCTTCCTGCTATGGAATTACAGATTGCTTTATGCGGAAATGTGTAAAATAAATCATATTTTCTGTGTAAAAACGTGTAAAATACCATTGTGATATTTTGCAAAAATGTGTAATCTATGCTAGTGTTAGAGTCCGGCGAATTTAACCACTCCGAGTCGGGAGAAAATCGCCAATTTTAGTCAGATGAAAATGACCAAAAATCCCATCTTCCAATTTAATTTTATTCGATTTCCTGAATGCTGTCAGTTACAGTTTGCACTTTTCTCGTAGTCAGGTTGAATGCTTCGCGCTTCTGACCGCGGTGACTTGAACCAGAGAAATTGAAAATCATTACATCATCAAAGATTCTGTCCATAGCACATTTTAAAGTATCTTCTTCTGCAAAGCATTGTTTCCAGAACTTTGGTTGCTTGTTGCTGGTGAAAATTATGTTGAAGTTGCCTTCTTTGTTGTAGCGGCGGTCAATCATGTCGAAGAAAAGCCTTGTATTTTCTGTATCGAAATTACAATAACCGACTTCATCAATCACGAGGCAGGATGGCTTCACGAGAGAACTTATGACTCTGTTCTCACGGCCATATTTACGTGCTTCGGTAAACATGTCGTTCAGTTCCGTCATCTTGATGAAATAAGTCTTCAGCATTCTCCTGCAGCATTCATAACCAAATGCCATTGCAAGATGCGTTTTGCCGGTCCCTGCGGGTCCAATAAAAGCAAGATTTTTGTGAGCATAAAGTGGTGCCAGAGTTGTGATTCCCTTTAGCTTTTCAAGTCCCTTTCCCGAAAGTTCCGAAAAATCAAAATTCTCGAAAGTCTTGGGATTTTTCATCGGGAGTCTTGAGCATTTTAAGAGAAAATTCACTGAGGCTTCCTCTTTTCTGGCTGCAAACTCTGCGAAAACTTCCGAAACTGCCTGCATCTGTAAGTCAGAGAATTCTCTTTCAATCATGTAATCGGCAATTTCTTGTTCCGTAATCTTCATCTTCAGAACATCAAGACTGTTGCCCAATGAGGAAATAATATCGCTATTCATCATCTCCTCCACTGAAATCGAACTGGTCAAAATAGTCTTCTTCGTCAGGCTGCATTATCTGCTCTATCAGAGTCTTTACATCTGCCGTAGGGAATTCTTCAGGCTGGTCAGGTCTGGCATACTGATCCTTGCAGTAGCTGTCATAGCGGCTCCAGGTTACTTCATGCGTAGCAAGCTTTTGCTTCATGTCTTCAGAATAAATCAGAAGTTCATGGCCATGCCTGTATACATGCACCGTTTTCTGTGTGTATGTGTACGGAACTCCGAAACGTCTGCCTTCATAGTTCACAAAGCCGTCAAAGGAAATGCGTCTTTCCGGACATAGATATACAAACAGTTCCTCGCGTTTCTTAAGTTCTGCCGCTACCAGGAGACATTTTTCCGCATGAACATCATTTGGAATAAGGTTCAATGCTTTCTGGTATCTTGAATTCTGTCTGTTACACCAGTCCAATGCCTGTTCATTCAGGTCGGTGACATTCAGGAATGTTCTTCCTGCAAGAAAATTTCCCTTCACGAACTGTACAAGCCGTTCAACTTTCCCTTTTGTGAAAGGATGATATGGCTTACAGAGCCTTGTTTCAAAGCCGACAAGCTTCATGAATACTTCATAATAATTATTCCAGATTGGTCTTCCTTCAGCATCCCGCTTATTTACAACGGACTTCATGTTATCCGTAAGAACTGTTTTTGGGATTCCCATGTACTTGAATGCCCCAGTCCATCTGATAGCTTTGTCCTGGCTCTGTTGAATAACGTCGGCCTCGATTTCCTTGTGGAGAAATTATCTGTCTCTTTGCTGGAATAAGATGCTTATGTTTCTGGATATACATTTTTACTGATGTAAGTTCGCCTTCATAACCAACTTCCTGCAGTCGTTCATAACAGACCTGTGAATTAGTCAGATTTGTCTTCAGAAAGTTATTCAGTACTGCTTCATAACCAGACAGAACATTTGTCTGTGAAGTTTTTCCTCTGTTTCCGTTTGGCTTTTCTACAAAACCATTTTGCTTTAATCGTCTGAGCTTTGCTCTGGAGATGTTTGTCAGTCTTTGAAGTTCAGCAAGATTTACTTTCTCATTCGAAAAAGAAGCACCTTCACGGGTCTTAATAAGATCCAATGCCTGTGATAAACTCAGTTTAAGGTCATTATCTATTTGTTCATTCATGTTGCTCCTTCGATGAGATTTTTGGTCGAATCAACATTTTAGGGCTTTTGAATAAATTTGATAATGGCTTTTTTCTTTTGACTTTTATTGGTTAATTCCGCCTGACCCGCAGAGGCTATTTTCTCCCGACGCTAACACTAGGACATAAAGGTAAATAAAGATCCATACAGAATTATTGAAAGTCTTGGAACGATTAGGGAAGATAAAATACTTCCGGAAGAGCATTTAATTATTTTTGATGAAATACAGGAATGTCCGGAAGCTCTAAATTCACTGAAGTATTTTAATGAAGAAGCAAATCAATATCATGTTATTGCGGCCGGCAGTATGTTAGGTACGCTTCTTGCTCAGCCAATGAGTTATCCGGTTGGAAAGGTAAATCTTCTGAATATCTATCCAATGGATTTTGAAGAATTCTTAAATGCACTGGCACCAGGTCTTTATAAATACATAACAGAAACAAATCCAGAAGATATTTTAAAGATTCAGCATGATAAGCTGATTGAACAGTACAGAAATTATCTCATTGTAGGCGGAATGCCTTCCTGTGTTTATTCATGGATGACAGAAAAGAATTCAGGCATTGTTCTTAGACTTCAAAAAGAACTGCTGGAATTATATGAAAATGATATTTCTAAACACAGTGGTAAAATCAATGCCGGAAGAATACTTCTTGTTTTCAGAAGTCTTGTAAGTCAGCTTTCTAAAGAGAATGAAAAGTTTATTTATGGTTGTGTAAAGCAGGGCGCACGTGCGAGGGAATTTGAAGAAGCAATAGAATGGCTTGTAAGCGCCGGACTGGTAATTCGTATTTATGATGTGACAAAGCCGGAACATCCGCTTAAAGCCTTTGAAGATTTATCCAGCTTCAAATTATTTTATTTTGATGTTGGACTTGCAAAATGCGCAGCAGAAGTAACAAACGAAGCAATTATTCTGAATAAGGATTTTCAGTTCAAAGGTCCTCTTACAGAGAATTACACTGTACAGCAGCTCAGAACTCTTTTTGATGCTTCCCCTCATTATTATTCTCCAGACAGAAATTATGAAGTAGATTTCCTGTTGCAGAACGGAATGCAGATAATTCCTGTTGAATGTAAAGCAAGTGGAAACGTAACATCTGCAAGTTTCAAGAGATACAGAAGGGAAAAAAATCCGGAACTTGCTATCAAATTTTCTGCTCTTGAGTATAAAGAACAGGAAGATATGGTAAATGTTCCTCTTTATCTAGCAGGTCAAATTAAAAAACTGGGAGCAAAAAAATGATAACTAAAAAACAGCTTTCATTTGGTTTTAGCGTAATGCTGCTTTTGGGATAAATGTTTTTGCGTAGTCCGTAAGTTCCTTTAATTTAGCGTCTATAAAGGGCTGTATTTCGTTGTAGGACGGATCAATGCAGTTTTCGTTACGGAACTGTGCAAACTGCCATGAGGCGTTCTGTGGAAGCATTTGGGCGATGTTTTTGATATCTTCGAGTTCTGTTAAGCCCGGAACTAAAACTGTGCGTATTTCGTAATTATCAGGGCCTAGAGACGATATGAGGTCTACTGAGCGCTTTAGAAGTGAAGGAATATCTTTTTGTGCAAAGCCTGCTGTGACTCCCATTTTTTCTGCATAACGGTCAGGACTTGTCTTTATATCCATTGCGACAAAGTCAGGACGGGTTTCTGGATTAGACATGAGGCTTTCAAGAGCGTCGGGGAGTGTGCCGTTTGTGTCAAGCTTGATGGCCATTCCCATCTGTTTTGCAGCTTTAATCAGAATTGGTGTGGCAGGATTTAAAAGCGGTTCTCCGCCGGATATTACAAGGCCGTTGATTAACTGCTTTCTTTTGAAAAGATGTTCAAGAATTGTTATTGGGGTTACAAGATGGGTTCTGTCAGAATCATCCTGACTGTTGTCAAGTGATGAACTTGATTTAACTAAATCTGCGTTATAGCAATAAGGACAGCGAAGGTTGCAGCCCCTCATAAAATAGGAACATGCAACCTTGCCTGGAAAGTCTACAAGCGTCGTTTTTATCATGACGCCTGCAGTATTTTGAAGTATTTCGTCCTGTGTCATTATGCCAATGCTACAGCAGGTTCGAAAATTGCTGTAAGTTCTTCAACGTTGTGTCCACGAGCGATTTCTTCGTGAGCTGCGTTGTAAACGATTACAGTTGGGGCAGCAAATACGCCTTTGAGGGCTGCTTCGTTAAGACCTTCAGCTGTATCAACATCAATCATGTTTCCTGTGAGTTTGATGTTAGCCATATATGCTTTAACTGGCGGGCAGTTAGGGCAAGTCTTTCTAACGAAAAGGTCAAATGATGCGATTTCGTTTGAAGCTGTCATTGTCTGTGCCTTTGCTTCTTCTTTTACTGTTTTTGCAGTTGCTTTAACTGTTGATTCTACGCCGTCAAAGCGGTTTGAATCTTCCAATGTAAACATTTTGCGAAGCTTGAATTCGTCAGCTTTTCCTTTATTCCAGTTGCGAACTGCACGGTAGTATCCTACGATGCGAGCATAAACTTCTGTCTGTGTTCCGTGTACGTCGTTAAGTTCGTTCTGAACCTGAGCGATTTCTGCTTCTACCTGATCTAATGTACGTGTTTCCATAATTGTCTCCTCCCACACTATGTAATACTAAATATAGTGTGTATTTGATAAAAAGTCAAGTGTTTAACACCATATTTAGTATCGAATTGTTATCTTTTTTTCTTTAGCCGTTTTTTGCCTGAAGTATTCTTTTTTCTGCTTCAAGCTCTGCAAGTCTGTTTTTAAGTTCGATTTCTCTTTCAGCCTTACATTTTGGACATTCAAATACCTGTCCGCTCAAGTAACCATGGATATGGCAGATTGAGTATGTTGGTGAAATTGTAAAGAACGGAATGCGGTAGTTATGTGAAATGTTCTTAATAAGCTGTCCGCATGACTTCCAGTCTTTGATTGATTCACCCATGAATACGTGGAACATAGTTCCGCCTGTATATTTTGTCTGAAGTGATTCCTGGTGATCGAGTGCTTCGAAAACGTCCGGAGTATAGTCAACAGGGAGCTGGCTTGAGTTTGTATAGAACGGATCATCTTTTCCGCTTGTGATGATGTCAGGGAACTGCATCTTGTCGTGACGAGCAAGGCGGTAAGATGTAGATTCTGCAGGAGTTGCTTCGAGGTTGAAGAGATCTCCTGTTTCTTCCTGGTAGTCCTGCATTCTTTCTCTCATGTGAGTAAGAACTTTTTCTGCAAAGGCTTTTCCCTTTGGATCTGTAATGTTTACGCCAAGGAAGTTAAGACATGCTTCGTTCATACCGCACAGACCGATTGTGTTGAAGTGGTTTGTAAGTGTTTTAAGATATCGTCTTGTATATGGGAAAAGTCCGCCGTCATAAAGGCGCTGGATAACCTTTCTCTTAACACAAAGGCTTTCTTTTGCAAGGTCCATGAGGTAATCAAGTCTTTTAAAGAATTCATCTTCTGAGTTTGCAAGGTATGCAATTTGTGGAAGGTTGATTGTAACAACACCGATTGAACCTGTAAATTCATCGGCACCGAAAAGTCCACCACCACGGCGGCGAAGTTCCCGTTTGTCAAGCTGGAGACGGCAGCACATAGAACGTACGTCAGACGGATTAAGGTCTGAGTTTACGAAGTTCTGGAAGTTAGGTGTACCGTACTGAGCTGTCATTGTAAAGAGAAGCTTTGCGTTTTCTGATTCCCAGTCAAAGTCTTTTGTAATGTTGTAGGTAGGAATAGGGTAAGCAAATCCGCGTCCTTCTGCATCACCTTCAATCATGAGTTCGATGAGAACTTTGTTGAGAAGGTCCATTTCTTTCTGACAGTCACCGTATGTGTAATCCTGTTCTTTACCGCCAACGATTGCTTTTTTGTTCTTGAGGTCTTCAGGACATACCCAGTCGAGTGTGATGTTTGTAAACGGTGCCTGTGAACCCCAGCGGCTAGGTGTGTTTACACCGTAGATGTAGCTCTGGATGCACTGACGAACCTGTTTTTCGGTGAGTTTGTCTGCACGGATGAATGGTGCAAGATATGTATCGAATGAACTGAAAGCCTGAGCTCCGGCCCATTCGTTCTGCATGATTCCGAGGAAGTTTACAATCTGGTTAACGAGGGTAGAAAGGTGAGTTGCAGGGCTTGATGTAATCTTGTCTGTAACACCACCGAGACCTTCCTGGATAAGCTGGCGCAAAGACCATCCTGCACAGTATCCTGAGAACATAGAAAGGTCGTGGATATGGAAGGCTGCAGTCTTGTGAGCTTCTTTTACTTCTTTTGAGTAAATATTGTTAAGCCAGTAGTTGGCTGTAATTGTTCCTGAGTTGTGGAGGATAAGACCACCAAGTGAGAAGTTAACGTTAGCGTTTTCGTTTACGCGCCAGTCGCTCTGTCCGAGGTACCCATCCATTGTAGAGTTGATGTCAACCATGAGGTTTTTAGCATCGCGGACAGCTTCGTGACGTGCACGGTAGAGGATATATGCTTTTGCAATATCAACTTCTTTGCTTTCGATAAGTGCTGTTTCAACCAGATCCTGGATTTCTTCAATGGCAGGAATGGAATGAGCACGGCGGCCTGCAAGCAAAATACGGAGTTTTTCTTCTACTGCGTCTGTAAGTGCAGAAGCTTTTTCCGGGTTAGGGAATTTTTCTACTGCTTCGATGGCTTTTCCGATAGCCTTTTCAATTTTTGATCTGTCGTAAGGTACTACAGATCCTGATCTTTTTACGACGCTTTTGATAAAACTCTGTGTTTCAGCGTCCTTTGATGTTCCTAAGAAACTTTTCCATTCTGGGAATACAGACTGGTCACTCATTTCAGGTCCCCTCCTATCTTTTTTACCTCGTTAATGAACTCATCAAGGTTATTAAATTGTTTATATACAGATGCAAATCTAATGTATGCAACTTTATCTACTGTACTCAAGCGTGCAAGTACTAATTCCCCGAGCTCGCTTGTCGTAATTTCGCGGGAGATGCGCCCTTTCATCAGTGCTTCGTCTTCAATCTCACTGACGATTAGGTCAGTCATTGAAGTAGCAATAGGCCGTTTTTCGAGGGCGCGTTCAATACCTTTGGCAAGCTTGTCCCTGTCAAAAGGCTGGCGACGGCCGTCGCGTTTTACAACCATAAAAGGCTTTTCTTCGATTCGTTCGTGGCTTGTGAATCTGTATCCGCACTGGAGGCATTCACGGCGTCGACGTATGATTTCCCCCTCACCAAGCGTCCTAGATTCAATTACTTTGTCATCATTATTGCCACAATTTGGACATCGCATCTTTTTTACCTTACTTCGTATATAGTGTTATAAGCGAAGTAAGTTTATTATATAGCACTATATATGAATACACAAGAGAAATTTTAAGATGTTGGTGAAATTTGTTGCGAATTTTGAAAAATTTATCTATACGGAAAATTTCTAAAATGAAATTTTGTAAAGTTCTTTCAATATTAGTGGTTTGACAGACATGTATCTGTCGTGGAATGTTTTGAATACGCAGATTGCTGTTAAAATCATGAAAATAATGCAGAGCCCCGAAAGCCATTCCCCGAAAATAGCATAAAATGTGAGGAAATTTTCATAAACCGGCACAGGAACAGCCATATATGTGCTTTCAAAGAGAGGAAGGTCGTATAAAATACGGCCGGCAGGATCTTCTACAATTGTATAACCGGAATTTGTAGAGCGAAGAAGAGTTGTTCGAAACTCAATTGCACGGAACCAGGCAATCATAAAGTGCTGGTATTCTGCCGCATCCGAGCAGCTCCACGAATCATCAGTGATGTTTACAAAAACCTCTGTGCCGGCCTTTTTGAGACCTGCAAAAATGTCTCCAAACGCATCTTCAAAACAGATCGGCATCGAAATCGAAACGTTCTGCCCCGGATAGTCAGATAATTCAACAGGAAAAACCTTAAATTCATTGCCTGGAACCCAGCCGACGGCAAAGCCTACAAGTGAGTTCATAAAAAACGCCATAATTGGATTATCCGTAAAAGGAATGTATTCTGCAAAAGGAACAAGATGTATTTTTGCGTAATAATCCTTGTAAAGACCGTCACGGCCGAAAAGAATGGCTGCATTAGAGAATTTGAGTTCTTCCATATTGTGGCAGTAAGGACCGCCGATTACGGTTACTGCATCTATATCGCGTAAGAATGGAATCAAAGGGCGTAATTCAGGGTTTTGGGCACTCTGCTCTGGAAAGAATCTGTAATGGGTCTCAGATCCGTTCGGAAAAGGATAGTGAAGAACGCCTTCGCTCCATACAACCAGGTCAGGTTTTTTGCCCTGTTTTTTAAAATCTTCGGCGCCTTTAAGAGTAAGTGCTTCAGATTCGTAAATGTTGAGTGCGTCATCGGGAATAACCCACGGATTGTAGTTCTGCTGTACTAAAATGGTATTCATATGTTTTACGGGAACTCTTTCGATGGAATACTGGATGAGTCCGTAAACAGTCGCGGTCATAAAGAATAAAAGGGTCGCGCTGAATATGTTGAAATTCTTTCTGTAGGATTTTTTTCCGTTTGAGTTTACAAAGTCTATGCAGAATACTCCGATATTTGCGGCGAAGAAGCTGAAAAGGAAGGTAATTCCGCGGACGCCTGTTGTATCTGTAATCTGACTTACAAGCTTCAAGTTATAGCAGGACATCGGGATTGTGCCCCACGGGTATGCTAAAAAACCGTGCGACTTTTGAAATTCCCATACTGTATAAACACAGCTAAACCAGATTACCTTGAAGGTATTTGAATTTATAAAGCGTCTGAAAGGGCTTTCGAAGTAAAGGTCATCTGTCCTGAGAATTTTTGGGAGGTAAAAGAAAAAGCCGAAAAACATGTGGATTGTGGCAGTTCCAAGAGCAGAAGCGCCGTAAGTAAAATATGCAAAATCCTTGAAATAGCTGAGCCAGACGCTTGAAAGCAGGTGAACACAAAGGCTCTGGATAAAGCAGAGCAAAAGGGTCTGTTTAAGGTTTTTTGCCTTTTCAAGTGCTATAAAGTGCGGAATAAGCGCTGCAAGACCGCAGACAAAGGAACCTAAAAGCAGAAACTGGTTAGGAATTGCCAGTGAAAGAAGAAGTGCTGAAATAAGTTCTAATTTAATTAACTTTTTAAGGCTCATATATGTTTATGGATTATATAGTTGATAGATAAATTTTTCAATTAATTTGATTTATTGAAAAACCTGGTCTATAATATACATATAAAGTTAAAAAAATGTGGAGTGGGACATGAAAGAAATTACCGAAATACATCAGAAAATATACGGAGAAGCGCCGAAATTGACGGTAGAAACTCCGGGGCGATTTCATCTTTTAGGGGAACATTCATGGTTCTGTAAGGATAAAACCTTATCTATGGCTGTTAACCTTCCTGTCTATATCTCAGTATCATTGCGTGACGATTCTGCCGTTCATTTCTACTTTCATCAGTATGCTGAAGAAAAAAAGACTACTTTATCAAACCTTCGCGTAAAAAAAGAAGACCGCTGGGCAAATAACATGAAAGCCATGCTTTATGGTTTTACTTCAGGCGGATATGACTTAAAGGGAATGAACTTTACCGTTTATTCTGACATTCTTCCTTCTGCAGGCTTTGGTATTACTACAGCAATCAAGGTCGGAACTGCTTTTGCAATCCGTCAGCTTTTAAAGCTCAACTGTTCTGAAGCACAGCTTCTGCAGGTTATCGAAAGGGGAAACAAGCTTTTTCTCCATACAGGAAACTATATCGCAGACAATTTTGCGGCATTGTATTCAAAACCGGGCAATCTTCTCCTTACAGATCATGCTCAGGGAACTTACGATTACATTCCGTTTGATTTTAAGGACAAGAAAGTATTTCTTACTGACGCAAAAGTTCCTCGTATCGATATCTGGGACGAAAATACTATCCGTGAACCGGAAAATGTTCTTCTTCTTGGTGACCTACGCGAAAGAAAATCGACTGTTTACGGCGGATGGCGCTATGAACAGAGCGCAACAGAAATCAACGAAACTCTTTCAATTATTTCTGAAGATTCAAAGAAAAAGCTTCTCTACATAATCAAGGAACACCAGCATGTTCTCGATTCCAGAGATGCAATTATTAACGGAAAATTCGGAACTTTTGCACGTAATATCAACCAGAGTCACGATGAGCTTAAGAATCTTTATAATCTTTCATGTCCTGAAATTGACTGGATTTTAAAGCGCGTAAACGAGCTTGAACCTGAACTTGAATACATTCATGACCCGGTAACCTGCGGTCGTATTACAGGTAAGGGATTCGGCAGATGTCTTTTTGCAATTATCCGTAAAGAAGATGTTGATACTTACAAGTGCAAACTTGAAGAGTATGAAAGAATCTTCGGTTTTACTCCTGAAACATTTGAGGTAAAAGCTGCTAAAGGCGCTCACGTCGTAAGAAACTAAGAGGTACATAAATGAACGTTTTAGTTACTAACGATGACGGTTACGGGGCATGGGGAATCGAGGCTTTAATAAAAAGCCTTTCTAAACGCCACAATGTTTTCGTAATCGCGCCTGACGGAAACCGCTCCGGTAATTCGCATCACATTTCGCTTGGCTGTAAACTCATTCTTAAAAAGGTAGCAGAAAACCACTGGACTTCGACAGGAACTCCTGCTGACTGTGTTTTTTCTGCGACTAAGCATGATATGTTCGGCGTCAAAATCGATGCCGTCGTTAGTGGTATTAATAAAGGCGAAAATCTTGGAACAGAAGTTATTTACAGCGGAACCTGCGGGGCAGCGCGTCAGGCGGTTTTAGACGGAATCCCGGGAATTGCAGTCAGCATGATGCTGAGCCGTGAAGGTCTTGAATGGAATGACAGGGCAAACTGGCATTTTGAAAGCCTTGCAGATTTTGTAACAGATAATCTTGAGACCTTAAGTTCCCTTTGCGTCTGTTCTGACAACGGCAGAGGAAAAGACGAGCCTTGCGTTTATGTAAATGTAAATGCCTTCAGCTTTGAAAAATTTTCTGAAGCGGTTTTTACAGAATGCTGCTTTCGGGAATTTCCGGGCGACAAAATTACATTAAAACCTTTGAACGATGAAGGAACTGTTTTAGAATGTGTTCTTAAAGGCGGAGAGACTGATGAAAAGTGCAGGGGATATTCTGACATTGAAGCCTGTCGGGACGGAAAGATTTCTGTTTCAAGGATATATGCAGAACCTCGCTGTGCTGGTCTTGAAAACCTTGATAGTATTGCGTTTTCGTTATAAAATATAGGGTGGGTGGAAATATGGCGCAAAACAATATTTTGCAGGAAGGGATTAATCTCTATAATCAGCAGAAATATTCTGATTCTCTTACATTCTTTTTAGGACTTCCTGAAAATTCAGCAATCGACAATATTGAACTTGCATACTTTATCGGGCTCTGTTATGCAAAGCTCCAACGATACGATGATGCACTTCTGTATCTTGAACAGGTTGTAACTTCGGGTACAAACATTAACCGTACTCTTCAGTGTAGATTCCTTCTTGCCGTAATTTATGCTCTTTCCGGCCGTCGCCGCCTTGCAGATTTCGAATTGAACAAGCTTTTAGAAACCGGTTACAAAACAGCAAGCGTTTATGCTGCGATTGCATATGTAAGCTGGGAACAGAAAGATACAGAACGCTGTCTTGATTATTACAGAAAATCTCTTGAAACAGATCCTGAAAATTCTACAGCCTTGAACGGACTTGGTTATGTTCTTGCAACACAGGATAAAGATTTGACTCAGGCACTCGGTTATTGTAAAAAAGCTGTTGATTATAATCCTGATTCTGCGGCGTGTCTTGATTCCCTTGGTCTTGTTTATTACAAGCTAGGGCTTTATAAAGAGGCAAGAAAGTATCTTAAAAAAGCAGATTCAATCATGAGCGGAAATCCGGATATTATCGAGCACTTGCGCCTTCTTGATGAGGTTGATCATATAAAATGAAAAATCAGTTTAAAAGAAATTTTGTTCGTTTATTGTTTGCAGGAATTTTCTCACTCTGTGCCTTGAATAATGTTTCAGCAAAAAATCTTTTTGAAGATAAAGGAAATACTACAAACTACAACCGTTCTGCAGAAGCCGGTTTTGCTGAAGAAGAATTTAGACGTGGTGTTCTTTCTTACTACAGGGGAATGTTCAACGATGCCATCATGCAGTTTGAACGTGCACTTGTTTATCTTCCTGACGAAAACTTAATCATTGACTGGCTCGGAAAAGCTTACTACCGTGCAGGTATGGAAGGCAGTGCAATCAGGCAGTGGCAGTATGCAAAAGATGCTGGATACGGCGGACTTGTTCTCGATAACAGAATTGAAATTGTACGTGAACGTCGCGTAACCGGCGTAGATGAAAAACTTGACCGTTTTACAGAAGCCGGTGTTTTCTCAGGAACTAATTCTGAAAATAAAAATATTTTTACTCAGCCGATTTCTGTTCTTCCTAATTCTGACGGATCTGTCTGGGTTGTATGTTACGGCTCAAATGAACTCATTCTCATTAACATTAACGGACAGGTTGTCAGAAGAATTACAGGACCTTTAAATGGTTTTGACAGACCAGTTGATATTATTAAACTTCATAACGGTGATCTTCTTGTTTCTGAAAGTGCAGGTGATAGACTTGCTCTTCTTTCGTCAAAGGGAATTTTCAAAAACTATATCGGTAAAAAAGGCCGCGGCCTGGGCGAAGTTGTTGGCCCTCAGTATATGTGTCAGGACGATAACGGCAATATTTATGTAAGCGATTTCGGTAACAGCCGCATTGTGGTTTTTGACAAAGACGGAAACGGAACTTTTACGTTTGGTAAAAAAACTGCAGGCTTTGACGGTTTGAAAGGACCAACTGGTATTGCAGTTTGCGGCGACAGCGTTTTTGTTGCCGATAGCATTACCGGCGCTATTTATGAATTTGATTTAAGCGGAAACTACATCGACATCCTTGTTAAAGAAAAAACTTTTGATTATCCGGAAAGCATGAAATACTACGACGGTTATCTTATCGTTTCTGACAGAAAACATGTCAGCACAGTAGAAATCGACAGCGGTATTGTTTTTGAAAATGCCTATATGGGTAAGGCACCTTCAAGAATTACAAGTGCAGTTCCTGATAAAAACGGAAACATTATTGTTAGTGATATTCTTACAAATAATGTATACATAATGGCAAAAATGTCAGAACTTTTAGGCGGTCTTTTTGTTCAGATTGAAAAAGTTTCTGCAGAGAATTTTCCTAACGTAACAATTGAAGTCAGAGTACAAAACAGAAAAAGACAGCCGGTTGTGGGATTGAGGGCTGAGAACTTTATTCTAACAGAAGACAGACGTCCATGTTCTGGCGTAAGATTTGAAGGTGCGGGATCTGTTTCTGAAAACGCAGATATAGTTATTGTAATTGACCGTTCGCTTTACATGTCAGGTTGCGAAGAAGCCTTGAATGATGCTGTAAGGGTAATTGCAGAGAATATGACTGATGTAGGTAACATTACAGTTGTAAGTGCAGGAGAGATTCCTGTTGTAGAATATAAAGGCAATTCTTCGGGACTTTTAAAGTTCAGCCAGAAGGCTTTGAAGACAAAACTTACAAACCGTCCTTCGTTTGATCTTGCCGTAAGGCTTGCAACAAATGAACTGATTAATGCTTCTCCAAAACGTTCAATTGTTTATCTCACCCAGGGAAAACTTGATGACAATGCTTTCAATAAATACGGCCTTTCTGATGTAACAAACTTTATGAGTAATAACGGAGTTTCGTTCTTTGTAGTTCAGCTTGAACAGAATGCTATTGAACAGGAACTTGATTACATTGTTAAAAATCTTAACGGTAAAACTTATTATGTTTACAGACCAGAAGGCTTGAGCTGTATCGTCCAGGATATACTTGATGTACCGAACGGTTTGTATTCGTTCAGTTATAAATCGCTGCTTCCGACAGATTTAGGCCGTGCATATCTTCCTGTAGAAATTGAAACTTATCTTCTTAACAGAAGCGGAAGAGATGAAACCGGTTATTTCTCTCCATTGCAGTAAATGATTTTTGAAAGCCTGTTGTGTTTAAGTGCTGCAGGCTTTTTTTTATTGAAACATATTCTTTAAGTGAAAACGTTTTTTAGAAGTTGAACTTTCCGCCGAGCCCTGCAGTAAAGCCTAAATTGAATATTTCGTCTCTTGTGTGTGCAAACTGAAGCCCAAGGTTTGCAGTAAGCGCAAACTGTTTGAGAATATAGAATCCAACTTCATGATTTACGTCTAAGCTTTGATACTGTCTTAATTTTGCATTTGTTGAGTCTGCAAGGGAAGAGGAAAGATTTATATCTATTGAATCAGTTCTTGTTATCTTAAGGTTTGAATAATCGAAGTCGCGATTGAAAAGTTTTCCGATTTCGAGAACTGGTGAGAAGTGACTTCTTCGGTTGTAAACGACAGAAGCTTTTGCACTCCAGTTGTTTTTATCCTGGAATGAGAACTGCATGCCGGTTCTTAAAACATCTTCCATTGTCTTGTAAAAATTAGCCTGAACAAAAACGTTGTAAACCTGCTTTAGATTATCAGGTTCATTACGAGGAATTTTTAAGACTGCCTGTAATGACATATTGTATTCATCTGATTCGCACCATTTTAATAATGGAAGGTTTCCGTCTTTTGAGAAAATATTAACGGCTGTATAACCAGCAGTTGCTTTTATCTGATAAGTGTCGGCAATGTTTTCTGCGGTAGAAATATCACGTACAAGAGAAAGAGTTGCAATTGTTGGTATAAAGAAATCTTTCTGGTTTGCAAAAATCGGACGCTTCCAGGTAAAACTGTAATCAGCATTGTAGTTAACGCTCTGACCGGTTTCGGTTTCTGAAAGTTCACTCTTTTTTCTAGCGTCAGGAATTGTTGAAAGGACTTTGGTTGCAAGATCTGCACTGAATAAATCGTAGAACGGACCTGCATAAAAATACCAGTCGCGTTTTGCCATTGAAGTACAGAGATTGTTTATATCAGTTCCGTAGTCGCCACCCTTTACAGTATTTTTAACAAGAGTGCTGGATTTTGAATATGTAAATGAAAAGTTCTGTTGGCCCAGCTTGAACGGAAAGGCTACTGTAAAATCTGTTGTGTCTGAAAAAAGATTCTGAGTGTCTGATGTGTAATTTCCATTTTCTGAAAAATTAAGTTCCGGCGAAAAACCAGCAAACGGGAAGGTGAACTTGTTGTCAATTGAAAGTCCGACAGTTCGTTTTGCAGCATTCTCGTCGCCAAACGAGAATTGATATTTTGAAGCTTCAAACCATGAAGTAAAATAATTATCTGTAGATAATTTTGAAGAGCCGTTTTGATATGGCTTTTTTTTCTGACTTGCTTTTGCCTTTACATTCAAGCCGTATTTGTATTTTGTTCCAATATTGAGCGAAAGAGAATCCTGTGTTTCTTGAGTTACTGCCCAGCTGTCAGATTCAATTTTTGTCTGAGCTTTAAGTGTTAAAGGAATTTTTAAGGCGCTGAAATTAAGCTGTGCAGAATTCTGTTTGTTTACTGTTTTATCATCTTTATTAAGTGAATAGTTTTCTTCAAAAGAAAGAATGTTGAAAAGAGGCGACGTTGTTGAAATTGAATGGCCTGCATTTGTTACTGCGTTTTTTGATTCTGATGCCCTTGCTATTTCAGTTCCTATTTTTATAGTTGCAATCGTAACTTCTGCATCAGCATTTCCGGAAAAGCCGAATTTATTTTCAAAGTCTGGAGAAGTGTAGAACGATGAAGAAATTTCTCCGTTAGCAGTAATCGAAGGATCTGAAATTATCGCAAAATTATCTGATGTAGAAAGAACTGCGCCTTTATGATTAAATGCGATTTTTGTAAGGTTCTGCAAAATCATTTTTGACGAATTGTCTGAAAGATAGAATTCATCAATTGCGAAAGTTCCCTGTTTATAAAGTTTTAATGTGCCGTCATCTTTTGTTTTTACTGCACTGTTAAAATCGATTTTAACTCTTGATGGAACTACATTCGGATTAATGTAAAGTGATAAATAATCAACAGGGTTTGAATCGATGTAGACTTTGCGCGAGATGCGGTCAATTTCAAGTTTGTGCATCTGGATACTTGAGCCGGTACTACCGATGTATCTTTTTAACTGATCTGGACTGAGTTTAAGTTCAACTGCTTTTTTACCTGCACCGGGCGATGAAGCTTGTGATGATGCCGTAGATGCATTCTGATCAAGAGTTACTGTAAATGGTGTGTCATAACCTGTTGCAGGAAGTGCTGCTGATGAATCATCTCTAACATTGTAAGCAAAATAAATATTGATTTTTCTGTACGAGGAAATATCAACTTCATCAAAATATTTATAGACACTTAAAGAGGTGTCAGATATTTTTGAAGGATTTTCAATTTTCCAGTTTATATATTCTGCGTAATTTGTGTCTTTGTTAAATGAACTTACTGCAGAATTTGCAGTTTTCAATTCTTCTGTTGAAACAGAAATGTTTTTATCTGCGGTAAAGAAAATTCCCTGAGTGATGGCTTCGTAGGGACCGATAAAAATTGTGCCGGCATTTGAAACGGTTGTGGATTTTTTATCTGAGGTGATGATGATTCTTATGTTGTAGTTTTCTGCAATCTGTGAGCGGTCAGAATCTTTAAGAGTGACAGAGACTGTCTGCCATTCAAGGTTTTGAGAACCATTTTTTTTCAGAGAAAGAGGAGTTTCAACATCGTAGTAAGAAGGCGCTGGTTGTGAATCAAAAATTTTCCAGGTTGGAATAAATCCTTTTTCTTCGATTTTAAAATCCTCGTTGGAATCTACACCAAGCTGAAGGTAGATTTTTGTTTCGACAGTGGAATCTTGTGCAAGCTTTATAAAATCTTCTGACAGTTTAACTGCAAGGTTAAACTTTGTAGTATTAGAAAGTACATTCTTTGCAGCGCTTGTAATGACTGAATTAGAAGCCCACATAGTTTCTGAAGAAGAGCCTTCATTAAAATTATAACTTACAGGAATGCTGTAACCTGAAATGCCAGAATCTTTAATACCTGTCTGGCGTGATACAGAACAGTTGTTCGAAGAAGAAAGTTCTATAATGTTTTCGCCAGATGAAGGTCGAGGATTGATGAAAGGTGCAAAGCCGTCAGGCAAATTTCTTGCTGCATCAGAAATTAAATAGGCAGTTGAAGGTTTTGCGCTGTCCATTCCAGAGATTCTGTATTTTCCAGTAACGTTGTCAACTTGATAAGTAAAACCTGTAACGTTTTTTACTTTAAGCTTTTCTTCGTTGTAATCAATTCCTGCGGCGATTGTTGCAAAGCCTGCACTGTTTTTATTGTATTCAGCATATTTAAGGTCTGGATTTAATGCCCATCTTGTACTTGCTGCAACATCACCTTTTAATTTTTCTGTAAAGTCATATTTAAATCCTGCCGCTGCAGTAAGCATTCCGGTCTGTGCATCAGAGGAATCTTCAAACCAGGTAATGTAAATCTTGTCACTGTCAGAAACGCCAGAAGATAATGTAACTTCACCTGTCTGAGGATTGTATTTTGCTAACGGATCTATGACGCCATTTTTGTAAACAGTTACTGTTCCTGGAACTGCTTTTGTTCCAATGTCAATTCTTGAGGTTTGAGAAAAGGATTTAAGCATTACACATTCATCGGTTGAAGAACCAAAGCCAAGATAAGTTCCTGGGTTTCTGTCAGCAAATGGAAAGTTAAGTTCTGGAGATGAATAATTGATTTTTCCGGTGATGCCTGTTGACGAAAGAGTGTAGTCAGGATTGTAAACGTCAACGTATGTATGCTTTGTACTGAAAAAATCTGATTTTACAGTATCAAGTGAATCTGTAATTGATGCAGCATAAACGGAACTCTGGATTTCAGAAGTGCTAGAAGCTACCTGCACTTCAGAAACAGCCGAGGCGCCGCCGTCATATCGGTACGATGCCATAAATGGAGAAAAGCCCGATGAATGCTGTGCAAGAAGCAGTGATTTACCGTTTACTCTGGTAAAGAATCCAGTGCAGTCAGTTCCTGCATAATCAGGAACCGAAGCTGAGGCTTTCTTTTTTGAATAAGAATATCGTGTTACATCAACTTTATTTTTTGTGTTTGAAGAAAAGAATTTTTGGATGCTTCCGAGATAGCCGGTTCCCGGGGTTTCGGAGGTCCCGAAATTTCCGAGGGAAGAGGTTAATAAGGTTTCTGCATCAGAATCAAATTCAAAAAGAAGGCATGGAGTAATTCCATTTTTTTTACTGGCCTTTGAATCCTGTGATAAAATAATTTTATTCTGCGAAGGTAAAATTAAATAGTTGTTTTCAGAAATCTTTTTATAAGTTCTGCCTGCTTCGTCTGTGTAATTTCCTTCTGAACTTTCAATGTAAACACCGGTGATACTTTCTGCAAAACCTGAGTCAGGCATTACGTAAATAAAACCGGTCATAAAATTTGTCTGAGGAATTTTTAAGTTCGTTACTGCGTTTTTTCCGTAGAAGGTTTTGTCAAAAGTTGAAAGCATGTCGTAACGGACAGCAGCATCAATTTTCCATTTGTCTTTTGATAACGATGCACTGATACCGGGAGCCTGATTGTCACCGCCGCCAATTGATCTTGAAATGTCAGTAAGAGAATAATCATCAGGAAAGACAATGTTTCTGTTTGATGCTTTTATTTCTTTAAGTGTATCTTCACTCTGGTATCCGATTGCATAAATGTTTTTGTTAAATTTATCAGCAAAGGCTCCCTGAACGAAAAAGTGATTGTTAAGCATAAACCAGAGAGATAAGTCAACTTCCTGTTCAAATACCGGAGTAGAGAAGGAACCTGAAAATTCTTTGCCATATCCAAAGGTTGAATTAAAAGTGTCAGAAAGTTTTAAGTTCCAGAAACCGTCTGCAAGAAATTCAATGCTGTTTTGGTCATAATCATCAAATTTAAAATTGAAGATGCTGGTTTTTTCTGAAGTTTTTTTTGGCGGCAGTTTTGACTCATCGGTGACAGTTGCAGCTTTCTGCGAAGAGGTTTCAGAAACATCCGGTCTGATTGAGTCAGGTTTGACTGTCTGAGGTTTGATTGTGTCAGGTTCAGTAGTTTGTGCGTTTGCGGTAAAGTTTAAGAAAGCGGTAAAAAGAAGAATTGAAGATATCATTTTTACGCCTTTGATGAGGCGTGCTTTTGAAATCTTTATCTCCGGGTGTTTTGTTTCAAGCTGCAGAATTGCTTTTTCTACAGTCTGCTTTTTAATGTTTTCACTTTCGAATAATTCTGGTTGTACGATCGAGCTTACAGGTACCGACTTATGAACACCGACTCCGAGTAATCTGATGCCTCGGCCGCTTTCGTATTTTCGGTTGAAAAGAGAAAGTATTCGCGAATATAAATCATCGGTACAAAGAACAGGTGTTTCGTAAGTCTGCTGCGCACTTATGGTTGTAAAATCTTCATAACGGATTTTAAGAAAGACTGTAAGGCTTGTTGTACTGGAAATTAAAAGCCTGTGCATCATCTGTGAAGATAAATCAAGCAGTTCAGTTTCGATTGTGTTGATGTCAGTAAGGTCAAACTCAAAAGTAGTTTCAACGCTTACCGAATGAGATTTGGGCTCAGACCTGAAGTTTTCTGGTTCCATTCCGCGGCAAACGTTATATAAAAAGGAACTTCCGGCTTCTCCGACAATTGTCTTTAAAAAGTTCTTGCTGTGAGATTTGATGTCTTTAACAGATCTAAAGCCTGAAGTGTTAAGCCTTTCAAGAGTTTTCTGTCCAACACCCCAGATGTCTTTTAACGGAAGTGTTTCAATAAATTTTTCTTCATCACCAGGAAGTACCTGAAACAATCCGTCCGGCTTTTTTACTTCGGAACAGATTTTTGCAAGATAGGAATTTGAAGCAATACCGATAGAAATTGTAAGTCCTGTTTCTTCTTTTATTCTGTTCTTGATTTTTTTTGCGGCTTCTTCAGGTTCCCCGAAAAGTCTTGTAGTTCCTGTCATGTCAAGGCAAGCTTCGTCAATCGAAAGCTGAATAATGTCGGGAGAAAAATCTTCTAAGATAGACATTACTTTCTGGGAATATTCGTAGTAGTCATCCATATGCGGCTCTACGAAAATTCCCTGAGGACATAATTCGTATGCTTTAAAAGAAGGCATTGCAGAATGTACGCCATACTTTCTGGCTTCGTATGACGCAGTTGAAACTACGTTTCTTTTGTGATGCGGATCTCCAGAAATGATTAAGGGCTTACCTTTGTATTCTGGGTGAAGAATCTGCTCGACAGAAGCAAAGAAAGCGTCCAGGTCAACATGAAAAAAACATTTTTGAATATCCATTAGATGCTGCCCTGTGATTTTATTTTGGAATTAATAACGAGAGAAATTTTTTCCTTAACAAAAACTTTTCTGTTTGATTTTGAAGTGTCGGTTATAAATTCTTCAGGGTAATATTCCCTGTCGTAATAGGCATAAATATCAATTAATGTAACTTCTGAGTTATCAGGAGTGTAATTTAAAACAATGTTTTCAGGAGGATAATCCGGTAGATTGAATTGAATCTGGTTTTTGTTTTCAGAAGGAGTGAAGGTATAGGTTGTGTAATAAACAGGATTGTCTGTTTCGCCAGATACGAAAATTTCAACTCGTGATGCAGGACGTGAAGTGTTTACAGAAAGCTGTCGAATTGTTCCGCCGTAATACGAAGAGTCCTTGTATCGGGCCTGAAGAAAAAGATTTTCAGGGGAATCAATTACGCGTCCTGAAAAATTTCCAAAATTGATTTTTGTTCTGAAAATATTACGGATGTAAAGGGTTGCAAGAAAAATAAGTCCGAAGAAAACAATTACAGTTATGAACTGAATGAGGGCGTAATATTTTGGGAACTTTTTTTTAATCTTAACCTGAATCTGTGTTACAGAAATATTTTGAGAAACTTTAGTTTTGTTTGCATTTTTAAGGCGAAGGTAAATTCTGAGCAGCAGGATGCTTAACGGCGTAATTGCACAGCTGAATAAGATATTGTAAAGTGGACTTGCAAAAATCAAAGGCATTATCTGCTTCGGTGTTGAATAAGTGGCAATTGAAAATATCAGCTGAAAGTACGGTAGCATCGAAAGAATGAAGAATAAATAAATCGAAAAAGTTTTCTTGAATAAAAGAGAAACAGAAATGATTATGTAAATTGCGGCAAAAAGATAAAACAGCGAAATATCAATTGCAGAAAAAACGAAGATGTTGAGGAGAGTTGAAAGGCGCAGAAGATATTCGTATGTATAAGTATCTTTATTTGCATGAAATCGCAATTCTATAAGATATGCAAATGAAATGAGAATGAATGAAATTGCAATTTTAATTCCAAGAACTGCAATCGGATTTCTCATGAATGAATTGAAAAAGGCAGTTGAAATAAACTGCGCAATTTCAAGACAGATCCAAAGCACTGCAATTGTTGCTGGTACAAGATATAAAGTCTTGAGCGCACGTTTTGTAGAAATTGTTTTAATGCTGTGACGTGTTCTGAAAATAAATCCAAGATCACAGATAAAAAAAAGGCTTAAAGTAAACATAACAATCAGAAGAATAATAGTGATGTTTTCTGTAAGCCACAGATGTGCTGAAAATAATTTTACTGGAATGTAGTGAGTGTCTTCTTTAAAATCAGTTTCATTGTCAAACGAAGTTATAATATTCTGGTAAAGCAGAAACAGACTGTTTTTGTCCGCGCTTGAGGCTTTGATGTTTAATTCAACTGCAGGAGTTCCTCGTGATAAGAAAGAAGCAAGAATATTGCTGGATCTTAAAAGATTTTGCTTGTAAAGCGAAATGTAAAAACTTCCGATTATTGTCGGATCAAAGTCATTTGCTTCAAGGCTGTCATTAACAAGCTTTGTAAGCCAGAGCGGAGATACTTGACCTGCAGAACCTGGAGTCAATGTTGTAATTTTCTGGGCATCAAGATTGCTGTAAACTGCACAATAAGTTTCGGAGCCCTGATTAAAATCTGCGTAAATTTCAGTTCCCGTCATTTTATCATTACCCGAAATCTGAGTTTTATCACAGGCGGTCAGGAGAATGTTTACGTCAAAGTTGAATTCAACTTCTTTATTCCATTTTATTAATTCTTCGATGAAGGGTAGATGTGAAACTGCATCGTCCTGTGGAAATACGAGAACCAGCGAACTGAATTTTGCTTTTGCTGGTTTTTCTTCGCTTACAGTTTTTGGAATGGAAATAAGAAGATTGTATGGAAAATTATTTTCGGGGGTGCGGCACAATTGCTGCTTTCTTGCAGTAATTCCTTCCTTTTTTAGCTTTTCATAAAGAAGATCGGAAAGTTCCTTACCTCTGTAAATTCTAGTATCACTTTCGGGAATATACTGCGCATGAAGTGCCGAAACGGCTAATAAGAGAGAAAAAAATGAGATAAAAAGGCTCTTAAACTTCATATATAATAGAATAAACTAACATTGAATTATCTTCAAGAGATGTAAAATTCGGAACCGTTGCCTGCTTTTTAATTTAATATTTTCAATTATATTGCATAAATATTCTAAAATAGGATATATTTTTCTTATGGTAGTAATGAAGTTCGGTGGTTCTTCTGTTGCAGATGCAGATCGTATCCGCCATGTCGCATCAATCATCAAAGCATATAAAGATGAAAAACCGGTTGTAGTCCTTTCTGCTATGGGTGACACAACTGATCATTTGTTGAAAGCAGCAGACCTTGCTGTTAATGGAACTGTTGATATTACAGTAGTTGAAAAACTTCACAGAGAAAGTGCTGATAAGCTTGGAATTAAAATCGAAGCTATCGACGATCTTCTTGAGGAATTAACACAGCTTCTCACTGGTATTTCAATGCTTAGAGAACTTACTAAACGCACAAGAGACTACCTCGTTTCATTTGGCGAAAGAATGTCAGTTCGCATGATGGCAGCTTATCTTACAAACCAGGGAATTCCTGCAAAGTTCTACGATGCATGGGATATCGGAATGGTAAGTGATTCAAACTTTATGGCTGCAGAACTTCTCGACGAAGTCTGGGAAAACATTCCAAAACATTTAAATGACTACAAAGACGGTAAAGCAAAAGAAATTCCTATCGTAACAGGCTTTATCGCAAAAGATAAAAGTGGAAACATCACAACATTAGGCCGTGGTGGTTCTGACCTTAGTGCTACAATGATTGGCTCTGCAATGAAAGCTAAAGAAATCCAGACATGGAAAGACGTAGACGGAATTTTGACAGCAGATCCACGCGTTGTAAAAGAAGCTCATCCTGTACCGGAAGTAACATACGAAGAAGCTGCCGAACTTGCATACTTCGGAGCTCAGGTTCTTCATCCGAGATCAATGATGCCATGTATCAAAAGCGGCGTTCCTGTTCGCGTAAAGAACTCATACAACATTGAAAGTCCTGGATCAATCATCGTTGAAAACCATTCAGGCGAAGTACCAAAGGTAACTGCAATCACTTCTGTTAAGCACGTTACATTGATTGATATTAACTCGACACGCATGCTCGGAAGCGCAGGATTCCTTGCACATGTATTCAATAACTTCTTAAAATGGGGAATCAGTGTTGATGTAATCGCTACATCAGAAGTTTCTGTTTCTCTTACTGTAAACGGAAAAACTGATCTTACAGGTCTTCTTGCTGACCTTGATCACGTTGCTGACGTTGAAGTTCAGAAAGATAAATCAATCGTTACAATCATTTGTGATGCTGACCATTCAAGTGACATTCTTGCAAGCGGCTTCGGTGCTCTTGCTAAAGAAGGAATCAACGTTCAGATGATTTCTCAGGGTGCTTCAAAAGTTAACATTACTGTAATCTGTGATGACGACGAAGTTAACCAGGTTGTAAATACATTACACAAGGCTTTCTTCGGCTAATATAAAAAGGTAAGGGTGGAATTATGAAAATTGCAATTGTAGGCTACGGAAAAATGGGCCACATGATCGAAAACTCAGCAAAGAACTTTGGACATGAAGTTGTTGCTACAGTTGATATTATTGCTAAAGACGCAACTAATCTTGTATCTCAAGGTGATTATGATGCAGTTGCAAAAGCCGTTAAAGAAAGCGGAGCAGAAGGAGTTATTGAATTCTCTCATCCGTCTTCTGTAATAGGAAACGTAAACGCCCTTATTCCTCTTGGAATCCCTGTAGTTATCGGAACAACAGGCTGGAACGACAAACACGCAGAAGTTAACGAGCTTGCTTCAAAATGCGGCGGCGTTGCAATGACAAGTGCAAACTTTTCAATCGGCGTTAACATGCTTTACAAAATCATCGAAGAAGCTGCTAAACTTGTAAGCCAGTTTGATGAATACGATGCATCGATTTCAGAAATTCACCATAACCAGAAAGCTGACAGCCCAAGCGGAACAGCTATCGATATTGCAAAACATCTTCTGGCTAACTATCCAAAGAAAGACACAATCGTAACAGATGCATTCCACGAACGCCCTAAGGCAAACGAACTTCACGTTGCAAGCATGAGAGTCGGATCAGTTCCTGGAACTCACACTGTTTACTTTGATTCAAATGCTGATACAATCGAAATCACTCATAGAGCAAGAAGCCGCGAAGGATTTGCAAACGGTGCAGTTCACTCACTTGAACGCCTCGTGGAATATGTAAATTCCGGCAAACTTGCAAAAGGCCGCTTATACAAGATGGAAGACTTGTTCTAACAGCCAATCTGAGGTAATATAAAAGTATGTACGATAATAAAGGTTGTGATTTGCTCGATTATGACGAATCAGATTTTAACACAGTTATAGCTTCGGATATTTCATTTTCAGGAAAAATCCGTTTTACAAAACCTTTCATGATTAAAGGAAATGTTTCAGGCCAGATTCAGGCTGACAGTGATCTCGTGATTGCGCAGAATGCTGTCGTTAAGGCTGACATTTTTGCAGAAAGAATTCTCATTCGTGGTAAGGTAGAAGGAAATATTACAGGCCAGTCAATGGTATTTGTTACATCAAATGGTTCTGTTGATGGCGATATTACTTCCAAGCAGGTTGTTCTTGAACCTGGAAGCAATTTCTCTGGTCGTTGTACAATGGTGAAAGATGAAGCGTAGTATAGTTTTAGTTTTAATATCACTTCTCTGTGTAAACTTGTTTGCTCAGAATAAAAAAGATGCTCTTGTTCTTTATCAGCACAAAAACTATAAAGAAGCAATTTCTGTTTGTGAAGAAGAACTCAGAGCAGACCCAAACCGTGTAGAAGCCTACGTAGTTCTCTGCTGGAGCCTTGTAGGTAACAGGGAATATGCACGTGCCGAACAGCGTGCTTATGACGGGCTTAAACTTGCCCGTTATGACATCCGTTTGATTGAAGTACTTGGTGAAGCAAAATATTATCAGGGAAAAAACGAAGAAGCTTTAAAACAGTTCCAGGAATATATTTCTATTGCTCAGGACAGAACTGGTGACCGTGTTGGTTCTGCATACTATTTTATGGGCGAAATTTACATTCGCCTTACAAAATTCCAGCATGCAGACATTGCACTTTCTGCAGCAGTAAGAAAGAATCCTCGCTCTGACGTATGGTGGTTCCGTTTGGGATATGCGCGCGAAATGGCAAAGAACTATGCAGAAAGTTTGACTGCATACGAAGAATGTCTTAAACTCAATCCCACACGCGATGATGCAGTCCGTGGAAAAGAACGCGTAAAAGAACACCTCAGATAATTTTTGAAAAATTCATGAATAAAAAAATTCATATTGAAACATTAGGCTGCAGATTAAATCAAATTGAAAGTGAATCTGTAGCCTCTTTTTTTTCTGACGACGGTTTTTCTGTCGTAATGAAATCAATTACATCAAAAGACAAAGAAGACTCAAGCTGCGTACTTTGCGTTGTAAATACCTGTACTGTTACAGCTAAAGCAGAACAGAAAGCTCGCCGCATCATCAGACTTCTTCTTAAAAAATATTTTAATGCAATCGTTGTTGTAACAGGCTGTTACGCGCAGGTTAACAAAGAAGAAATTGCTGCGATTGATAATAGAATCGTAGTTCTTCCGGGTCGGGTAAAAAGCCGCCTTTCTGATGTTCCGTCGATAGTTACAAAAGTATTAGAGGAATCTAGCGACGACGCCAAACTCATTCAGCAGAAAATCAAATCTCATCTTGAAAAAGAAGTTCTGTTCAAGCCTGTTACAGATACAAGTGAAAATCCGTTTAAACTTGCAACTGATACGTTCCTTCATCATTCCCGCTCCTCAATAAAAATCCAGGACGGATGTAACTACCGCTGTTCGTACTGCGAAATCTGCATTGCCCGCGGAAAATCTGTATCGTTACCTGTAAAAGATGTTCTGATGCAGGTAAATAAATTAATTGCTTCAGGACAGAAAGAAATCGTAATTACTACAGTGAACATTGCTCAATACCAGAGCGAATACAACGGAAAAACTGTAGGAATCGCAGATCTTCTTGAAATTCTTCTGAATGAAACTAAAGGCGTTTCGTTCAGATTCTCAAGCCTGTATCCGCAGATCATTGATGAAAGACTTTGTGAATTAATTAAAGACGAAAGGGTAAGACCTCACTTTCATCTTTCAGTACAAAGCGGAAGTGATGACGTTCTTTTAAATATGAACCGTCCTTACAAAGCTCAGGCTGTCATTGATGCATGCCGCAGACTAAAGGAAGCTAAAGGTAATCCGTTTCTGGCCTGCGATATAATTGCAGGTTTTCCTGGTGAAACAGATGAAGATTTTAACGCGACAATGAAGCTTGTAAAAGACTCTGGCTTTACCTGGGTTCACGCTTTTCCGTTCAGTCCGCGTCCAAACACAAAGGCTTACACAATGAAGCCTAAAGTTCCAGAATACGTAACAAGAAAAAGAGTAGATGAACTCCTTGAATATTCCTTTGAAAGTAAAATTAATTATATCAACTCGCAAAAAGGAACTGTACGTAAAGCGATTGTTGAAACAAGTCATAATGCCGGTGCTGTTAAAATGCGTGACGGTAAACGGGTGATTCATGCAGTGAGTGATAACTTTTTGCATTGCGTTGTGCTCCTTGATGACGGTAGAGAAATTCCTCAGGGGGGAAGTGAAGTGGATGTTGTTGTGCTTGAGCCGCTTGTTGAGGAAATCAGAAAAAATGCTGAACAGGAAGTTCTCTGTAAGTTAGGTTAGAAAACTTCGAAATTGAATGCACAGAAAAAGCTTCTGATAACAGTACTAAATATGTACAGTCAGGTAAAGATCGTAATGTCCTGCTTAGTGTGCTTCGTTTTAATCAAATAAGAGGACTATACATTTACTCGAAACTAATTTCGTATTTTTTTGCCTTAAAAGACTCTGAGCTGTCCCATTTTGTGTATTCACAGTCACAGTGGAATTTCATTCCAAGCTTTTCCATTACATGGCCGCTTTTTGGATTGTCTACGGCAAAGACAGCGACTATTTTTTTTACATCGTAATTATTGCGTGCATGTTCAATAATTTTTCTACATGCTTCAGTTACAATTCCTTTTCCCCACATATCACGGCGGATGTTATATCCTAATGTCCAGTTATTTTCCTCTGTGTCAAAAATCAAACCGCCTGATCCAATCAGTTCTCCGGTTACTTTAAACACAAAACCGTAATCTAGTGTTTTTTCTGTCTCGTAAATATGAGTTAACCAATAAGTTGCATCATCAGGTGATCTGTAAAGGGGATATCTCATGTACTTTGCAACTTCGGGATCGCCTGCCCATTTGAAAATGGCATCTTTGTCATTAATTGTTAGAGGTCGTAGAATGAGGCGTTCTGTTTCGAGTACCTGCGGGATGAATTTGTTTTCGTTCATGTTCTTCTCCTTGTTTGTAGTGTAATGGATTATGTGTGGTTTGTCGTTAAAGTGGTGATTTAAAATAGATTAAAGATATTAATAACAATTTTAGTGGTAATTCTAAAAATTTCAATTTCACAGATGAAAATAAAAATTCTAGACCAGAAGTCAAATCAGAACCAATAAATGAAACTAAATAATCCCGATTTCGAAAAGGGCAAAAAAAAAGGTTTCTGTGTACCAGAAACCTAATCTTGAGCTACACAGGATTCGAACCTGTGACCCACGCCTTAAAAGGGCGTTGCTCTACCTACTGAGCTAGTAGCCCATCCACTCACTTCGTGAATGTATTAGTAATATATACTTTTGCTTCACTTGTGTCAATAACTTTTTATTTATTTTTCTAAAATTTATTAATTTTTTTAATTTAAGTAGATTTTAAAAAATTCCGCAGTTTATATGCCGTGGAATTACTCTAGAAAAAAAAATATAAAAAGTTTAGTGTTATATTATACGTATGAAAAAGCGATTAATAATTTTCCTTTTACTTTCAATTATTCTGAGCGTTCAAGCTTCTTCTCAGTCTATTGATTTTCAAAAATATTATGATAATAAAACAGGCTTTTCAGGAGTTGCTTCTTCAACTTTTTTAGGAGTTTATGAAGAAGAGGAATTTAATAAAGAGTTCAATAATTACATAAAAAACATGAATAAGCATTTTAAGCCTGTGCTGCAGTTTACGAAAAAAGACCGGTGGCTTATAGACAAGGCGCTTTCAGAATGGATGTATGATGAAAATGAACATTATTTTGTTGTAATCTCTGATAATGTGAATTCTGAAAATTTTATTATTGCTTTTGTGGAATGTGACCAGCTTCATTATTTTGTATCAAATGCCTGGTATTGTAATTTTTATAAAATGAAAGAGTTCAAAAAACGGTTCAATAAATAAATATGAGCTATAATATAATAAAGGGAGAGAGAATTGTTTTTTTTCATATTGATTGGACTTTTTATTATTCTGCCGCTTGCAGTAATTATTGTGCTTTTTGGTGGCGGCGGATCTGATTCATCGGGATTGCATGGTGGAAGATCTGGAGACCGCAGTGATGATTATCTTTTTCCGCCTGAAGATATTCTTCAGGAAAGGTTAAAATCCGGGTATTATGATGATAATCCGGATATGCTTGAAATTTATGATCCTGACAGATATGAATATCTTTACGATGAAGATTAAATAGCGCATTTTACAATGGTTCTGGCCAGATTACAAATCATAAAAGCTGTGATATAATAAAATCGGAGGTTTCAGAAAATGATGTATCCATTTATGACATTAAACGATAATACAGAAATTGTACATTCAGAGATGGGGAAGGATGGCAAAGTAAAAGTCATGATTGAGACTCCAGATGAAAAAATTGGCTTCAAACAGGCTACCTGTATACTGCCAGATTCTGAATGGAAAGATATTAATGGGTATAATGAAGCTGAATTAGATTATCTAAAAGAGTTGATTGCTTCTGAAGCTCATTTAATTCTTGAGTTTTCTCAAAACGGAGGATTTGATAATGCCTCAGGTTTTTAAAATCGGTTCATAATGGGTGTACTTTTGGCTGGATGAAAATATACCGCTTGAACCTGTACATGTTCATGTCGCACAGGGTAAGCCCATTCCAAATGGTACAAAAATCTGGATAACAAAAAATCACCGATGTTCACTTGCTCATAATAAATCAAATATTCCGTCAGCACCTTAAATAACATAATCAGAATTATAGAAATGAGAATTCCTGAAATAGAGCAGAAATGGCTCAATACTTTTTCGGAGATTTCTTATAAATGATTCTAGTACAATGGATAACGAAGAATAAATTATATTTATCGGCAAATTAAAAGCTGACGTTTTCTACAAAAATTATCTTTATAAATTGCCGATAACATGCTATAATCTTTCCTATGAGTAAGGTGAAATATATATCTGTAGAAGAAGCTGCTCAAAAATGGCAAATTAGCGAACGCAGTGCCCGAAATTACTGCGCTCAGGGCAGGGTAGAAGGTGCTCTTTTGGAAGGTAAAACCTGGAAGATTCCGTCTACTGCAAAAAAGCCTGAACGTAAACTTCGTCATTCTACTGTCGAAGAAACTCTTTTAACATTTCTCAAACGCGAAAAAGATGCCGCCCTTAAGGGTGGCATCTATCATAAAATTCAAATTGACCTTACTTATAATTCTAACCATATTGAAGGCTCAAAGCTAACACATGATCAAACCCGCTATATCTTTGAAACAAAAACTCTTGGCGTTACGGATAAGGATGTAAAGGTTGATGATATTGTTGAAACTGTAAATCACTTTCGTTGTATAGACCTGGTTATTGAAGGTGCTCATACAAAGCTTACCGAAAGCTTCATCAAACAGCTGCATTTTATTTTGAAGTCAGGAACAACAAACAGTCAGAAATCCTGGTTTAGAGTAGGAGATTATAAACAATTCGAAAATGAAGTAGGGGGAAGTAAAACTACAAAACCTGCAGAAGTAGCCGCTGCAATTAAAGCCCTCCTTAAAGAATACAATTCCAAATCAAAAATCACTTTTGATGATATTCTTGATTTTCATGTACGCTTTGAATCTATTCACCCATTCCAGGATGGTAATGGCCGCGTTGGTCGTTTAATTATGTTTAAGGAATGTCTTAAGCACAATATTGTTCCATTCATAATCACAGAAGAACTCAAGATGTACTATTACCGAGGCATAAAAAAATGGAATGATGAACGCGGTTATTTGCGAGACACCTGTCTTACTAGCCAGGATGCAATGAAAGCTACTTTGGATTATTTTGGAATAAAACACGAATAAATAGAAGATAATAAATCTATAATTCTGTAAATGTTGAGCTTTTGTTTAAGGGAAAAATTTTTAAAGCACACTTCTTTTAGCTTAATTTCATCTCTTCCTTAATCCCAGCCGCTCCAAAAGTTCTATTTTGTTGTGGGTGTCAGTTTTGTCGTAGAGGCGGCTGATGTAGTTTTCAACAGTGCGGCTGAATGAAAGTTTTTCCAGCTGCAACATGTTCTATTGCAAAAAGAAGTATCTTTCCGTCTGCGTTTTTTGAAACATATCAGCTTGCCCCGACTTCCCTGCTGATCGCTTTTTCATGCAAAAGATTATATCAAAAAGAAGAGAAAATCAAATCTGAAGTGCACCCCTAAAGTTGGACAAATAAAATTCAATTTTAGGAGGTGCATTTTTTATGTCTAAATACTCAGAAGGTTGCACAATATAAAGTGACAGGAAGTTTTACAAAACCAACACGCCATTTAAGTATATTACCGGTGGTACAGAAGCTCTGTTTCAGAAAGTCTGAATTATGCCAAGGATTTATTCAGTGTTTACCTAGAATTCATCTAAAAAAATTGCCCATAACATTTTTTATGATTATATTAAAGGTATCTGGGATTTCTTTGATTTATGCAGCATAAAAAAATCTATGGAGGTCTTGTATGAAAAAATCCTTTCTTTTGTTTAGCGTGCTGGCTTTTGCCGGCACAGTCGGAATTGCTCAGAATTATCCTGATGCAAATCAAACATTGCCAGAAAAAATGGGCTGGATGCAAGGATTCCCGCCGCCGCAGGAAAAAACGCTTCACGCATCGGACGGGTCATTCTTTGAATTTCCTGCGCTTAGGTACAGCGTAAACCATATACGCGAATTCTTTCCGACGCGGAACGTTTCTTCTGGAAACGGGAAAAAGTACACTTTGAAAACAAAGCTCGACCCCGAAATCGGAAAAATCACATTCACTCCATGGGATTCGGACAAGCCGATGACTTTTGAAGAGTCGCTGGACGCAAACTATACCGACGGAATCATTGTCATGCATAAAGGAAAAATCGTCTATGAGAAATATCCTGCAGGACTTGAGCCGGACGGACTTCATGCGGCCATGTCGGTCAGCAAGTCATTCACAGGAACTGTAGCTTCAATTCTAGTTGCTCAGGGAAAACTCGACCCTTCAAAAAAAGTCGCTGAGTACATTCCAGAATTAAAAGATTCAGGATTTGCGGACGCCACTGTCCGGCAAGTAATGGACATGACAACTGCAATAAAATACAGCGAGGACTACAACGACCCCAACGCAGAAATCTGGGCGTACTCTGCTGCAGGAAACGTCTTCCGCCCGGCAAATTACAGCGGCCCAAAAAACTACTACGAATATCTTGCAACGGTAAAAAAGCTTCCGGACGCAGAACATGGAGATGCCTTCGGCTACAGAACGGTGAACACGGAGCTTCTTGCCTGGATTTGCTCGCGCGTGACAGGACAGGGGCTTGCAGAGATGGTTTCAGAAATGATTTGGAAGCCGCTTGGCGCGCACTACGACGGTTACTATCAGCTTGACACCTCTGGAATCGCTTTTGCAGGCGGAGGCTTCGATCTGAATCTTCGGGATATGGCGGCTTTCGGTGAGATGATGCGCTGCAATGGAAAACTGAACGGAAAGCAAGTCATTCCAGAAGCTGCAGTAAAAGACATCGCGTTAGGCGGCGCTTCCAGCGAATACAAGGCGGCGTTCTCAAAAGGCGGCTACCCGAAACTTGAAGGCTGGAGCTACCACAATATGTGGTGGAAAACCAACAACTCGCACGGAGCGTACATGGCTCGCGGCGTCCATGGACAGGCAATCTACATCGACCCGGCGGCGGAAATGGTAATCGCGCGTTTCGCCTCGACTTATTACGCCTCGAACAAATACATAGATCCGCTTTCAATTCCGGCTTACGAAGCTGTAGCTGAATATCTGATAAAGAAATAAATTTTATGAAGGGCGGACAACCGCTCTTCGCTCCCAAGCCAAGTCGCTCCGTTACTGGCTCTTTAGCCTTTGGAGCGGCTTCTTCCGTTTTTTGTTGGCTTGTCCGCTACCTCATTATAACAGATGGGTGGAAACCTTTTTTTTGGGGGAATTTTATTTTACTGCTTTCTGGCAAGCTCATGTAAGCCTTCTGCCATACGACGATTAATCCAATACTCGTCGTAGCCATCAGCTTAATTAGGGGGATTGATTCTCTGTACAACTCTTTATTTCATATTTGATTTCTCCAATAAGCTGGAACTTAGTTCCAAAGCGTAAAATTGCTATATTCATAAGCATTCTCCAAAAAATAAATTTTTGTTTCGGGCTTTCAGAACAACGTTCTGTTTGGTGACGGAAATTGCTATGAAGATTCTTCAACGAAGGTTATCAAGGTCTTGAAGATTTATTGGTTAAAAACACGCTGTGTTTTAAAAAATTTTCGCTGAGATTTTCAAAAAGTACTGCGAGATTTTTACATGGAGTGTTTCTATGATGAAAAAATATCGAAAAAACACACAATATCGTGAGCATTTTCGTTAAAAGTATGATATATTGCATGAGTAGGAATTTTTATATGCAGGCAAGTTATAAAAAATTATGGAAGCTACTTATTGATAAAGACATCAAAAAAAGTGATTTACTTTCACTAGCAGGAATCTCAAGCAACATAATGTCCAAAATGAATAAAGGTGAAGACATTTCCATGGATAGTCTCAGAAGAATTTGTTCAGCCCTAAGCTGCGATATTGGGGATATAGTTTCTTTTGAAGAAAAATAAACCGGAGTTATAAGAAAAATGGAACTTATTGATAACGTAAATAAAACGCTTTCGGATGACTTAAAACAGACTATTAAACCTAACAGTAAAATTTCTATAGCTGCAAGTTGTTTTTCTATTTATGCTTAGCAGGACTTTCTGTTGTATGCAATGCCTGCGATTTGTATATGGAACTTGCTAAAAAATATGGTGTTGACGGCACAAATACAATGTCCAATAATGCCTCAAATGAGGGATTAAATCTTTCAGATAAAGAAAATAAAATAATTGAGCTGATAAAAGAAAAAGGACAACTTTCTTCAAAAGAAATTATTGAAACGACAGGTTTTTCACACGCTACCGTTGAAAGGGCTGTGAAAAGACTTTCCGAAGAACTTTTGCTTATAAAGCGTGAAGGTTCTAAAAAAACAGGTTACTGGAAAATGATTACGGAGGAAAAATAAATGAACCACTTAAAAATGCACTCACTGAACAAGATAGACGAGAACGTAAGCAAGATTGCCGCGCTTTTTCCTAACTGTGTGACAGAAGCAAAGGCGGAAGACGGCAGCATTACAAAGAAGATAGATTTTGACATGCTTAGACAGGAGCTGAGCCGTTCGATTGTTGAAGGTCGTGAGGAACGCTACCAGTTTACATGGCCGGACAAAAAGCAGGCAATTCTTACTGCAAATGCGCCCATAAATAAAACGCTACGCCCTTGCCGTGAGGAAAGCGTTGACTTTGACAATACGGAAAACCTCTACATTGAAGGCGACAACCTTGAAGTGCTCAAACTATTGCAGGAAACTTATCTTGGCAGAATCAAGATGATATACATAGACCCACCTTACAACACGGGAAACGATTTTGTGTATGAAGATGATTTTGCACAGGATGCCGCAGATTACATCGCAAACAGCGGACAGACTGACGAAGAAGGCAATCGCCTTGTAGCCAATACCGAAAGCAACGGAAGATTCCATACCGACTGGCTGAATATGATGTACCCACGCTTAAAGCTGGCAAGGGATTTGCTGAGTGAGGATGGGGTTATTTTTATTTCTATTGGTCAAGATGAGATTGAAAACATGATTAAGCTTTGTGATGAAGTTTTTTCACATGATAACAAATGTGGTATTATTTCTCGCTTAATGAAAAGTGGAGGTGCTAAAGGTACATTCTTTTCACCTAACATTGAATATATTGTAGTGTATGCAAAAAATATAAGTTTAGCTAAATCATTTAGAGAGCCTATTTCAGAAGAAATAATAAAGAAATTATATACATCTATAGAAACTCAAGGAGAACGAAAAGGGCAAAAATACAGACCTTTTGGTTTATATCAATCTTCTTTGGAAGCACGACTAAACCAGAGATATTTTATTCAATGTCCGGATGGAACTCTAGTTATACCACCAGGAAAAACTTTGCCCAATGAAAAAATAGATGGCGCTGGTATAAAACCAGATGCTAATGATGGATGTTGGCGTTGGAGTCGTGAACGATATATTGAAGAAAGAAAAAAAGGAAATATTGAATTTAAGGAATCGAAAGGAGTTTTAATCGATTCAGAAGGAAAGCCTGCAAAGTGGAATATTTATACAAAAATATGGTTGGATGATAGACAAGAAGAAGGTATGACACCTGTAGATTTAATAACTAAGTGGGAAAATAGACAAAGTAAAAAGGAATTGACTGAATTAAAAATTCCCTTTGATTTTGCAAAACCAACAGACTTAATAAAATACCTTATTACTATATCTCAAGAAAACGATGCTATTATCCTCGATTTCTTCTCCGGTTCAGCCACAACCGCCCATGCAGTAATGCAGCTCAATGCAGAAGATGGCGGAAACCGAAAATTCATCATGGTTCAGCTTCCAGAACTCTGCGATGAAAAATCAGAAGCTTACAAAGCAGGTTATAAAAATATCTGCGAAATTGGCAAAGAACGCATTCGTCGTGCAGGACAACAGATTTTGAAGCAAGTTCAGAATGACAAAGAAAAAAGTCACACGGATTCGAGTTTGTTAACACAAACTCTATTTTCAAATGAAGAAGAAAAATCGTTAGATTTTTCCAATCCGTGTGACAATAAAAAACTCGACATAGGCTTTCGCGTCCTCAAATGCGACACATCAAACATGGAAGATGTCTACTATTCCCCAGATCATTTCGACAAACAGGATTTGTTCAAGAATAACATCAAAAACGACCGAACAGCAGAAGATTTACTTTTCCAGGTAATGCTTGATTTGGGAATAATGCTTTCAAGCAAAATCGAAACAAAGCAGATTGACGGCAAAACTGTTTACTATGTTGAAGGCAACTATCTTGTAGCGTGTTTTGATGAAGATGTAACAGAAGAAACAATCACAAAAATTGCAAAAGAAACACCTTATTACTTTGTAATGAAAGATTCTTCAATGGCAAACGACAGCGTTGCAACAAACTTTGAACAGATATTCACAACATACTCGCCTGAGACAATCAGAAAAGTTTTGTAGGGGTAGTAAATGGAAAGTGTAAATAATTTTGAGTTGCTTTCTGATACTGTTTTGAATATAAACAATGCTTTTGAAGAAGAAACAGCAAAAGCCATAAACAGAAATCTTACAGCACGAAATTGGCTTATAGGTTTTTATATTGTTCATTATGAGCAAAATGGAAAAGATAGAGCTGTATACGGTGAAAAGACTTTGCAGAAACTTTCTGAAAGGCTGAATAAAAAAACTCTTTCGTATAGAAATTTACGACTTTATCGCCAGTTTTATCTTGATTTCAAAATTCTTGAAAGACCTGTAAAGGATTTTATCCTAACTGAATTTAGAGATGATGAAAATTTGATTTCAAATGCAAAATTGAATTTGATTGAAGAAAAATCTGAAAAAAAAGATTTGGCAACCACTGGCTGCCAAATTTCAGAAAATGAAATTTCAATTCCTGCAGAGATTTTGTTCAAAAATCTATCATTTACTCATTTTACACTGATAATGGGTGTCGAAAATCCTCTTGCCCGAACTTTCTATGAACTTGAAACCATAAAAGGCGTATGGACAAAGCGTGAACTGAAAAGGCAAATCGATACGAATTATTTTGAAAGGTCTTCAATCAGTCGAAATCCACAGAAAATGAGTTTGTTTGTTCAATCAAAAGCTCAGAGAATGGATTTACAGGATGTAATAAAAACTCCCTTTGTTTATGAATTTCTTGGCTTGAAAGATAGTGATGTTATAGAAGAATCAGATTTAGAAAATGCTTTGATGAATCATCTTGAGGAATTCTTACTTGAACTTGGAACAGGTTTTTGTTTTGAATCCAGACAAAAAAGAATTGTTGTTGATGATGAATATTTCTTCTGCGATTTAGTTTTTTATCATAGAATCTTAAAGTGTCATGTTTTAGTCGATTTAAAAGCATCAAAAATCAAATATGATGATATTGCTCAGATGAATCTTTATCTTTCGTATTACAAAAAAAATGTAATGCAAAAAGATGATAATCCACCGGTGGGCATTCTGATGTGTACGGAAGCAGGAAAAGAATTGGTTGAATATGCCAGTAATGGCATTGATGAAAATTTTTTTGTTCAAAAATATAAATTGAATCTTCCTGAACCTGAAAAACTTACTCAATGGTTGAAGATTGAAGTTGAAAAACTATCAAAATAAATCATCAGAAGTCCTTGATCATAAAAAATTTTTTGAGAATGAATTAAAAGATATTAGTAATGAAGACTTTGAGGATAAATTATGAAATTTACATTCAAAATACAAGAATATCAGACTCAGGCCGTAAACGGTTTAGTAAAATGTTTTGAAGGTCAGCAATACGCAGATAAAGTTTTGTAGGAGTTGTGTAAATGAGTTACGAGCCGCCGTTTAAAATAACATCTCAAATAATAAATTTAATTTCTCAAATTTCAGAAGCGGTTGGAGAAATCAATTCCCTTGAAAATAATCCCCGTCATTTGGAATTGAGAAAAGAAAACCGTATCAAAACAATTCATTCTTCTCTGGCAATCGAAAATAATTCTTTAAGCATTGAACAGATAACTGCAATTATTGAAGGAAAACGAGTTTTAGGAAACCCAAATGAGATTCAGGAAGTAAAAAATGCACTTCAGGCTTACGAACTTCTTCTAACCTTGAATCCTTACGAAGAAAAAGATTTATTAAAAGCCCACAAATTGATGATGAACGATCTGGTTGAACGAAACGGAAAATACAGAAATGACGGAGTTGGAGTCTTTGCTGGAAAACAGGTTGTACATATGGCACCTCCAGCTGATAGAGTTCCTTATTTGATGTCAGATTTATTTCAGTGGCTAAAAAATAGCGATGTTCATCCTTTAATAAAAAGCTGTGTCTTTCATTATGAATTTGAGTTTATTCATCCATTCCAAGACGGAAACGGGAGAATGGGAAGGCTCTGGCAGACTGTGATTTTAAAAGACTGGAAAAGTGTTTTTGCATGGCTTCCAATCGAAACTTTGATAAAAGAAAATCAGGAAGAATATTATAAAGCCTTAAATTCAAGCGATTCAAATGCAGACAGCACAAATTTCATTATTTTTATGTTACAGACGATTCTTAATACCATAAAAGGATTTCTTGAAACAGAAAAAAAGATTACTCCAAAGATAAATGTAAAGATAACTGCAAATCAAAAGAAAATCTTGGAAGCAATAAAACAAAATCCTTTTGTAACTCAGGAAGAACTTTCACAAATCGTTGGAATTGCAAAGTTAAACATAAACAAAAATATGAAAAAGCTTCAGGAACAAGGGATTATCGAAAGAGTTGGTGCCGACAAAAACGGCAAATGGATAATTAAACTGGAGAAAAAGTAAAAATGAAATTCAATTTTAAAATCCAAAAATATCAGACACAGGCTGTAGATGCTCTTGTAAAATGTTTTGAAGGCCAGCAGTTTGCGGATGAGTTTTTTGACAATCTGAGGGAGGCATTCTAAATGGATAATGAAATAGCACTTACTAAGAACAATGAATTTCAGAATGTTGTGCTAATGATAAAACAGGCGCAGATAAGGGCATATTCGGCTGTAAATCATGAACTCATTGATTTGTACTTCAGTCTTGGAAAATACATAAGTGTAAAAGTTGAACAGTCAAATTGGGGAAAAGGCGTTGTAAAGGAACTTGCGGATTATATCGCAAAAACTGCGCCTGAATTGACTGGGTTTTCAGATAAAAATTTATGGAGAATGAAGCAGTTTTATGAAACATACAAAGATGATGAAAAACTCTCACCGCTGGTGAGAGAATTGTCTTGGACAAATAATCTTATCATTTTCAGTAGGACGAAGTCAGCCGAGGAAAGAGCGTTTTACTTAAAAAAATCACTGCAAGAAAAGTATACAAAGCGCGAACTTGAACGCCAAATCGATTCTAATTTGTATGAATCCACCGTTCATAATGGTTTGATTGTTACTCCCGCCGTGCAAGAGTTAGTTCCCAATGCGCAAGAAATTTTTAGAGATACTTATACGTTGGAATTTTTAGGACTTCCGCCTAAACATGATGAAAAAGACTTGCGTAAGGCGCTTGTCCGTAATATGAAACAGTTTATTCTTGAACTGGGAAAGGATTTTATATTCATCGATGAAGAATATCGAGTTCAAGTCGGCAATTCAGATTTTTTTATAGATTTACTTTTTTATCATCGTGAATTACAGTGTCTTGTTGCTTTTGAACTTAAAACAGGGAAATTTGAACCTGAACATTTGGGGCAGCTTAACTTTTATCTTGAGGCTCTGGACCGCGATGTAAAAAAGGAAAAAGAGAATCCAAGCATCGGAATTCTTTTGTGTCGTGATAAAGACGATGATGTTGTTGAATATGCTTTGAGCCGCAGTTTATCTCCTGCTATGGTTGCAGAATATAAATTGCATTTACCTGATAAAAAAGTTCTTCAACAAAGAATTAAAGCATTGCTTGAAAATACTGAGGTATAAAACATGAAATTCAATTTTAAAATACAAAAATATCAGACTCAGGCTGTAGATGCTATTGTAAAATGCTTTGAAGGTCAGCAGTTTGCAGATAAAGTTCAGTATCTTCGCGATAAAGGAATTATGCCGCAGGTTCAAAAAATTGAGATAGCACAGAACGCTTTGTTTGATGAGGCGGCGTTAGTCGCCTCGAATCCGTGTGACAATTTTGGCGAAGAACTTGAACAGGCAGACAACGGCTACCGCAATGCAGATTTAATTCTTGGCGAAAAGGAACTTCTTGATAACATTCATAAAATTCAGGATGCAAATTTCATAATCCGTTCTGCAAAGATTGAACGGACTGCAGGAGTTCCTAGCTTTGATATTGAAATGGAAACAGGAACCGGCAAAACTTATGTTTACACCAAAACAATGTATGAACTGAACAAAGCCTACGGATGGAGCAAGTTTATGATTGTTGTTCCTTCCGTTGCTATCCGCGAAGGAATTTACAAAAGCCTTGAATATACTCAGGAACACTTCATGCAGCAGTATGGTAAGAAAATCAGATTCTTCATTTACAATTCAAAACGCTTGAATATGATTGACCAGTTTTCTGCCAGCGCCGATATAAATGTAATGATTATCAACACACAGGCTTTTAATACTTCGCTGAACAAAGATAAGAATGTTGAAGGACGTAAAGGAAACGAAGCTGCCCGTATTATCTACACAAAGCGAGATGAGTTTGCAAGCCGCCGACCGATTGACGTTATTGCAGCTAACAGACCGATTTTGATTCTTGATGAACCACAACGAATGGGAGATGAAAAATCTGCAACACAGAAAGCTTTGACTCAGTTTAAGCCTTTGTTTGTAATCAATTATTCGGCAACTCATAAAATTCAGCATAACCTTGTTTACCGCCTAGATGCTCTGGATGCATACAATCAAAAGCTTGTTAAGAAGATTGAAGTTAAAGGCTTTAAGCTTGAAAACATTGCCGGAACTAATACTTATATCTATGCCGATTCAATTATTCTTTCTCCTCATGCCGCTCCACAAGTTAAACTTGAAATTGAAGTGAAACAGGCTAACGGAATTAAACGGCAATATGTAAAACTGAACCAGGGAGATAAACTGGATGAAGCAAGTAAAGGACTTCCTGAATATAAAGGACTTTACATTGCTGAAATTTTGCCACAGGAAAACCTGATTCGCTTTAATAAAGCTGTTAGTGATAACTCTGATTCTACAGTTCTTAAAGTTGGAGAAATGACTGGAAATGTTGCAGAAAAAGATATTCGCCGTGTTCAGATCCGCGAAACAATCCGCAGTCATTTTAAGAAAGAAAAACAATTCTATGACCAGGGATTAAAAATCAAAGTTCTTTCTTTGTTCTTTATTGATGAAGTTGCAAAATACCGCGCTTACGATGATGACGGAAATGAAATTCTTGGTGAATATGGAAAGATGTTTGAAGAGGAATACAAAACTGTTTTGAATGACTTTGTGGATATTAATCCTAACAGTTATTATCAAAAAGTTCTGCTTCCAGCTTCTGCCGAAATCAGTACATGTCATGAAGGTTATTTTAGCCGTGATAAAAAAGGAAAGCTGACTGATTCATCTGGTGACAGCGATGAGGATATTTCAACATACGATTTAATTTTAAAACGGAAAGATTTGCTTTTGGATTTTGCCATGCCTATTCGTTTTATCTTCTCTCACTCTGCTTTGCGGGAAGGTTGGGATAATCCGAATGTATTCCAGATTTGTACTTTGAAACATTCTGACAATAACATCAGCCGCCGACAGGAAGTTGGACGAGGTATGCGTCTTTGTGTAAATGAAGATGGTGTGCGGCAGGATAAAGAAGTTCTGGCAGATGCTATTCATGATGTAAACACACTTACTGTAATTGCAAGTGAAAGCTACCGTGATTTTGTTGATGGACTTCAGAAAGATATTACAGCTGAGCTTAGTGATTCTAGACCTAAGATTGCAAGCATGGATTATTTTGAAGGTAAAACAATTACTGTTTGTGGACAGGAAATTGAACTTGATACAAAACAGGCAAAAATCATTTATCAGTATCTTTTGAAAAATGATTACATTGATGATGAAGACAGACCAACAGAAATTTACAAGAATGCTGTTGAACTAGGAAACCTGCAAGGCTTTACAGGAAATCTTGAGAACACATTACCAGACGAACTAAAAGATAATGCAGAAGCACGTGTTGAAATGTTTGAACAGGTTCAGAAGCTTATTCAGGCTGTTTATAATCCTTCTGTTCTTGTTGGAATGATTGATAACGGTCAGAAGCCGCAGTGGGAAAATGGAAACCCTCTTAACAAAAACTTTGAAAAGGATATTTTCCAGGAACTGTGGAAGAAGATTAATCATAAGTACACTTACAGCTGCCATTTTAACAGCGATGAATTGATTACAAATGCAGTTCAGGCTATTAAGAACAATTTGAAAGTTGTGCCTATGCGCTACACACTTGAGATTGGCGAGCAGAAAGCAAAGATTGATGAAAGCCAGATACGCTCTGGAACTTCTTTTGGAAATGCTACTTCTGAATCAAAATCTTTGAGCCGTGCAGTGGCAAGTTCTGTAAAGTATGATTTAGTTGGTGATATCGCTAAAGGCTGTAAACTGACTCGTAAAACTGTTGCTACAATTTTAAGTAAGCTTACTGTAAAAGAGATGGAGCAATTTGGATTTAATCCAGAAAAGTTTATTCGTGATGTTATCAATATTATTAATGCACAGAAATCTACAAAGATTGTTGAGCATATTGAATACCACGAACTAGAAGATACTTATGATTCAAATATTTTTACAGCGCCACATTTGCCAGATAAAACTCCATTTGAAGCAACAAAGTGTATTCAGGATTTAGTATTTACGGACAGTAATACTGAATGGAAATTCGTAAACAAACTGGATGGTGCAGCGGAAGTTGTTGTTTATGCACGTTTGCCACGCTCATTCCAGATCCCAACTCCAGTAGGAAACTATGCTCCAGACTGGGCTATTGCTTTTGATAAAGATAAGGTAAAACACGTGTTCTTTATTGCTGAGACTAAGGGAACCATGGAAGATATGCAGCTTAATAAGATTGAATCTAATAAGATTGAATGTGCAAAAAAGCTGTTTAATGTGGTTTCTACCAGTGGTGTAAAGTATGACCATGTGGATAGTTACGAGCAGTTGAAGAATGTTATTGGGGTGAAGGGATAAGAATCCAAAAAATGAAGTTTGCAATCTATGGTTTTCTTTTTGATAGATCTTTCTCTTTTAATGGAATTGTTTTTACTCCAATCGAAAGGACTTGAAGCTTTTTGTAAACTAAAATGAGGGACGGTGTCTTACATAATAAGGAATATTAAAAAAAATTATCGATAATACAAATCTTCACGACATCATCCTCGTAACCGACAAATACGGCAGACGAAACAAGATAGGTGATAGGTAAAAATTTTGTGTTGACTAAATAGCGCATTTTATTTTACTCTGAAAAGATATTGACAACGACGATGATTAGTAGGTGATGTTTTGTATAAAAAAATTCCTGTTTTAATTATTTTTGCTTTTATTTGTATAAGTTTATTTTCCTGCAGAAATTCCTCGAATAAAAATGCTTTAGAAGAAAATGAAACAGAAGTAGAGAAAGAAGAAGTCTGGTCCAATTTGGAAAAGGTTTCTGACATTTATGGAAAAATTGCTGATAACACGCCTCTTGTGCCGTTGACTAATTTATACAGCTCTGGCGAGTTTAATCAGATTTTTGTCGTTTATCTTGATCACACTCCGTCAAAATATTTAAGCTCAGAAAATCCAGAACTTCAGCTCCTCGAAATTATTCCTTCTGAAGAACTTGGCGGTCTTTTTGAAGGTACTACAAATTTTAAAAGATCAAAAATCGAACACTTAATACGGCTTGGCTATAAAGATACTGTAAAAATAATGAAAGATAATAAACGTTATCCCGTATCTTCCTACTGGTTTGAATAATCAAAAACTCGACAATGCTTTCAAAGTGATATATTATTAAATACATGATTGATTTAATAGTTAATCCCATCAGCGGAAAAGGTGCGGGAAGTAAAGCTCTGCAGGTTATCGAAGAATATTTAAAATCCCAATTTAAAGAATATAAAGTTCATCTTCTTACTAAAAGCGGTGAAGGTCAGTCCGTTGCCGCAAAACTCTGCAAAGAAGGCGCAAAAACTATTGCCGTAATTGGCGGCGATGGAACTTTCCACGAAGTTCTTAATGGTATGGATTTTTCAAAAGCCAGACTCGGTCTTATTCCTGCAGGCCGTGGAAACGATTACGCAGAAAGTGCAGGGCTTCCTTTTGATCCTGTTGAAGCTGTAAACAAGGTTCTTTCAGGCGATCCTGAAGACCGTGATTATATTCAGGTTGGAAAAAGACGATGCCTTAATGTCTGTGGAACCGGACTTGATGTAGAAGTTCTATTCCTTACTGAACGTTATAAAACAAAGTTTTCGTATGTTAAATCTCTTGCAAAATGTCTTTTGAATTACATGCCTTACACAATCAGTGTTACCGTCAACGGTGAAGAAAAAATCTATAAATGTGTAATGGCAGCCTTCTGTAACGGTACTCAGTTCGGTGGCGGAATTAAAGTATGCCCTCCGGCAAAAAATGATGACGGATTGATGGATCTGATGATTGTAAAGGAACCATGGTGTCCTACAATCTGTGTAATGCCTGGATTTGTAAAAGGTAAACATATGAACAAAAAGTTTGTTGAACACTTAACTTGTGAAAGTGCAAAAATCACCTGTATTGATTCAAAATATATTGAGCTTGACGGTGAAATTTACGAAGACAATGTTATGGATGCACATATTGTCAAAGGCGGTTTCAAAACCTTCAGATAATTGCGGATTTCTGCACATTCTGAAGCAGGGCTTTTCATTCTTGACCAACATTTAGTGTCAATTTATAATTATATAATAGAGGAAAATTGATTATTTCCTCGTATTCTTACGTTTAAAAAGGGAATTTGTGGAACACTCGTATACAATTGTTGTACCTGATACTGGAATTTTAACTAAACTTTGTGGTACCAACGATAGCAATTTACGTCTCATCGAACAGCACTTAGGTGTTCCTGTATTCATGCGCGGAAATGAACTTACTGTTGAACAGGATGATCCTGCTATCCAGCAGCAGTTCCGTTTTATCATTGACCGCATCATCGACGAAATCCAGGATGGTTATGCAGATTCTGAAGATGCGATTGTTTCCCTTTTAAATACTGACTTAAATCCTGATTACACACCGACAAAGGCATATTTTGATTCACAGCGCCAGCATGCGACAATGGATGAAGGCGCCATAATTGTTCCAGGAGCTCAGAAAAAACTTTATCCGAAAACACAGAATCAGGCTGACTATGTAAAGCTTTTAAGAACTCACGATATGGTGTTCTGTACAGGCCCTGCTGGAAGTGGTAAAACTTTCCTCGCCGTTGCAGAAGCACTTCGCCTTGTTCTTTCAAAAGAAAAAAAGGGAATTATTTTAACCCGTCCGATTGTAGAAGCAGGCGAGAACCTTGGCTTTTTGCCTGGCGACCTTGAACAGAAAATCGGACCTTACTTAAGACCTCTTTACGATTCTATGGAATTTCTTCTTTCCAACGAAACTGTAAAGAAGCTGATTGAAAATGAAATTATCGAAACTGCTCCTTTAGCTTACATGAGGGGTAGAACTTTAAATGACTGTGTCATCATCCTTGATGAAGCACAGAATACTACATGCGAACAGATGAAGATGTTTCTGACCCGCATGGGTAACGGATCGAAGGTATTCATTACCGGCGATGTAACTCAAATTGACTTACCAAAGAGATGTAAGTCAGGACTTGTTCATTCCCTGAACGTACTTTCAGGCATTCCTGAAATCGGCATGATGGAAATGACAGGCTCTGATGTTGTAAGAAATCCACTGGTAAGAAAAATAGTTCAGGCGTACGAAAATGCAAAAGACGAATGATAACCAGACAGGTGTAATTAATCCTGGAAGTGGAAAAAAGAAAAATGATTTCTTTAAAAGTATTATTAATTCAATTAAAAAAGATTATGCAGTATTAATTCTTTCTGCAGTTTCTTTTTTAGTTCTTGCAGTAATCTGTTTCTTTGGTGTTACAAAGAATCTTACAATTGCTGCTTTCTCTCTGTCAGAATATGAAGTCGGTATGATTGCTGACAGAAATATTGATTCTGACAGAGCTCTCCCTGCAACTGCAGCATATCCGTTTGCAATTGGTGATCATGAAAGAATTATCAAGAAAGGTTTTCCTATTACAGATGAAAACTACAAAAAGCTTGAGAAAATGGCTAATACAAAGGAATATATTGACTACAGAGCATATGCAGACACATTGCTTTATTTATTCCTTTTGATGATTCTCTGGGTATTGCTTTATTCAGACAAGCTTCTAGGCCGTAAGCCTTCTTTTAAAGAGCTGCTTATTGAAATTATATTCTTCATTGCGATTTATGCCGTCACGATGATTGCCCAGCAGTTCAGATTCTTTGCAATTTCGTCATACCATCATACGATTGCAATTCCGACAGCAATGTTTATTTTCCTGATTGCGCTGCTGTTTGGTGAAAAATCTTCAGTTTATTTTTCAATAATTGTTGCTCTTGGTGTTTACAATGCTTCAGGTTTTGATCCTGTTCCATTCCTCTTTACACTTGCAATAGCATTCAGTGCAACAAGAATCGTACGTCAGATTGAAAACAGAATCGATATGGTTTTTGCATCTCTTGCAATTGCTCTTTTAAATATTGTATTCATGCTTGTTCTTAAAATTCTTTTCAACGATACATTTGATAATATCGGAATCGTAATGTTTGCTCTTGCAGTAAACGGTTTCGTTTCAGGAATTTTTGCACTTGGTTTTATTACACCGCTTGAACAGATTCTTAATACAGCATCTGTTTTTAGACTTATGGATTTGAGCGACTTGAATAATCCAACAATGAGAAAACTTCTTCTCAATGCTTCTGGAACTTATAACCACTCAATGATGGTTGCAACACTTGCAGAAAATGCATGTAAGGCAATCGGTGCAAACTTTCTTGTTGCCCGTGTTGGAGCTTATTATCATGACATTGGTAAAATGGACCAGAGTGAATACTTTGTAGAAAATCAGAGCGGACACAACAAGCACGATGATATGAATCCGTCGCTTTCAGTTTCTGTTATCAGAAGCCATGTTAAACGCGGTGTTGAAAAGGCTCATCAGCTTCATCTTCCTCCTCAGGTTATCGATATCATTTCTGAACATCACGGAAACAGTGTAATTGCATATTTCTACGGCGAAGAAAAGAAAGTTAATCCTGATGTTCGCGAAGAAGATTTTTCTTACAACGGAGTTCCTCCGACAACAAAAGAAAGTGCAGTTGTAATGCTTGCCGACACTGTTGAGGCTGCCTGCAGAACTCTCGAAAAACCATCAGTTTCACGTCTTGATAAATTCATTCAGATGCTCATTTCTGCAAAGCTTGAACATCATCAGCTTGATAACTGTCCTTTGACTTTTAAGGAACTTACAATTGTCCGAGAATCTTTTGTAACAATTCTTGCAGGTTATTATCATTCAAGAATTGAATATCCTGATCAGAAAGATCCGGATTCAGAAGAAAAAAAAGAGGAAGCTAAAGTTCCCTCAAAAGCAGCTTCAAAGATTCCTTCTAATTTAAAAGCAAAAGCAAAAAGAAAAGGAAAAAAGGAATAAATGGCAAACAGAATTTTAATCAGCGTTCAGAAAGATCTTGAGAATCCTGCATTTTTAGATAAGGTTGAACCATTCGTCCTCAAGGCAATGGAAAAACTTAATTTTGATAATGAAGAAGTTTCCATTTTATTCTGTAACAATGAATATATTCGGGAACTTAATAATAGTTATCGAAATATAGATTCTGCAACAGATGTTCTTTCATTTGAAAATGATTATGTTTACGAAGATGAAGGTGTTGAGTGGAAAGCTGTAGGGGATGTGGCAATCAGTGTAGAAATGATTGGTGAAAATGCAGCGTATTTTTCTACTACACCAAATGCAGAATTGAAAAGACTTCTTGTCCACGGTCTCCTTCATTTAAATGGGATGGACCATGGCGAAGAGCATATAGAAAGCGGAGTAGAACCTCAGTGTGAGATGCTTGTTCTTCAGGAAAAAATGTTAAAAGAACTTGAAGACGAAATTTTAATTAAATAATTTGTTTATAAAATAAGGTTTAAAGATAATAAAATATATGGGTTTATTTGGGTTTAATACAAAGAAAAAAACAGCAGACCAGGAAGTTCCTGCTGAAGTCAAAACTACTGAAGAAATTCTCGAAGAAGAAAAAGAGGATATGATTCAGGGAGTTGAGGAATTATCTACAACTTCTGTAAAGGAAGTTATGATTCCGCGCATTGATGTTGATTTTATCAATATCGAAACTGAACAGAATGAACTTCTTGAAAAGATTACCGAAAGCGGACATTCGCGTTTTCCGGTTTACAAGGATTCGATTGATAATGTAATCGGTGTTCTTTATGTAAAAGATCTTATCAAATGTTTTGCTCTTGATGAAACCATTAATCTTGAAAAGATTATCCGAAAAGCATACTTTGTTCCTGAAACAAAAAGAATTGACAGCCTTTTGAGGGAATTTAAAAGACGTCACATTCATATTGCAATGGCCGTTGATGAATATGGCGGTCTTTCTGGAATTGTCTGTATGGAAGATATCATCGAAGAAATTGTCGGTGATATTCAGGATGAATTTGATAATGAGCGCGATGATATTATAAGTCTTGGCAGCAATGTTTGGCTTGTAGATGGTCGCGAAAATCTTTCAGATCTGAACGATGAAATTTCTTCTTCGTTCCCGGCAGATGAGTTTGATACTTTGGGTGGTTTTGTGCTGGATTTGTTCGGAAAGATTCCTGTAAAATATGAAAAGATGACATGGAACAATTATGATTTTATCATTCAAGATATGGATGGTCATAGAATTGATATGATAAAAGTTATTTGCCATGAAAATGAGGGTGGGGAAAAGGATGAAAAAGAATAACCTTGCAGTTTTATGTGTAAGCATTGCTCTTTTAAGCAGCAATGTTTTTGCACAGGTTAACGGTTTTTCAAAAACAACGGCTTTTGAACAGAATTCAAAGCTTTCTGCATCACAGCTATATCAAATCGGAATGGATTTTTATGCAGACAAAAACTGGTGGCAAGCTTCAGAAAAATTTCAAGAAGCGCTTCAGAAAAATAATGCTTATGCAGATGCCTGGTACATGCTTGCAAAATGTTCATACGAAATGAATCAGTTTGATCTTTGCACTGAATATGTTTCAAAAGCCCAGCATTATGCAGGAGAAAAACCTGAATACTTAAACCTTACAGCCTTCAGCTATATTTCAACAGGAAAAATTAAAGAAGCAGAACTTCTTTTTAATACTGTTCTTAAAAAATATCCGAATGACATTGAAGCAAGATTTGGACTTGCAGAACTTGATTTATTCAACGGAAAACTTTCAGGCGCAGAAGCCCTTTATAAAGATGCACTCAAACGCCAGAGTTCGAATGTAAAAGCCCTTTTAAGCCTTGCTCTTGTAAGTACAGAACTTGGAAAACATGATCTTGCAAGAAATTACATCAATAAGGCTTTGCAGTCTCATGCAAATAACGAAGAAGTTTATTATATTGCCTCGTACCTTTCTGCAATGAGAGGCGATTATTCTGAGGCCGAACGCAAGGCTCTGATGGCCGTTCAGGTAAATGGAAATTATGACAGTGCATATGAACTTCTCGGAACAATTTATTATGCTCAGAAAAGATATCAGGATGTAATTGATATTGCTGATTTTAGAATAAGCCGTAACCGTGATCTTACTCAGGCCTGGTTTATGAAAGGCCTTGCACAGGAAAAACTCGGGCAGTTCGAAGATTCCCTTTCAACATGGGAGACTGGACTTGAAATTGATCCGACTGACGAAATCATGCGTGCAGCTTTTGAACTTTCAATTCTTTCTCACACCAGAATTGAAGATCCGAGAAGAAAAGCCTGGGCAATGTATCATGTTCGAAAAGGTCAGGAATATCAGAAAAAATATCTTGGCCCTCAGGTTAGATATGAATATCAGACAGCTTTAAAAATTAATCCTAAAAATAAAACTGCGCGCAGTGCTTTTGCTGAACTTCTTTACAACGACGGCTTTAACGAAAATTATCTTGAACAGTTAAAGTTCGTTAAAGAAAATACTCCGGAACCTGTAATCAAAAATAAAGACAAGCCGACAGATGCAGAAGTTAACCGACAGATAAGATACATCAGGCTTTCTGATACAGTTGAAGGTTTTGAATCTTTGATGAGCAACACAATGGCACAGCGCTGGGATATTAATCCGTTCTATCTTGATAAAACAAGATGGAATATCGGTATTTACTACATGGAAAAAATTGAACCGATGTATCACTGCGATATTGCACGCATTGCTTCAAATACTCTTCGCCTTATGTTCCAGGGAATTGCTTCGACTAATGTCAGACTTTATCCTGAAGAAGTGTCAGGTTATGCAGATGCATATAAAAAGGCTCATGATAAAAAGCTTGACTACTTTATTATTTTAACAGGCGACGAAACAGACCGCGATGTTAAAATTGATGCCGTTGTTTATTCGGGACGAACAGGGACAAAGTCTCAGTCATTCTCGATTTACCGTACTGGTAATGACAGATTCTCGAATGCCTTGTTGAGATTGAGAAAAGATATTCTTGAAATTCTTCCTGTAAGGGCACGCATTTTGAACCGTAATCTTAATGAGATGCTGATTGATATTGGAAAATCTGAAGGAATGGTTAAAGGTGCTGAATTTGCAGTTGTTCGCAAAGGCGCAATGAAAACAAGTGATAACGGTGTAGGACTTGTTTATACAGATAAAGATATGCTTGGAAAAGTTACTGTTACAAAAACTTCAGAAGAAATTTCAGAAGGTATTCTTTCTGATACAGGCTTCTACGACAGAGTTAATTCTAATGATGAATTAATTCTTATTAAGATGCCAGAAAAAGGTTCTAAAAACAGTCCAAGTGAAACTGCTCTTGATACTTCACCACAGGGTGACCAGCAAAAAAAAGTCAGCCCGCTTAAGGGAGCTGACCTTGAAATATCAAGAACACCTTCTTTAATCAAAATGATTAAAGAACTTAATTAATTTATTTAAGATTAATCAAATCCAGGCTTGAATCAATCCATTTTTTTGAAAGTTCAGGATAATCGTTCTGGACTTTCAAGAACTGGAAAACAGCCTTTTCATATTCTCTTGAAAAATAATAAGATTCTCCAAGATAGAACGATGCACGTTTTGTAACTTCTGCATTTCTGTGAATGCTTAAAAAATCAACAAGATCATTTACAGCTTTCTTAAAATCTTTTTTTACAAAACTGTTTTTAAGAATCTTAAAAAGATAATATTCATCACCGCTTTCCGGACAAACTAAATCTTCTTCAAAAACGTGAAGCTTTGTGATTTTGCTTTTTGAACCTGTATATTTTCTGCCAAGTTCATCAGCTGTATTCATTGCTTTTGTTCCGAGAATGTTCTGAGATTTTTTGTTTACTTCAATTAATCCCGGAGTAGGAAGCGGAATGTCCCTCATTTTTTCAGAAGCATCTGTAAATTTCTTTTTATTTTTTGAAGAGGAATTTGGTGTAATTACCTGCTGGTCATCTGAATAAGCTGAAGCAACGTGAACTCCAGAAACTGTCGTGTTAACTGATGGAAGAATTATATTGTAAACACCGTTTTCTGTGCTGCAGAGAACACAGTAAAAATAATCTTTTGTATCAGCCAGAGTATCTGTAAAAGTTGTGACGTCTGCGTCTACGGTTCCGACTGGAGTTAATTTTGAAAGCTGGTCAAAAGTTGTAATCTGGCGGGAATCTCTGTAAATATAGCAGCCTGTTATTTCTGGAACTGAATTTTCTGGAAGTGTCCAGGTAATTTTTACAGAAGTTGAATTTTTAGGAAGTGAATTAATGTCTGAAACAATTGGTCTTGTAGTCTGACTGAATAAAGCAGAACCTGCAGACAAAAGAGTAGATAAGAATACAATTTTCTTCATTTTCATACTATATATTTTATAATCATTTATACTTATTTGACAAGATAGAGCGTTTAATTTATTCTATTAAAAAGATTTAACGAAAAAAAGATATTTATTGAAAATATTCAAAGCATATAAATTTTAGAGGAATCAAGTCATGTTAGAAGAATTGAAAATGCCCATTTCAGAATTAAAAGAAAACGTTATGAACGTCTGGGGGTGTCTTTGACTCTGATTCCATCTACAAAAAAATAGCAGAGCAGGAAGAACTTCAGAATGCCCCTGATTTCTGGGACAATCCCGAAAAAGCCCAGAAGGTAATGGGAAAAATCAAGGCTCTCAAGCTCCGTGTAGATCCATGGAAAGAATTAATCTCAGAAATTGATGACATTGAAGCAATGTATGAGCTTGCAGAGGAATCCGGAGACGCCGATACTGAAGCAGAAATCCGTACAATGCTTGAAGAAGCAAATAAAAAATACGAAAAACAAAGTGTACTTAACCTTCTTTCTGGAGAAGTAGACAACTCGAGTGCATTCCTTACAATTCATGCAGGTGCCGGTGGAACTGAGGCCGAGGACTGGGCGTTTATGCTCAGCCGCATGTATACACGCTGGGCTGAACGCCGCGGATTTAAAATCGAAACAGTAGATATTCTCGAAGCTGAAGGCGGCATTAAGTCGGTAACATTCCAGATTGACGGTGAATACGCTTACGGTTATTTAAAGGCCGAAGCCGGAATCCATCGCCTTGTCAGAATCAGTCCGTTTGATTCAAACGCAAGACGTCATACATCCTTCTCGAGCGTATTCGTATTTCCGGTACTTGATGACTCAATCGAAGTTGAAATCAGACCTGAAGACCTCCGCGTTGATACATACCGTGCAGGCGGTAAGGGCGGCCAGCACGTTAACAAGACAGACTCAGCCGTACGCTTTACTCACTTGCCGACAGGAATCGTTGTTGCCTGCCAGAGTGAACGCAGCCAGATTTTTAACCGTCAGGCTTGTATGAGCATGCTCAAGGCAAAACTTTACGAGTATTACCGCGAGCAGAAAGAAAAAGAAAATTCCAAATTCGCAACTGAAAAAAAAGACATCGGCTGGGGAAACCAGATCCGTTCATATGTATTCCAGCCATACACAATGGTAAAAGATCACAGAACAAAATGTGAATCAGGAAATATCCAGGCCGTAATGGATGGCGATATCGATCAGTTTATCGAATCATACCTCAAGGCAAAATGGTCTGGCGCACCAATGGATGATACAGACGACGGTGATGATTTATAATTTCAAAACTGCCTCGAGATTTTCTCTACGGACAATTTTTTTATTATTAATTATTCTCTTTGTAAATTTTAAGTCTTCTGCTGAAGAAAAAAAATGGACTGTAAGCGCCGTCGAGTTTACATACTCTCAAGATATTAAGAGGAATGATTACGAAAAATCACTTTTAAAAGCAATTCCTCAATTAATTCTAGATCAGCTTAACGGTTTAAAAAGCCGTAACGTTCCTTCGTCAGAAGTTTTTGACCGAGAGATTGATAAATACATAAAAGAACGTCTTGCGTTATTCCTTGAATTATCAAGCGAAACAAAAAAACGTGATTCTTATGTACTTCAGAATATCAGTGAATATCAGTTCAATAAATATGTAAAGGAATCTGAAAAGAAAATTAAAGATATTCAGAAAAAAATTGATTTGAATCTTGAAGCGCAAGAAAAACTTCTTAATGATCCGTCTAAATTTAAAGACAGACTTGAAGAATTTGAAATCTATAAAAATGATACTGAAACACTTTTTACAATTCCTGCAGATATAACTAACAGTGATTTTAATTCTTATCAGTTTTCGTCAGAAGTAACAAAGGTAAATATTAATGCTGTTATTACAGGTTCTGTCATTACTTACGGTAATTACTGTGCCGTTTCTGTTGAAATGTTTGTATATCCTGGTGCTCAGTCTACCGGCATAATAACTGAAGTCGGTTCAATTTCTAAAATTGAAAATGTTGCAAAAAATATCAGTTACAGATTAATTCCAAAAATCGAAAACGCTATTCCTTGTGATGTTCAGATTAAACTTACAAATGAAGATTTAAGAAAAAAAACAAAGCTTACTGTTGATAATACGATTTATTCTCCCGTTCCGGAAAAAATTGTAATCGGAAACGGTGTTCATAATATTACTTTTGAATGTGAAGGTTTTAGAAAGGAAAGTTTTTCGTACGGCTTTGGTTATGAAAAAAAATATGTTATTGAAATAGATTTTGTTGAGGATAATTCTTTCAATACAGCAGTTGTGTTAAAAAATCCGATTGGTGGTACTTTCTATTATAATGGAAATACAACTTCCTCGAATGAACTTTCTGTAAAAGTAAATAATATGAGTGTTCTCGGATATTATTTTACTGATAATGAAAATTCCCTGTTCTTTAGAATTCCTGAAAAAATAATTAAGGATACAAATGTCGTTTCGTTAAATCTCAAGGATATCGACATCGGTGCGAATATAGAAAAAAGACGAAAAGTAATGTATATTTCGTATAGTGCTTTGATTTGTTCACTGCCGTTCCTTTTTTATTCATATTCAAATTATAGTAATTTGTACAGAAGCTTTTCGCTTGGACAGCCGATCGACAGGAATGAATTTTCGACTTATCAGACAATGAGTTATATCGGAATCGGTCTTTCGGTTTCAATGGGCTGCTGGTTTCTTTATGAACTTGTCCGGTACTTAATTGCAGCAAACAAAGCGCTGCCGGTAGAAGCAAAAAAATCTTCTTCAAATTATGAAACTTCTGTTCAGGAATATCTTGAGATGCAGGAGCGGTTTAGAATTATGAAGGAAGAAGAACTTGAGCGGCAGAAGCTTGAAGAAGAAAAGAAGGCTGCACTTGAAGCAGAACAAAAAGCCGCAGAGGAAGCAGAACAAAAAGCTGCAGAGGAAGCAGAAAATAATACTCTTGAAAAAGATGAAACTGAACAGACTCAAAGCTCTGACATTAATTCAAAAATAAAAACTGAAAATACAAACACGTTAACAGGGGACAGATAATGGCTAAAATATCATTTGCACAGAAAATTAAAAATTTATTTTCGTCACACAGCAAGGAAGATGAAGAATTTTTCGAAGACCTTGCTGATGCTTTGATAGAAGGTGATATTGGTGCCAGAAATGCAATGGAACTTGTAGACCAGCTTGAAGCAGAATGCAAGGAAGGAAAAATCCACGGTCAGGAAGCTATTCTCCAGAAGATGAAAGATGTCCTTTCAACATATGTAAAGAGCGTTGAATTTAAGCCGCTAGAAAATAAGGTTAACGTTTGGATGATGCTTGGAGTAAACGGTGTCGGTAAAACTACAACCTGTGCAAAGATTGCAAATTCCCTTGTAAAAAGCGGATACGAAAGTGTTGTACTTTCTGCAAGCGATACCTTCCGTGCTGCAGCAATTGAACAGCTTTGCTATCACGGTGAAAAAATCGGAGTCCGCGTTGTAAATCACCAGCATGGATCAGATCCTTCCAGCGTAGTTTTTGATGCAGCAGAAAGTATTAAAGCACATGGTGGCGGACTTGTTATCGCAGATACAGCAGGCCGTCTTCATAATAAAGAAAATCTTGTTCATGAACTTGAAAAAATTGACCGCATCTGTTCGCAGAAGGCAGATGAAGGCTGTTATAAAAAGATTCTGGTAATTGATTCAACTACAGGTCAGAATGCTCTTCGCCAGGCTGAGGTATTCAACGAAGCAATTGGCGTTGATGCAATCGTTATGACAAAATATGATTCGACTGCTAAAGGCGGTGTTGCAATCAGTATCGGTAAAGATCTTGGAATTCCGGTGTTCTATGTTTGTACCGGAGAAACTTATGATGATATTTCGTTGTTTGATTCAGAGGAATATTTGAATACATTCCTCGGAATTTAATTAACACGATTAGTTTGACGTTATGAAACTGAAGTTTAATAAAGTACAGATTCTCTTTTGCATGTTTTTATCTGTTTGCTTCAGTATCAGTTCTCAGCAAGCAGAAGTTTCTGAAGCAAAGAAAACTGTAGTTCCTCAATACGAAAATATTTTAAATTCAAGTAATCATCTTCATATGCAGATCTATAAGGATGAAAATACAGAAAATCTTGTTCTGCATAATAATAAAAAAGACGGAAAACGATCCCTTATAATTACCTCAAATGAAAAAGTAAAAAGATTTTTCTATAACGAACATTTTTATCTTTACTATGCTGAATACTGGCATATCGGAAAAAAAGTTTCTGAAAGTAATCTTGAACGGGTAGTGTATTATTTTTACCCCGAAGAAAATTCTTTAACAGATTATAAAAAACTTAAGTATAAGCTTGAAACTAAAGAATATGTAATAACTGAAAAAAAATATATTCAAACCTTTTATGATTCTTTATCGCGTGTAATCGAAAAAAATGAGTTTAGTCTTATAACTGATTCTGAAAAGCTGGAATTTAAATTTACAGAGAATTTTGTTAAGCCGTCTATTCCTGCCAGAAAAGATTATACATATCTATTCAGATATGATGAGGCAGGACGAGTTGTCCAGGAAGATGAAGTTCATTTGTTTTACAGAAATGATTATACTTTAAGAAATACAAAAACATATATCCGTAAAAATGTTTATGAATATGTAAATGAAAATATTCCTCCTGTAACTACATTTTACGAAAATAATGTACTTCGTATGAAAACTGTTTATACTTCAAACAAAGATTATGTGCAGAATGTTTATTTTGATTCTGATACATATGTAAAAGTTCAGTATAAAGACGGCCGCAAGGTTTCTGAAGTTTTTTATGCTGAAGGAAAAGCCTATGAATAAAAAATCTTTTTTTAAGCCGTGGATTCATTTTGTTTCAAAACGATTTTCTTCAGTTGAACGTAAAGGAACCGGTGCCGTTACTACAAAACTTTCTGCAATCGGAATCTGTTTTGGAGTAATGACATTAATTGTAGTTATGAGCGTAATGAATGGTTTTCAGATGCAGTTTATCGATTCAATCATTGAGTTGAGTTCATATCATGTTCAGGTAGAGACAGAAAATGAACAGCAGAACTTAAAGGTTGAAGCATTCCTTAATGAGGGTAAGAAAAAAAATAATGTTGTTTCTTTTGTTCCCTTTAAAGAAGCGCAGAGTTTAATTACAAATAAAAATGGTAAAGAAGCTGCTGGATTAATCCGCGGGCTTCCTTCGGACGTTCTTAAATTAGATTCTGGTTTTAATTCTGAAATAAATATGATTAACGGTGATTTTGATCTTACAGAAGAGGACAGTGTTGTTCTTGGTGTAAGACTTGCAAACCAGCTTGGTGTTCATAGGGGAAGTGTAATTAATCTTTTTGCATTAAGCGGTTCCGGCGAAACTTCACTGATTTCGAATAACAGAACTTTGACAGTAAAAGGAATTTTCTCGTGCGGTTATGTAGACATAAATGCAAGTTATGCCTTTATTAATCTTGATACTGCTGATAAATATTTTGGTTCAGAAAAAACTATCTACGGAATTAAACTTAAAAATCAGAATTCTGATAAAACCTTTCAGAAGGATTTTGCAGCAATGTTTCCTGATGTTAAAACAACTGTTTGGCGTGATTATAACAGAAGTTTTTTCGGTGCTCTTCGTGTAGAAAAGAATATGCTCTTTCTTTTTGTTATCTTAATTTTTATTGTTGTTACTATTAATATTTTTAACTCGATGAGAAAGCTTGTATTTGAAAGAAGAGTTGAAATCTGTACGCTTGCAAGTCTTGGAGCTGATAACAGATCTATTAAAAATATTTTTATTGTTCGTGCTCTTCTTATCGGTCTTAAAGGTTCAATCCCGGGAATGATTCTCGGCCTTCTTTTAAGCTATAATATAAAGGGTGTGTTCATTGTTCTTTCTAAACTTGAATACTGGTTTACATATCTGTTTACTGCAGTTACAAATCCACAGGCAAAAGCTTTCGTAAAAGAAAATACAATGTGGTATGTGTATTCAAATATTCCTGCAAGAGTTATGCCTGGCGAAGTTGCTTTTATAACTCTGTTTGGAATTTTCTCATGCCTGATTGCAGCCTATGCCGCAAGCCGTAATGTTCTTAAAATGAAAATATCAGAGGTTTTCCATGAAGACTAATATTATTGAAATTTCAGATCTTGAAAAAACTTATGTAACAAAAGGCGAATCTCTTACCGTTCTTAAAAATCTCTGCCTTGAGATTGAAGAAGGTACCAAAAACGCAATCGTTGGCCAAAGCGGAAACGGTAAAAGTACGCTTCTTAATATAATCAGCGGAATAGAATCTTTTGATAACGGAAGCGTAAAAGCCGGGCCTTATACTCTTGGTAAAATGTCAGAAAAGGAATTATGTGAATACAGAAGTTCTTTTATCGGTCTTGTTTTTCAGTTCCATTATCTTTTGAAAGATTTTACAGCTCTTGAAAATATTTTTCTTCCGGCGTATATGGCAGGAAAGAATAAAAAACAGGCAATGGAAAAAGCTGAAAGCCTTTTAAATGATGTCGGGCTTTATGAAAGAAAAAATCATCTTCCGTCAGAACTTTCTGGCGGCGAAAGACAGCGTATTGCAGTTGCCCGCAGTATGATAAATGATCCGCAGTTGATTCTTGCTGATGAACCGACAGGAAATCTTGACCCGGAAAATGCCGGTATTATTTCTGATTTGCTTTTCAGTGTTTCTGATAAATATAACAAAACTTTACTTGTTGTAACTCATGATGTTGATGTAGCAAAGAAAGCTAAAAATATTTTTAAGCTTCAGAATAAGCAGATAGTCCTTGCAGGAGATTTGTAATAAACATAAGTATATGGCTGTTAAATCTTCATTTTTATATGCATTGAAAATTATTTTTTCTCACGGTACAAAAAAAACTGTAGGTACAAAAAGCATAAAAGGTGCTGTTTTTTGTATTGCGCTTAGTCTTATTCCTCTTGTTCTTGTAATTTCTGTTTCTGATGCAATGATTAACGGAATGACAGATCGCCTTGTTAATCTTTCTTCTTCTCACATGCAGCTTCAGTTTGTTTATGAAAACCCAGACAGTTTTGATAAAGCCCTGATGGATATTTCTCTTGAGAAAGTAAGAGGCGTTGAAGGTGTTACAAACGCTTACGAAATGATTTCTACGACAGGTCTTGTTTCTTCAAATAAAGGAAGAACCGGTGCAACCATCAGAGCCTGTGATCCTGAGATTTTTAAAACAGTTCCTTCATATAACAAAATGTTCAATGCAATTGAAGGCGATATTAAGGATTTTTACGAATCAAACGGACAAACTGTCCTGATCGGAAAAGGAATTGCAGAAAAACTTCAATTAAAACCCGGCGATACAATCCGTCTGATAACCACTCAGAAAGTCAATGATAAAATTATTCCTAAAATGACTTCAATGAAAGTAGGTGCAGTCATTTCGTGCGGATATCAGGAACTTGATTCTCTCTGGGTTTTTCTCCCTATAGAAAAAGGAATTCAGATTTTAAAACCTGATACTTCGCTTTCTTCAATTATGATTGAAACTGACAGATCGCTTTCTGACCAGAAAGGTTTTTATCAGCTTCAGCAGAAAATTGAAGAGGAAGTAGGGTACTTTGTAAGTGTTTATCGCTGGGATGAATTGAATCATTCTCAGTTTGAAAATTTTTCAAGTACAAGAATGCTTCTTGTGTTCATTATGCTGTTAATCGTACTTGTTGCATGTATTAATATTTCTTCGTGCATTGTAATGATTTGTCTTGACCGCAGAAAAGAAATTGCCATCTTAAAAAGTGTCGGTACTTCTAATTCAACGATAACGATGTCATTTATTTTTGTTGGACTTATGATCGGCCTTGCAGGTATTTTAATCGGAATCCCATGTGGAATAATCATTTCTCTGAATGTTAATAATATAATCTGGTTTATTGAACAGATTGTAAATCTTTTTGCCCGTATTGGATATTTTATCGCTAACGGAAATTTAAATTCTTTCTATTCAATTCGTTTAATGGATGATACATATTATTTAGAATCAATACCTGTACACATTCCATTTATTCAGATTTTGTTATATATTTTAGCTACACTGGTTTTGTCTTTGTGTGCAAGTTTTATTCCTGCATATAGAGCCGGTAAAGAAAAGGTTTGTGAAACCTTCAGAAAGGCAGGTTCATAATGATTTGTGATTTTTGTCATCAGCGCGAAGCAACATTTTTCGTAGAGCAGTCTTCTAAGACTGGTAAACGAAAACTTCATTTCTGTGCTGAATGCGTAAAGGAACGCGGATTTTCAACTGATCCAAAAGAGATCTCAAAAGCCTTAAATTCTCTTTTTACTGAATATTTTAAAAATCAGTCTTCAAAAGATCTTATCTGCCCTGTATGTTCCCAGCATCTGTCAAAAATCCTTCTTACCGGGTTTACCGGCTGTCCTGAATGTTACGAAATATTCAAGAATGACATCATAAAATATCTTGAAAAACATAACGCATACGGTACATATACCGGTTCAATGCCAAAACGGATTGCATCTTTCAGATCTCCTTTAACTGACAGAATTGAAGTTCAGAAAAAACTTGAACAGGCTGTCGAAAATGAAGATTACGAAAAGGCGGCTTTCTACCGTGATTATCTTCACGCAATTGAAAATAAACCTGTTACTGATGGTGAAGACGAATAATGGCAAAACGAACAAAAAAAGACAATACTGAAGTATGGTATAATACTGTTTCCGAAGACCAGGATGTTGTAGTTTCAACCCGTGTAAGATTTATCCGAAACCTGGCAAGCTTTCCATTTCCTTCAAACTTTAAAAATGATGATGCTGAACGTGTGCAGAGCATTATATTTGATGCTTTTTCTAAAATGGAAAATCCTGATTCCTATCAGTCAATGGCTCTGGATAATCTTGATAAAAACGGCGAAAAAATCCTTTCAGAAAGGGGACTTCTGGGGTCTTCGTCTGCAACCGCTCTTATTACGACAACTGACGGAGCTTCTGCCTGTCTTATAAATGATAATGATCACATAAAGCTTTCAAGTTTTGCCTCAGGCCTTAATCTTAAAACTCCATTTGAGCGCTGCAAAAAAATCGATGAAGAACTCCAGCAGTATGTTCAGTTTGCTGCAAGCCGTGATTTTGGCTACCTTTCCTCAAGTGTATTCAACACCGGCAGCGGAATTAAGAGCAGTTTTTATATGCATCTTCCATCCTTGAGTTATTCTGGAGAAATAAAAGAGGTAATAAAGCAAATCCAGGACCGTGGCTTTACCGTTGCAGACTGTTATGGTGTCGGAAACCTTTTTAATGCCTCCTTAGGTGCTTACTATCAGATTTCGACAACTTCAAGCCTTAAAGGAAACGAAGTTGAGCAGCTTGGTAATATTTTTGCCCTTGGAAAATATATTTGTGAATTAGAACGCAAGAAAAGAGCCGATTATGCCGATAATATACCGACAGTTGTTCACAATATTGTAGTCAGGGCATATTCACTTGCAAAATTCAGTATTTTGATCAATCTTCGTGATTGTATAGACATTATTTCATGCCTAAAATGGGGGCTTGATTTAGGTTTTATTACAGGAATTGAAGATTATGAATTAAATTCCCTCCTGTACCGTGTTCAATCTGGTCATTTAGGCTATCTTTTAAAAACTGGAAGTTTTTCTTTTGAAGAAGACATCGAAGATGATGTGGAATTAAAGGAAGAACGCCTGCGTGCGATGGTCATAAAATCTACTATTGAAAAAATTAACTTTGTTTCTTAATTTAAAAAATTAGATTTTAATTATCTTATAGATTGAAGGATTGAAGATTTATGGAAGGTTTATCTCCAAGAGCTCAGAGACTTCTTATTGCACTTGCACAGGATGAAGGAAGAAAAAGCGGCAGCGCCTACCTTTTACCTGAACACGTTATTCTTGCTTTATTAAAAAATGCTGAGTCAGTCGGCTATTCACTTTTGCTCACAATGAGCGTAAATGTTCTGAACTTTCAGCTTGCCCTCGAACAGAGTTTGATTCCGGCAAAAGACCGCGCTCAAGGAATTTACGAGCTTCCTCCAAGCAGACGTCTGTCAGTAATGATGGATTGCGCGCGCCTTGAATCACAGACTCTTGGCGATTCTTATATCGGTACTGAACATCTTTTGATTGCAGCAATCAGAGAAGAAAGAAGTATTACAAACCGTTACTTTTTAAGAGCTGGAATTTCTCTTGAATCAATCAGAAGCTTTTTACCAGAAGCCAGAAGTCATATTGAATCAAGTGCCACTTTTAAAGGTGAACGCCGTCTTGAAAAATCTTTATTAAGCGACCTTCTTGGTGATGAATATCGCGGAAATCTAGATGAACCTTCTTCTACCTTGGCTGATTCAAGAAAAAAAGAAAAAGCTTCTAAGCAGGAAAAGAAAGACTCAGTACTTTCAGAATACAGCCGTGACATGACTGCTCAGGCCAGAAGTGAAAACTGTGACCCAGTAATTGGTCGCGAAAAAGAAATTGGTCGTGTAATTCAGATCCTTTCTCGCAGAACAAAAAACAATCCGCTTTTAATCGGAGAACCAGGTGTTGGTAAAACTGCCATCATCGAAGGCTTAAGCCAGGCAATCGTAAAAGGCGAAGTACCATATAATCTTTTAAGAAAGAGAGTTCTGGTACTGGACCTCGGTGCATTAATTGCCGGAACAAAATACCGCGGTGATTTTGAAGACCGCCTTAAAAAAGTAATGAACGAAGTAAAAGAAGATAAAAACATTCTTCTTTTTATCGACGAAATTCATACAATCATCGGAGCAGGAGGTCAGGCAGGACAGCTTGATGCATCTAATATGCTAAAGCCTGCATTGAGTCGCGGAGAAATCCAGATTATCGGTGCTACAACAAACAAGGAATACAGAAAATATCTTGAAAAGGATTCTGCGTTTGAAAGAAGATTCCAGATTGTAAAAGTTTCTGAACCTGATGATTCAGAAACTCTCGAAATCCTTAATGGTGTTAAGAAAAAATATGAAGATTTTCATAACGTAAAATATCTTGATGATGTAATTCCTCTTATCGTAAAACTTTCTCACAGATATATTCCAGAAAGATACCTTCCAGATAAGGCTATTGATATTCTCGATGAAACTGGAGCTCAGAAAAAAATTCAGGAAGAAGCTCGTCCTTCAGAACTTGCTGAACTTGAAAAAAATATTGAAGAACTCATTGAAGAAAAAAAGAATCTTGTAAAAAATCAGAATTACGAACAGGCAGCCCTTGTTCGTGACAAGGTTTTAGCATTAAAAGAAAAACTTGAACTCTTCAGTGAATACTGGAAAAAGAATAACGGTAAAGTTCAAAAAGAAGTTACTGTAAAAGATGTCTGTCATGTTATCAGTGAGATGACAGGAATTCCTGTTGAAGATCTTGATGTATCACAGGTTGAACGTCTTATTCATATGGAAGACGAACTTCATAAAACTGTAATAGGTCAGAACGAAGCTATTAATTTAATTTCAAGTGCTGTTCGTAGAAACAAGGCCGGTATTTCAAGCGGAAAACGTCCAATCGGTTCGTTTGTATTCCTTGGACCTACAGGTGTCGGTAAAACAAAACTTGCAAAGACACTTGCAAAATTCCTTTTCGGTACAGAAGATTCCCTTATCAGAATTGATATGTCTGACTTTATGGAACGTCATACTGCAAGCCGCCTTACTGGTGCTCCTCCAGGATATGTGGGTTACGAAGAAGGCGGTGTGCTTACAGAAAAAATCAGACAGCATCCGTATTCTGTAATTCTCTTTGATGAAATTGAAAAAGCTCATCCTGATGTGTTTAACCTTATGCTTCAGATTCTTGAAGAAGGTGAATTAAGCGACAGCTTCGGACATAATGTAAGTTTTAAAAACACAGTAATCATTATGACAAGCAATGCTGGGGCTCGCGAAATTGTTTCTCAGGGAAAAATTGGCTTCAATGATTTTGCTGATAACGACGGAACTCTTGATTTTGAAGAAATAAAATCAAGCGCTGTTATGGAACTTAAAAAAATCATGAGCCCTGAATTGATTAACCGTATTGATGATATCATCGTTTTCGGTGGTTTGTCAGAAGCAGAGGTTGCTCAGATTCTTGATGTGCAGCTTGCAGAATTGAGTGAAAGACTTTTTGACAAAGGTCTTAAAATGTTAGTAAAACCAGCAGCAAAGAAATACATGATCAGAAACGGATACGATCCTGAAATGGGTGCCCGCCCGATGAGACGGCTTATCCAGCGTGAAGTCGAAGATCCGTTAAGTATTCTTGTTCTTAGAAAGGACTTTGAAGAAAGTGATGAAATTGTAATTGATTCTGACGGAGAATCGATTAAGGTAAGTTTTAAGAAGCCTAAAAAAACTTCGAAAAAATCTACAGTAAAACAATTGATACAATAGATATAATAAGCCTTGCAGTAATGCAGGGCTTTTTTTGTTTCTGATATTTAGACTCGTTGCCACCATTCGTAATAATTGATAAAATGAAAATACTATGAAAAAAATTGAATTCTCAGATTTTGGAAAAAAACTTTGCGGCGATTCAGGAATCCTTCGTCTTATGGACGACCTTGGAAAACCGCTTCCTAAAAATATACCTTCATTCCAGCTCGGCGGCGGAAACCCGGCCTCAATTCCTGAAATAGAAAAAATGTACCGTGACCGCATGGAATACATTCTCAATCACGGAAACGATTTTGAAAACCTTATTGGCCGTTATGATTCTCCGCAGGGACGCGTGTCGTTCATCGAAGATGTTGCAGAATACCTTTCAAATAAATTCGGCTGGAAAATCGGACCTGAAAATGTAGGTATTACAAACGGAAGCCAGAGTGCGTTCTTCTACCTTTTCAATCTTCTTTCAGGAACTTTTTCAAAAGAAGGAAAGAAAAAGACAATCGTTTTACCGCTTGTTCCAGAATACATCGGATATGCAGACCAGGGACTTGAATATGATACCTTTGTCGGAATCCCTGCAACTTTTACAATGTTCGATGACCACACATTTAAGTACAACATCAACTTTGAGCTCCTCGAAGATTATCTTGAAAATCACGATAATGTCGGAGCCCTCTGTGTAAGCCGTCCTACAAACCCGACAGGAAACGTTCTTACTAATAACGAAATTCATAAGCTTTCAGAGCTTGCAAAAAAATACGACATCCCGCTTATGGTTGATAATGCATACGGACTTCCATGGCCGGATATTATTTTTGATGACAGGGCAATTCCTTACTGGGATGAAAATGTAATTCTTTCAATGAGTCTTTCTAAAATCGGGCTTCCTTCTTTGAGAACGGGAATTATCATTGCCGACGCAAAGATTGTAACAGCCCTTTCGAATCTCAATGCAATTGCAGCTCTCGCATCAGGAAGTGTAGGTCAGGCAATTGCCGGTGCTTTGATTAAAGACGGCTCGCTTGTGGAAGCTGCAAAAAATTACGTTAAGCCTTTTTACCTTAAAAAAAGTCTTTCCACACAGGCTTCGATTCATAAATATTTTAAGAACTGTGATTATTCCATTCACAAAAGCGAAGGAGCAATTTTCCTCTGGCTTTTGCTTAACGACCTTACAATTCCGACAAAGGAGTTTTATCACAAGCTTAAAGAAAAAGGCGTTATCGTAGTTCCGGGAGAATACTTCTTCTTCGGAAACCCAGTTGACGGCTCACTTCCAAAGGTTGAGGATCATCCGCATTATTCCAAATGTGTCAGAATGAATTATTCCAGACCAGAAAAAGAAGTCGACGAAGGAATTCGCCTCATGTTTGAAGTTTACAAGAAATATAGAAAAAACTAGAAAATCAGACTTTTTCGGTTTATAATTTAAAGAACTATTGTTTTTTAGAGGAAAATATGATTAAAGAATTTTTGCCTTATGATGTAGTAAGAAATGATGCGTTAAAGCTTGCTCATAAGATTTATACAGAAGAGAATTTTGTTCCGGACGTAATGTATGTTTCACTTCGTGGTGGCGCTTACATGGCAAACGTTATCAGCGAATACTTTAAAATCGTAAGAAAAGATAAACATCCTGTTTTGTACGCAGCACTTGTTGCCCGTTCTTATTCGGGAGTTAAATCTCATTCTAAAGTAATGATTGACGGCTGGACATATCCGCCTGAACGCCTCAGACCAGGTGACAAGGTAATGCTTGTTGATGATATTTTTGACTCGGGTGATACAATCAACGCACTTGCAGAAATTCTTTTAGACCGTGGAATTCCTCGTGAAGACCTTAAAATTGTTGTTCACGATTACAAATACTTTACTTACAAAGAAAAACAGCATCCGGTTCAGCCAGATTACTATTCAAGAAAAATCGTAATCAACACACCAGAAGAAGACCGCTGGATTCACTATATGAGTCACGAACTTGTTGGTTTAAGCCAGGAAGATCTTGAAGAACATTATTACAAACATGACCCGGAACTTAGAAATGTTCTCGGTACAATTTTAGGAAAATAATTTAGCGATGAAAACTGTTAAGGATTTAATTAAGACCGTATTTGTATTAATTGCATTTTCTAGTTTCTCTGCTTTTGCGGATGTTAAAATTGTCAGCCCTGCAGTTGAGCATAGTAAAGTCTGGGCAAATAAACAGGTTCTTGTAATTAATGCAACTGAAGGTGAAGAAGTTTTTTATTCATTTACAACAACTGATCCGCTGCGTAACGGGTTTGCATACGATGAACCTGTTCTTATTGATATGACTGGAGATGTTGAAGTTCACATTACAAGTGTTAATAAAAAACGTCAGCGCACAGATTATGTTCTTAAATTTACAGTAGATGAATCGCTTGCTGATAAGCTTGTAAGTTTTGAAGAAAGGGAATTTGTAAGAAACTTCAACGAAAATCCTATATTAAATCTTGATTGCGGCAAGGAACTTGAAATCCCGTCAGAATTTGATTATTCCATTTCTTGTGTTACAGATGACACTTCTTTGGAAGCCGGCCGCGGAATTTATGTTTCACCGGAATCAACTCTTGACCGTTATGTATCGCTTACACTTAAATCAAAATCTGATAATTACTGGAATTACGTTATTCATGTAAGTCCTGTAGTTAAAGGGGAATTTACAAAGTCGCCGGTTCCATTCGAAATCGAAGACTGGTCAAAGATAAAACTTATTGATAATAAATTCATTTATTGTATTGACGACGGATGGTGGCAGCGTTCCGGTCAGGAATTTGAGATTGACCGTTCTGTAAATCATACAATCAAATGGCAGTCTGTAGATTATGATCCTTTCAATCCTGTTGAATCTTACGAAATTCCTGCAACTCCAGTTATTCATTGTGTTACAATGCCAGACTCTACAATAGAAATTACTCTTGAAGGTGATGAATCATACCGCTTTGCAAAAAATAAGAGATCTTCTTCATTTATAGCTCCGGGACTTCATAATAAAATAACTGTTGATGCCTTCCAGGGTGAAAATTTTTCAACCTTACTTGCTGTTGATGTATATTCAGAAAATGTTTATCAGGGACAGTTATATGCTTCAGTCCAGGTTAACAGAAAACGTCCGCAGCCACCACAGATTGTTTTGAGTGATACGAGAAAAGTTTGCCGTGATAATGTTTCTTTCCGCATTGAACCTGCTGATGAAGAACATAATGTTCAGTATTTTATTTCAAAACATCCCATTCTTAATTTTGAACAGATTACCGGATATATGTCATTAGATATAAAAGAAAAAATCCCTGTTTCTGCTTATGAAAAATATAATGGTTCAGAATTAAATCTTACTGCTGAAGATGATGTTCCTGCTTATTATAAAGTATATGCTTATTCAATTGATAAGTGGGATAATGTAAGTTCATTAAGTGTTTGTGATGTTATTATTGATAAATGCAATTATTTTATAAATCCTAAGAGTTCTTCAGAAAATTCTGACGGAACTTTTGCAAACCCTTTCAAGGATCTTTCAGAAGTTGAAGAAATTGCTAATTCCAGAAACGTGTCTAATTTCTATATTTACGGGCGTGTAAATATGAAAGAGCAGAATCTTTCAATAAAGAGAACCTGTCATTTTACAGGTGTAAATGATGCACAGCTTATTCTTGATGATAATTCTGCAATTTATGTAATGGCAGGAACTTTGACTTTCAATGATATGGTTGTTAAAAGTGTTGCCTCTGAACGTGATAATAAATCAGTGTTGTTTTCGGTTACAGATGGAGCGCTCTTTATCAACAATTGTGAAATTTCATTTGGAAGAAACAAAAGTTCTGTGATTGTTAATGCAGTAAAATCTTCTGTTGATATTAAAGATTCAAGTTTATCTTCATATTCAAATGATTATGCTGCCATTATTGCTTCAAACAAAGCAAAGGTTAATGTAAGACACTGCCGCCTTTCAACTGTTGCTGCAACAAATGTATGTGTTTCTGCAAAGTCTTCAACACTCGGATTGTTTGAAAGTAACTGTATAGTCAACGGAATTAACGGACGCATTATTGAACTTTTCAATTCTAAAGCAAATATAGAATTTAATTCCTTTAATGCAAAAAATATTCAGACTAATGCAAAGAATGAAACTGTCTGGAAAGATGAAAAGTCAAAGGTTTCAGAATTGAAAAATAACCTTTCAGGATTTTAATTTAAGTTATGGCAAATTTGATTATATGTGGTCTTGATGAAGCAGGACGCGGACCACTTGCAGGTCCTGTAACTGCAGGAGCAGTAATTCTCCCGCCAGAATTTCCTTTTGAACTTTTAAACGATTCAAAAAAGCTTTCTGAAAAAAAACGTGAAGCAGCAGAACTTGTCATTAAAAAAAAGGCTTTGTGGGGACTCGGAGTTGTAAATCACGATACAATTGATAAAATCAATATTCTCCAAGCAAGCATGCTTGCAATGAAAAATGCTTTTGATATGGCAATGATGAAACTTGATGACTGGGTAAAAGCAAATAACCTTGATGCTTCTGTTTATAAGAGGCAGAATATTGAATGCATTGCAGACGGAAATAAAATTCCTCCGGTAGAATGTCCTTGCAGGGCAGAAGTAAAAGGCGATGCAAAGTTTGCTCAGGTAATGGCAGCCAGCATTATTGCAAAAGTTGCAAGAGACAGAATGATGGTTGAATACGACAAGCTTTATCCTGAATACGGTTATGCAAAGCATAAAGGTTATCCGACAAAAGCTCATCGTGAGATCTGTCACATAATCGGACCGTCGCCGATTCAGCGTTTAAGTTTTGATTACTGAAGCATATTAATTACTGAATGAAGTAAAAAAAATCTGATGTTTTGAGCATCAGATTTTTTTTTGATAAATCAAAAAAGATTATTTATCATCAGTCTTTCTTTTAGAAACTACGTGAACTCTTCCGGTTTTTTTTACCTGTGAAGTAAATACTCTTTCTGCATCGGCACCTTTAGTTCCCTTTCTCTTGTAAACTTTTTTAGTATCAGAAGAAGATGATTTGTGTCCGTATTTTGCTTCTTTTGCAGCTTTCTTTTCTGCAGCTTTTTTAGCTCTTTCTTTCTTTTCTTTATCGATGTATGAAAGTGAAGATTCAAGACCTTTAAGGAATTTCTGCATGTCTTCAGCAAAAATTGCAACTTGATGGCGGTCAAAATCAACGCCTTCACCTTTTTTGCTTTCTACGATCTGGAGAAATACATCACCTGTGCGGTTTTCTTTTACATTGAAAAAATATGATCTGTTGTCCAATACAACCTGTGTTGTATACAGTTCACCTCTAATACCCATAGTTGAACCTCCGTTAACGCATAAATCCTTATGTCGTTATGTTTATTCCTTCCCTAAAAATGTGTGGGGATTTATAAAAATGAATATATCAGTTATGAAAAATTTGTGCAATAATTCCGCAGAAAAATATTGCATTTTCTACGGAATTATTGAAATTATTTGAAAGTTTCGCAAACTTCTTTGACGGCATTAAAGAGATCGTCCATTGCTTCTTTAGTTGTCAAAGCACCGAAACTGAAGCGTACTGCAGTTTCTCTCTGTGAAGGCGGAACATTCATTGCTTCGAGGATCGGGCGGCTGTTCTTTTTGCTCGAGCAGGCACTTCCGGTAGAAATGTAAAAGCCTTTTGCATCGAGAGCGCGAACCATTACCTGGCCCGGAATTTTGTCAAATGCAGCCTGTAAAACCCATGGGCTAAAGTGAGAATCTGCAAAGCTTCTGTCTTTTCTGCTTTCTGGAATGATGTGGCATTTAGAAATTGTAGAAAGCTTTTCGATAAATTCTGCTGTATAGTCTTTCTGTTTTTCAAAGCGTACAGAGGCTTCTGGATTGTCTTTTGTAATTGCATATTTTTGCATGCACTTTGAAAAAGCTGAAGCTCCGAAAACATTTTCTGTACCGCTTCTGATGTTCTGTTCCTGACCGCCGCCTTTTAAGAAAGGTTCAATGCTCTGACTGTTAGCAAGGTATAAAACTCCGGTTCCGCGAGGGCCGCCGATTTTATGTGCGCTGAAGGCAGCACTGTCGATATCTGTATTTTTTAATGTTACAGGAATTTTACCCAAGCCCTGAACGAAGTCTACATGAAACTTTGGTTTACGTTTTCCCTGTGATTTTTCTTTGATGGCTTTGGCAATTGCAGTAACATCGTTAACAGCCCCTGTTTCATTGTTTACAGCCATTACTGTAATGAACATTGTGTCGTCAGTCATAGCAGCTGTTACTGCTTCTGGTGTAATGATTCCGTTTGAGTCAGGATTGATTTTGACTACATTAAAGCCCTGGTGACTTAATACATTGCACTGTTCACGAAAGGCCGGGTGTTCGATTGAGCTTAAAAGAATTGTTCCTTTTTCAGGACGGTTCATCATTGCAAGAAGAGGAATGTGGTCGCTTTCAGTTCCACCAGATGTAAAGAAAACAGTTTTTGAATCAACGCCTAAAACTTTTGCACAAACTTCGCGTGCACTGTTCAATGCTGCCTTTGCGTTAGTTCCAGCCTTGTAAATGCTCGAAGGATTTCCCCAGGCTTCAAAAGAAGATTCGAGGCTTTCTCTTAAAATCTCTGTATCAAACGGAGCTGTTGCGGCCCAGTCAAAATAATGTGTGTAATCAATTTCTTTCATAATTTACTTCAATGCTTCAAGAATAATGTCTTCAGTTGTTTCGGTAATAACATTTTTACAAACCTCTTTCTGTAAAATTAATCTTACGTTTGAAGAGGAATTTTTCTTGTCATTATGCATCGTTTTTAAAATTTCCTTTGAGTCTGAATATGCTGGATGAACGGCACTTGTTTCATAACCGAATGATTTAAGTGTTTCAACTGCATCATTGTAATAGCTTTCTGAACAGAGCCCGAGAAGAACACTTGCTTTAAGGGCGCGTGCAATTCCCCATGCAACACATTCTCCGTGAGTAAGAACTCCAAGTCCGGCACGGCTTTCGAGTGCATGACCGAAAGTGTGACCGAAGTTTAAAAGCATGCGGATGTTTTTTTCTGAAAGATCTTTTTCAACAACCTTTGCTTTTGCCTTTGCACAGAAGGTAATAATTTTGCAGAGAACATCAGGATTTCTTGCAAGAATTTTATCTTTGTTAGCTTTGATGTATTCGTAGCATTTTCTGTCAAAAAGCATTGCTGTTTTGATTGCCTCTGCAAAGCCTGAAATAAATTCTTTTTCAGGAAGACTTTGTATGAGAACAGGGTAGATGTACAATGCCTTTGCCGGAAAGAATGCACCTACAATGTTTTTGTAATCATCAAAGTCACAGCCTGTCTTTCCGCCGATTGCAGCGTCAACCATGGCAAGAAGGGTTGTAGGTACAAACTCACATGATGCGCCGCGCTTATAAATTGAGGCAGCAAATGCAGTGATGTCAGTAAGAACGCCGCCGCCGATTGCGGTAAACATATCCTTACGGGTAAGGTTAAAATCAAGGGCAGTCTTTACAATTGAAAGTACGCTGTCCATTGTCTTGTATTTTTCGCCTGCAGGAATTACCACAAGGCCGTGCTTGTCACATGAGTAAACTGAATAGTCAGTTCCGCCAGTTGATTTATCAGATTCTTTTTTAAAGTTATTAAAGAATGGTTTTAATAATTCAAGATTAAAAATTGTCTGGTCTGTTACAAAGATTTTTTTCTTTTTAGATTCAAGAAGAAAATCGAGAGAAGGATTTGTGCTGTAAAAATAAAGCTTTGATTTTTCAGTGCCGACAAAAAGTGGTTTGTATTTGATTTTTAATGATTCAAAAATGTCGTTATTACTCATAGCGACATATTATAAAATTTTGAAATTGTTAGCAATAAAGCTAGTTTTCAAGAGCGTATTTCTGAATGTCAAACCATTCGTATTTAACGGCTTCATCGTCAATCTTGTTAATTTCTGCAATAATTCCGTTTACACGTTTTAATTCACGGTCGAGAGTAAATTTGTAATCTAGTTCACCGTTACCGATTCGTTCGCGTTCATCTTCCCAGTTCTGAAGTTCCTGAATAAACATAAATTTAAACTTACCGATGTTTGCTTTTTCAGCCCAGAGGCAGGCTTCTTTCCAGTAGTAGTAGCCGGCTTCGTAACAGGCTTTTGTTTTTTCAAGATTTGAACGATATTCATCTTTCCACGGACAGTCATAGAAATAAAAAGCTTTTTTATCGTAAATGCGGCCAAGACGCATATGCTGTTCGATTAATTTAAGGTTTAAGTGCATCATGAAAAGATAGCGGTACTTTTCATATTCCTCTTCATTCTTGATTTTTGCTTTAGCGTACAAAGGATTAGCAAAGTCTGCTTTTACCGCCTGTTCAAGCCAGTAAATGTTTTCCATGCAGTCATCCGGATGCTGCTTGTAGTGAATATGATAAAGCTTATAGTAATCTTCCTTGTATTTGACCATGTAAGCATCAGATTTTGATGCAGGAATGACTGAGAATACTATAAATAATAAGAGTACTTTTGCTAAATTTTTCGAAAACTTCACGAATTAAATATCGGCAGTTTTGAGATGTGACTCCATATAATTTTTGAAATTTCTTCAACACTTTTTGTTGCATCGATGATTACGATGTTCATTCCCTGGGCTGAAGGCATATTTTTGTATTCTTCGATAACGTCAAGGTACTGTTTTCGTGTGTTTGTAAGGTATTCTGAGTTTTCGTAGATTTCTGTAACTCCTCTGGACTGAATTCTGGCTAGGGATTTTTCTGGATCTATGTCGAAAAAGAAGAGAATCTGAGGTAGGGGAAAGTCTTTGTTCAGCATTCTTGGAAGTTCCTTGCCGCAGGAAACGCCCTGATATGCAAGGCTTGAGAATACATAACGGTCAATAATGACAGCTTTTCCGTTTTGTAAGGAATTTTCGATGCCGTTTTTGCCGTAAACATGCTCTGCACGGTCTGCGGCAAACAGATATGCTGTAGTTTTAGGGTCTAGATCGACTTTTCCGCCTAAAACTGAACGTAAAAATCTGCCTGTTTCGCAGTTTGTTGGCTCTGCGCTGAAGTCGATTTTTGTGCTTTCTGGTCTTTCTTTAAGGATTTTGAGCTGTGTTGATGTACCGGCTCCGTCAATTCCTTCAAATACTACAAAGTTGTCTAATATCATAAATATACCTATATATTGTACCGATAATTTGTTATAATTGTTTATACTATATTATAATAGCGTATTATAGCATAAAAATGAAATCTCGTTTCCTTAAAATAGGACTTTGTATAGTAATTTTAGTTTCTCTTCTGGCACTTTCCTTTGCCATGGTAAGACCGGTTTATATTGGTCTTGGAAACTTTATGCGCTCAAAGCTTGCGGTATTAAACGCAACTCTTAACGAGAATTTCGGCGTGAATATTTCTTATTCATCACTTTCACCGTCTATTTTAACCGGAATCAAGCTAAAAGGTATAGAGGTAAAAGACTCTCAGACTTCAGAAACAATTCTTACAATCAAAAAAGTAACTGTTGATTATTCTCTTTCAAATGTTCTGAAAGGCGATTTTGAAAATGCAGTTTCTAAAATAATCATCAACGAAGTTAATGCTGACGTTACAGTAGGAAAAAATACTGCATGGATTGATTACTTGATTTCAAAAAATCTTGAAAAGAAAAAAGATGATGCAGATAAAAAATCAATAATCGAAATGCTTGCCGATGCAGACATCAATATCGAAATTCCTGCAAACATTAATATCAACAATGTTACTCTTAAATACAGAGATGACAAACAGAAGATTGATGCAACTGCTTTCTTGAGAAAAGCTTATGTTGAAAAAACTCTTACAAAAGGTAAGTACGCAATTCAGCTTTTTGGACAGCTTTCAGGAAATGTAAAATCTAACAAACTTTCAACTTTCCTTTATGTAGAAAGTTCACTTTTGCAGAAGCTTAATAATTCCTCTGCAGTAATCCAGCTGTTTAATGCAAACTTAAATAATTACGGCGTAAACCAGATCGGATTCCTTGCAGAATACAATGATGCTGTTTTTACTTTCAAAATGCTTCCGACTGTCCAGAATCTTTACACTGAGGTTAAGGCAAACTTTAAAACCCGCGATGCAGATTTAAAAGTGTTCAGTGATAATTTTAAAGTTTCTCAGCTTGTCCGCGGAATCCAGCCGGGTTCTGCAATTTCAAAGGTTTCTTATTTGAGCCTTACAAGCAGAATTACTGCAAGATATAACTGGGATTCAGCAAAAGTAAATTACAACGGTTCCGGTTCTGTTTACATTCCGGATGGAATTGTTGCAGGCGGTCTTAATGTAAAATTTGCCTGTAACGGCAATCAGAATTACATAAACATTCCTTACGTAAATGCATTGAGCGAAACAATCGATGTTGGCTTTGCCGGCGGTTATAACATCCGCGCAATTCAGCCAGAAGGTGTTTTTTCTGTTAATAAACTTCAGCTTAATAACGAGGGAGTAATTTCTGCAGAAATCTTCTTCGAACCTCTTTCTAAAGGATTTATGGCATTCTCTCCACAGATTATGTTTGATGAAAAATCCCTTACTGCTGCAATGTTCAACTTTATACCTTCACGTGAAGGCTTTGATTACGATTTTGAAATATATGATTATTCACACGCAGAATCAGGTGATATCGGACATCTTACTCTTATCGGAAACTATGTAACTGCATCAAAGTTCTTCCAGTCTAACTTAAACCTTGACGGACTTTATATTGACAGTCTGATGCAGCTTGCATCGTTCTTCATGGATAAAAATACGGGTTCTCTCGTAAAAGATTTTTCTTCGGTTTTCAAGTCAACGATTTTTACGACAGATGTTTATATTTCGTCTTATGACGGTAATTACTCTTACAGCATTCCTTCTGCAATCATTGCTGACACAGCAAGAGATAACAGAATGCTTATGTTTGCACTTGATGGAAACAAAGAAAACATTCAGCTTACAAAATTTGAACTTGCGATTGATGACAGTAACGTTTACGCAACTGCTCATGTTGAAAATCTTCTTGAGCCTGGAACAAATATTCCGCAGACAATTCTTGCCGGAATGGTTGAATACAATAATATTCCATACGGAATTTCAGGCTTGATTAATAAAGACTATATTTCGATTACCGGCGATTACGGATTAAACTTTACATTCATCAATGACCATGAATCTGATAACCTTCTCGGAAACTTCAATATGCTCGAGTTCCCGGTTAAGCTTTCAGAATCAACTTTGTCATTTACTGCAGATGCAAGCTTCTTCTACAACAGTGAAGAAAAAATTAATGTTAACTTAAACAAGTTTGAAGTTCTTTCAATGGATGGGGTTTCTCAAATCAATCCTGTATTTGATTTCTCAGGAAGGGTAGATAAAACAGGTGCTTATCTTGAAACTATTTCATATGCAGACTCTATGTCAAATCTTTCAGGTAACGGTTCTGTAATCTGGAATTTTGAAAATTCAAATTTTGTTAACGCAGATTACAATATTGTTCTTCAGGATCCATGGTATGCAGAAAAAATTGAGATTAAAGGAAATGTCACAAATCCGGATGATAAACCATTCTCGACTGATGCATTGCTTAAAGATTTTTACGTAACTTCAGAGATTAATGTTAATTCATTCAAGACAGGAAGATTTACAGGAACGAATAATCCTTCTGAAACAGTTGATGCGAATATTAGCATTACCGGAAATCTCGGAAACCCTCTCGTTTCAATATCTGTTCCTCACGGCCTTCTTGTTATGAATAACAAGCCTGCAGAATTCTCTTTACAGGCTTCAATCGTTGACCTTGAATTTGAAATATCTTCAGCAGAGCTTGTTCTCGAAAACGGAATTACAACTGTAAACAATGTTTCTTCAAAATTCTCGTTTGTTGACTGGGAAGGATTTGTTAATCTTGACTTTCAGACTATTATTACCAATAAAACGATTAATGTGCCGGTTAGGGCAACGATTAAAAGCATCAAGTCTGAAGAAAAGAAAAAATCTGTTCCAGAAATTTTTGAAATTGATATCGTTGCTGATAAAATCGACGGAACCTTTATACACTCTTCTCAGGCTGTTTCAATTCATGCTCTTAAGATGCCTGATGAAATAATCATTTCTTCAAGTCCTAATCTCGGTCTTTCAGGAAAGATTCTTTCTTCAGGCGAAATTGACTGTGCCGTTAATAACAATATTCCATGTAACTTTAAAATCAGCGGAAACATAAAGAAAAACTTTGCAATTCATTTTTATGACTTTAATGTTGATGTCGTAAAAACTGTAAGACTTGTGGATTTTGACATGATTAAATTTTACAGCGGAAAAATCATCGGCGACTTCTGGATTAAATCAAATAAAAAGGATCTTGTTTTTGACGGCCTTTTGATGCTGCTGCCTGCAGAACTTGCAATGCCTCAGTACTTTACAGCTCATGCAAAAACAGACATTGTTTATTTCTACTTTGAAAAGAACAGAATTTATACTCCAAAAACAAGATTCAGTTTAAAGAAAGCGCCTGTTGATATTACTCTCGATTTTAACTTCCTTCCAAACTTTCAGTTTGACTTCCTTAACGTACTTGTTGATACAGTTGATGATGCGTATGTTCCTGTTAACATTAACTTAAATCAGATTCATGTTAAAGGAAACGTTCAGGCTGACCTTGAAATTACAGTTGAACTTGATAATGCAACTGTACTTGGTTCAATTGCGGCAAAAGATACAACTGCAGAATTCGGAACTTCAACTATTAAGGATGTGGTAACTTCGGTTAACCAGACTATCAATCCTGAAAGTAAGCCATATGAGAAGAACTTCGATGTTGAAGTAATGCTTGATGTAAGCATGAAAAACCGTGTTCAGGTTTATTACAGTTCATTTATCCGCGGTCTTGTTGTTCCTAATTCCAAGGTAACATTTGCCTACAGTTCTATTGATGACAGAATGACAATTGATGGTGGAGTACCGCTTCGTTCAGGCGAAATTATCTATCTTAATTCGAGCTTCTATATAAAGGAAGGAAGAATCGATTTCTCTGAAAAAGATCCTGGCTTCGACCCTTATGTAACTATCCGCGCCGAAACTCGTGAAAAAGATGATTCAAACAATGATGTTACAATCTCACTCGGAATTGACCACCAGCGAATTTCGGAACTTGCTCCAAAGCTTACTTCTTCACCTGCAAAGAGCGAAAAAGAGATTATGGAACTTCTGGGTAACTTTGTAACGGCAAATTCCGAAAATATGACTTCATTTATGCTTGCAACTGGAGATTATGCGCTTCAGACGCTCCTTATCCGTAAAGTTGAGAATGCATTGCGTGATTTCTTGAATTTTGATATATTATCAATTCGTACACAAGTTGTTCAAAATGCCCTCAAATACAGTATGAATCAGTCATCTGAACGTCAGGGTATAAATGTCAGTAACTTTTTTGACAATACAACTGTTTATATAGGTAAGTACTTCGGAAATGCATTGTATGCAGATGCAATGGTAAGGCTTTCTTACAATAAAAACCGTATTAATGACGGTTCGACTCTCCAAGGTCTTGTATTTAAGCCTGAAATCGGTTTTGAAATGGATTCACCATTGGCAAAAATCCGCTGGAGTCTTGCGCCGGATCTGTCAGATCTTGCAAGAAATAATATTACTATTATTCCTTCGCTGACATTATCCTGGAAACTTAACTTTTAAAAATGTTTATTTAAAGATGGGGTATATATGAAAACTTTCCGTAAAGCACCGGTAATTACTTTTATTTTAGTACTGCTTTTTTCAATCTTTAGTGTTAATGCACAGGAATATGAAGATGACGAATGGTATATGGATCGCCCCATAACCCAGATTAATTATGAAGGCCTTAAAACTATTAAAAAGGCAGAATTGTCCGGCCTTTCATCTTCCTATATCGGAAAAACTGTTTCAGATTCGATCAATGATTTGATGGACCGTCTTTACGCCCTTGAATTGTTTGATGATATTATTCCTGCTGCTTCTCATGACAAAGCTGATGGAGTTGTTCTTACTTTCACTGTAACAGAAAAACCAGTTGTATCAGCAATTCTTTTTAAAGGAAATCATCAGGTCCGCAATGCTCCTCTAAGAGATGTTATTTCAACAAAGATAAATGATATCTTTACAGAATCTAACGCTATCTCTGATGAAAGAGCAATCAGAAACTGTTACCTTGAAAAAGGTTATACAAATGTTAAAGTTTCTTATTCAACAGAAATGACAGAAGAAGGTGTTGTCGTAACTTATCAGATTAGAGAAGGCAAGACCTCTGTTATTACAGAAATCAATTTTGAAGGAAATAAAATCTTTAAGGATAAGGTTCTTAAAAAACAGCTTAAGCTTAAAGAAGTAGGTCTTATTCATGACGGAGCTTTCCAGGAAGCAATTCTCGAAAATGACCGTCAGGCAATTTTAAAATATTATGCTGACCGCGGATACGTTGACGCACAGATTCTTAATATTGACAGAACAATTGTTCAGAACGAAAAAAAGAATCGTGCAGAAATGCATATTACTTTCTATATCAGTGAAGGCGTTCAGTATAAGTTTGACGGAATTTCATTCAACGGAAATTCAATTTTTACAACAAAGCAGCTTTCAGATAAAGTTAAATTAAAGAAAGGTGATATTTATAATAGAACAAAATACTACGAAAGCCTTGCAGGCGTTCAGGATTTGTATTACGAAAATGGTTATACAGCCAACGGATTTGTTCCATCAGAAAATAAAAACGCATTAGACAGAACTATCAGTATTACAGTTAATATTGTTGAACGTGACAGAAGCCATGTAGAAAGTGTAGTAGTTCGCGGAAATCAGAAAACAAAAGATTATGTAATTACCCGAGAACTTCCAATTCAGAGCGGTGATGTTTTCTCAAAAACAAAACTTACATCTGGTTTGAGAAACCTTTACAATCTTCAGTACTTCTCAAGCGTTGTTCCTGATGTTCAGGCTGGTTCAGAACCGAACCTTCTCAATCTTATAATCAATGTTGAAGAACAGATGACAAACTCGCTTGAGTTTGGTCTTACCTTCAGTGGAGTTACTGATCCGACTCAGCTTCCTTTTGCACTTTTTGCAAAATGGTCTAACTCAAATCTTGGTGGTACAGGTAGAACACTTTCTGCAAGTACAACAATTTCATCTGGCGAACAGTCAGTTTCTCTCGGATACTCACAGGGCTGGCTTTTTGGTTTGCCGATTGAATTGAACGAATCTTTATCATTCTCTCATTCAAAAGCAACTGCATTAAAATTGAAAGTATTCCCTGACGGAACTATTAATAATGAAGATTATTACATGCAGTATGATTCCTGGACAACAAGCCTTAACTCATCAGTAGGCCGCCGCTTTACTTATGACTGGGCAATATTTACAGTTTCGGGTGGTCTTTCTAACGTATTGAAAAATTACATTTATGATGAAGCTCTTTATACTCCTGTTGATTCTCAGATTAAGGAATATGCAAACAAGCTTGGTCTTATTAACTCTTTGTGGGTTAAAGCTTCTCTTGACGGACGTGATATAAACTACGATCCATCGAAAGGATGGTATGTAAGCGAAACTATCAGCTGGTTCGGTTTGACACCATGGGAAACAGACTTCTATGCAAGATTTGATACAAAGCTTGAAGGATATTTAACATTACTCAATATTCCTATCACAGAAAAATATACATTCAAGATGATTCTTGCAGCACAGTCTCAGTTGTACCTTCAGATTCCAGCACCTGGATCTGGTGTAAGTGACTCGAATAAATTGTACATTGACGGTATGTTCGCAGGCCGCGGATGGACAACAATTTACAATTCAACAAAAGGTCGCGCTATGTGGAACAACAGCCTTGAACTTCGTTTCCCTGTAGTACCAGGAATCATTGCGGTTGATGCATTCTTTGATGTTTGTGCTTTGACTCCAAAGGTAGAAGATATGTTTGGCGGTCTTAACAACAATCATATTTATTACAGCTTTGGACCGGACATCCGTATTTTGATGCCACAGTTCCCAATGCGTTTTATGTTCTGTAATACATTCAAGATTAACGAAAAAGGTGTTGACTGGAGAGATACAATGAAGTTTGTTCTTTCATTCAATATCGTAAATAAATAAAACTAAAACGATTTTAATTTTTTTAGGAGAAAAGGAATGAAAAATTTGAAAAAATTATTTGTTGTAGCTGGACTTATGTTTTTTGGATTGACAGCAATGTCAGCTCAGCAACACATTACTAACTTTGGTGTTGTAAATACAGAAAAAATCAACAACCATTTTTACAGAGATTCAGCAGCCGTAAAAACATACGAAAAAAAGAAGGCTGATGCACAGGCAGAAATTAACAAGAAGACTAAAGAACTTCGTGATTTGAAGACAAAGAAAGATGAATACGACAGCATGGGCGATAAGACTCAGTCTGACTCAATTGCTGCAGAAATCAAACAGAAAACAGAATACTTGAGAGATTACAAAGCAACAAAAGATGCTGAATTGAAAAACCTCAAAGATTCTCTTTCTAAATCAAATGATTTTTATGTAAAACTCTCAAAGACAATTAAACGTGTTGCTGAAAACGAAGGTTTAAGCATGGTTTTGAGTCTTCAGGGGGACAGTGGAATTCTCTGGTACAGTCAGAATGTAGATATTACTGATAAAGTAATTAAAGAACTGGAAAAATAATATTCTATGGCTGAACCACAAAAATTGACTCCTTTAATGGAGCAGTATTTAAGCATAAAAAAACAGCATCCAGACGAAGTACTCTTTTTCAGACTTGGCGATTTTTACGAAATGTTTTTCGAAGATGCTGTCATGGTCAGCCGTCTTTTAAATCTTACCTTAACACATAGGGCAGACAGTCCTATGTGTGGAGTCCCTTACCACGCATCTAAAGTTTATATTGCACGACTTCTTCGTTTCGGAAAAAAAATCGCAATCGCAGAACAGGTTGGAGAAGTTTCACCACAGGGAGGATTGACAGAGCGAAAAGTTGTAGAAATTATCACACCGGGAACTGCTGTTGAAGCTGAATACCTTGAACAGGGTGTTAATAACTTTTTGGGTGCCTTAAGTATTTCACACGGAAAAGCAGGTTTTGCTTTTATTGATGTTACTACATCTGAGTTTAAAGCAACCAGCTGGAATGCTTCTTTAATGCACGAGTTTTTTTCAAAGGAACTCGGACGCTGTAATCCAAAAGAACTGCTTCTTCCTCTTTCATTAAAAGAAAATAATGTAATCAAAGATACACTTGAACAGAATCCTTCTATCTCTGTTTCGTATTATCCTGACTGGCATTTTAATTCTGAGTCTGCATATAAGAAATTAAATGAACAGTTCAAGACTGCAAATTTAAATTCCTTCGGCCTTAATGAACAGTCTCCCGAAATTGCACCTGCAGGCTTTCTTCTTGAATATCTTGAAAAAACAACCAACACCTGCGTTCCTCATGTAAAAGGAATTTCGGTTTACCATGATTCAGAATATGTGATCATCGATGAATCGAGCAGACGTAACCTTGAAATTATTTACAATCTCCGCGATGGTACAACTCAGTATACATTGCTTGATTGTATGAATTATACATTAACCGCAATGGGAAACCGCCTTATTAGAAGCTGGCTTCTGTCTCCATTGTGTGATCTTGAAAAAATCTCAAAGCGTCATAATCATGTAGAAATTCTTGTTAATGATAATGATCTTTTAAAGGAACTTCGGGAATTTCTTTCACCTGTTCTTGATATCCAGAGACTTGCAGGAAGAATCGCAATGGAAAAAGCTCACGCAAAAGATCTTCAGGCATTGCGTGTAAGTATTCAATCGTGGTTAAAAGTCCGTGAACGACTTGCTTCTTATGATCTTGCAAAACTTCCGCTTGATGATGCAAAGTTCATTGCTGACTTGATTTTTAAATCAATACATGAAGATCCTGCAACTTCTTTAACAGAAGGAAGAATCATCAAGCGAGGCTGGTCAAATGAACTTGATCACTTCTATGACGTTCAGTCAAACTTTAACCAGATTCTCGATGAATACCTTGAAGAAGAAAAAGCCAAAACAGGAATTCAAAATCTAAAGATAAAAAACACATCTTCTTCTGGTTATGTAATTGAAGTAACAAAAGGAAAACTCGGTAACGTTCCAGGCCACTTTATCATGCGCCGTTCCTTGATGAATGCAGACCGCTTTACAACTGAACGCCTCCAGGAACTTGAACAGGAACTTAATAATGCTTCTTCAAAAATTGTCGAAACAGAAAAAGCCTTGTTCCTTGAGGTGAGGGCAAAACTCTCTGAGTATATTCCATACCTTATGGAACTTAGCAGTGAGATTGCTTATGTTGATGTAATTGAATCTTTTGCACATGCCGCAATTTTAAACAGATGGACAAAACCGGTTGTAAATAATTCCCTTAACTTTAATATTGTCGACGGAAGACATCCTGTTGTTGAAAAACATCTTTCAGAAGGGCAGTTCGTTCCTAACTCAATTAATATCAGCGCAGAAGATAACTCAGTATCGTTCGGACTTATTACAGGTCCTAACATGGCCGGAAAATCTACATATCTTCGCCAGAATGCTTTAATTGCATTGATGGCTCAGACTGGTTCGTTCATTCCAGCAAAGAGTGCAGAGATTGGATTTGTCGACAAGATTTTCTGCCGCGTAGGTGCTTCGGATAATCTTGCTCGCGGTGAGTCAACATTCCTTGTAGAAATGACAGAAACTGCACTCATTCTAAAATCAAGTACAAACCGTTCGCTTGTAATTATGGATGAAGTAGGTCGTGGAACTTCAACAGAAGACGGGCTTTCTATTGCCTGGGCTGTTTCTGAATATCTGTTAGATACAATAAAATCCAGAACACTGTTTGCAACTCACTATCACGAATTGACCCGCATTAATCATGAACGTCTTATCCTTTTATGCATGGATGTAAAGGAAACCTGCGGCGACATAATTTTCCTTCGAAAAATTAAAGAAGGTGCTGCAGAAAATTCTTACGGTATTCATGTTGCTCAGCTTGCAGGAATTCCAGAAACTGTAATTGAAAGATCAAAGACAATTCTTGAACAGATTCAGAATAAAGCAAAAGACAATATGAGTGTGATTGAACATCAGGTTGTTGAAACTGCAAAAGAAACTGCTTCTTCAAAGAAAGAAAAATCAACTTCACTAGATGAAATCTCTTCGAAAGAATTCAAAAGTCCTAGTCTGTTCAGCGATGAAGAAATCATTCTCGATGAAATCCTTTCATGTGATGTAGATAACATTACACCGATGAATGCCATGAGCCTTATTTCACGCTGGAAAAAATCCCTCAGCGGGCGCTAGAAAATTCCATAACATTCTTATTTACTCGTGATGAAAAAAAAACTGCTTTTATAATTTAAATGGCTCGATTTTTAACATTCTATCTATAAGATAATAGTATGGAATTAAATCGTGTATCTGAAAGTTTATTTTATTTATTTAAGGATTTTGTTTCTTACATTACAGGCGGTTCAACTTGTATCGGCTGCGGAAGTGGAACACTTTCTTTACCATTATGCAAATCGTGTCAGGCTGTGCTGAGAAATTATCAGGACTTTAAGGTTCCTTGTAAATCAGAACTTCATTTTAAAAGCCGCTGTAAAATTTGCGGAAAAATTCTTGTTTCAGAAATTGATGAATGCTCTCAGTGCCGAGAAAATTCCTCCAAGAAAAATGCAATTGCTTATTTTCCGCTTCATTCGTACAGGTTGTGGAAAAAAGACCTGATGTATTCCTGGAAAACAGAAAATGTAAGGTCGCTCTCGTTTTTTTTTGCAGAATTGATAAACTCAGCCATAAATTCCCTTAAAAAAGACAGAAATCTTGAATTTGATTCAATAATTCCAGTTCCGCCTCGTCCCGGAAAAATTAAAAAGAAAGGGTGGGACCAGGTTGATGAATTATGCAGCATACTTAAACGAAAATACGGTTTTAAGATTGAATACCCATTAGAACGATACACAAGGCAGGAACAGAAAAAGCTTACTAAGGATCAGCGAATTAACGGTAAAGTCTCAGAATACGGTCTTCGCCTTAAAAAAATTGAAGGAAAGAGAGTTCTTATTCTTGATGATGTTATAACAACCGGTGCAACAATTGAAAAATGTGCATTTCTTTTAAAAAGTGCCGGTGTAAAGGAGGTTTACGGTATGTCATTGTTTATGGTTGACTAAAATCATAAGTTATTCCTGGAAAACGGTTATATTATTGTTGAAAATAAACAAAATTACCAAAAATGTTGCCAAATAATCAATTTCGAATTATAATTTAATATACTATTATAATTTTGCAATTAATCTGTACATTAGACATATTTAGTCTTATTGCATGATTGGAGGGTTTTATGGCAGCTAATGATTCACAGTATCAGTTGGTAACATTTCAGCTGGGAGAGGAACTTTACGGAGTTGACATCATGGATGTCAAAGAAATTGTAAAGATACAGCCTGTTAGACCAATTCCAAATGCTCCATATTATGTAGAAGGAATTTTCAATCTTCGTAGAGAAATTATTCCTGTAATCAGTTTGCATAAACGCTTCAGACTCCAGAAAGCAGTAATGGATGATGATAATGAATTTGAAGGTGGTTTTATTATCCTCAATATTGATGGAAATAAAATCGGTGTGATTATTGACCGTATTGCCAGAGTAGTTTCTGTTAATACAAGTGATGTAAAAGCTCCACCACAGATGCTCAGCGGTATCGGTACTGAATATATTCAGGGTGTTATCAGACAGGAATCTGGACAGTACCTTATCTTGCTTGATATAAGAAAATTGTTTAATGCAAAGGAATTGCAGAATATTATTGATATGAAATAATTCATATCCACAATTTAATTTTCTTATAGGTAAAAAATGATTCAGACATTCAGTTCAACAATTCGCAGAAAGGAAATGGATGCAGTATTAACCTGCATGGTAGATGAAAAAATTGGTCCTGGCGAAATAAATTCTCGTTTAATTACTTGTGTAAAAGAATTCTTCGGCTGTGCAGGTGCGTTTGCGCTTCGCAGTCCTGATATTGCCGTAAACTATGCATTGAAAGCTTGTGGAATTGAGCAGGGAACAAAGGTAATGATTTCGGCTCTTGCTCCAGGCTGGCAGCTTTTTGCGGTAAAGGAAGCAGGCTTTGAACCATTAATCATTGATGTCGATCCTGTTACTTCCTGTGTAACTCCGACCATTGTCGAAGAAGGAATCCAGAAAGGCGGCCGTGTATTAATTCTTCATGAGCCGTTAGGAATTCTTCCTGACTTTAACGGAATCCTTGCACTTGGTATTCCTGTGATTGAAGATGTTTCTCAGAGCGCCGGCGCAATGATTGTTGAGCCACCAGCTCCTGATACAGCACAGCAGGCTAAGAAAGATGAAAATGCATCTGATGAAGTTAAAGGAAAGAAAGCCGGAACTTTTGGTATTTTCTCAATCTGTGCCCTTGAAGAACATGATGTTATTACAGCTGGCGGCGGCGCGATTGTAATGAGTCCGGGAAGAAAGGAATGGCCTGTATTAAAACAGCTTGCTGACAATACAACAGGTATTCAGATGCTTCCTGATATTAACGCAGCTCTTGCTCTCGTTCAGTTCAAGGAATTTAAACGTAACGAAAATCTTCGTAAAGAAATTTTTGCATTATATAACCGTTCAATAATGGTTGGAAAAAATAAAACTTTTGTCCGTGATATGGAATACGGTTCAACAGCTTATTCTTTCCCTGTAATCCTTAACAGTGGTTTCAAAGAAGTTAAACAGTATGTTTCTAAAAAGGATATTGAAATTTCAAGTGCCTTTGCTGATTCTGTAATCGGAGTTCTTGAAAAGATGAAGGAAAATCTTCTTGAAGAAGATAAACTTCCTTATGATTATTCAGCATGTAAAAGTGCTAAATCATTGTATTTAAGAACTGCTTTGTTCCCATTGTATCCAAGATTGACAAGATCTCAGATTGACAAGATCTCAAAAATTCTTGGAACACTTCCATAATAAAAACTATGGATAACTGCCTTATTGTATATAACACTTATAAAGAAGAGTCTCAGGAACTTGCGAAAGATATCCAGAAATATCTTAAAGAAAAAAATATTTTTTCATCGCTTTTAGAATTCAATGGCTTTTCTGATATTTATCCTTTTACAGGTTATGATTTTGTTATTTCATTGGGTGGTGACGGAACTGTACTTTTTGCATGCCGTGGATGTGCGTCTTTAGGAATTCCTGTTTTTCCTGTTAACCTTGGTGAGTTTGGTTTTATTGCCGGTGTACAGAAAAATGAATGGAAAGTTTCGCTTGACCTTTATCTGAATAAAAAAATGGTAATCGAAAAAAGAAGCCTGCTTGCTTATTCAGTAGTGAGGGATGGAAAAGAAATAATTGCTGGCTGCGGACTTAATGACATTGTTGTATGTTCAAAAAGCGCTGCACGTGCAATAAGTCTTGATCTTGCCTGTAACGGAATTTCACTCGGACAGTGCAGGGCTGATGGAATTATTGCAGCTTCTTCAACTGGTTCTACTGCTTATTCTGTTTCTGCAGGCGGACCGATTGTCGATCCTGAACTTGATGCAATTGTATTAACACCGATCAACGCATTTTCACTTTCGATGAGACCTTTAGTAATTAATGCAAATTCTGAACTTTCAATTCGTATAATTCCTTCAAGAGAAAAATGCGTTAACCTGACTGTTGACGGTCAGATGCCATATGAACTGTTTGAAGATGACATTGTAAAAATTACCCGACTTGATAAACCTGCATTGCTTGCAGGAACGTCAAAAGAAACTTTTTACAATGCCTTGAGATTTAAGTTAAACTGGTCTGGAGGACCTCATGCTTGAAGATCTTTCAATTAAAAATTTTGCTTTAATAGACAGTGTAAATATAGAATTCAATAAAGGCTTTACAGTTCTTTCAGGAGAAACTGGTGCCGGTAAATCTATTCTCATCGGTGCCTTGTCATTTTTGCTTGGCGGAAAGGCAAGCGTTGATCAGATCAGAAGCGGTCAGTCAGAAGCCAGTGTTACCGGAACATTCCTTTTGCCTCCTGTAAATGAGCTTGATAACATTCCGTTAAAGGATGAAGATACAGAGCCTAAGACTGCACGCCAGTGGCTTTCTGTTCACGGAATTGAAGCAGAAGACGACAGAGTTATTATCCGCCGTTATGTGCGCGACAACGGAAAAACTGCTGCCTGGATCAGTGGAACTCCAGTTACAAGAGCAGACCTTCAGGCTTTCTGTTTTTTCCTTGTAGACATTCATGGTCAGCATGAACATCAGTCACTGATGAAAGTTACTGAACACAGAAAGTTCCTCGACAGCTATGCTGGTATTACTGCAAAGGTCGCAGAATTTACTGAGCTTTATTCAAAACTTGTTGAAAAAAGAAAGACACTTTCTGCAATGAATACTTCTGATAAAGAAAAAAATCAGAAAATTGATCTTCTTAATTTTGCCGTTAAAGAAATTGAAGAAGCAAAACTGAAAGAAAATGAAGATAAAGAACTTGAAGCTGAACAGGCAAAGTTAAGTTCCTTTGAAAAACTGTTTACCGAAGTTGAAACAATTTCTGGAATTTTAAGTGGAAATGACGGATACGGAATGGTTGATCTTTGCAAAAAGCTCAGGTCTTCATCAGAAAAAGCTTTCAGTCTCGACAGTTCCCTTAAAGATATTGATTCTCGAATTGAAAATGTTTTTTATGAGATGTCAGATCTTTCTGAAGAAGTTAAAAGCTATGCAAGAACGCTGGTTTTTGATCCTGAACGACTTGCATTTGTACAGGAACGTTTAAGCCTGATTTATAATTTAAAGAAAAAATATGCTTCAAATATTAATGCACCGTTAAAAGAAGTTTTTGCTTATTTTGATAATGCTCAGAACGAATTGTATGCACTTGAAAATTCCTCTGCCAATATTGAAGCTTTGACTAAAGAAGTTTCTGAACTTGAAAAAGTTGTATATAAAGCCGCAAAAGAGCTTTCTTGCAAACGTGTCGAAGCAAGTTCAAAAATGGCCTCTAGTGTAGAAGCAATCCTTTCAACACTCGGAATGAAAGGCACAAAATTTGCCGTAAGCATTCAGGAAAAACCTGGTACAGAAGTTGTTCAGAAGTGCGGACCTTATGGTCTTGATAATATTGAATTCCTTATCAGTGCAAATCCGGGCTCTCCTTTGCTTCCACTTGCTAAAATTGCCTCCGGCGGTGAACTTAGCCGTGTTATGCTTGCACTTAAGACTGTATTTGCGTCAAGTGACGGAGTTCCGACAATGATTTTTGACGAAATTGATACCGGTATCGGTGGCGAAGTTGCGGTAAGCGTAGGAAGCCACATAAAAAATCTCGCTAAAAACCGTCAGATTTTCTGTATTACACATCTAGCGAGTATTGCAGTTTATGCCGATAATCAGATTAAGATACAGAAAGGTGTCACAAATGATATGACGAGCACTTCGGTTAAAGCGATTGAAGGCGAGGCCAGAGTTTGTGAAATTGCCCGTATGCTTTCAGGAGATGCAACAAGCGCAGAATCGCTTGAACATGCCCGTTCAATGCTTGAAAAATTCGCTTGATTTCATCAAATGTGGTATACTTGATTTGAGAGGAATAAAATGGCAAAGATTACAGATGATGCAAGACAGCAGTTTAATACTGAAGCAGAAGCTTATAAAGCACGTATTAATGAATGTCTCGAAAAAGAAAAAAACATGCTTACTGTAATTAAAGGTAATTCTGTAGGTGTTGAATATCAGAAACTTCTTCTTGCTGAAGAAATGATCTATGTTGCAACTCTTTACATTGCCATTAATGGAAGTTCCTTGAAGATTCTTGGATTAAAAAACAATGATGCGTTAAACGATGCCCGTAAGGTTCTTTATAAATCAATCATTTACCTTGAAGAAATTGTAACTAATTCAATTAATATTGCATATTCAGAACTTTCTAACCAGCTTGCTTCTATTTCAAATACTCCGATTCAGAAAAGATATCAGCTTTGTCAGAAACTTGGGCTTGCAATTCAGATGGTAATTGACGGCTTTGGCGATAACAGTAAATGGAAATGGTCTTTTGTTGAACTTCAGGGACGTTTTGCTGTTGTTGCGAAAAACATGCTTGATATGAAGTCTGCAGTTAAGGATTATTTTGATCCAAACTCTGCTGATTATGAAGCAACTGTTCTTTATGTAAGACTTGTAAAAAAGCTTGTTGAAAACTCTGCAACTGCATATCGTGACCGTTACGAACTTTCAACAAGACGTATTGATGATATCAATGCAGGTATTAACTTCCTTCTTGCTTTAAGACGAATTGAAGTTGCCCTCGGAAGCTCTGATGAAGCTGAAGAAATCAAGAAAAAGGCAATTACCTGGAAAAAACTTATGGAAGCTGACCAGAAATCTGGTAAGAGCAATTAATTCCTTTTTTTCTCATTCTTAAAGATTAAAATCTCATTTTTTACTATAATCTGTAATAGCTATGTTAAATAAAAATCTTGTTTTGAAAATATTTGAAGCATTTTCAATTGAACGCTGGAATGATCTTATCCGTCCGTTTGATATTATTGAAATGGATAAAGCGGCAGAAAAAATGGTTCTTGCTTACATCATTGGTAAGTTCGAAGAAAATGCCGGAAAAAAAATAAACTGGACCTGGATGACAAATGCTTCTTTTTTTGATCTTTTGATTAAAATTGCACTTTGTGACATTAAGGCACCTGTTCAGGCTTTGATTAAATCGGAATATCCTGAAGAGTACATGCGCCTGAATGAATGGGTTTTGAATCAGTACAGAGGAATGATTGACGATGACGACCTGTACAGAAAATTTACAATTTATGTAGGGCAGAAAGCCGGTTCAATTCCAGTACCTGAAGAAGATAAACTTACTTTTCATGTTTATGGTGCTGCAAGAAAATATTCAACAATGCGCGAACTTGAAATTATCAAGAGCGTTAATGAATACGTTCGCCTTTCAAAAATTGAACAGGAATTAAATCACGACATTCAGAAATATCTTGATTTGAGAGGGCTTCAGTTACTTACAACAAAACAGCGTCCTTTCGAATTCCTTTTAAAAATTGAACAGCTTCGTTTTCAGCGCCGCTGGAATCAGACTCCGCGAATTCCGAATACAAGTGTTCTTGGCCATAGTTATTTTGTTGCAATATTAAGTCTTCTTTTAAGCAGCCAGTATGATACAAAACTCTGTGAAAAACGTATCTTCAATAACTTTTTCAGCGGCTTGTTTCATGACCTTCCAGAAGCTGTAACCCGTGATATTATCAGCCCTGTAAAACAGGCGACAGATGAACTTCCGCAGATTGTTAAACATATCGAAGATGAAATTGTAAATAAAGAACTTGTTCCACTTATGGAAGATTTTTACGCTGATGAACTTATGTATTTTACAAGTGATGAATTTGAAAACAGGGTAAAAATTGACGGTAAAATTCAGCATGTAAGTTTTGAAGATTTGAATGCAAAATATAATAGTGATGAATACAGTCCTGTTGACGGAAAACTTGTCCGCCTTTGCGATCATGCTTCAGCATTGCTTGAAGCAGATATTTCTATCAAACACGGAATTACATCGCGTCACCTTGAAGGCGGACGTGATAATACTCTTTTAATTTATAAAGACGGTACATTTATAAATGGTATAAATGCACATGCATTATTTACTAATCTTGTAAATTAGAATTTGAATTAATAACAGGGGAATTATAAATTATGAAAACTAACAGAGTAAGCGGAATTTTAATGCATCCAACTTCTTTTTCAGGAGTTAACGGAATCGGAACAATCGGTGAAAAAGCATTCAAATTCGTTGACTGGCTTGAAAAAGCCGGTCAGTCATTGTGGCAGATCCTTCCACTCGGACCTACAGGTTATGGAGATTCCCCTTATGCATCCTTTAGTACATTTGCCGGAAATCCATTGATGATTGATCTTGATTTTCTTGTAAGGGATAAAAGAACTTCCGCTGATCTTATAACACCTCCTGATTATATTAAAAATGAAGGTCCTGTTGATTTTGGAAGTGTTGTGTGGTGGAAGCTTCCTGTTCTTAATAAAAGTGCACAATGGTTTTTAGATAACTGTTCAGATGAAGATCGTGCTTGTTATGAAAAATTCAAAAAAGACAATGCTTCGTGGCTTGATAATTATGCGTCTTTTATGTCAATAAAAGCTGTTTATGATAAAAAAGCACAGGATGAAAATCTTTCCGGAATTAAAACAGTCTGGTTTAATTACTGGCCTGAAGAATTAAGTTCGTGCAAAAATTCTGCTTTGTCAAAATGGAATAAAGAACATAAAGATGAAATCGAAGTAATAAAAGTAATTCAATTCTTTTTCTTTGATCAGTGGATTAAACTTAAAGAATATGCAAACAAAAAAGCTATTTCGATCATTGGTGATATTCCGATTTTTGTTGCGGCAGATTCATCAGATGTTTGGTCAAATCAGAAACTGTTCCAGCTTGACGAAAAAGGAATTCCAAAAGCTGTTGCTGGTGTTCCGCCTGATTATTTCAGTGCTACAGGTCAGCTATGGGGAAATCCTTTGTACGACTGGGATGCAATGAAGAAAACAAAGTACAGCTGGTGGGTTAACCGTATTTCACATATGCTTAATCTTGTTGACTTTATTCGTATTGATCACTTTAGAGGTTTTGAAGCTTACTGGTCAATTCCGTTTGGTGATGAAACTGCAGTAAACGGAGAATGGATTCCAGGTCCTGATCATTGTCTTTTTGAAGCAATTAATAAGCAGCTTGGAAAACTTCCTCTTATTGCAGAAGACCTTGGCGTAATTACTGACGGCGTTGCAAAACTTCGTGATGATTTTAATTTCCCTGGAATGAAAGTTTTACAGTTTGCCTTCAGTCCTGAAGAAGCTTCGAATAATGGAATGGTTAATGCATTCCTTCCTCATATGTACAACCAGAACTGTATTGTTTACACAGGAACTCACGATAACGAAACAATGCAGGGCTGGCTTGATTCCTCATCAGATGAACAGGTGCGCCTTGTTGCTCAGTACGTTACGGGCAAAGTTATGTCAGATGCTGAGGCGCGGGCTTTGAGTAATGATAAGGAACTTTGTCCGCTTCTTATTAAAGCTGCAATGGCGTCATCTGCCAATATGGCAGTTTTTCCGGTGCAGGATTTATTTGCAATCGGTACAGAAGGAAGAATGAACGAACCAAGTACTGTTGGTAAAAACTGGAAATGGCGTTTTGATACAAATCTCCTTACTGATGAAAAAGCTGCAGAATTAAAATTCCTTTCTGACTTGTACGGAAGAAATATCTGACCATATTACTTGTGAGCAATATGGTCATTAAACTTTCTATAATCTGATAATAACCTGTCAATAAACTGACAGGTTATTTTTTTATAATCCTGATATTTTTTGAAAGAGAAATATCAGTTGTAAATCCGTCATCCTCGTAAAGTTCGTATGAGGTTCCTTTTGGAGCAATTCCTACAAGCTTAAGTTTGTCTGTCTTAATGTCTTTTGTATTCAAGGCAGGTTTTGCAAACGGTACAATATGATTTTCTTTTATGAAGAAAATTACAGAATTAAGCGGAACATTTATATAATGATCACCCTTTGTCATAAGCTTTTCATTTACGATTTTCGATCCGTTCCATTCAATCATAACCATATTTTCTGGAAGATAGACATAACGGCCTGAGGCATTCTGAACATAAACAGGTGCAACCATTAAAGCATCTCCAAGCATAATCTGATCTTCAATATTACAGGCTCTTTTGTCAGTTTCATAATCAAAGGATAAAGGTCTGAAGTACATTTCTTTCTTTACGCTTGCTTTTACAAATTCGCTGTAAAGGTATGGAATAAGGGAATATCGTAAGTCCATCATGCTTTTAAAATCCTGTACGTTTTCAAATCTGTAAAATTCCTGAAATCGTTTATCCTTTGCACTGTGATTTCTGCAAAGGGGAGTAAATACTGCAAATGAAAGCCATCGGAGCATCAAGTCCCGGCTTGGGTTTCCGAGAAAGCCGCCGATATCACTTCCGGTATACAAAAAGCCTGTCATGTTAAGGCCAGCCATCATGTGAAGGCTTAGAAGAATGTTGGACCAGTAAGAATGATTGTCACCTGTCCAGATTCCTCCGTAGCGATGCGAGCCGATAAACGAACTTCTTGAATACATCAGGATTCTTTTATCTGGATGTGTTTTTAAAAAGTTTTCATAAGCACTTCTTGTCATATTGCAGCCAAAAAGGTTATGAACATTTCTGTGTCTTACTAAAACATTTCCGTCTTTGTCAGGCTTTGTTTCTGCAAAGTCGCCTGCATCTGCTTTTGATACTTTGTGAAAAAATAAATCTGTATCTTCTTTACTGTTGCATACAGAATCTGGAATTGCAGTAAATTCAAAAAAGCCGTTTATATCTAAATTTTTATGTTTTGCTTCATCAAGTGCTTTAAAGGCTTTTTCAAGTCCCTGCTTTGAATAGAATGTTGCTGGTTCATTCATGTCATTCCAGAAACCTTCAATTCCCTGGTCGGTAAGTGTTTTGTATTGAGAACCAAAAAAATTTCTTCCTTCAGGATTTAGAAAATCAACAAAGCATGAATCACCAGGCCAGACACCTGCAATAAATGGTTTTCCATTTTTTTCTTTACAGAAGAAAGGAAGTCCTTTTTCATATACAGAATATCCGTCAAGTTTTTTTACGCCTGCATCAATAATCGGAACAAGTCTGATTCCGTTTTTCAAAAGTGATTTGTTGTATTTAGAAAAATCAGGAAATTTTTTTTGATCTACAGTAAAGTCTTTGTAATCTTCCATATAGTCGATGTCAAGACAAATGCTGTCGAGAGGAAAGTTATGTTTTTTATAATTCTTGATTACGTCATCAATATCCTTTTTACATTTATAACCCCAGCGGCTCTGGTTAAAACCAAATGCCCATTTTGGAGGAATGTAATTTGCTCCTGTAAGTTCCCTGAACGAGTGAACAATTTGCTGCAATTGAAGTTTGTCTGAATCAGGAGTTATTACATAAATGTTAAGGCTTTTCTTTTCTGCCGTTACTTTGAAATAATCACATTCAGTAAAACCGATGTCGAAAGTGATTTCGCCCGGGTAATCAAAGAAGATTCCAAAAGTTTCTTTACCGAAAATAATTACAAAGTTATGTGCACCATAGAGGCTAGGAGTACATTCATTCTGATGTGGCTGATCAAGACACCAGCTTGTAAACAATCCTCCGCGCAGGTTCATTCCGCGCATTGTCTCACCTAAGCCGTATACAATATCAGAGTCTTTAAGTTTATAATTCCATTCAAAGGTTTTTCCGGAACTGATTTTTCCGAACGGAATTTTTCCGTGTGAATTTTCGACATCAACAACTGTTGATTCTGTTTTGAAAGGTTTTCCAAAATTGTATTTTTGTATCATTTTTATACTCCTGTAAATTACGCTTTAACTTGATAATAAAATTATAGTATTATAAAAGCCAAAAATCTTGCTATTTTGTATGAATAAATATAATAAAATTCACAATTTTCTTGTTAATTTAGATAATAGTAATATAATAAAAGTATGCTTGATACGAAAAAAGAAGAAATTGCCCAGCGCGGAAATGCTTTTTTTCCGATTCAATATTACTGGAATAATACCTCAGATTCTCTTTACAACCTTCCTGTTCACTGGCACAGGGAGTATGAGTTTATTCATGTGATTGAAGGAACTTATAAAATGGTCTGGGGTGGTGAAAAAGTTGAACTTCATCAAAACGAATACTGCATTATCCAGGACGGAGTTCTTCACGGCGATGACGAGAAACTTGAAAACGCAAAATACGAATCTCTTGTATTTGATTTTAACCTTCTTCGTTTCAAAAATTTTGCACAGGATTCTTTCTTAAACGACATTGCTGAACACCGTGTAATTTTAAATAAGCCCTTGAGAATAGATAATCAAAATATCAGGACTGAGATTGATTCCATTTTCTTACTCATGAAAGAAAAAGCTTCTGGTTATGAACTTTTTACAGTAGGAAAATTACTCTGCCTGTTTGGTTATATCCAGCAGAATAAAATATATTCAGAAGATGAAAAGGTTCTCGACAAAAATACTAACCGCACCGAACAGATGAAAGCTGTACTGAACATGATTTCTCAAAATTTCAGCAAGCCGCTGACTCTTGATCAAATGGCTGATATTGCTTCGATGAGTCCAAAATATTTCTGTCGTATTTTCAGGGAAGTTACACACAGAACACCAGTTGAATATTTAAATGCTTACAGAATAGATCAGGCCTGTACGCTGCTTCGTTCCAGTGAAGAAAGTCTCATTGATATTTCTTACCAGTGCGGTTTTAATGATTTCAGTTATTTCATCAAGACTTTCAAAAAATACAAAGGCATGACACCTCATAAATACAGAACTTTTGACAACCGTAACAAAACCGGCGATGAATTGTTTTTTAATCATGAACAGTATTTCCAGCGTTCCCCGTATTAAAAAAACAGCTTGATTTAAGCAGCGTTGCGGGAATGCAAGTAAATACGAAAATGTAGTTCATTAAAGATGTTTTTTGTGCTATAATTACAATAAATAAACAATTAAAGAGGTTATTATGAAACCAACACTTTTAGTTCTTGCAGCCGGAATGGGAAGCCGTTATGGAGGAGTTAAACAGATTGATGCTGTAGGACAGAATGGTGAATGTCTTCTTGACTTCGCTAACTTTGATGCAAAAAAGAGTGGATTTGGAAACGTAGTTTTCATCATCCGTAAAGATATTGAAGCAGATTTCAGGGCAAAACTTTTTGACAGAATTGCAGCTAACTTTGATGCTGAGTATGTCTTCCAGTCAAGAGAAAGTCTTTTAACTCAAGATGAAATTGCAAAAACTTCTGAACGTAAAAAGCCATGGGGAACAATTCATGCCGTTTTGTGTGCTGAAGAAAAAATCAAGTCACCATTTGCTGTAATCAATTCTGATGACTATTATGGTCGTGAAGCTTTTGCGACATTAGGAAATTATCTTTCTGGTGTTGCTAATGACTGCACAGAACATGCAATGGTAGGTTATGTTCTCGGAAATACAATGAGCAAAAGCGGTTCTGTTTCTCGCGGTGTCTGTACTGTAAAAAACGGATACCTTGATTCAATTGTTGAAAATACAAAAATCAGTTACGAAGGAAACGGCATCGTAAGCGAAATCGATGGCGGTAAAGTTTCTATGACCGGAAAAGAATGGGTCAGCATGAATCTTTTCGGATTTACACCAAAGGCTTTCGAAGGCTTTCATGAATACTGGGAAAATTTCAGAAAAGAGGGCCTTTATACAGAAAAGCAGGAAGCACTTCTTCCTGTTGCCGCAAGTGATATCGTAAAAAACGGCGAAGGAAAAATTAAGTTCTTTACTTCAACAGAAAGCTGGTTCGGTATGACTTATCCTGAAGACCGTGAAATTGTTAAACAGGAAATTATCAATAAAATCAATTCTGGTTATTATCCTGCTAAACTTTGGGAAAAATAAATATTCAAAGTCGGGCTTAAATAGTCCGGCTTTTTTTTAGGAAATTATAAATGCTTAAATTAGATCCAATCAGATCAGATAAAGTCTGGGGATACGAAAACTGGATTGCCTCAGTTCATCCTGTAGCTGCTCATAAAGATTTTCTGGGCCAGTGCGGCAGTGAATATCCTTTGCTTGTAAAAGTTATTCAGGCTAATGAATCACTTTCAGTTCAGGTTCATCCTGATGACAATGATGCAGTTCGTCTTGAAGGTGAGGGAAACCGCGGTAAGACTGAATGCTGGTATGTGCTTGATGCAGAACCGGATGCTAAACTTGTTTTTGGTCTTAAAAATGATTCTGGTAAGGATTATTCGAAAGAAGAACTTGCTTCTGCGATTAAAAATAATACACTTGAAAAATATCTTAACAATGTATCTGTAAAAAAAGGTGACTTTATTTTTATTCCGTCTGGAACTGTTCATGCAATTGGAGGCGGTCTTCGTCTTCTTGAAGTTCAGCAGTCTTGTGATTTAACCTACAGACTTTACGACTGGGGACGTCCGCGCGAAGTTCACATTGAAAAAGGTCTCGATGTAATCAAAGAAGATAATCTTCGTCCGATTTCTCCGTTTGAAAATGAATTCGAATGCAATTATTTTTCACTTAAAAAGATTCCTGTATCGGGTGGATACAGCATGATGGCAAGTGTCGGAAAAAATCAACCTTCTGATTGGCAGTTAATCTTCGTTATTTCAGGTGAAGGAACAGTTAAAGACAGAGACGGAAAAATCCAGCAGCTTAAGGCTGAAGATATTATTGCAGTAAGTCCTGGAGAAAAAATTACTCTCGAAGGAAAACTTGAAATCATGAAAATTATGTGCAAATAAAAATTGCAGATTTAATATAAATTTTTATCTTCTTGAGTTTTTCTTGTTTTTCTTTTCTTCATAAAGAAGTACGTCTGCTTTAGAAAGAATGTCATAAAGATAATAATTTTCCTGATTAAAATCAGCGTAGCCGATACTGATTGATAATGTGAACGGATGACCGGATGTCCTGTTATATTTGTCACATTTATCCTTTATTGATTTCTGGATGCGCTGAAAATTATTTACGCTCAGGCCTGGAGAAACAATTGCAAATTCATCTCCGCCTAATCGGCCGACAATGTCAGAAGTTCTGAAACTTGATCTAAGAATTGCAGCTTCTGCTTTAATAGCAATGTCGCCCATTTCATGTCCATATGTATCGTTAATAAACTTCAAACCGTCCATATCGCCGAATACAACAAGGCCGAAGCTTTTGATTCTAAGCGCAAGATCGATTGCCTGCTGTCCAAATGTCTGAAAACCTCTTCGGTTAAGAAGGCCTGTCATTTCATCTGTTGTTGAAATAACATTGAGTGATTTATTCTTTTCTTCAAGTTTCTGACGTTCTTTTTCAAGACGGATAGTTTCATGAGTTGAAGAAATAAGTCTCGAATAAATTGAATTCATGAAGCTGTAAATCATTTCATCATATGAGCCGAAGGAATAAATCATGTATCCAAACTGTAAATTTGCATCAGTTATCGGATAAATATACTGACGCTTTTTCGATTTAGAAAAGAACAGTCCAGGAAGCATTGTCTTCTGCGGATTAAACGGAATGAACGGATCGTTTTCATGCATAAAATATCCGTTGTCATCATCAAAGGCAGAAACAAGATATGCTTTATCCGGAATAGGAAAGTCGTAAAAACATTCAGGCATTGAAACAGGATTTTCGTAAAGAACAAGAGCAGCCGCATGAACATCAAAATTACGGATGCTTGTAACATAATCTTTTCGAAGCTGGTTTATGTCTATCTTAACCTGAAGGGAGGAGTTAAGGTATTTAAGTTTTTCTACCTGAGGTTTTTTAATCAGCCATTCAGACATCTTTGAGGTGCTTTTTTCAGGATCAAAAAAATGTTTTACTTTTGTAACGTCAATGTAGTTAATGTAAGTGTTTGAAGTATCAACACAGCCACAGGTCTGTCTGAATCTTGCCTGTGTCGGAATAATAATTTTTTCAGGAACTGATTCGCCGTTGATTATTTTAATCAAAGCCTCTGTTGCCTTGTATCCCTGACTTGTAATCTGCTGGTTAATACTTGAAAGGCGTGGAAGTTCATAAGAAGAGCGCTGTGCATCATCAAATCCGACAATTTTAATTTCTTCAGGAATAAGAATGGAGTGATATTTACAGAAGTCAATACAGGCAAAAGCCATGTCGTCATTTAATGAAACAACAGCATCAAAATCAAAATGACCTTTTTTGTTATAGAAATTATCAATAGCATCTTTTGCCGAGTCGTATGTAAAACGACCGGTCATAACATTTTCAAAATTAAAATCAATGTTGTGTTCTTTAAGAGTATCAAGGAAAATCTGCTTTCGTTCCTGGCCGTCAACATTTCCTTCCATAACGTCAATAAGAGCAAAGTTTTTACAGCCGTGATGAACGATTAAATCCTCAATCAGAGATTTAAAACCTTCCTTTGGGTCTACTAAAACACTGGTGACTCCAGGAACATCAATACCAATGCTTACTTTAGGAACGCTAAAATGTTCAAGCAGGTAGTTAAAAAGTTCAGACTTTGAAACAAAGTTTCCAAGAACGGCACTGGCCATTACAAGACCGTCAATATTGTTTTCTGTCGCAAAGGAAGTAATTGATCTTTTCTGGTAAGAGAATGGAGAATAATTAGTATTCAGTTCCTCAATTGGAAATACAAGTAATGAATATCCGTTATCGTTGCAGCAGTCAAGAACTCCCTGTGTCAGTTCAAGTTCGTAATCAGAATACGAGTCGTTTATAAGAAGTCCGATTCTTTTAGTTTTCTTCATATTTGAATTATATTACTGCCTTATCAATCTGTCAAAATTCCAGCGAAAATACTTAAAAAGGATTGAATAACTTTTTTATTTTTAAACTTTTAATTTATTGTAAAATTCCAAAAATTTGGTATAATGATTTAAAGTTGAAATACGCTCTATGTGAGCGGGAGGAAAATTTAAAATGGAAAAACAAAATCTTGATTGGGGTAGTTTAGGATTCGGCTACGTAAAAACAGACAAACGTTATGTTGCAAATTTTAAGAATGGTGCATGGGATAACGGTGCGCTTATTGACGATGCAACAGTCACAATTTCTGAATGTGCCGGTGTTCTTCAGTATGCCCAGACATGTTTTGAAGGTCTTAAAGCATATACTACAGAACAGGGCAAGATTGTTACTTTCCGTCCGGACTTAAACGCTGAACGTTTGGCAACATCTTGTGAAGGTCTTGAAATGCCTGTATTACCAAAGGAAATGTTCCTTGAAGCTGTTAAACAGGTTGTAAAAGCAAATGCATCATGGGTTCCACCATATGGAAGCGGTGCAACACTTTATCTTCGCCCATATATGTTCGGTTCAAGTTCAGTAATCGGTGTAAAACCTGCCGAAGAATATCAGTTCAGACTTTTCGGAACTCCAGTTGGGCCATACTTCAAAGGCGGTGCAAAACCTATAACAGTTCGTATTTCTGACCGTGACCGTGCTGCTCCTCATGGAACTGGAAACATCAAAGCTGGTCTTAACTATGCAATGAGTCTTCACAACATTCAGGATGCACACAAAGAAGGTTATGCAGAAAACATTTACCTTGATCCTGAAACACATACATATATCGAAGAAACTGGTGGAGCAAACATTCTCTTCGTTTCAAAAGACGGAAAGAAATTGATTACTCCAAAATCAGACAGCATTCTTCCTTCAATTACAAGACGTTCACTTGTAGATGTTGCAAAAAATTATCTCAACATGGAAGTTGAAGAAAGAAGAATCAACAAAAACGAATTGAAAGATTTCTCTGAATGTGGTCTTTGTGGAACAGCAGCAGTTATTTCTCCAATTGGAAAAATTGTTGATCACGGAACAGAAATCTGCCTTCCTAGCGGAATGGAAAAATTCGGACCTGTTCTTCAGAAGCTCTATGATACACTCACTGGAATCCAGATGGGACGTATCGAAGCTCCAGAAGGCTGGATCATGGAAATTTGCTGATAAAAGAAACTGCAGTTAATATATAAAAAGACACGGTTTGTGAAGTGTACTTCATTGAGCCGTGTCTTTTTTTTATTTTATAAAACTGGTAAAGGTATTAAAACTGATTAGCTTTTAAAACTATTTAAGGTATTTGTCAAATTCCTTCTGCCAGAAATCAATCCACATTGAAGAAAGATCTGCTTTTTCCCATTCAGCTGTAAACTTCTTTTCCATTGTTTCTGGAGTCCACTTTGAAAGATCAGACCATTTTTCTTTATCGATAAGAATCATCGGAAGTCCGAGCTTTTTGAAGGATTTATTCATAGCATTGTTTTCAACAATCGGAACAACTCCAAGGTAAATTGCTTCCCAGGTGCGGTGACAGTCTAAGCCGTTACCTGCAGGGCTTGCAACAAACTTATACATTGAAAGTTTTCTTCTGTAAAGATGAGCTGAAGGTGCACGGTAAATCTGCTGTGCATTTGGATTTTTGCTTAATGCAAGAAAACATGGTGTGCGGCTTTCAGGATTTGTACAGATTGAAAAGCCGAAAAGAATTTTCGATTCTTTAGGGTTATTCTTATATTTTGATTTTTTGAAATCTGCAACAGCGCCTGCATTGTGACGCCATCTGTCTTCAAGTCCGATTGGAAGCGGTGTGATTTTCTTTCCTGTAAGTTCACAGTTCTGTGCAAACCAGTGAAGAAGGTTTTTGTTTGCAAGAATTGATTTGTGAAAATCAGTTTTGATATTTACATCGCCCTGATGAGTAATTAATACAAACGGAATTGAAATTTTTGAAAGTACATTTTCTGCAAAGCCTTCAAGTTTCCATGAGCTTACAAACACTAAAGGATGGGCACGGCTTGAATCAACTTTAGATTTTTTAAAACAGTTGATTTCTTCAGCTGAACAAAGGTATGTATCATCATAAAGAAAGTCTGCAAGTTTGCGGTATGTATCACCTGCAAGAAATGGTGAGCTTGAAGGGCGGAGTTTTAATTTTTTATTTACTGCTGCACAAAAATCTGTGCTGAATTCAAAAGGCAGATTTGCAAGAAAATATTTGAAGGCCATAAAAATTCCTCATAAAAAAAGAGTCTGCAAAAACTGCAGACTCAAATTGTTTAAATATTAGATTACGTCTACGAAAGTTCTTTCGTTTTTGTTGAAAAGAATAAGACCGAAGAAGAAACAAAGTCCGGTTACTGCAAGGCTTATTAATGTCATTGTAACAGGTACATGACCTGCACCGTAGAACCAGATTCTGAAAAGTTCAATAGGAGCACTCATCGGATTGATGTAGAAGAACCACTGGAATTTTTCAGGAGCCTGAGAAAGAGGGTAAACAATCGGTGTTGCATACATTGCAAGCGAAAGACCAAAGCCTAAAAGCTGGTTCAAGTCACGGTACTTTGTTGTAAGAGATGAAACAATCATTCCCAAGCCGCATCCGAGAAAGCCAATCCACAATACAAGAAGTGGGAACAGACAAACTTTCCATGACGGATGAACTGGAGCACCTTTAAAGATAAAATAAAAATAGAAAACTAAAAGACACATGAACTGAAGTGCAAGTTTAATCATCTGTCCGACAGTTGTCGAAATCGGAACTGTAAGTCGAGGAAAATAAACTTTACTGAAAATTCCTGAGTTGGAAGAAAAAATACCTGCAGCAGAATTTAATACGCCTGTAAAATATGTCCAGAGCATTGTTCCTGCAAAATAGAAAAGCATGTAAGGAACTTCATCTGTTCCGATGTTAGCAAGTTTTCCGAAAACGAATGTATAACAGACAGTTGTTACAAGAGGCTGAACTAGATACCATAGAGGTCCGAGTATAGTCTGTTTATACTGAGTTGTAAAGTCACGTTTGATAAAAAGAAGAATAAGGTCGCGGTAGCTGATTAATTCACGAATATGCTTTGAATCTAAAGTGCGAACTTTTGGCTGGAGAATAAGATCCCAGTTTTCGTCATCTTTTTCTATTGCTTTTGTTGTATTTTTATCCATATTTATTCCTGAAAAGATTTTATTTATCTTATCAGTTATTGGGTTTATATTCAACTAACCAGGAATTTTGAAGGACTGGGAATTTTGAAGGATTAAAGTTCTGATTTAATTCCCTTAAATTATATTGCATATTTATGCATAAAAATGTATATTTATTGCATAAATATTGAATACCCTAAAAGGAGGGTTATTATGGCAGAAATTAAATTTATCGACGGTGGTGTAACAGCACCTCAGGGTTTTACAGCAAGTGGTTATCACTGTGGAATTAAAGCTGGACGCGAAAAGAATGACACAGCTCTCGTATATTCTGAAAAATTATGTAACGCTGCAGGCGTTTTTACTTCTAACCGTGTAAAAGCAGAAAGTGTAAAATATACACAGAAAGTTATTGCAAAAGGAAAAGCTCAAGCCGTAATCGTAAACGTTGGATATGCAAATGCATGTACTGGCGAAGAAGGTGCAAAGGTAGCTCAGACTATGGCTGATGTTACTGCAAACGCTATGGGAATTAACGCAGACCAGGTAATCGTCTGTTCAACAGGAATTATCGGTCAGCAGGTTCCTGTTGAAAAAATCGTTTCAAACATCGACAACCTTAAAGCTGCTCTTTCAAAAGCAGGTCATGAAGAAGCAAGAATCGGAATTATGACAACTGACACAATGTACAAAGAATGTGCAGTTCAGTTTGAAGTCGGCGGAAAGATTGTAACAATGGGAACTATGTGTAAAGGTTCTGGCATGATTCACATCAACATGGGAACAATGCTCGGCTTTATTACAACTGACTGTGCTATTTCTTCAAAGATGCTTGATAAAGCTTTGCACGAATCAATCCTCGGAACATACAACTGTGTTTCAGTTGACGGTGACACAAGTACAAATGATACACTTACAATCATGGCAAATGGCCTTGCAGGCAATAAAGAAATCAAAAGCACAGGAAAAGACTACGATGCTTTCCTTGCAGCCTTGAATGCACTGAACAAAATCATGGCAATGAAAATTGCAGCTGACGGAGAAGGTGCAAGCCGCCTTGTTGAATGTACTGTTAAAGGTGCAAAGAATGTAACAATTGCCAGAGGGCTTGCAAAAGAGATCATCAGATCAAATCTTGTAAAGGCTGCAATGTTTGGTAAAGATGCAAACTGCGGCCGTATCCTTTGTGCAATGGGTTACTCTGGATTTGAATTTAATCCTGACAAAACATCCGTTTATTTTTCAAGCAAAGAAAACGGAAAGCGCTATTTTGAAGTAACTGAAAACGGAAACGAATCAGTTTACAGCGATGATTCAATTGAAGTTATTCACAACGGTATCGGACTTTCTTTTGATGAAGACAAAGCAGAAAAGATTCTGTCTTCTGAAGCAATTGAAATCTTTGTAAACCTTGAAGATGGAAAAGCAGAAGGTCAGGCATGGGGTTGTGACCTCACTTATGATTACGTTAAAATTAACGGTGACTACAGATCGTAGTTTACAAGTATAAATACTGAGGAACAGAATGAATAAAGAAGATGTTAGCACATTGACAACTGAACAGTGGTCAGAAGTACTTGTTCAGACATTACCATATTTCAAGCAGTGGGTTGGAAAAGTTGTTGTAGTTAAATACGGCGGAAACGCAATGCTCAACGAAGAACTCAAACAGGCTGTAATGGAAGACATTGTCCTTCTTAATACAATCGGAATCAAGGTTGTACTCGTTCACGGTGGCGGTCCAGAAATCAATCACATGCTCGAACGTGTCGGAAAAGAATCAAAGTTTGTTGACGGACTTCGCTATACAGATGCTGAAACAATGGAAATCGTTCAGATGGTTTTAACAGGAAAGTTGAACAAGGACATCGTCGGTATTCTTCTCCACAAAGGCGGAAAAGCCATCGGTCTTTCTGGTGTTGACTCAGGACTTTTGCGTGCTAAGAAAACTGAAAAAGACCTTGGATTTGTTGGTGAAGTAACAGAAGTAAATCCTGACATTCTTACAACACTTCTTGACCAGAACTTTATTCCTGTAGTATCTACAGTTGCTCTCGGTGAAGCAGGTGATAAAGCCCGCTACAACATCAATGCAGATACTGCTGCTGCAAAAATCGCTGTTGCATTGAAGGCAGAAAAATTCGTTCAGCTTACAAACGTTCCGGGCATCCTTCGTAATATCGAAGACCCAACAACATTAATCAAACGAATTGAACGAACTGCCATCGGTTCCCTTAAAGCAACTGGAGTAATCGCAGGCGGAATGATTCCAAAAATTGACTGTTGTGAAACTGCCCTTAACGGTGGAGTTCCTCGCACTCATATTATTGACGGTCGTGTACCACATTCACTTTTAATAGAAATGTTCAGTGACCGTGGTATCGGTACAATGATTTATTGAAAATTTAATGGAGAATAAACTATGGAAAGAGTAGTTGTAAATAATTACGGAAGTTTTGATGTAACATTTGTAAAAGCTAAAGGCTCTACAATGTGGGATGTCAATAATAAAAAATATATCGACTTTATTGCAGGTATTGGAGTTAACTGTCTCGGACATAACTACAAACCATTGATAAAAGCAATTGCAAAACAGGCAAAAAAACAGATTCACATTTCAAATTATTATTTCAGTGATGTAGGAATCTGCTATTCACTTGATCTTCTTGAACAGACAGGCTTTGACAGACTTTATCTTGGAAACTCAGGTGCAGAAGCAAATGAAGCTGCAATCAAACTTGCAAGAAAATACGGTGCACTTAACGGCGGCGAAAAAAGAAAAACAATCGTAACTCTTGAATCTTCATTCCACGGAAGAACACTTGCAACACTTACAGCAACTGGTCAGGATAAATTCCACCCTGACTGTTTTGCACCATATCCAGAAGGATTTAAAACAATCAAGGCTAACGATTACGAAAGCCTTAAAGGTGCATTCGACGATACAACTGCAGCTCTCTTTATGGAATGCATTCAGGGAGAAGGCGGCGTAAACCTTATCGATAAAGAATGGGCACAGGCTGCAGCCAAAGCTGCACGCGATGCAGGTGCAATCGTAATGTGTGACGAAGTTCAGACAGGTATCGGAAGAACAGGAACATTCCTTGCAAGCGATGATCTTGGAATTGAACCAGAAGTAGTTACACTTGCAAAAGGAATTGCAGGGGGAGTCCCAATGGGTGCATGTCTTTTCAGAGGAAAGGCAAAAGACGTATTTGTAGCAGGTGACCACCAGTCAACATTTGCCGGAAACCCTCTTGCATGCGCAGCGGCAGAAATCGTTCTTGCTGTTGTAAACAATCCTGAATTCCTTAGAGAAGTTGTAAACAAAGGTGATTACATTAGAAACATCATCAAGTCGTGGGATCTTCCTATCGTAAAAGAAGTAAGAGGAAAAGGTCTTATGATCGGAACTCAGATTGATGAATCAATCAAACCTTTCGACATCGAAGTTAAATGTCTTGAAGAAGGTCTTTGTACAACAACAGCTGGAAAGGACGTCGTAAGATTCCTTCCACCTTTGACAATTTCTTATGATGAAATTGATGAAGGCCTTGCAATTTACAAAAAGGTTCTTGAAAGCTTCTGTAAATAAGCTTAAATGATCTTAAAAAAATAAAGCGGGTAGTGTAAAGAGCTCTTTATATTACCTGCTTTTATTATTATATTTATATTATAAAAAATATTTTATTACAAAAAACAAATTAAGAGTGAACTAAAATGACTGAAGATTTTAATCCTGAATTACTCCCACAGGAGTTTGTAAAACTTTACGGCGGAAGCGTCGAAGATGTCCAGGTTTATGCAGGACCTGCAAGAATCAATATTATTGGTGAACATATCGATTATAACGGCGGAAAAGTTTTTCCTGCTGCGATTGATAAATACATTTATGTTGCTGTCAGAAAAAGACAGGATTCTAAAATAATTTACAACGATTTAAAATTCCCCGGAACTTACACTTTTGATATTACCGATGATTTTAAGTTTGCAAAAGAAAATGATTATGCAAATTACCTTAACGGCATTCTTTCAATTATCAAGCGCAGAGGCTACAAATTCGAATGCGGCTTTGAAGTTCTTATAGTAAGCAACATACCACCAGCCGGCGGTATTTCTTCAAGCTCTGCTTTGGAATGTGGTTTTGCCTATGCTGTTTCTGAACTTTTTAATTTTGGTATTTCAAGAAAAGATATTGCGTTAATCGGACAGCAGAGCGAACATGAGTTTATGAACGTAAAGTGCGGTATTATGGACCAGTACATTATTGCAACAGCTAAAGTAAATACCGCCGAACTTCTTGACTGCGCAAAGGTTGAGCACGATTTTGTTCCGCTTGAACTCGGTGATTACAGATTTGTAGTAATGAACTCAAAGAAAAAACGCCAGCTTGCAGATTCAAAATACAACGAAAGAAGAAGTCAGTGTGAAGCCGGTCTTGCAGAAATAAAAGCTGCAGCACTTCCTTTAACAGGAACTTCGATTACAAATACAAAAGATCTGCCTGACTTGTGTTCACTTACTGTTGAACAGTTTGATAGCGTAAAATCAGTTATCAAGGATGAAGTAATCTTAAAACGAGTACGTCACTGCGTAACAGAAAATCAGAGGGTTCTTGAAGCAGTTGAAGCTTTGAAAAAATCTGATCTTAAAAAACTTGGAGACCTTCTCCGAGCTTCTCATAAATCACTCAAAGAAGATTACGAAGTTACTGGTCTTGAACTTGATACGCTTTCTGATACTGCAAATGCACAGGATGGCTGTATCGGAGCGAGAATGACAGGTGCAGGTTTCGGCGGCTGTGCAATTGCTCTTGTTCATAAAGATAAAGTTGAAAGTTTTATTGATTCAGTTCAAAAAAAATATACAGAAGTTGTAGGACACGATGCAGGATTTTTTGCATGTTCTACAAGCGACGGAGTTTTTAGACTCAAGTAGCGGTTTGTTAGTTATTTGACAAATAAATTTATTTATAGCAGAATTAATTATATGGAAAAGACAGTTTACATTATTGGTCACAAAAATCCGGACACTGATGCAGTTGTATCTGCAGTTGCATATGCAAAATTGAAAAACCTTCTCGGCATGGAAAATTACAAAGCTGCCCGCGCAGGACATTTAAATCCGCAGACAGCATATATTTTAGACAAGTTCGGCGTGCCACGCCCTGAATATCTTCCAGACCTTGTTCCAAAAGTAAAATTCTTCATGCAGAATGAAGTTGAAACCGTTGCAGAAAATTCTTCAATCTGGGAAGCTATCGGCTTAATGGAAAAAAACGAAAACCGCGTAATGAGCGTTGTAGATAAAGAAGGTAAGTACTGTTCTTTGCTTCATTATTCAGGTTTTGCAAAAGGCGTTCTTTCAATTCTCAACCCAGAAAAGAAACACCGCTTTCCGACAACAATCAGTTTGATCTCAAAGACACTTAATGCACAGCCTATTTTTATTGCAGGTAATGCAGAAGATACTTTCAAAGCTTCAATTCATGTTGCTTCATCATCAATTGAAACTTTCGAAAAAAGACTTGATGCTCATTCTTCAGAAGATATCGTAGTGATTGCTTCGGACAGAAAAGACATCCATAAAATCTGTATCGAGCACAAAGTCAAACTTCTGATTACTACAAGCAACTGTGTAATCGATAAAGAACTTAAATCACTTGCAGAAAAGAACGGCGTTTCAGTAATCGTAAGTCCTTATTCAACAGCTCCTACATCAATGCTTATTGCATATTCAATGCCTGTAAGCTTTATAGGAGATACAGAAATTAAAACTGTAAACATTAATGATACAGTTTCAAAAATCAAAGACATTTTCAAAGAGGCACACTGTAAATATCTTCCTGTCGTTGACAACGAAAATAAAGTCATCGGAATGATTTCTGAACACGATTTGATGAAAGAACCAAACATCGAAGTTATTCTCGTTGACCACAACGAAATGTCTCAGGCTGTCGAAGGCGTTGAACATTACAAGATTCAGGAAGTAGTTGATCACCACAGAATCGGTGCAATTCCTACAAAAAATCCGATTACCTTTATCAATCGTCCAGTCGGCTCAACATCAACTCAGATTGCAGGAATGTTCCAGGAACACAAAATTGCGCTTCCTAAAGACATTGCATCTCTTCTACTCTGCGGAATTTTGTCAGATACTTTGATTCTTCAGTCTGCCACAACTACAAATGTTGACAGAGAAATGGCAGAATATCTTTCAAGCATCACAGATCTTGATATTAAAGATATCGGTAACGAAATCCTTATTGCAGGAAGCAACGTTTCTGGCCGTGATGCAGGTGAACTTGTCCGTCAGGATCTTAAGGAATACGCTGAAGGTAAAGTTGTCTACACTGTAAGTCAGATTGAAGTTGGAAGCACTAAAGAAGTTCTCGGTCGTAAAGACGAATTTATCAAGGAACTTGAAATTGAAAGCAGAAGCCGCAAAGCTTTGTTCTCATGTCTTCTGGTAACTGACATTACAACACTTTCAAGCATCATGCTAATTCATTGTGATCCGAAGTTTGAACAGTTTATTAACTTTCCTAAACAGGAAGACAATGCATATTACCTTCAGGGAGTTGTTTCAAGAAAGAAGCAGCTTATTCCACTGATTACAGAACGAGTTTCAAATTATCTTAAATAAACTGACCTAAAAAATTATTCCCATCCGAAAGTTGCTGGTGGCTTGTTTGTTGCATCAAAATAAAGTGCATCAACAAAATCAAGTTCAGCAATTTTGTGAACGATTGTGCTTAATAAATCCTGAGGAAGCATTGCAAAACGTGCAGTCATTACGTCTTCAGAAATAACCGGACGTAATACAAATGTTGCTTTATCTTCAGAAGAAGCATAAGGTAAATCAATTGTAAGATGCTGGAAAATCTTGTTGTACCATCCAGATTTATGAAGTTCTGTCAGAACAATGTTGTCAACTTCGCGAAGCTGGTCAAGTCTTCTTCTGTCACAGAATCCCTTCTGTAATTTAAGGTCTTCATCTTTAACCGAAGGTTTCTGGTACAATTTTATACATGTGCGGTTGATGTATTTTGCAGCATTTGTAATTGTAGAAGAACATTCTTCAATTTTTTCACGTTTTCCAGGGAAGTGATAGAAGCCATTTCCTTCATCTTTAAAAGTAAGAAGGGCAGGGAATCTGTAAGTTCTGAAGTCACCCTGAACACCGACACTTCTTACAGGAAGTACAGTGCGTTTAAGGTCTGCAGTACAGTTAGCACAGAACATGTCAATTTTAATTTCATCGAGTTCTTTTTTAGCACCGGCAAGTTCTTCATCATCTTTAGAAGACCAACTTTCTCCGTCATTACAGAGAACGTTGATTGAAAGTCCAGGTCCCGGGAATGGATGACGCATTACAAGTTCATCATCAAGTCCGAGTTTCTTTCCGATTACGCGAACTTCATCTTTATACAAATCACGAATTGGTTCAATAATCAAACCTTTTTCTATTAAGTCCTGAATTCCCTGGACGCGGTTATGGTGTGTTTTGATTGTGTGTGAATTTTTAGTTCCGCCAGATTCAATAATATCCGGATACAAAGTTCCCTGAGCCAAAAGCCAGTTGTTTTCATCAAGATGCTGTTTAGCAACAACTTCATTTCTTACTGTAATAAAGTTTTCGCCAACAGCCATTCTTTTCTTCTGCGGATCAGTAAGACCTGCAATTGCTTTTAAGAAGCTTTCGCTTGCATCTTCTACGATAAAATTTTCAAAGCCGAATTTTCTGTATGCAATATCAACATTTTTCGATTCATTCTTTCTCATAAAACCGTTGTCGATATGAAGACCGAGAACTCTGTCCTGACCTAAAGCTTTATTTAGAAGCGCGAAAGTAATTGTAGAATCAACTCCACCAGAAAGGAAGAGAAGAACATTTTTTCCTTCTGCCTGAGTTTTAATCTGTTCAAGAATAACCTGAAGTATTGTGTCCTGATCCCAGTTTTGAGACATTCCACAGTACTGTGCAAAGTTTTCAAAAATCTGGTTTCCGCAAGGAGTGTCTTTTACTTCACAGTGGAACTGAAGTGAAAATCTTTTTTTAGAAAGATTCTGTGTTGCTGCATATTTACAGTCTTTTGTAGAACCTACAGTTTCAAAACCCTCACCGAGTTCAAAAACTCCGTCCTGGTGACTCATCCATACCTGCTGGACTTTATCAATTCCATTAAAGAGAGGACATTTTACACTGTCATTTAATTCAAGAGATGAAAAACCGAATTCACCGACATCGGCTTTTCCGATTTTCCCATTGTATCCCTGCTGAACAATGTAATGTCCGTAACAGAGTCCGAGAATAGGAACTTCTAAATCGAGGATTTTTGAGTTGAACTCAGGAACTTTTTCGTCGTAAACAGAAGATGGTCCGCCTGAGAAAACAATTCCCTTTACATTTTCAAAAGTTGAAACATCAGCACTTGGAAGGGCAATTTCAGAATAATAACCCAACATTCTGAAGCGTTTTGCAATCAAATGTGCGTACTGTGAACCAAAATCAAGAACTACAATTTTCTCACGACTCATATATTTACCTGTAAAATTAAAAAATTATAGTAATTATATACTATTTAAGGACTTTTAGTAAATAATACGACTTTTAAGAAATAAATTGGCATTATAAAAATTTTCGGATTTTAATAATATTGTTTGAATTTTTAATTTCCGAAAATCAGACAAAAACTTCATCTATGTCTTCAAGTTCACTGATATCTTCTGCATTCATAATGTCAGTGATTGCTTCATCATTAATGAATTTCGAAGAATTATCATTTTCGATATTTTTAGGTTCGATAGAATAATCTGTTTTATCTTCTATAATGACAGAAGCTTTCAAGTCTATGTTTTTCTGCATTGTTGTGAATACAAAGTTTCGAATCATATTTTTTGTAGTCGCAGCTGTTGATGGAAGCAAAAGCATTACAAGAGTAGAGAAGTTTTCTCCCGGTTTAATTGCAAAGATTGCCGCTTCGCAGTTAATAGTTCGCTTTCCGAGCGTAATGATAATGCTTGATACAACTTCTTTTTCAACAAATTTGTCAGCATCTTTATTAGGAATTGCACAGGCAAAACCAACAGAGCTGATATCGATAAGCTTCATTGTATAAAGTCTGCCGTCTTTGCTTGCATGAACTGTGGCCTCTTCTTCAGTTCTGCAGTCGAGACGAACATACTGACGACGACCTTTGGAACCGTTGATTTCACAAATGCGGGTAATTTTATCGGTGATTCGTTCAAGTCCTTCTGTGAGCATGATAAAGCCGCCAGGAATTGAGGCTTTTAAGAGAAACTGGTTTTTATCAGAAAGTTTAACCTTCTGCGAAAGAATTCCTATAAAGATAGTTGAAAGAACTTCATCTTCTTCAAACGATTTAACAAAGTTAAACCATTCTTTTGGAGAAAGTTCACTGTCTATATCAATGAAACAGATAGCATCCTGATTCATTCGAAGCAAGTCTTTTGCAATCCTGTAGTTTTCAATATTAAATGCTTCATATTCCTGAGCACGCAGTTTTTCTACTACTGTTGTTTTAATTGCATAAGGAGGATTTAAGAAAAATATTTTGCGTCCAAAAACAGGATTTTCATTAATAGCCATATTATTGTAATTTTACAATACAAATTTCTAAAAGTCAAAAAAAAGGTACCGTTAATTTTTAACGATACCTTTTTTGCTGTTTTCTACAATAAAGTTGTATTTATATTAAGTTAGAAGTCCTTAATAATTAGAAGTCTGCCAGTTTTGGTGCACGTGGATAAGGAATTACATCACGGATGTTTTCCATTCCAGTTACATAACGGATAAGACGTTCAAATCCAAGACCGAATCCAGAGTGTGGAACTGTTCCGAAACGGCGAAGGTCAAGATACCACTGATAGTTTGACATATCCATATTGCGTTCTTTGCAGGCAGCAAGAAGCTTGTCGTAATCTTCTTCACGTTCTGAACCGCCAATCAATTCTCCGATTCCAGGAACGAGAACGTCAACTGCTTTTACAGTTTTTCCGTCTTCGTTAAGCTTCATGTAGAATGATTTGATTTCTTTTGGATAGTTGAAAACCATTACAGGACAGCCGAAAATTTTTTCTGTCAAATATCTTTCGTGTTCTGTTGCAATGTCACATCCCCAGTAAGGAGAGAATTCAAACTTAGCACCGTTTGCTTCTGCTTCCTTAAGTTTTTCAATTGCATCTGTATATGAAATACGAACAAAGTCAGCTTTTGCAACTTTCTCAAGATTTTCAATCAAGCCCGGCTGAACTCTCTGGTCAAAGAATTCAAGATCAGAACGACATTTTGTCAAAGCCCAGTTCAAAAGGTATTTAACAAAGTCTTCCTGAATATCCATGTCATCGTTCAAATCAAAGAAAGCCATTTCAGGTTCGATCATCCAGAATTCTGCAAGGTGACGAGGTGTGTTTGAGTTTTCTGCACGGAATGTTGGTCCAAATGTATAAACGCGTGAAAGGGCAGTTGCAAGTGTTTCTGCTTCAAGTTGTCCTGATACTGTCAAAGAAGCTTTCTTTCCAAAGAAGTCTTTTGAGTAATCAACAATCTTGTGAGCGTCTTCAATTTTCATTCCGCCCTGACCGGCTTTAACACCAAGTTCTGCAATCTTTTCCATTGAGAGAGTTGTTACCTGGAACATTTCGCCTGCACCTTCACAGTCAGAACATGTGATTATAGGTGCGTTAACATACTGGAATCCTCTTTCCTGGAAGAATGAATGAACTGCAAATGCCATCTGGTTTCTGATACGGTAAACTGCACCGAAAGTGTTTGTGCGTGCACGGAGTGTTGCGTTTTCGCGAAGATATTCCATAGACATTTTGTTTTTCTGCAATGGATAATCTTCTGGATTACAAGAACCGAGACACTTTAATGTTTCAAGTGTAACTTCTACAGCCTGTCCTGATGCTGGTGAAGGAATGATGACGCCTTCTGCACGGATAGAAGCACCAGTGTTGAGCTTTTTAAGTTCCTCTTCAATATTATTTACATTTGCATTTGCTGAAGGAGCGTTGCGGTCAAATGTGAGCTGAATGTTTGCAAAGCAGCTTCCGTCATTTACCTGAATAAAAACAAGATTTTTAGAATCGCGGACTGTACGTACCCATCCGCATACAGTTACTTTTCTTCCGTCTGGAGAAGATGCAAGTAAATCTTTAATTAATGTTGGTACCATTTTGTACCCTCCTAAAATGTAAATAATGAAAGATATTTTAATTATTTATTGAATATTCTTCAATATGATGTATAAAAAATAATTGATAGATTTGAGTTTTTTTATTACATTAATAATTGATGCGTTTACAGAAGGAGATATTAATGACAGACGAAACAAAAGAAAAAGCAAAGTCTTTTTTAGACAAAGCTAAAAATCTTTTTGACCGTGGATTCAGTGCTTCAAAGAAAGCAATTGGAGCAGCAGGAGAAGCTGTTCAGGATTTTAGTGATAAAAGCGTTACTACAATTGAAATTAAACAGCTGGAATCAAAGATTAAAAAACAGTATTCAAATTTAGGGGAATATGTAAATTCCGTTTTCTCAAAAAAAGCAAAATCATTAACAGCTGATGACGAAACAGTTGTAAAAATCATGAAGGAAGTTGCAAGACTCGAAAAAGAGATCTCAAAACGTAAAGCAGCTCTTGAAGAATCAAAAAAAGAAAAGACATCAGCAAAAGCTCAGACAAAAACAGATGATGCTAAAAAACTTCCTGAAGCAAAGACAACTGCAACAGTTAAAAAAGCTCCTGTTAAAGCTCCAGCTAAAGCTTCTGCTGCTAAAACAACTGCAGCAAAGAAAACTGCAACAAAAACATCAACAGCTAAAAAAGCACCTGCCGTTAAAACTTCAGTAAAGAAAACTGTTAAGAAATAAGATTTTCATTTTTTAGAAAATTAAAAAACTCTTGAATTGATTTTGTTGATTCAAGAGTTTTTTATTTAATCTGGCAGTAATTAATTATTAGTTAATTTAAAATCGTATATTAAGTCAAACTTGGCAGATGTTTTCGTTCTTAAAGGGAATTTATAAGTCCAGAAATTTATTAAAAAAAATAAAAAAATTTGAAAAATTTTCAAAAATTTATAAAAAAGTTGT
>JAEDED010000036.1 GCA_016293495.1 Treponema sp. | reverse complement strand
CTGAGAACTGAGAACTGAGAACTGAGAACTGAGAAACGCTACTCTTTTCCGATTTCTTTGTCAATAGCATATTTGATATTTTAGCATAGTTGTCGGGGAAATGCAATTTGTTTTTTTTGGGATATGAGAATGTTTATTTTTGTTTTTTTTGCCACACGGATTTGTTCAGACCTAACGGTCTTCACGTTTTTAAGAGTGAGCAACGTTAGCTATAAATGTAGCTAAGCAGCAAATGGAGTTCCAGACGGACTGCCATTTGGATTATCATTACCGTTATTGTTCATATCAATGAGCCAGAGCAGGCGTTTTATCATTGCCGGCAAAATATCGCGGATTAAAAAAGTTTCTCCCTTCGCCTGCGAAAAAGAAAAAACTTCCTCAGTCAAATCACTCATTGCAGGCGGAACTTCGCCTAAAACAGCCTTTGTTTCTTCTTCTGAATACTGAACTTTTTGTAACGGCGGAACATGTTTTTTTAATTCTTCATCAGGAAAAAATTTGCACGGCCGCCATACTTTTTTTCCGTCCTTTGAATAAAAACTCGATGCCCCAAACAACCTGCATATAAAAGCCCTTCCGCCATAAATGGAACAATGAAAAGGTGAATTAAAATTGAACAAAGGACATGTTTTTTCTCCATTCCCAAAAGGAAAAACTCCTTCAGAAATCGAATGTGCAATTACCGGCTGATTTTCTAAAAGCCAGGCAGCCATATACAAAGCTTCACACTCTGATAAATCCGGCTCAAAACCTTCGCAGCATTTACCACAACCAGATGGACAGAAAAAATGAGTTTTATCATACCACTCACCCTGCTCTCTTGAAATACGCTCATACGCATTTTCAACATTAATAAGAATATCGTAAACCGAAGTTCCCTCTAATTTTTTCAAAACTGATTCAATTTGTGACATACTTTTTACCAATCCTGTCAAAGACACTTGAGTATAAATTTTTTTTTATAGTTTTTTCAATATTTGCAATATCTTTCTTTCCAAAAAAACAATTTTATCGTATATAATAATTCAGAGAGAAAAAAAATTCAGGAGACTCTTGTGACATACTATGTAAACATTAATGCCAAAGATGGCGGAAACGGAACTAAAGAAAATCCATTTAAAAAAATTCAACAGGCAGCTGAAATTGCACAGGCAGGAGACGAAGTTCTTGTTGCTCCAGGAATTTATCGTGAATATGTAAATCCAAAAAATTCTGGAACAGAAGGTAATCCCATCGTTTTTAAAGGTGAACAGTTAAAAGCCGCTCACATCACTGGAGCTGAAGAGGTTAAAAACTGGACTAATGTCAACGGCAATGTTTACGTTGCAAGGATTCCAAATAAAACATTCGGCAATTACAATCCTTTTACAACGCTCGTGCGCGGTGACTGGTTCATTGCGTATATGAAAGCGCACACAGGCGATGTTTTTTTAAACGGAAAATCAATGTACGAAGTCGCTTCGCTTGATAAAGTTATAAAACCGGAAATTTACGTTCCGTCATGGGATCAGGAATTTTCAACTTATACATGGTTTACAGAACAGAATGCAGAAAATGACGAAACTGTAATTTATGCCAATTTTCAGGGTAAAAATCCTAATACCGAAAACGTTGAAATAAGCGTAAGGCAGAATTGTTTTCTTCCGTCAGAAAAAGGACGTAACTACATTACATTGTCTGGCTTTACTGTTTCAAAAGCAGCAACACAATGGGCGCCGCCAACTGCATACCAGGACGGAATGATTGGACCTCATTGGTCAAAAGGCTGGATTATCGAGGACTGCGAAATATTTGAATCAAAGTGTTCTGGAATCTCGCTCGGCAAATATTATCAGGAAGGCAATGACAATAAATGGCTTGAAAAAAAATACAAAGACGGAACGCAAACTCAGCGCGACTGTGTCTGCATTGCCCAAATTGACGGCTGGTCAAAAGAAACTGTAGGTTCTCACATTGTACGACGATGTGACATTCACGACTGCGGACAATGCGGAATCGTCGGTCATCTTGGCGGCGTTTTTTCATTAATCGAAGACAATCACATTCATCACATCAATAACAAACAGAATCTTGCAGGAGCAGAAATCGGCGGAATAAAAATGCATGCCGCAATCGATGTCATTTACCGCCACAATCATATCCATAACTGCACGCGCGGAATATGGCTTGACTGGCAGGCACAGGGAACTCGCGTTACGCAAAATTTCTTCCACGATAACTGCGTACCAAAATCGTATAATATGAACAAAGAAAGCATGCTTGGAGCTGCAGAAGATTTGTTTATTGAAGTTTCTCACGGTCCGACACTTGTCGACAACAATATTTTCCTGTCTGACAGGGCATTAAAACTTGCGACACAAGGCGTTGCTCTCGTTCATAACATTATCGCAGGCGGCTTTACGGCAGTCGGTCGCGGTGTTGACAACGGCTCGCCAAACCTTCCTTCGCCGCGCTATACCCCTTACCATGTGCCGCACGGAACAGCCGTCACAGGGTTTATGACAATCCTGCATGGTGACTGCAAATTCTACAACAATATTTTCATTCAGCAGCCTATGCGGCCGTTTATGAAAAAAGTGATGAACTCAATGAAAAAACAAGAATGGGACGACGGCAACATCATCACAGGCACAATTCCTTACAATGACTATCCCACTTTTAATGAATGGGACAAACAGTTTGAAGGATACTGCGGAATGGGTTCTGTAACAACAGACAGGTATTACTCAAAACTTCCTGTATGGGCAGGTGGAAATCTTTATTTTAACGGTGCAAAACCGATGAAAAAAGAACTTGATGCTTTTGTAAACAAAAAAGACTGCGTTACAATCGGCTTTACAGAAAAAGACGGCAAAATCTTCCTGAAGACAAATGTTTTCGATTTTATTCCGGACGCAAATTGCAAATTACTTAAAACAGATGACATTCCAATGGCTTTTGAACCGGAAGAAAAATACGAAAATCCAGATGGTTCACAAATCATTTTTGACACTGATTTCTTTGGCGAAAAACGCACTGGTACTGTAATTGCAGGTCCTTTTGCTGACAAAAATGAACTCGAAAAACCATTGTTTTGCACAAAATGATTTTCAAATTCTGTGAAAAACGATATAGTTCTTTTTTGTGGAATCGACTAAAGTAAATTTTTTAAGCGGTTCGCTGAGTAAAAATATTTTTTTATTCAGTGTCCCGCTGATGTTTTCAAATATCCTCCAGATTTTATTTAACACGGTAGATATTGCTGTAATCGGACATTTTGCAGGTTCTCTGGCATTGGGTGCGGTAGGTTCGACCCCAATGCTTCTATTTTTATACACAGGAATGTTGCTCGGTATTTCACTTGGAGTAAATGCAATTATTGCATACTATATCGGTGCAAAAAATTCTAAAGAAATTCTTGATTCAGTTCACTCAGCTTTTATTGTCTGCCTTTCTTTTGGCATTGCATTAATGCTGCTCGGTATTTTTTCTGCAAGGCCTGTGCTGACTTTGATGAACACAAAACCTGAATTGATTGACAATGCAGTTTTGTATTTTCAAATTTATATGCTCGGATTGCCGGGAATCTCGCTTTATAACTTCGGGAGCGGAATTTTAAATGCGACAGGCGATACAAAACGCCCGTTATTTTTTCTGTTAATCGCAGGAACTGTAAATATCGTGCTTGATTTATTTTTTGTTGCAGTCCTTCACTTTGACTGCGCAGGAGTTGCTTTTGCAAGTGCCGTAGCACAAATTGTTTCTGCCGTTTTGATTTTGATTCCATTATTCAACGGAACAAACGGAATTAAAATCAGTCTTGCAAAATTAAAGCCAAACAAACAAAAAATAATACAGATTTTAAAAATCGGATTTCCTGCCGGGCTGCAAAATGCAATTTTTGCTATTGCAAATGTTTTTATCCAGACTGGAATAAACTCGTTTGATGCTATTACTGTCGCAGGAATTTCTGCTGCAGGAAATGCAGACCCTTTTTCATACAATTTGATGGCAGCATTTTATTCAGCGGGTTCAACTTTTATCGGACAGAATTTTGGTGCGCAAAATAAAAAACGAATTTTAAAATCATATTTTCTGTCTATGCTTTTTGCTTTCTGTGTAGCTATAATTATGGGAAGTTTAATTTGGACTTTCAGGATTCGGTTTCTTTCTGTTTTTACAAAAGATGAACTTGTAATAAATCCTGCAATAAAAAGGCTAAAAATCATGTGCCTGTCCTACAGTATTTCTGCCTTTATGGATGCAACTACAGCAGCTTCAAGAGGACTCGGGCATACTTTTGTTCCGTCAATATTTGTAATACTCGGCTCATGTGTTTTTAGAATTATTTGGATTTATACTGCTTTTGCACATTTTAAAACGATTGAATCACTTTTTGCAATTTATCCTTTTTCATGGGCAATTACGGCAATTTTTGAAATTATCTATTTTGTAATTGCCTATAAAAAGGAAACGGCAGGATTTAAAAAGTAACTTATGCTTTTTTGCTTTCAAACGCTTCGCGGACTGCTATTGCAAGCTGGTCTGCACAAGATGTTGAACGAGTACCGCACAAATTGCCTTTAAGTTTTTCTTCAATTTGTGAAACTGTCATTCCGTTTACTAAAATTGAAATTGCTTTAAGATTTCCGTTACAGCCACCTGTAAAAGACACATTTGTAATTTTATCATCTTCAATATCAAAATCAATTAACTGCGAACAAGTATTCTTAGTTTTATACTGATAGTGCATTTTTCCCTCAAAGCCGAAATTTAAAACCGGGCTGTCTTAATACAGTCAACCCGGTTTATTTTCAATATTTTAGTCAGAATCTTCCATATCAGAACTTGGTTCCTCAACACGAGTATACTGCTGTTCAAGTTCCTTTTCCTGACGGCGCTGTTCAAGAACTTCATTCATTTTTACATCCAAGTCTATATCACTTGAATCGTAAAGTTTTACGTTTTTGTAGTTCTTTATACCAGTTCCTGCCGGAATCATATGTCCGATTGCAACGTTTTCTTTTATTCCGTGCAAGCCGTCTGTAGCACCAGAAATTGCCGCATTTGTAAGAACGCGAGTTGTTTCCTGGAACGAAGCTGCCGAAATAAATGAGTCTACATTCAAAGAAGCTTTTGTAATACCCTGGAACATCGGACGACCAACTGCCGGCTGACCGCCTTCTGCAACAACGCGGGCATTTTCTTCATGGAATCTGTATTTATCAACCTGCTGACCGTAAATAAAATGAGTATCACCTACAGCAACAATTTCGATTTTACGCAGCATCTGGCGTACAATAATACCAATATGTTTGTCATTAATTGATACACCCTGTGCGCGATATACAGACTGAATCTCGTCCATAAGATAATTCTGCAATGCGTTTTCACCAAGAATTGCAAGAATATCATGAGGACTTGGAGCTCCGTCACAAAGTCTTTCGCCAGCTTCAACTTTATCACCGTCTCTGACAAGCATTCGCTTTGACATCGGAATAAGATGGTCAAATACGCGTCCATACTTATCTTCAACAGTAATCTTTCTCTTGCCTTTTGTAACTTCCTTGAACTTAACAATGCCAGAAATCTGAGCAAGTACTGTCGGAACTTTCGGTTTGCGTGCTTCAAAGAGTTCAGATACACGAGGAAGACCACCAGTAATATCGTTTGTCTTTGCAGCTTCTTTCGGCATTTTTGCAATTGTATCACCGGCAGAAATTTTCTTTTTGTCATCAACAAGAAGAAGAGCGCCAGAAGGAAGGAAGTAACTTCCTTTTTCGTTACCATCGTTATCTGTAATAAGAACACGAGGCTGCATGCCTTCAAGATGCAAGTCAGAAATAAAGCGTTCCTGCTTTTCTGTTGCATTGTCAATCTTAATTTCGAGCGTTGAACCTTCAACGATATCTTCGTAGTGGATATATCCATCATATTCTGCAATAATCGGATCACTTGAAGTATCAAATTCACCAAGCGACTGATTTGCTTCTACAAAATCCCCTGCTTTGCAGAATACTGTAGAACCGTTTGCAATTTCAATTTTCTGAATATTGCTTGCAAGATAAATATGAGTTTTAGTAACAATAACCCTTGCTTTTTCAGTTGCAAGGATATCTTCGCCCTTACGATTAAGAATTACGCTGTCTTTCTTTACCCTGTCACCGTCATTTACGGCAACTTTGTCGCCTTTCTGAATTTCGTAACTGTTAAGAATACGAGAAACATTCATAAAACCTTTTCGAGTAAAGAGCCAGTTCTTGTCTTTTGTAACAACGTGAGAACCAACAATTTCTTCGATAATAGCAGGGTATTTTAATACTATGCGGTTATCTTCTGTAGCTTTTGAAGCAGTACCTCCGACGTGGAATGTACGCATTGTAAGCTGTGTACCAGGCTGTCCGATTGACTGGGCAGCAATAATTCCGACAGCTTCACCAATTTCGACAATCTTATTGCGGGCAAGGTTTTTACCGTAACATTTTACGCAGATTCCGTGTTTTGCTTCGCAAGTAAGTACTGTCCTAAGTTTTACCTTTTCAACACCAGCATCTTCAATCTGTTTAGCAAGATCTTCTGTAATATAAGAGTTTACGTCGCAGATTAATTCACCAGTCATCGGGTCTACTACGCGTTCAATCGTAAAGTGTCCGACAATTCTGTCTGCAAGATGTTCGATTATTTCGTCACCATCTTTAATTGCAGTATAATCAATACCGTTAATAGTTCCGCAATCGTCTTCGTTTACTACAACATCCTGCGCAACATCAACAAGACGACGAGTCATATAACCGGCATCGGCTGTCTTTAACGCAGTATCTGAAAGACCTTTTCGAGCACCAGATGTAGAAATAAAGTATTCAATAACTGACAGACCTTCATAGAAGTTTGAACGAATCGGAAGTTCAATAATGTCTCCACTAGGTTTAGCCATCAAACCGCGCATTGCTGCAAGCTGAGAAATCTGTTTTGGAGAACCTCGGGCACCAGATTTAGCCATCATCCAGATTGTGTTAAATCCGTCCTTGTTCTTTTCGAGGTTGTCCATCATTTTCTTTGTAAGTTCATCGTTAGTCTTTGACCAAAGGTCAGTTACTTTATTATAACGTTCCTCAGCAGTCAAAATACCTTTACCGTAATCATTTACGATTTTTTCGACTTCTTTATTTGCCTTTTCCATCATTGCTTTCTTTTCTGCAGGAATGATGATGTCATCCATAGAAAGAGTTGCACCATAGAAAGTAGCATTTTTATAACCTACGGCTTTTATTGCATCAAGCATCTGAATCGTAAGCCATGCACCCTGATTGTGATAAACAGTTTCAATCATCTTTTTAAGCTGTTTTTCACCAAGCTGTTCGTTTACATAATCAACTTCATCAGGCATTGCTTCGTTGAATGCAAGAGTTCCTGCCGTAGTTTCGATAATATCACCCTTTTTGAAAAGTCCTTCTTTGAAAGAATTTTTTGGAGCAGGAACCTTTATTTTTGCCTGCCATTCGATATTACCACATTCAGCTGCCATACGAACTTCATCAGAATCAGAGAATCTCTTTCCTGTTCCAGTTGCATTCGGTTTTACGGCAGTCATATAGTAAATTCCCAAAACCATGTCCTGAGAAGGTCCTACAATTGCGTTTCCGTTTGCAGGGTCAAGCAAGTTTCTTGCCGAAAGCATCAAAGTCCAACATTCCATCTGCGCAGCTTGTGTAAGCGGAACGTGAATAGCCATCTGGTCACCGTCAAAGTCGGCGTTAAACGCTTTACAAGCAAGAGGATGAAGTTTTAACGCTTTTCCTTCTACGAGGACAGGTTCAAAAGCCTGAATTCCAAGACGATGCAAAGTAGGCGCGCGGTTAAGCATAACAGGATGTTCGCGTACAACTTCATCAAGAATTGCAAATACTTCAGGAGCTTCTGATTCTACAACCTGTTTTGCCTTTTTAATATTGAATGCAACCTGCTTGTCAACAAGTTTTTTCATAATGAACGGCTTGAACAGCTCAAGTGCCATTTTTGTAGGTACACCGCACTGCCAGAGTTTTAACTCAGGTCCTACAACAATTACAGAACGACCAGAGTAGTCGACACGTTTACCAAGAAGATTTTGGCGGAAACGTCCCTGCTTACCCTTAATCATATCAGAAATTGATTTAAGTGGTCTGTTTGAAGCACCTTTTACAACGCGCTTTCTCTTTGAATTGTCAAACAGCGCATCTACAGCTTCCTGCAACATTCGTTTTTCATTTCTGATAATGATATCCGGCGCAGAAAGCGACATAAGGCGGTTAAGGCGGTTGTTTCTGTTAATGACACGGCGATACAAGTCATTAAGGTCAGAAGTTGCAAAACGTCCGCCGTCAAGCTGAACCATAGGGCGCAAATCAGGCGGCATTACAGGAATTACATCAAGAATCATCCATGAAGCCTTGTTTCCAGACGTACGGAAATTTTCTACGATTTCAATACGTTTTAAAAGACGCTTGTCAGATTTTGCACCTTTTTCAATCATCTTTGCACGCAGTTCAGCAGCCAAAGCATCAAGGTCAAGGCCTTCAAGCAAAGTCTTAATAGCTTCAGCCCCCATTCCTGCCGTAAAAGAACCACCATAGCGTTCTTCAGCTTCCATATATTCTTCTTCAGTCAAAAGCTGGTTTTTCTTGAGGTCAGTATCACCTGGATCAATAACTATATATTTTTCATAGTATAAAACTGAACGCAGAGCGGCAACCTGCAAATCAAGCAAAAGTCCCATTCTGCTTGGAACTGAACGGTAATACCAGATATGGCTTACAGGAGCTGCAAGTTCAATATGACCTGTACGTTCGCGCCTTACCTTAAAATGAGTAACTTCAACACCACAACGATCACAAATTACACCCTTGTAACGAATGCTCTTGAATTTTCCGCAGTAACATTCCCATTCTTTTGTCGTACCGAAAATCCTTTCACAAAAGAGACCGTCTTTCTCAGGTCTTAACGTACGATAATTTATTGTTTCCGGCTTTTTAACTTCTCCATAAGACCATGCACGAATAGTCTCCGGCGAAGCTAATTTAAGTCTGATTGAATCAAAATCCTGAATCTCACGCATTTGCATTCTCCTTATCGAAACCAGTAGCTGCCTTGTCAATCAGTTCCTGGTCACGTTCAGTAAGGGCAATCTGCTTGCCTTTATCATCATAAATAGTAAAGTCAAGTGCCAGTCCGCGAAGTTCCTGAACCATAACGTTGAATGCTTCCGGAACCCCAGCAGGAGTAGAAGGATCTCCCTTTACAATAGCTTCATATACTTTTGAACGTCCGTTCATATCATCAGATTTGATTGTCATCATTTCCTGAAGAGTATTTGCAGCACCATAAGCTTCAAGTGCCCAAACTTCCATTTCTCCAAGACGCTGACCACCAAACTGAGCCTTACCGCCAAGCGGCTGCTGAGTAACAAGAGAATAAGGTCCTGTTGAGCGAGCATGCATTTTATCATCAACAAGGTGATGCAATTTAAGATAATAAATTACACCGACAAAAATTGGATTGACAAAAGGCTCACCAGTACGTCCGTCACGAACTACCTGTTTACAGCTCTTATCAAGACCTGCTTCTTCAAGTTTTTTACCTATCATTTCCTGACTTGGTGACTGGAATACAGGAAGTTCAAAGAACTGATTCAAGTATTTACCGGCAATACCAAGTTCAGATTCCATTATCTGACCAATATTCATTCGGGAAGGTACACCAAGCGGATTCAGGCAGACATCAAGAGGAGTTCCGTCTTCCAAATACGGCATGTCTTCTTCAGGCAGAATTCTTGATACAACACCTTTGTTTCCGTGTCGTCCTGCCATTTTATCACCTTCGCGAAGCTTTCTCTTATTTGCAATAAGAACTTTGACAACTTCATCAACACCAGGATTCAAGTCATCGCCTTCATTACGGCGCAATCGCTGAACATCAATTACAACGCCTTCAACTCCATGAGGTACTTTAAGAGAACTGTCGCGGACTTCTTTAGCCTTTTCACCAAAGATAGAATTCAACAGTTTGAACTCAGGAGTTGTTTCAGATTCACTCTTAGGAGTAACTTTTCCGACGAGAATATCGCCTGAGCGTACTTTTGCACCGATGCGGATAATACCTTCTGCATCAAGGTTGTCAAGATTTTTTTCAGAAGTATTCGGAACATCACGCGTAATTCGCTCTGGACCGAGTTTAGTTTCACGAATTTCTGTCGAGAACTCTTTGATATGAATTGAAGTATACATATCTTCTTTTACAACACGCTTGCTGATAAGAACAGCGTCTTCGTAGTTGTAACCGTTCCAAGGAACAAATCCAACCAAAAGGTTACGACCTAATGCAAGTTCTCCGTTGAATGTTGCAGGTCCGTCAGCGAGAACGCTGCCTTTTTCGACGTGCTCACCTACAGAAACTGTAGGACGCTGGTGATAACAAGTATCCTGATTTGTCCTCTGATATTTTAATAGTGTATATTCATCAAGTTCGCCACGTTTTGCATTATCAGGTTTTACTTTTACGATTTCGCTTGAAACATAAACAACTTCACCTGCACGTTTTGCCTTAATGAGAACGCCAGAATCATAAGCACACTTCTTTTCCATACCTGTTCCGACATAAGGCGGCTCAGGGAACAACAACGGAACAGCCTGACGCTGCATGTTACAACCCATGAGCGCACGGTTGGCATCATCGTGTTCAAGGAACGGAATCAAAGAAGCAGAAACAGAAATTACCTGACGAGGAGAAACGTCCATATACTGTACATCTTCTGGACTTCTTAACGTATAGTCACCGCGATGCCTTACAGAAATCATTTCTGTCGAGAACGAACCGTCAGCTTTCATACCTTCTGCAACCTGACCAATCGTGTATTTATCTTCGTCCATTGCAGACAAATATTCAACTTCATTTGTAGCTTTTCCGTTTTTCACTTTACGATACGGAGCTTCCAAAAATCCGTAATCGTTTACACGTGTATAAATGGCAAGCGAAACAATCAAACCGATATTCGGTCCTTCTGGTGTTTCAATAGGACACATTCGTCCGTAATGAGTATAGTGAATATCACGAACTTCAAAACCTGCACGGTCACGGCTCAAACCACCAGGACCAAGCGCGTTAAGACGTCGTTTATGAGTCAGCTCTGCCAGAGGGTTAATCTGATCCATAAACTGAGACAACTGAGAAGAACCAAAGAATTCTTTTATCGAAGCAACAATCGGCTTAATCGAAATCAAATCCTGCGGCTTCATAGTTTCTGTTTCTTTTAAACTCATACGTTCTTTTGCAATGCGCTCCATGCGGGCAAAAGCAGTCTTGAGCTGATTTGTCATCAATTCACCAACAGAACGTATACGGCGATTTCCAAGATGGTCAATATCGTCTGTCTGTTCTTCACCGATGTACACTTTAATCAGGAACTTCATAGTCTGAATGATATCGTCCTTAACCAAAGTATACTCTTCAACAGGCTCTTTATAATCAAATTTTTTATTCAGCTTATAACGACCTACACGTCCCAAATCGTATCTGCGCGGAGAAAAGAAAGTTGAATTCAAGTCTTTTTCTGCTGCTTCAACTGTCATCGGTTCACCAGGCATTAAAACTGAATAAACTGCAGACAAAGCATCTTCTTTTGTAGGTTCGTCGTTTTCAAGTCCTTCTTTTGCAAATTTGATTTCTTCGCGTTCAAAACAGTTGATGATTACCTGAGAATTGAGAGATGAGTTTCGTTCATCTTTATTATTAGGATTTTTTCGCGTATCAAATTTAATTACTTCAATACTGCTTACACCGTGAGCAATCAAATCATCAATTTCGTGCGGATGAAGGCGTTTACCAGCAGGATAAAGTTTTTCTTCTTCGCCTTCTTCATTTTTAGCTATTACGGCTTTTGAAAGAACTCTGTCAACAAGACTGTCGCGGCCTTCGCGAGAATCAGATACTTTTACAGTTTCTGTAAGATAGAACTGCTTGATAATTTCTTCACGAGTTTCAAAACCGAGTGCACGGAGAAAAATCGTACCTAAGATTTTCTTTTTGCGGTCAATTTTTGCATAAATCAAATCTTTTTTCTGGTCAATTTCAAACTCAAGCCATGAACCTCTGTAAGGAATAATGCGGCTGCCAAAAACATTTTTTTCGTGGTTAAAAATTACACCAGGTGAACGGTGAATCTGAGAAACTACAACTCGTTCTGCACCGTTAATGACAAACGTACCGCGGTCTGTCATGAGCGGAATATCGCCCATATATATATCTTTCTGAAGAAT
>JAEDED010000004.1 GCA_016293495.1 Treponema sp. | reverse complement strand
ATGATGTTTTTAGATCTGTCATTTCAGGTGTAGTCAAAAGAAGGTCTTCCAAACTGCCTGCAACAAATTCTGGCATTCCTTCTTTTATTATTCTTCCTTTTTCATCATATTCAACTACACCGCTTACATTCCATCCAAGATCTGTGGGAGGAAAGTTATACACCCTTTAATCTAACCTTAAGGTTCTTTTAGGGTATCAAAAATTTCATATTTATATTCATCTTCATAATAAGAAAAATATATTTCAAGACTATCTGAATAAAATTCAAAAAACTCATTATTCTCTAATATCGAAATTGCTCTTCTGTCAATAAATAGTCCAATCGAAATTGAGATTTAAGCTGCCTTTTTATTACACTTTTCAGATTTCTTATTCTGAAACTTCACTTCATATTCGTTTGGTGAAATAAAGCCACAGTGTGAATGAATCCGCTTTGTGTTGTAAAAAGTTTCGATATATTCAAAAACAAGGCTCCGGCAATGGTTGTATCCTTGAATCTGAAACCTGTAAAGCCATTCGCGTTTTATTAATGAATGAAAACTTTCAATACATGCGTTGTCGTAAGGATAATGCACTTTTGAATAGCTTCTCTTCATCTTTTCAGTTGACTTAATATAAGTATCGGCTTTGTAATGACTTCCTCTGTCCGAATGAATAATCAAAGGCTTTCTGATTTTTCTTGCAGTCTTTGCCTTATCCTCTGTCTTTATCACGAACTCTTCTTCCGCAGCCCCCGTCCTGGTGGCTGGTGGCTGTTCGCTTTCGCAAAATAATGAGTGTTCTGTTCACCTCCGCTTACTTTTCCTTATGATTTTCGGGAGCTTTCAGAGATTTTTTTGCATTTCAGTAGGTAAACAGAATGTACGTTATGTTGCAACGCGGACTGCAGCCACGATGGCTGCTGAACATAACGCACATTCTGTTTAGTGGAGCTGCCACGGACGGCAGCGAAACGGCCTTCGGGTTTTATTTTGAAAGGAATGTCTTCTATGAACAAAAAAGCTCCCGCCAGTGCTTTCTTGGACGGAAAAATATTTCTCCGGTGAAAGTCCTTTGTTCGGGAGCCTGCGGCAGCGACACCGCTGTTTTCTTCGAAAACTACGGAGTTTGAAGGATTATTTATGAAATAATAAATTTGTTACAAAATTTAACATATGGAAATCTCAAAGCTGATATCAAAACAGAAAAATAACTGTACATATTATCATTGAATATTGTTAATACACTAAATAGCACTAACGTAATATCAAAAAATAAAAGAGTCCAATTCAACTGTCTACTTTCTGAATTTGCCACACGGATTGTGAAAAATCTAACGATTTTTTTGTAACATTCGTATGGCGGGCTTTGTTTTTAGCCTTATTTAGTCTTCTAAAATATATAGCTATGACTTCTAATCAATTCTTATATCCATAAAGATTATGTATTCTTCATCATTTATAACTTTAGTTAGCTTCCATAGCTTATTAGTTAATCTAAAATATAATTTATAATACTCTGCATCAGATTTTTTATATATTACATTTATCAAATTTGTATTAAGATCAAAGTAAGAATCAGGTTTCCCAAACTCTTTATAGATTTCTGACCTTAGAGTTCCAATTTTTAATTCTTCAATATTTTTCATTTTAGTCTCCCCAAATGCAAAAATGTTTACAATTACCATAATAGTTAAAATTATTATTCGTCTATTCCACATTTTCCTACCTCAAAATATCCTACAAATATTGTATATTCCAAAGAACCATTATTTCTATTCGCTGTTTTTGGATCCGTAATAATTTTTCCAGTAACTCCATTTCCATCTAAGTTTGTAACTGGATACATACCGGGTTTATGCGACCATGTACCTCCCTCATTCAATCTATACCAATGATAATCACAGTTTCCATTTTTATCGGTTGGTGCTATGACGAGAGCAACTTTCCAGTTACCTTCCTTCACTGGCGAATTTAATTCCGTCTCTTTAAAAGTATAATTTAAAGCTTTTGCATCTTGTTTTATTGTTTCTACAAGTTTTGCTGGATTATTTATTACATCTCTATTACAAGGTAGATTACTAAACATTCCTGGTTGCATAGCAAATCCTGGACCATCAAAACCATTATCAAATTCAGCACCAGTTAATGGATTTGATTGTAAATTAAAAGCATAAGCATAACAATTTGTCCTATACTGTACTGAATTAAAATCTCCAGGATATCCATTTTTTAAACCAGGATCATTCCATTTTTCTGGTTCATATGGTAACGCACCAGCACGTTTATCAAGAATACGTTGTACATCTGAAGGTATACCGTGATCTCTTCCGTCAGGATCCGTATACTTGACAGGATTATTTCCAGAGTAATGATATAGAGCAAGATTTACAGGATTAAATATTCCACCAGAAGATGATTTTTTTGGGTCAGAAATATACTCGCCCAAAGCAGGATCCGTACTAATCCACATTGAGTATTTTGGATCCAAATACCTAGCTCCATAGTAATACAAACCGGTTTCTTGGTCTACTTCTTTACCCGTAAACTTATATGGAAAGAATTCTGATCCTGAATTGTTTGTTTTCTCTACCCATGTCTCTCCATATGGTGTATATTCAATTCTCTGGTACTCCTTTCCTTCCCAGTCAGATATCATTGTAGCACTTCCAAGATGATCTGAGTGGTAATAGTACTGCTTATAAGTTTCTTCATGGGCTGTTTTCTGGTCTGCACGGGCAAGCTTGAACAGCCCCTTTTTGTCCTTAATTTTTATTTTGAAGTACAGAATCTGAAGCCAAGAAAGTTATAAAATTCGTTAGGATCATATCCGTAACGGTCTCCGGCATAAATAAAGCCTGTATATGGCGACCAGGAACCTCCGCGGCAGATCCTTTCTGCACCAAATCTAGGACCTGTTGCTCTTTCTCCAGGATTTGTTTCTTTATAGACATCATTCCAGTCCCAGCAGTATTCAAGAACATTTCCGCTCATATCGTAAAGTCCGGCCCCGTTGGCATTTCCGCTGCCGGGAGCAGGAGGCATTTCTTCGTTTTTGAAAATAGTTCCGGCAGTACCTACCGTGTGGGTTGTATCTGTGTTAGCATCAAACCACGCTACGTCAGATTCATTAACTGATGGATTGTCGTAACCGTTTTTGTTTATCTGTCCTGAGGCAAGGCTTCCGCTCTGGTAACCGGATTTTGTTACGCGCGCTGCATATTCCCATTCTGCTTCTGTAGGAAGTCTGTAGCCGTCATTTTCCCATTTGCATTCTGCAAGGTCACACGAAGCTGTATCAGTTGCATCACGAAGGATTTCGTTGTTATAGTAATAACATGGTTTTCTTCCCATCATTTCGCTTAATGCATTGCACCATACAACGGCATCGTACCAGCTGATCATTGTTACCGGTTCATAGTTTCCGTCAACAGGTGGTTTTCCGCGGCGGCCGTATGCACCTTCCTGCCCCGGATTCTGAAAAACATAACCTTTGTCTTCTGCATAATTACGAACGATGTACCAGAGGTTATATGTAGTTTCATATTTGTTCATTTTGAAACTTGTAATCCAGCGCTTCGCAGTCATGGACTGTGAATTTTCCCCGATAACAAATGTATCAAAAAGAACACCTTCCTGCGGGCCAAGACTTACAAGATTTATGTCACTGAAATTTGAGCTGCCTTTTTTTCTTGTATCAGCCGCAGCAGTAAAAGCAATAATACCAGTCATTAATAGAGCAATTAAAATTTTTGTCTTCTTCATTCTGTCCTCTGGCTAAAATCTAGTTTTATAAAAGTTCATCTTAATAACAACTGAAAGCAGGTTAAAGTTATTCAACAGTTCAAATTTTAACATATTTTTTCTTATGTGGAAAGTTGAAATAAACGAAAGATTTTTTTCTATTTTGATAACCTTTTGAAAAACTTTCCGGTATGTAAAGGTATGAGATTAAAGAAAATGAAAATATCTTCTGCCGTAAAGTTTCTTGTGGCAATTGCGGTAATGCTGTTTATTCCCTCAGGCTGCAAAAGTTCAGGAAAAGTTTCTAATTCGCATTTTGTCTATACAATTTGCGGTCAGGAACTTTCGGGAAACAATTTAAGTTTTTGTTTTAAAAACTGCAGTTCTGAAACAGTAAAATCCATTACGGTTGTCGTTGGTTTTAAGAATGCTCAATACGATGATGATTTTGCAGAAATTCCTCTGTACGAAAAGAAAATTCCTTTGACATGCTGTCCGGGCAATAAAAATGATGTTACAGTCAACTTAGAGGAATTTTTAATGCAGTTGGATTTTTTCTCTGACGAAGATAATACGGCAGAAGATTTTTTTTACATAGAGCGTATATATGCAAAGGAGATCGTTTATGAAAACGACCTCCTCTGGAACGATCCTTATGGATCATGGTGTTTCTAGAAAAACTTAGTCTTTCTTTTTGTTGTCTTTTTCGCGGATTGCAATACGGCGGATTTTACCGCTGATTGTTTTTGGAAGTTCCTTTAAGAATTCGTAAATACGAGGAACTTTGTACATCGCTGTGTTTTCTCTAGCAAATGTTGAAATTTCAAGTTCCATTTCTTTTGAATCTCTGTCTACGTAATCCTGAGAAAGAACGATAGAAGCTTTTACTGCCATTCCGCGTTTTGAATCTTCAACACCAGTAACGGCACATTCCATTACTGCAGGGTGTTTCTGAAGAACCGATTCAACCTCAAACGGACTGATTCTGTAACCGGAAGACTTGATGATGTCATCTTTGCGGCCTACGAACCAGACATAACCGTCTTCGTCCTGAGTTACATTGTCACCAGTGTGGTAAACGCCGCCTTCAAAGGCCGCTTCTGTCAATTCTTTATTTTTGTGGTAGCCCATCAAAAGTCCGATCGGGCGGCCGTTTTCTACGTGAATACAGAGTTCTCCTACTTCACCTCTAGGAACCGGCTTTCCTTCAGGGTCAAGAACTTCTACGTTGTACAACGGATTAGGAAGTCCCATTGAACCAGGTCTGATGTCTGAATATTCCTTGAAGTTACCGCAGATGATTGTTGATTCTGTCTGTCCGTAACCTTCGAAAATTTTCTTTCCGGTTTTTTCAAACCACTTGTTGAATACTTCGCCGTTAAGAGCTTCGCCAGCTGTACTGAAACGCTGACATTTGCTCAAATCGTATTTAGAAAGATCCTGGCGAACTAAGAAGCGGTAAACTGTAGGCGGAGCACAGAAAGTTGTCAAACCATATTTTGCAATCATTTGAAGCATCTTGTCCGGTTTGAGCATGTTCATATCATATACAAACAAGGCTGTACCGCAGATCCACTGTCCGTAAAGTTTTCCCCATGTAGATTTTGCCCATCCAGTTTCTGCGATTGTAAGGTGAAGACCGTCATCAACTACACCATGCCAGTATTTTGCTGTCATAATGTGGCCGATTGGGTATACAAAGTCCTGCAATACCATTTTCGGATAGCCGGATGTTCCCGATGTAAAGTAAAGAAGCATCGGATCGTCGTTGAAGGTTTTTTCTTCGCCTTCTGGTCTTGGAAAGTCTGCTTCGCATTTTTCGTATTCTGTATGGAAAGAATCCCAGCCTTCACGGTCAGGTCCAACAGTTACAAGGAACTGAACAGTTGGGGAATTAAGTTTAGCCTTTTCGATTTCGTTCTGAACGTGAGGGTTGTCGTAAGAAATGATCATTTTTACGTCAGCTGCGTTTGTACGGTATTCAAAATCAGCCTGCAAGAGCTGGTCAGTTGCAGGAATTGCGATTGCCCCGATTCTGTGCAATGCAGGCATCAAAATCCACCATTCGTAACGGCGGCGGAGGACCAGCATTACTGTGTCGCCTTTTTTAATTCCTTTTGACTTGAGCCATGCAGCAGCTCTTTTAGATTCGCGTGAAATATCTGTAAATGTAAAGATTTTTTCATCATCGTTGTCGTCAATCCAGACAAGAGCCCTTTTTGAAGGGTCAAGTTCAGCATAACGGTCTACGATGTCATATGCAAAGTTGAAATTTTCAGGTTTTGTAAGCTTACAATTCTGTAAAAAGTCTTTATAGTCTTTAAACTCTCTGTTTTCTGTAAGATATTCGTGTGAAAGTTCCATAAAAAATTCCTTTTTATAAAGTACATTTAATTAGACATAGATTTCTATTGAAAGTTGCAAAAATTATTGAAATTTCTTCGTTTTTTTTCATTTTTAGGGCAAATTTGCGTGCTAATTTATGGAACTATGCATAATATCTTGTGTATATTCCTACTTTTTTGTATTATTTCTACTATGAATTTATTTGTTTTAACATTATTGCCAATGAGCCTTGTTATTTTTTATGTAAGAAAAGATATTGAAAACAGAGCACATTTTTTGCCGGTTCTTTTTACAGGTTTATTTACAGGTGTTTTGTTCCTTGCATACAAACTTTTGTTCTCAACTTTCTTCCACGTTCCACAGGCTAACATTTTTGCTAATTTTGTATACTATTTCTTCTCGCAGGAATTTTTCCCGATTGTCATCGTTTACGGATTATTCTTCCTCTTTGCAAGAAAAGACACACTTGAAGACAGATTTTCATTTTTCTTTCCTGCAGTAGTTTCTTTCTTTTCAGTATTCCTTCCATATATTATTCTTTCAACTGAAAAGCCTTATCCTGCATTCCTTCTTTTTACAAAACCGCTGCTTTTACTTGCAATGTTCATCATTCTCCAGGTATGGCTTTCAAAAATTCCTGCAGTAAAAAAAGATGTAACATCACTTCTCATCATTACTGCAGTTATTCTTATAACATTGATTCTCCCGGCTCTTACAGAAGCTTTGTGGGTTGTAAATGTATTCCCACTTTTATGGATTATTCCTGCTGTAATTGAAATCGGCTATGCGGCCTTCTTACTTTTCCTAGTAAATTCGGGCAATAACTGATTGTTATCCCAATTTAAATAATTTTTTTTACGAGGTAGAAAAATGTCTACACCATTGGAAAACTATCTTAGTTCATGTGGCGGAAAACCTAATGCTGCAATGACAGCTTATGTTGCAAACCTTCAGACTGTTGCACAGGTTGGCCCAGACATCGCAGCAAACGTTGTTAATGAACTTGAAAATCAGCGCAAGCACCTTAAGCTTGTTGCCAGTGAAAACTACTGTTCCCTCAGCGTTCAGCTTGCAATGGGAAACCTTCTTACTGACAAATATGCAGAAGGATATCCTGAACACCGTTACTACGGCGGCTGTGTAAACGTTGATGCTGTAGAAATGACAGCAGCTAAAGAAGCACAGGAACTTTTTGGTGCAGACTATGCATACGTTCAGCCACACTCAGGTGCTGACACAAACCTCGTTGCTTACTGGGCAATCCTTTCTGCAAAGGTTGAAACACCAACTCTCGAACAGCTCGGTGTAAAATCTTTGAACGATCTTACAGCAGAACAGTTTGATGAACTTCGTGCTAAGTTCGGTAATCAGAAACTTATGGGGCTCGACTACTCTTGTGGCGGTCACCTGACTCACGGTTATAAAATGAACGTATCAGCAAGAATGTTTGAATCACACCCATACGGCGTTGATGAAAAAACAGGTCTTCTTGATTACGATGCAATTGAAAAACAGGCAATGGAAGTTAAGCCATTAATTCTTCTTACTGGATTCTCTGCTTATCCAAGAAAGATTGACTTTAAGCGCTTCCGTGCGATTGCTGACAAATGTGGAGCCGTATTGATGGTTGATATGGCACACTTTGCAGGCCTCGTTGCTGGTAAAGTATTCACTGGTGATTACGATCCTGTAAAATGGGCTGACATTGTAACTACTACTACACATAAAACACTCCGCGGACCACGTGGTGCCATGATTCTCTGTAAACAGGAATTTGCTGACTACGTAAACAAGGGTTGTCCAATGGTACTTGGAGGACCACTTCCACATGTAATGGCTGCAAAAGCAATTGCATTCAAAGAAGCTCGTACTCCTGCTTACCAGCAGTGGGCACAGCAGGTTGTTAAAAACGCTCAGGCTTTAGCTGAAGGCTGTAAATCACATGGCATTCCTCTTCAGACTGGCGGAACTGACAATCACCTTATGCTCTGTGACGTAACAGTTTACGGACTTACAGGTAAACAGGCAGAAGCTGCACTCTTCCAGTGCGGTGTAACTGCTAACGCTAACGCTCTTCCTTACGACAAAAACGGTGCATGGTGGACATCTGGTATCAGAATCGGTACTCCAGGTCTTACAACACTTGGTATGAACGAAGCTGATATGAAAGAAGTTGCTGACATCATCGACTTCGTACTTAAAGGAACAAAGCCTGGTCTTACAAAAGAAGGAAAACCTGCAAAGGGTAAGATCGAACTTGATCCTAAAGTTCAGGAAGAAGCAAAAGCTCGTGTTAATAAACTCTTGAGCGCACACGTTCTTTATCCGGAACTTGACCTCGACTTCTTGAAAAAAGAATTCGTAAAATAATTACGAACTATAAATTAACAGGAATTACTTCTTTGTAATTCTCTGCAATTCCAAAGTCCTGAAATGCTAGAAGTTTTCTTCGAGCTGTTCAGGACTTTTTTTTGCTTTTAATAATCAATACTTTTATTAACCACTTCGTCTACAATAAAATTAGAGTTGAATCTTTCCAGAGGAAAGATTCTTGATTCTTGCAGAAAAATCATCAAACTGTTCTGTAAGGATTTTTCCCTTTAAAGTAACTGAGTCTGAATATTCTTCTTGAACATCGTAAAGCTTAAAATCTTTAATCTGCCTTTTAATCGTTTCAAACAAACTATAATCCATTGAAAAACAAAAGTCTGTTTTATAAACAAGTTCTTCAACAGCATTTTCTTCTCTTGCTTTTTCAACTGCAGATTTTGCACAGTCACCATAAGCCTTTACAAGTCCACCAGTGCCTAAAAGAGTTCCGCCGAAATATCTTGTTACAGTAAGAACGATATTTGTAATTCCACTTCCTTTAAGAACATCAAGCATCGGCCGACCTGCAGTTCCGCTCGGCTCTCCTGCATCACTCATTCCTAAAACCTCAGCATTTTCACCGATTACAAAAGCATGACAGACATGTGTTGCATCCTGATATTTTTCTTTCTGGGCCTTAATCAAATCACGTGCAGAGCTTTGAGAATCGCAGATAAAAAGTTCGTTTATAAAGCGGGAATTTTTTATTACAAGTTCTGTTTGAACCTGTTTGATTAATACGTCCATTCTTTACTGTTCCTCTTTTGAATGATTTTCGTGCTGACGATATCTTTCATATAAAAAAGGAATCGAAACTGCAACTTTTGTAAACATTGCAAAAACAGTCAGAAAACCCGCGATATTAAAAAGAAGATTAAAATACGTATCTGTATAACTTGGAGTTACTTTTGTCTGAAGGAACTTGAGAGCTTCAATCATAAATGCAATCACCAGATATTTTATGCAGAGAACAAACTCAAACATAAAAAACTGAAAAACATTTCCTTTGAACATTTTCCAGCTTTTTATAAACGGTTTAAGCTTTGTCATATTTTCATCATCATATACAATATTCCAGACAAATGCGTATCTGAAAAAAATTGCAATAAAACTGATGACAAAAAAAGCAAAACTAAAGAATGTAATTTTACTCATCAGTTCTGCGTTTTTCAAAAAAGCAAAAATATATTTTTCTTTTGAAAAGTCTACAAAATAAAAAACCGGTAGAGATGCTGCGGCAAAACAAATTGAAAGAAGTCCAGAAAAGCCCCATACTGGTCCTGTAGCCCTGGAAGTATTAAATCCAAGAAACAGATAACCAATTGAAGCCTTTTCTTTTCTGACAAGTCGTGTCATCAATACCATTGTTCCATATGCAAGAACAAAAAATATTGCAAATGAAAAAAATACACATACCAAACAAAGTATCAGAGAAATTTCTGGAACAAAAACTCTGTTAAGTACAATACTGATAAACTTGCAAAAGTAATAATCAATAAAGCAGACAACAACCATTAATGCAATTGATACTTTAACTTTCCATGATATATCTGAGTAGAGTTTATTCAGGTTTTTTACAAGTTTAACTATTGATTTCATTACTGGAGTTCAACTTACTTTGCAGGAAACAATTCTGGATTTGCAGCTTCAACAGTTACAGAATCAACTTCTTTATTTGCAAGTCTTACACCGTTTGCTTTTAATCCTTTTTCCATAAAGTCGCCGACTTTGAATTCTTCTGTAAGTTTTGAAACACGAGGCTTCTTTACATAATTCAAAGTGAACTTAAATTTAACTCTTGTATCAACGTGAAGAACTTCCATTCCTTCCGGAGCAAAGTTATAGTCACGGTTCATGATCCAGCTTGGAACACGGCAGCGTTTGATGAAGCAGTATTTTGTTTTCGGATCACGATAGATGATTGTAAAGAGAACATTGTTGATAATGTTTTTGTCGGCATAGTTACAATACCACATTCCACTGTCAACAAAGAGCTTCTGCGGAACGTCACATACTGTGTAAAGTCCGCTTTTACGAACAATAAAGATTCTGTCGAAAGGTGTAACTTTGATAAGTTCAGATCCTCCTGAAACTCCAGTTCCGAGGTAACCTTTGTCATCATAGCGGAGAGGAATATCGCGTTTAACGATTTTCTTTACTTCTACCGCAGTGAATGTTGTTACTTCAGTGTGGCGTTCAAGGTCACCGTACTTAGCAAACTTTTCGATCATTCCGTTAAGGTATTCAACAGCACAGGCTGTAAGATTTTTAAGGCGCTTTGCAATTTCCTTTAAGCGAGCATTGATTGCTGCAACCTGGTCTTTGTTTTTATTGATGTCAAAGAGAGAAATGCGGCGAATTGGAATCTGCAAAAGATGTTCGATATCATCGTCAGTAATTTCGCGCACAAGTTCTTTCTTGAAAGGAACAAAGCCTTTGATGACAGCTTTCTTAACATCTTCAGCTGTTTTCTGTTCCTCGATTTTTTTGTAAATGCGTTCTTCAATAAAGATGCGTTCAAGTGTACGTACATGAAGTTCGTCCATGAGTTTACCGCGTTCAAACTCAAGTTCATCTTTAATGATGTTAGTAAGTTTTTTAGCGTAGTACTTGATGATTTCTGTAGCAGTCATTGCAACAGGCATATTGTCTTTGATTACCAGCATCTGACAGTTAATTGTTTTTTCACAGTCAGTATATGCATAAAGTGCCGGTACAATTTCGTTTGCGTAAACGCCGCGTGGAAGTTTAATTTCGATACAACAGTGATCAGTAGTAAAGTTATCTACTGAACTGATCTTGATCTTTCCTGCTTTGTAAGCTGAATCAATTGAATCAAGAAGTGATTTTGCGTTTGTATCAACAGGAAGCTCTGTGATTACGATTTTCTTTTCATCGCTTGTATCAAACTTTGCACGTGTTACAATTTTACCGTTACCGTCATTGTAGTTACTTACATCAATGAGACCACCGGTAGAAACATCCGGATAAATTTCAAATTTTTCGTTTTTGAGACACTTGATTTCTGCTTCAAGAACTTCCTTTAAGTTGTAAGGAAGAATCTTTGTGCTCATACCAACGGCAATTCCTTCTGCACCCATAATAAGAGCAAGTGGAATTTTTGCACGATATACTTCTGGTTCTTCACTTCGTCCATCGTAGTTAGGAATAAAGTGTGTGATCGCTTTATTTGTTACAAGAAATTCTTTTGCCATTGGATGAATGCGACATTCAATGTAACGTCCTGCAGATGCACCGTCTCCAGTAAGCTTGTTACCAAAGTTTCCCTGCTTTTCAATAAAGATTTCTTTATTGGCAAGATTAACAAGGGCACCATAAATAGACGCATCACCATGAGGATGATATTTCATTGTACGGCCGACAACAAAAGAAACCTTCTGGAAAAATCCGTCATCAACTTCAAAAAGTGTATGAAGAATACGGCGCTGTACAGGTTTTAATCCGTCTTCAAGATCAGGAATCGCACGGTCACGGATTACGTAACTTGCGTATTCAATAAAGTTTTTATCAAAAATATTTTTTACAAAAGCCATAATTTTTCCTTAAGCGTTATACATCTATCTCTGCATTCGACAACAAGTTCTTTTCGATGAACGCGCGGCGTTCTGGAGTGTTCTTTCCCATGTAGAAAGACAGAAGCTGTGGAATAACTTTAAGCTGACTGATTTCTACAGGTGTAAGATGAATTGTTTCCGGTGCAATAAACTGCTTGAACTCACTTGGGTTGATTTCTCCAAGTCCTTTGAAGCGTGAAGTTTCTGAAGACTTTCCAAGCTTTACCTGAGCTGCATCACGTTCTTCTTCTGAATAACAGTAGATATTTTCTTTCTTTGTTCTTACACGGAACAATGGAGTTTCAAGAATGTATACACGACCTGTTGTAATAAGTTCTTCAAAGTAACCAAGGAAGAATGTCAGGAGAAGATTTCTGATGTGGAATCCGTCGTTATCGGCATCGGTTGCAATTACGATTTTTGAATAGCGTAAGTTTTCAACTGAATCTTCAATTCCAAGAGCGCTCATAAGCTGGAACAGCTCATCGTTTTTGATGATGTCACTCTGTTTTTTACCGTACATGTTTTCAGGCTTACCCTTGAGACTGAAAATTGCCTGTGTATTTGCATCACGGGAATGAGTCATTACACCAGATGCAGAAAGTCCTTCGGTAATGAAAATCATTGAATTGGCACCCTTTGGTCCGTCGCCAAGATGGTAGCGGCAGTCATCAAGTTTTTCGATACGAATTGAGTTTTTCTTTGTCTGTTCACGTACAAGTTTTTTAACACTTGCAAGTTCAGTACGCATCTTTTCGTTGTGTTCGATTTTTTCCTTTAAGCGTTCTGCAGCTTTTGGATTTTTATGAAGCCAGTCATCAAGACCAGACTGAGTTTCACTTACGATCCACTGACGGATGTCTGTGTTACCAAGTTTATTTTTTGTCTGTGATTCAAAAACAGGATCTTTTACTTTTGCAAGAATTGCAGCTGTAATACCTTCACGGACATCTTCTGATTTATAATTTGCATGGAAGAAATCGTTGACACCTTTAAGGAATCCTTCTTTGAAAGCATTAAGGTGAGTTCCACCATCTGATGTGTGCTGACCGTTTACGAATGAGAAATAATTTTCACCATAAGCGTTTGTGTGGGTGAACGCAAACTGGAGGTGTTCTCCTCGGTAGCTTCCGACAGGATAAAGGCTTTCTTCTTCGATTTCGTTCTGCAAAAGGTCAAGTAGGCCATTCTGACTTACAAAATCTTTTCCGTTAAGTTTTAATGTTAAGCCTGCATTCAAGTATGCGTAGTTCCACATACGGCGTTCAACATATTCCATGTTGAATGAATATTTTCCGAACACTTCTTCATCAGGAACAAATTCAAAGAATGTTCCGTTAGGCTGTTTATCTTTTAACTTACCATTGCGCTGTGTCTTTAACTTTCCCTTTTCAAAAATGGCTTCACAGCATTCGCCGTCACGAATAGAAATAACGCGGAAGTATGAAGAAAGAGCGTTAACTGCTTTAGTACCGACACCGTTCATACCTACAGAGAACTGGAAAACATCGTCATTATATTTAGCACCAGTGTTGATTTCTGATACACATTCAACAACTTTTCCAAGCGGAATACCGCGACCGTAGTCACGAACTTTTACACGATTATCTTTAACTGAAACTTCGATTTTTTTACCGAAGCCCATGATGTATTCATCGATTGAGTTATCAATTACTTCTTTTAATAAAACGTAAATACCATCGTTCTGGTTTGAACCGTCACCAAGACGGCCGATATACATTCCCGAACGGAGACGAATATGTTCAAGAGCATCAAGGTGCTTAATCTGATCGTCTGTGTATGCTGCAACTTTTTTTGGAGCGGCCTTTGCTCCCGGATCAATTGCCTTTGCTGCAGCAAGTTTTTTTGCAGTCTGTTCTGCTGTTGTTCCCGGAACGAAATCTGATTTTTTTTCTGCAGGTTTCTTTGCAACAGATTTTGCATTGTCCCATGCACGGAATGTTCCGTTTTCGTCTACACCTGCTTTTGGCTTTTTAGCAGCAGGTTTTGCAGCTGCCTTAGCAGGAGCTTTTGCAGAAGCAGCCTTCTTAGCAGGCGCTACTTTTGCAGAGGCTTTAGCTAGCGGTTTTGCCACAGTCTTTTTTACAGTTGATTTGTCTGAAGTCTTTGAGGCAGACTTCGCCTTTGTTTTGTCCGAAACCTTAGCTGCGGACACTTTTGAAATTTTTCCACCCATAACATAATTATAGTAGAAATTTATAAAATTTTCAATGAATAAAAATAACGCGTAGAGACTGGCCGGTCTGACCGCAGATTTGAAACGTTCGCGAATGTAGCGAAGCGGAATGAGTCGGACACCACTTACGTTTCTCATCGAGGATCAGACGGACAGGCTCGTAAGCCGTTTTTTATGCTTTTTACTTATAAATTGTAAAAGTACTAACAAAAATGTTAATACCATTAAAAACGGCGTAGAGACTGGCCGGTCTGACCGCAGATTTGAAACGTTCGCGAATGTAGCGAAGCGGAATGAGTCGGACACCACTTACGTTTCTCATCGAGGATCAGACGGACAGGCTCGTAAGCCGTTTTTTATGCTTTTTACTTATAAATTGTAAAAGTACTAACAAAAATGTTAATACCATTAAAAACGGCGTAGAGACTGGCCGGTCTGACCGCAGATTTGAAACGTTCGCGAATGTAGCGAAGCGGAATGAGTCGGACACCACTTACGTTTCTCATCGAGGATCAGACGGACAGGCTCGTAAGCCGTTTTTTGTTGGTATTTAACACTTTTATTTTTTTCTTTTACAATTTATAATTAACTTATGCGTGGACTAGTCTTAACCGGAACAAACAATCTTTTTACCTGCGAGTGTGACGACGGAGTTATCCGCCAGTGTTCAATCAAAGGGAAAGTTATTAAAACAGACAAAAAGTTTTACAACCCTCTTGCTCCCGGCGATTTTGTTGAAGTTGAAGCAGATTCCCTTGATAACGAAAAAGGACAGGTCATAAATTTAATTCCACGCACAAACACATTTGCAAGATGGAACATAAAAGGAAACGCACCGCAGCTTCTTGCAAGTAACTTAGACTATCTTATTTTAGTAACAACTCCGAACGAACCTCCGTTCCGCCCGCGCTTTATTGACAGGGAATTAATCCAGGCCGACGTTGCAGGAATTACACCGATTATTGTATGCAACAAGTGCGACGTTAAAGGCGCAGAAGACCCTGACTTTTTAAAAAGAATCAATACATGGGAAGAACTCGGCTACAAAGTGATGAAAGTTTCTGCCAGAACTGGTGACGGCTTAAAAGAACTTGCAGCATTAATCGAAAATAAAAAAACTGCCCTTGTAGGACAGTCAGGTGTCGGTAAATCAAGCATCGTTAACGCCCTCGACTCAACCTGCATTCAACGTACCGGAGAACTCTCTCAAAAATACGGACGCGGTCAGCACACAACAACAAAAGGAACTTTGATGCACCTGCAGTTAGATAAAAAAATTACAGGTAAAGAAAATTCCACAGCTGACCTAATCGACACACCAGGAATCCGAAGGTTCATTCTTCACGAAATCGAATGGGAAGATGTTGCATTGTACTTTCCAGAAATGAAACCTTTACTCGGCCAGTGCAAATTCGGAACAAGCTGCTCTCACCTTCACGAGCCGGGCTGTAAGATTCTTGAAGCGGTTTATTCAGGAGTAATCACTGAAGACAGATATGAAAGCTGGAAGCGCATTACGCATGAAATGAAAACCGGGGACTTCGACGAATAGCGCTCGTAAATTGGGTTTCCAATAATGAGCGGGACTTGTTGCGAGCGCCACGAGAATTACATGACATTACCTCATGCAAAAAGGTGACACTACATGAATAGTATAATTTACATTGAGATTGATGTCCACAAAAATTCTTATTCTTACTGCGCTTATGCAAAAGAAAAAACAGTTTTTTCGCAGAACATAAAAGTGAAGCTGGTTCAAAGAATGCAATCAATTACATTAAATCCGTTATTAAAACAACCGGCTCTGATTTCCCCATCCTTATTGGTTATGAAGCTGGACCTACCGGTTATAAACTTTGCCGAGATTTACAAAAAGCTGGCTTTCCCTGCGTTGTAATAGCACCTTCAACAATTTATAAACCGAATGGACCAAGAATAAAAACTGACCGTAGAGATGCACGCCTGTTAGCTCAGACTCTTGCATATAAAACATTTAAGCAGGTTGTAATTCCAAGTGAAAAAATTGAGGCCATGAAAGAATTTACCAGAGCGAGATGCAGCAAAAAACGTCAGCTTAAGAAAGCAAAACAGGAACTCCTTTCTTTTCTGTTAAGAATGGGAATGATTTATCCAGAAAAAGGTTCTTATTGGACACAGAGTCATTTTGAATGGCTAAGAACAGTTCAGTTTAAGGATAAATGGCTACAACTTGCCTTTGAAGAATATTTTTCGGAAGTAAATGAACTTATGGCAAAAGTTGCACGACTTGATGCACAAATAAAACAGATGGCAGAAAATTCTGAAATAAAAAATGATGTTGAAAAGCTTATATGTTTTACAGGAATTGATTATCTTACGGCAGTGAGTATTGTAGCTGAAGTGGGAGACTTTTCAAGGTTCTCTAATGCAAAAGCATTTTCAAATTATATAGGACTGTGTCCGGGTGAAAATTCTAGCGGATTAAGAGTACGGCATACGGCAATAACGAAAGCTGGGAATTCAAGAGTAAGGCAGCTGCTTATTGAGTCGGCAAAAAGCATAAAATACGGACGCCTTTGTTTTGCAAAAAGCAAACGTCTTATTCAACGACAGGAAGGAAAAAGCCCATTAGTTATTCAATATGCAGATATGGCAATTGCGAGAATCAGACATAAGATGCTGAGTATGGAACGAAAAGGTCTTCATTATAATGTCATTACAACTGCGGCTGCCAGGGAACTTTCCTGCTTTATTTGGGGGATGATGACTGGAAATATTTCCAGAACATCGGTTTAATTAATAGGTTTTTATATAATGGAAGCAGCAGAGGATTTTATGGATAATAAGTAATCTTCGACTCAATTTGTGGGCGTCAGATCTGAAAAGATTTTGATATGCCCGTCTACAGACAGAAAGTACTTTCAGGCGGTCCATTGACCTGTAGGTAAGGCTTTGCCGAATCCACGTATATCAGAATGGTCAAATGCCGAATTAATTTCTGACTGCTGCTTCCATTTTTTATTTTACTCTATTGACAAAGGCACAACATATCAAATTGTCATTTGTAGGACTAAAGCACCTCCTTTCTGATTTTGATTATAGAATATTGCTTTTATGAAAATCAAGAAAAAAAATAAATTCAAAAAAATTTAAAAAGGTCTTGACTTTTTTTTTTTTTTTTTACCTATATTTATTAGATATAAAGGGAAAACAATTTAATGGTTTTGAAATATTTATGCCTTTTATATCTGGCTGTCATCTCTTTTTTCGATTTACGCACAGGGCGTATTCCAAATTTCATTACCTTTGGATTTTCTGCGCTCATGCTGTTTACAACCGTTTTTACTACTCCGTCTAAAATTTTGGCGAGATTACTTTGCACCGCATTCTTTTTCATTTTGTTTTTGTGCATTGCCATGTTCACTAAGGGGCTTGGAATGGGGGACGTAAAACTTGCTGCTGTAATCGGTTATTGCAAAGGATACTTAAATACCTCTTTCATTTTTATATTGGCTTGTCTTGGGGGAATACTATTTTTTCTTTTTTGTCATTTTCATAAAAGAGAACTGAAAAAAATTCCGTTCGCTCCTTTTGTAACAATCGGATATTTAATTTCTGAAATATTCTGCAGGAGAATTTTATGAAACGACTTTATGCAGAATTTCTGATATACATTTTATTCACTCTTTCCTTGAGTTCTCTTTATGCTCAGGAAACTGACTCTTCCATATACATGGACTTTAGGAATCAAAAAATCCCTGACATCATATATTCTGTGGCGGAGGTTTGCGGCGAATCTGTAATCATTGATGAAACCGTTACTGGAAACGCAACATTCCGTTTTGAGGACAAAAATTTTGAGACTGCATTAAACCGCTTTGCGAAGCACTGTCAGCTATATGTAGAAAAGAGTGACGGTGTTTATTCTGTCACTAAAGTAAGAATCAATTCAAATGCTAATGGTAAGCTTTCAATAAATACAGAAAATGTCCAGGTTGAGCCGTTCATCAACATGCTCTCCCGTTATACAAACAGGACAATTTTATTTGACAATCTTCCTAATGCTACTGTAACGATCCGGGTGTCAGAGGCAAGCCTTGAAGATGTTTTAAATCTTACGATTGTAAAGCTTCCTGGATTCGGTCTTGAACGGATTGCAGACGGCTTTTACATAACTAAAAGTGCCGGAACCTTAAATAAACGCAGCATAGACATTTTTACCATGTCTGAAGTTGACGGAAAGTTCTCCTGCAACATCCAAAAAGCGTCTTTTGTAAATGTCATGGAAACGCTCTTTAAGAAAGGAAGCAAAGAATACTCTCTTCTTTCAAGGCCTAATGTTACCTTAGAAAACATGTCGTATACGGACAAAAGTTTTGAAGAGCTTCTTTCCCTGATTCTTAATCAATGCAATTGTGATTTTTCTGTAACAGAAAACATTTATTATATTTATGAGATTCAGAAAAAAGATGTTATAAAAAAGTATAAAGAAACCAGAATATTAAAGGTTAAAAATATAAGTATTGAAACACTTATTACGCTTCTTCCGAATGAGCTTAACGCGCAGGGATTTATTAAGCAGGATAAAAGCTCCAATTCCCTTATTCTTACAGGAAGCATGTCTGAGATTAATCCGATTGAAGAATTCATAAAACAGATTGATGTTCCTCTTGATGACAGAAATTACAAAAGCTTCTATTTTGAAAATGTAAGCGCGAAAGATGCTGTGAGTCTGATTCCGAAAACACTTCTTTTATCTGACATGATAATGCTTCCGTCCGACAATGGCTTTGTAACGCAGGTAACTGATGAAAGCGAGGCAAAGCTTTCTGATTTTATAAGCATCATAGACAGTCAGAAAAAGAATAAAGCGGTAAGGCTAAAATACATAAAGAGCGAAGAGCTTATAAAATCTCTTCCGCCTTCTGTAAGCAGGGAAAGCATAACAGAAACGAATGAGCCGACCCTGGTATTTTTCAGCGGTACAGAAAAACAGTATGAAATATTTATAGAAAATCTTAGGGAAATTGACAGACCAAGGCAGCAGATTAAGTATCAGCTTTTGGTAATACAGAGGCAGAAAACGGAAGGCTTAAACTGGGGCGCATCGTTAAACATCGGCGACACAACGGCAGATTCGGGATATTCATGGAGCGGAGCCGTCTCAAACATATTCAACATTAACTTTGACATAATATCAAAATTCGGAGTTCAGTTTGCAGGCAGCCTTAACGCAGAGCTTTCAGAGGGAAAATCCAGAGTGCTTGCCGATACGACAATCAACGGAATAAGCGGCGAGTCCTTAAGTTTTTCAAATACAAACACAACTCGTTACCGCGATATTATCGTTGATACAAAAGGCGACTTGTATACAAGCACGACAAGAGAAATTTCCAGCGGCCTTACTCTTTCTATCAATGGATGGGTAAGCGGAGACGGAATGGTAACGGTTAAGGTTGACGCGCAGGTTTCCAAGCAGGGAAACTCAGAATCTTCCTCAAGCACAAAAGGAACCGACACAACTCCGCCTCCAACTACTTCCGAAAAGAAAGTGAGTACAAATGTAAGAACAAAAAGCGGAGAGCCTGTGGTAATAGGCGGACTTTTTCAGACGGAAGAAGATGTTTCTGAACAACGCGTTCCTGTTCTTGGAAAGATTCCGATTCTAGGATTGCTTTTCAAGAAAAAAGTCGCCTCGACTGTAGAAACTGAATTTGTAATTTATCTTATTCCATTTGTTGAAAAAACAGAAAGCGAATTATTAAGCGAAGAAGAAAATCTTCTGCGGCTTAAAAAGAAATACGGCGGGGAAAACTGATATGGAAAGAAGTGAGTTTCCCGAATTTAACATACTTGAATTCTCTGATTATAAAAATGTAGACGGCCAATATACAAGTCAATTTATAAAAAGCTCACGCTGCGTAAAAATAATTGAGTCAGACAATGACGTTACTGTGGCTGTAGCGCTAGGAAAAACAAACGGTATTAAAATATTAGAGCAAGTGCACAGGAATAAAGAAATAAAACAGATTGTTGTAAAAGATTCAGATTTTGCAGAGTTTATCGGTAAGTTTGTGGACAGTACGGCAGAAATTACGCTGACTCTTAATGAAGAGAACAAAGAATACAGACTGGAAGACATAAACAGTGATTCTCCTGTAGTTAATATAATTAACGCCATCTGTCTTGAAGCGATAAGGCGAGGCGCTAGTGACATTCACATTCAGGGAGAAAAAGATTTTGTAAATGTACGATTAAGAATTGACGGAGTTTTGCAGAGTGTCCGTAAACTTGAAAAGCATGTTTTTGACAGCCTTGTAAGCCGTGTAAAAGTTATGTCAGGTCTCAATGTTATGGAGAACAGGCTCTGCCAGGACGGGAGAATGAGCGTTCAGATACAGGATAAAAAACTTGACTTCCGCGTTTCTGTCGTTCCTTCTGTTTGCGGTCAGAATATTGTGCTCCGTCTTTTTGACAATGGGGATGAAGAGCTTACCCTTGAGGAGCTTGGCTTTTCAAAAGAGAATTTAAAGAAACTGAACTCTGCATTAAACAATCCTTACGGAATGATTCTTGCAACTGGTCCTACAGGAAGCGGAAAAACTACAACCCTTCACGCGCTCATAAAAAAGATGGATAAAGAGCATCTGAAGATTGTGACGATAGAAGATCCTGTCGAAAAGACTATTGACGGAATTGAGCAGATACAGGTAAACGACAAAATAAATTTAACGTTTGAAAACATCCTTCGTCATGTATTAAGGCACGACCCTGATGTAATTATGGTGGGAGAAATCCGCGATAAAGAAACCGCGGAACTTGCCGTGCGTTCTGCCCTTACAGGGCATTTAATTCTTTCGACAATCCATACAAATGACAGCGTGGGAGCAGTTTCAAGGCTTCGTAACCTTGGAATAGAACCTTATCTTATTTCAGGAACTTTAAGGACTGTTCTGGCGCAGCGTCTTGTAAGAAAAATCTGCAAAGAATGCAGGGGCAAAGGCTGCGGACCTTGCAGTTTTACAGGCTTTAGCGGAAGAACTGCCATAAGCGAGATTTTTGATGTAGATGAAAAAATTTCGTCCATGATTGAAAGTCAGTCAAGCGATGCGGAAATAAGAAACTATATAAAAACACTTGGATTTAAGACATTAAAAGAAGACGCCGCGCTTAAAATTAAAAGCGGAATCTCGACAAAAGATGAAATCATGAGGGAGGGACTGCTATGAAAATTGACGTCCTTCTTTTCACTCAGACAATGCGCTCGCTTTTGTCATCATGCCTTTCTCTCCAAAGCGCCCTTAAAGTCTGTTCCGAAATCCTTACTGACAAAAAGGAAAAAGCTCTTGTTTTGAGCGTCTTTAAAAAAGTTAATGAAGGAAAGAAATTTTCTCTGGCACTTTCTGATTACAAGAAAGAATTCAGTCCGCTGTATATTTCTCTTGTTTCGATTGGAGAAGAAAGCGGAACGCTTGCAGAAGTTTTCGGACACTTGAGTTCATACTTAAAAGCCAGGCGCAACATGAACAGGGAAATAATCCAGGCTTTGATGTATCCCGCGGCGGTTCTTATAACTGCTGTCGCTGTAGTAATCATTCTAACTGTATTTGTAATGCCAAGGCTGGAAGGAATATTTGACGCTTTTTCCACATCGTCTGACATGGAAGGACAGATGATAAAGATTAAAGCACGCTTTATTGTTACGTCAGTCATCACGGCAGCCGTGATTCTTGCAATCGTCATTGCGGCGATAATGCACAAGGCAAACGCAAGGGTTGCGTTTTTGATAGACGGAGCGATATTGAAAATTCCTGCTGTCAAAAAACTTGTATTGACAGCTCAGATGAATGATTTTTCTTTTGCCATGAAGCTTATGACAGACACTCATTTTCCTCTGGTACAGAGTCTTGCCCAGGCAAAGGATGTTTTAAGAAACGGACGGATAAAAAAGGCTGTCGCCTCTGCATGCAAAAATGTCATGGACGGCATGGCCGTTGGGGAAGCTTTTGAAAGAGAAAAGATTTTTCCGAATTACTTTACCGTCTGGATAAAGATAGCTGAAGAAAACGGCAACACATCGGAAGCGTTCAGAGAAATATCCGATTATTACAGGTTCGAGAATGAAAACATACTGTCTGACATCACGCAGTCTGCAGAACCTGTTTTCATTCTTATTACAGGAGCGATAATCATAAGCGTAATAGCGCAGTTTGTTATTCCTGTATTCAACCTTCTGGGGGCATTATGAAAAATAAACTGGAAGAAATATTAAAAAATGAAGACGGCTGGACTTTTATGGAAACCCTGATTGTAATTGCAATCATTCTCATTCTTACAGCGACGGTAGGCTTTATGGCAATAAACAGCCTTGAAAAATCAAGAGTTGCGGCTGCAAGAACTCAGATAGAAAGTTTTGCAACTGCGATAGAAGCTTATTACATAGACTGCGGAAACTTTCCTACGACAGAACAGGGATTCGGAGCTTTGCGCAAAAAACCTGAAACCGCTCCCTCTTCTGAAAACTGGAGCGGTCCATATATTTACAAAGACGCGCCTAAAGATCCGTGGGGCTATGAATATGAATACACCTCGCCCGCTCCTGACGGCTCTCCGTATGGAATAAGAAGTTTTGGAGCGGACGGAATTGAAGGCGGCGAGAATAAAAACGCTGACATAAAAAGCTGGGAGTGAAAACGGATGATTAGACAAATGTTTGTCATTGCGGCATTTTTACTTATCCTCTGTGGGATTGTTGGAGGAGTAGTTACTGTCGAGCGGAGCGTTTCGCGACAGTTAGTCATTGCAGAAAAAATTATTGAGGGCGCAAATGAAACTGACTGAGGTTATAGTTGCAGTGGCGATTTTTCTCATAGCCTGCGCGGTGTTTTCCGCAAGCCTTATAAATGTAAGGCGTAGCGTAGACAGGTCTGAAGCGTTTTCCAAAAATGCAGTCGCATTGCTTGATACTGACACGCTTATCAGAAAAGAAATTAAAAAAATAAATGTGCCTTATTGGAAAAACTTTGACAGTGAGTTTAAAAAAGAAAAGATTTTACTTGAAGAGAACCTTAAGAATATTGGCAAAGACAAAGGGTTTGAAGTCGAGAGCGTTTCTTTTGTCTATGACAGAAAGCACCGTTCGGAAGGAATAAAAATTGAATGGAAGATTTACGGCAGAAAATATGTCTGCCAGGAGTTTATAAGGCAGAGGATTGTTAATGAAGAGTAAGGAAAGAGGTTTTTCCACCGCGTTTGCCCTGACAGTAATATTTTCTCTTTGTGTCATCACGCTTTCTTTTGCAATGATTGTTAATGCAAATGAAAAGAAAATATCCTCTTATAAAAAAGCTTTTGACGCGCATAAAAAAGCAAACTGCATATTATTTGATATAGAAGAAAAATTGCAGGAATTAAAGGAATATCCTTCGGATATAGACGAATGCCAGATATTATCCTTGATATCCATGGAATGTGATTATGAAATAACTGTAAAGGATGTGTCCACCGGCATAAACGAAAATTTTGTTTCCCCTGAAATACTGGAAGATGAGAGTGTCCGCCGTTATATGACTTTGAATGAAGAAGTCGCATTGACAGAATACGGATGGATTAATCCGAGGTTTGCAGACAAAACCGTTCTTGATGAAATTTTACTGGATTTTGAAAATAAAAATACATTTCCGCTTATAAACAATACGCCTCCATTAAACATTCATTTTATGACGGATGAGTTTATAAAGGCTGTTCTTGAGTATTTTAAGATTAAAAATGGAGAGCAAAAACTTGAGCAGATAAGGGAAAAGCTTAATGGTGAGACTAGTTCAAAGGAACTTGCGGAAATCCTTGGAATAAGCGAAAGTCACGCTGTTTTTGACTTAATCGGCTTTAAGACATTGTTCTGGAAAATCAGCTTTGAAACTGACAAATGCGGATGCAGTGCAGTTTTTGCGGCAGTTCCGCAAAAAGACAATCAGAAAAAAATAGACAGATACATCCTTGTTGAAAAAGATATTGCGCGTAAAGGGGGCAGTTTATGACAGAACCGCTTCATTTAAAAGACTGCCCGAAGTTTACCCTTTTGTTAAAATCTCATACGCAGAAAAAACGTCTTATTGAGGCCAAGAATAAACTTTTGAATGTATATCCTTTTGAAGTTGAAGAACAGAAACTTTTAATCATACGTACAGACAAAAAAGATAAATACGATGTTTATATTTCAAACGAAGAAGTAACACATGAATCAGACATAAGGAAGTTACTCCTTATAAGTCTGCTTTGCATTACCGCCTTATGCGATCTGATTATGATAATGCATAATGTCACTGCAAAAAAAATGGATGAAGCAAAGCGGCAGAAAGAACTTGAAAAACAAAAGCTGGAGCAGGAGCGACTTGAAAAAGGAAAAGAAGAAAAACTTGAGAAATTAAAAGCAGAATATCTGGACATGAAAGAAAGTGAATATGAGAAAATCTATCCGTATATTGAACGCATATATTCTGTAATGCCTGACAAGACAACGGTAGGAAACATTTCGATAGACAGAAATCATTTTACTGTTGAAGTTACGACAAATGACTCTGTAACGATACTCTCAAATTTTGAAGAGAGCAAGGCCTTTGCCGAAGTAAAAATGACAAGGACAAACATAAAAGGCGGAAAAGAAGCTGTTTCGTATACGGGGGATTTTTCAAGGCTTATAAAAACGGCTGACGGCAGTTTGTCTTTGGATGAAAAGATTTATTTTTACACGGACGAAATAAACAGGATAAATAAACGGACTGTATTACTGAAAGACATTCAGCTTTCTGAATATATAGGAAAGATCCGCACATCCCTTCATAAAAACAACTGCCAGGAACAGTACATACAGCTTAGGGGCAAAGAAAAAAATGCAGAGATAGAATTTTTTGTTCTGTCCGCAAGCTGGAATATCCTGAATTTTATAAAAGAAATTCAGAGTGAGGAAAACAATCTTATTGATGTAAAAAACATAAGGATTCATAACAGCGAGGAAAGAAACAAAATACAGACGACAATCTGTTTTGACACCGGAATTGAATTAAAGCAGGATGACGGAATTCTTTGTGAATATGCAGATTTAAAAATCGAGGCTGCCGAAATAGACAGAATTTTCTATAAGGCTCCTGCTCAAAAGCCTGCGATGCAAAAAAGCCCTGCAACCAAAAATGTGCAGCCACAAAAGGCCATTAAGACGCAGACTCCATTGAAGCTAAAAAAACTCACATACATAGGTCTTACAAAATCAAATGCTCAGACTTTTGTTCTGGCAAAGGATGATGATATGGGGAGCATTTATAAGCTTGTACTGGCTGATAAAGAAACTGACGGAGACTGCTGTGTAAAAACTGACGGCGGATTTATGGTAAGGCTTCGCGGCGAATATTATGAGGTAAAAAAATGAGGGTGAAAAAGATTTGCATTAAGGCTCTATGCGCGTCATTATGCCTGTTTTTCTTTTCGTGCGCGTCAACGCCTGAAAAGAAAATAGACTCTGCGTATGTGATGGTCTACGACTATGAAAACAGCGAAGTGATGAATGTTACGATTCTTATAGATGGTGAAACTGTCGGCAATACAGACATATATGGACGACTAATGTTTCCGTGTGAAAAGGAAAGAGAGGTTCTAATAAAAGCTTCAAAAAACGGATATGAGACCGTAGAGACAAAAAGTGTAATTAACTCTGGTACGGTCATTTATTTTAAGATGGGAAGCGGTTCTTATTATGCGTCAAAAGCGGAAAAGCTGCTGGATGATTGCGATGCAATCAACGCGACAAGAATGATAGACAAGGCTCTTGAAATTGAAGAGAGAAAAGACTGGCGATATTTACAGGAAATAATCTATAAGGAAAGCAATAAATGAATAAAAAAGTAATAGGGCTTGTTTTTTTTGTTGTCTTATTATTAATTTCTCACATTCTGCTTGCAATAAAGATATTCAATCTTACGGACGAGTTAAGCAAACTTGAGGAGAGAACAGACAAATTCGGGAAAAATCTTACAGACTTTCAGAAACATTCAGATTTGCAGATTTCAAAAATAAATGATGAAATCTTAAAAATTTTATGCAGTCAGAAAGAAAATACGACAGACATTAAAAACGAGCTTGCAAAAATAAACAGGAAATCCGACGCGCAGTATTCTAAGACTGTAGGAATGAGCAAGACCTATGACGCAATTCTTGAAGAACAGAAAAAGAAAACTTTAGATACGTCTGAAAAAGACAAATCAAATATTGAAGCAAAGAAGAATGCCGTCGCCTTGTATAAAAAAGGAATTTTTTCAGCTTCTTATGATGAGTTCAGAAAGCTGACGCAGACCTTTACGGATGATATGGAATGCCGCCTGTACAAAGCAAAAAGTCTTTACTACAAGAACCGCGCCGACAGTTCCTCTTATGCAGAAATCTTGGCGGATATAAGAACGCTCAAGCAAAATGGGGTTTCTGATGCCGAGCTGCTTGAAATAGAAAAATCAATCCTTGCTGAAAAGGAGGGATTTGATGAATAAAAGAGCCATTTGTTTTACAGCATTGCTGTTTTCATTAGTCATAGCCTCCGCTTCTGAAATAAAAATTGCTCCTCTCGCAGTCTATGACGGCGATGGAAACAAAACAGAAGCTCCTTACAATCCATCAAAGGCAATCCATGATGAATTTGAAAAACACTGGTTTGAAGGACTTGTAACTTTTTCTTTACTTGCGGCAAAAAGTCATGGAGTTCCCCTGACAATCTTAGACGCAAACAAAATCTGCGCGGAGGAAAGCGCTGATTATCTGATATACGGCTATGTCAAGAAAAACGAAACAAGCTGGCTTTGTGAGGTAAAACTTTATGATGCAAACGGAAAGAAGATTATAAAAGAATTTTTTGCAGGAGACAGCATAGACCATTACGACAGGCTTATTAATATCCTGTGTCAGAATATCCTTTTTGGAATTGAGGAAATTACAGGCCTCAATAAGGATGAACTTAGCCAGAAAAAAACACGTCCTATGGAATTAAGAATTCCAGTCTCTCTTTTTTACTGGAGTCCTGTAGACAGCAGCTGGGGAGATAAGATTTTAGGAATTGCGGGTGTCAATGAAGGTATTGAGCTTTATCCCCCTCAACCTGTGATTGTGTTAAACGGAAAGCTTATAGATTTTTCCGCGAGGTTCAACCTTTCATGGAACATCGGAATAAACAAGAAAAACACCTACCCTCTTGTAATCAACACCATGGCAATAAGTCTGCCAGTTTTACTGCATGTTCATTTTAACGAAAGGCATTCTTTATACGGCGGATTCGGTCTTGCATATAACATCGAGCTTATGAGCATAAAGCCAAAGTATGAAAACGAAAAATTTTTATACCAGAATATTTTTTCTTTTGAAACAATTGCAGGTTATGAATTTGAAATTAATGACAAAGCGCATCTTTTTGCAGAAATGGCTTTTAACTTTCACCTGCTGGGAGACGGTTTTGTTTCTGTAAAGCCGTGCCTTGGAGCGTCATTCAATATTTTTAAGGAGCGAAGATGAAAGGAATTATAAAAGTTATATTTTTAATTTTTACATTATTGTCTTTTTCCTCATGCTACAACAGTGCGTTTGATGAAATTTTATTCAGGACGACAGACGATCCGTTTGATGATGTTCCGGCAACTGATTCCCTTACGACAGAACACACTGTATATCTTTCCTGGAAAAAAGATGACGCGGCAGACAGATTCTGCCTTATGAGGTCATTTGATACATCTCCTTTAGACTGGTCGCTCATTTATGAAGGAACTGCAACAAGTTATACGGACACAGATTTTAGTGACAACGAAAAGTATATTTACCGGCTTGATAAAACACGCGGCTCAAAATACTTTGAGGGGAAAAAATATGGCTACGGATGGTCATCAGGAACTATAAGAGACAGCTGCGAGCCAAATAATGTGCCGGAAAAAGCTGCATTCTTAGAATATGACAGGATATGCAATCTGCCATGCGTTGGCTTTGTAACAGACAATAAAGAAATTATTGATGAAGACTGGTTTTATGTAACAGTTCCTCCAATGCGTCAGGCAGACATAATAGTAGGACAGCATAACCTTACGAACACAACCCTAGGAGCGGAGACAAACCTTAGGATACAGCTTTCAGGACTTGAAAGCCAGAGCGTGAGGCATCAGACAGCTTACCAGATTCAGAACACCACTTATGAAACAAAAAACTTTTATTTTAAGGTTTTCCCGGAACGGACATCGCTGTCCTCGGGAAACAGTTTCTGCACAGTCATAGAATATACAGTTTCTTTGAACCAGATAATCAAATATTAATAAGGAGAATGCAATGAAACATAAAAATCTATTAATCGTTTTTGCGGCGCTCGCCCTGTTTTCATCTTGCGGCCTTGCGCCGTTTGAAGAAGGAGAAAACCTCATAAAGCCTGAGCAGACAAATCTACAGGAAGAAAGCTCTATGTTTGAAAAAGATGAGCAGAATAAAATATTTACATTTGAAACAAACGACACAAAGTACCTGGGCGCAAATGGTTGGACGCTTTGGACAGTTCTAAATGTAAATACAAGTGAAAGTTTTAATCCTGTTGCTGTTGAAGTGATTAAAGAAAGCGGACGGACGGAAGCCGGATTCGGACTTGTTTTCTGCGAGCAGAAAATTGAAGGAAAGCCGTTCATGCTTGCAGTTCTCATAAATGCAAACGGATATTATACGGTCGGCAAGGTTTCTGACGGTGTTTTCTGCCATATCAATGACGGCTGGAAAAACTCAAACTTCATAAACAAAGGATATGGAATAAAAAATACTATCTCTGTCGCTTATGATACTGGCACCAAGAATTTTATTTTAAAAATCAACAGCTACGAAATAACGTCATTTACAGTGTCAGAGCAGATTTCATTTAAAAACAGCAAATCAGGGTTTGCTGTTGTAATTGCAAACAATGAAAATTTTCCGAATAAACCAGTAAAGGTTACATTTGAAAATAAATAATGGAGATAGAGATTATGCATAGAAATTCAAAAAAAACAGTCGAAGTAAGTTTTTGTAAAAGAATTGTAGCTATGATAATGATGGTTTCATACATTTCTGTTATGAGCCCGTTGTCACTGTTTGCTGAATCTGTAACGAACGATACAGAAGCAAAAAGATCGGTTTCTGTAAAAGAAGAAAAATCGGAAGTTCTGATTTCTGCGGAAGAAGGCGGAATTGTAACTTTAGGCGACGCTTCCATAGAAATTCCAGCAGGGGCTTTAAAGAAAGACACCAAGATAAGCATTACTCGCCTTTTAAAAGTAGAAGATACAGGAGAATCTTTATACAATGCAATTCCAAAAGCTGGAGGGTACAGATTTTTACCTGCCGGAACTAAGTTTGAGAAGGACGTAACAATTACACTGCCTTACAGCTCGGAACTTAATGCAAAACCTCAAAGTCTTGAAGAGCTTTACACATATTTTTATGATACACAGAAAAAATGCTGGATAAAACTTGAACGTCTTGAAGTAGACAAAGAACACAATAAAGTACGTTCCCTTTCAACCCACTTTACAGATATGATTAATGCTACTCTTACAATGCCAGAGTCTGCAAGTCCTGTAGATGTGAACTTAAACTCAATAAAAAATCTTGAAGCCGCAAAACCGGATAGCCATCTTATAAAGTTTAATCCACCAAAAGCAAGCAACATGGGAGACGCTTCTTTCAGCTTTGAGCTTGCAGTTCCAGCAGGACGCAAAGGAATGCAGCCACAGATTTCAGTAAGTTATTCCTCTAGTGGCGGCAACGGAATTATGGGAAAAGGATTTGATGTAAGTTATGGAAGCAGTATAACAACAGATACAAGATTTGGGTTACCAAACTATGATACAAAAGACACATATATGCTAGATGGAATCTTACTGAAAGAAATAAATCGTGAGCAAAATGAAATAACTTATAAACCATTAAAAGAAAATTCATTCAGTCGCATAAAGCGTTTTATGAGTGACAATCATTGGGAAGTAACAGATAAAAACGGAACAAAGCGAATTTATGCTCAAAATAAAAATTCCTGCGTAGGAAGTGGGGTTGAAACTTTTACATGGAATCTTACTAAAATTGAAGATGTAAATAATAATACTGTTATTTTTGAATATGATACCTTTGATGAATCAAAAGAAAAATCTTATAATTATGTTTATCCGACAGCCATATATTATACTGGTGATAAAAACGGTAAGGGTAACTATAATATCAGGTTCCACTACGACAATGATGGACCGGAAAATAGGCAGGATGTTCGTATTGATGCACGTTCAAAGCAGATTGTAGCTTGCAAAAAATTGCTTACATCAATAACGACACATTATAACGATGGCGATCCTATAAGAAAGTATACTTTTGCATATAAAGAAGGGCTTGCTAAAGAGAAAATGCTTACGACTCTTAGAGTAAGCAATAATGCTGATGATTATTCATACACCTTTGAGTATAACGAACCAAAATATGAAAACGGAAAGGTAAAGTATTTCGCCAACGCAGAAGTATGGCATAACGGAACGGCCATAAAAACCGGTAAATCGACTAGCGGAGGCGGAAGCTTTAATACAAGCACAGGTGTCGGAGTCGGTGAACTTAGCGGAACAGCGGACGCGCGACTTACCGGCGGTGTACAGGGAAGTTTTTCAACCTCTAACAGTGAAACTGAAAGTATGCTTGCAGATATAGATGGTGACGGAAGTCCTGACTATATAAGAGTTAAAGGCGGTATTCTATATTATAAACTTAATAATAAAACAGGGTTCTCTGAAGAAGAAAAAAGCGTTTCACTAGAAAAATTTAAGCTTGATGCAGAAGAATCTCAAAACCTTTCTTTTGGATGGAATATTTATGGAGGTGGTGGACTAAAAAAATCTTTCGTATCTGGGCTTGGGGTTACATATTCTGACGTAAGTCAAACAACAACTTCAAATTCTACTGTTGCGTTAAATGATGTTGATGGTGACAGAAAAACGGACATCATACTTTCTGGAAAAAATTATTACCTTAAAAATACTTCGAAAAATGGAAATGTCAGTTTTATACAGGAATTATATGATAGTAAGAACAGCATAGTAGTTGAGGACAACATAAAAAAACTTACAGCAGAAGAAGTAAAGGCGTATAAGGAACAATACAAGAATCAGACACCATTCAGGCAATGGAAATCGCAATATGACGGCATGGTAAGCATTACGCAAGATTTTTCAGCTGCAGGAAGTTTTGATTTAGCAAATTCAGTCAAAGCTCATGTCTATAAAGGAAACTCAGAAACTTCTGTCAGTTCGATGGAAAGCATTGTGTCGGGGACAAAATTTTCTGAAAAATTAAATGCCTCGCTTAGTGTAATAAAAGATGAAAATCTGTATTTTATCACAGAAACAGATGAACCATTAAATTCTGATGTAAACTATAATATTAAAATTGATTATACTGATATAAAATCATATAAAACACCTTTAAAAGTTCCTGTTTTTTTCCCTGAACAAAGGATAGCCAATCAGATCTTGCCGAAAGCTTTAAAATCAATCTACAATACAACTACAGAAAACAAAACAGATGAAAATGGGAACATGGCAGATTATACTGTTTATGTACTAAAAGAATCATGGCAAGAATTGGCAGATAAAGAAACATATTCTCAATTAATTAGTCAGGGAAGATTTTTGTCAGGAGCTTTTACAGATGAACAGTTTGATAAAATACTTGAAAGTTTCTCTTCTAAAACAAGCGCAATAATCAACAAAAGATTTTTTGAGGATGATTCTAAAGACGAAATAACTGAGAAGGAAATATATGAGCGTTTTGCAGCCTGTTTTATCCATGATCTGACGAATAAAATTTATATCATTCGTGATAACAATAACATTAAGCTTTTTGACTTGCTTTATAATACTTTGGGACAAAAAGAGGTTTTAATTGAGGCTTGGAATAATTACAGACTTTTTGATATTGATGCAGGATACGATAAAAATGGAATCATCTATGAACATAAATCTGAAGTAACTTCAGTAGGTGCCAGAAGAGGTTCTGATATAACTGGTACTCAAATACAAAATGGTGACGTTTTAATCCTTGCTGATTATGATGGTAAACTTCTGTCTGTTTCAAAGAAAAACAGCAAGGTTTTCTTTGACGGTGTTGAGCAAATAGATTATGCAGTTCAGTTTGAAAATAAAGATGGTGAAAATGAAGATGAAAAAATATTTATTGTAACTCTTACTCATACGCTGGATAATGAAAAATTAATATACGAATTTACAAACTATAAACAAAAAGCTGTTAATATTACAAAAGCAGAGTTGCAATCTATTGTTGACGAGTATTCCATTGATTATGAGTCGATTAATGATTCATATTGGAATTGGAATGAAAAGCTTGAAGATGATGCCTATGAATGCCTAGAAACTTTTGGAATGAGTGAGAATCAGCAGAAAAGATTTCTTGAACTTGTTTATGAAAAGAATGTAAAAGAAATTACAGAAGAGGAAGAGCCTAAAGAGATTACTGTATATACAAAAAAACAGAATCTAGTCGGTCAGAATCTTATTGATGCTTCTTGTATCCTTGCTGATGTAAAATTTAAGAAGATAACAGAAAATGACTTCCCATATTATACAAAGTCAGATAATGATGAATACAATATTAAAAAAGAATATGAAGGAGATATAACGGAAGATTCGGATAATACAAGAAAAGAAGCGGAAAATATAATCATTGAAAAATGTAATAATCATGGATTTGGCAAATATTGTTCTGTTCAAGTTTTTGTACAATTTGATGAAAATGGTTTGTATAAACTTGATAACAATTCAAAATTTACCAGCCGAAGAATTGTATCAGGCGCAATTTCAATTACAGAAGAAAAATATTCTCCTGGACAAGTATCATGGGATTCTTCAAGTGCTTGGAACGGCATAACACATTCAGACGAAAAAGTTTTGTATGAAGAAACAAACGAAGATGAAGATGTTGTTATACAAGTTGAGCGACAAGAAAAACTTTTTGCTGGAAATTCAAACTGGTTCTTTGGTATATGGATAAACGGCAAAACTGCCTTTAATGGTAAAAATATTGAATCAATTTTTGCAACAAAAGATCATACAAAATACGATTATAACAAAGAAAAGTTAAAAGAAATGGATGCAGAAGCCGCGGTTTCAAAAAAAGGAACAAATGAAGAACAGCCTTTTTACCTTCCTGTTTTTAATACAGTAGTTTCTGATTCTGAGATTTATCCTGTTAAAAAAGAATATGCTACAAATAAAAATGATGTAGAGAATTCACTTATTGGTCAAGTCAGCATGAGTAGCCAGAGGGAAGAAGATGAAGAAGGTAACTATAAAATGGTTACTCAATACTATTTTCCTTTTATACAGGGTGATTACATACATGCAAGCAGAATTGGTGGAAATACATTTTATAATATAGAAGGCATTAAAAGTTCTGATTCAAAATCTTCCAGCTTTGTCTTTCCTAATGTACGCATGGCGAGAAATGAAGGAAATGACACTACTTTTGGAGCTAATGCAGAGCTTGCAATACCAAAGATTTCTATACTTAAAAATGGGGATGAATTACTAGGAAAACTTCAAGAAATAAATCAGCAGCATTTGGGCGGAATTAGTGGTAATACGGGCACCAACACAAGCAACGGTAAACTGACCCAGACTGTTATGGATATAAACGGCGATTCAATCCCGGACATAATTCAGGAAACAGGCTCTGGAATAAAGGTTATTCCCGGCCTAAAGTCAGAAGATGGAATAGTTTATGGAAGCAGTTACACCATTTCGGGCGTAAAAATAAACTCTACTTCATCTACTACAGAAACTAAGGGTGCTTCTATATCGCCTAATGGATCTGTTACGACAACACTATCGCGGAATGGAAAAGTAATAAATGTTACCCCATCACCTTCTGTAAGTGGTGGCGCTGGAATGACATTTTCAGAGGGAAGCTCTTATGTAGATACTGGATTTATTGATATTAATGGTGACGGCCTGCCAGATTATTTTAATGGTTCTTCGGTCTATTTAAATAAAGGTGAAGAATTTTCATCATCTGATTTAGTTACTGTTAATAGCGGATGCCTGAATAAGTCGTCATTAAAAAGTAGTGCTGTCAATGTTAATGTGGGAAAATCTTCAACCAGAGGAGAATCTCTTTCAACTGGAGTAAATTTAGGAACAGGTCTAAGCTATAGTGTCTCATCAAATACATCAGAGGCTATGTATTTAGATATTAATGGAGACGGGCTTGCTGATAAACTTATACAAAAGGATGGAGCAATTGCAGTTTTTTATAACACCGGTAACTCTTTTGAAAAGGCAGATGATATTTTGCTTCCGTCATGGGGTGTAAATGACACAGAAGAGACATCGCTTAAGACTGGAAAAGATGTAAACTTTGACCTTGGACTTTTTGGTGACCAGCCTATTATAGGTCCATTAACGGAAGGTCTTGTTAATGGCTTACCTGTCTGCAATCCATTCGGTGCAGATGATATTGATAATATGGAGTTTTCTTCGACTGTATCATTATCTCTTAATGGAAGCATAGGAGTAAGTTTTACTTTTCCAATAAAAATTCCTATAGCTGGTATTTCCATTAATATGACTTGTTCAGGTGGAAACGGACTTTCTGGCTCTTCATCAATAAATTGCGTAAATGTTTCGATGACAGATCTTGATGGTGACGGTCTTGCAGATCATGTACTTAGAATTCCTGGATATTGTACTTACTGGAAACGTAATATAAGTGGATTGTATGGAAAACTTACTAAAGTAAATCTTCCACAAGGCGGAAATGTAGAAATAGATTATGCTGAACAGTTTGGAACGCCAGATAATCCTAATTTCAAATATGTAATGAGTAGAGTTACAGTAAACGATGGAACAGATGCAAATGATGTCCTTCCTGAACTTAAACATGGAGCACATTCTTTAACGACAACTTATGAATACAGTGACGGATATTATGATAGAAATAAAAAAGATTTCTATGGATTTGGAACTGTAAAAACAACTTTTGCATACGGTAACTGTCAGGAAGATGTTTATTTTAACCGCGAATATTATTCTAAAGGTTGTATAAACACAAGTACTGTAAAGACTGCTGACGGTGCATTGCTTTCAGAAAATACTACAACATTAGAAGATGCTCCTTACCCTCTGCCTAAGAAAGAAGAATCTCGAATATATGAAAAATCATCCGGAACAGGCTGTTATATCGCCACAGCAACATCATATAAATATGATTTACGTTACGGCAACTGCATAAAGATAACTCAAGATTTTGGAGACGGCCAAAAATTGTCCGCGGACATAACATACGACAACACGAACGCGACGGACTATATCATAGGCTTGCCTGTAGACATACGAGTTTATGATTCAAATGGAAATCTGTTGCGTCATAGGTCGGGAGATTATGATGATTTAGGACAGATCAAAGAATTGCGGCAGTATTTTGATGCCTATAATTATTCCGTGCATACATTGAAATACGACAGCTACGGAAACATAAGCTCCGTAACGGACAGCCGCGGAGCCACCGTCGCCTACTCCTACGACGGAACCGAGAATATGTTCGTCACGGATATCGCGCAAAGCGGAACGGATACGGACACTTACAAAGGCTCAATCAGATACGACATTCCGACACAGACAAAAAAATATGAAGAAGACTGTAGTGGAAATACAATTAATTATGATTATGATGACTGGCAGCGAATTGTTGAAATAAGAACAGATTATGATGGTAAGGAGAAATCAAAAACTCCGGCTGTAAGTTATGAGTATCACACACCTGTTAGAGATGATAATAGATCACAGGATTTATGGTATGCCATGACAAACAATAAAGTCACCTTTGACGAAGATGACGGTTCGGTAATTCAGACCGTAGTACAGATTGACGGTCTTGGTCGAGCTGTCCGAACCGCAAAGACCGGCTTTGTCAACGGCGTTGAAGGATGGAACGCAAGTGGTGCTGTTGAATATGATGAAAAAGGAAGAATTGTAAAGGAAGGCATGACGGAATTCATACAAGGAGACATTCAGACGCTTCTTGAATCCGTACCAAAAATGACAAGTCTTTTTACCGCTTACGAATACGACGAGAAGGACAGACAAATTAAGACTACCCTACCCGACGGCTCTGTTCAGTCAGCCGCCTTTTATATAGAAGAAAACCGCCTCGTAGCGGAAACGGCCGACCCGCTCGGAAATGTCTCCGTACAGGAAACTGACAGCCGCGGAAACATAGTGCGTGTTGCAAAAAATGATAAGGACGGAAAGCAACTTACGGAAGTTACATACCGCTATAATGCAATGGGCGAAATGCTCAAAGCCTTCGATGCGAAAGGACACCCGATAACGGCGGAATACGACCTTCTTGGTCGCAGAACCGCACTTGAAAGCTTGGACTCAGGCAGACAGGAATTCTTCTATGACGAATGCTCAAACCTTGTCCGCGAAAATAACAGCGTTTTGCGAGAGAACAACAAGCAGATTGTATACGAATACGACGGCCTGAACCGCCTTATTAAGATTGACTACCCAGACACAGAAGATACTGTTTACACTTACGGTGGCGCGAACGACACTCACGGAGCGGCGGGAAAAATTTGTTCTATAACTGATGCATCCGGAACTCTTGAATACGAATACGGAAAACTCGGCGAAGTTACAAAAGAGACAAGAACGCTTTCCACCCACCTGAACGGCAATAATCCTTCGGAAACCGCTGTCATGGAATACCGCTCTGACTATCTAGGAAGAATGCAGTGGATTATTTACCCAGACGGCGAAAAAATCACTTACGGTTACGATAACGGCGGGCAGGTCGTTTCCGTCAAGGGTGAGCATTGGGGGCATGACTTTGACTATGTAACTAACATTCTCTATGACCAGTACGGACAGAGGACACGCATAGACTACGGTAACGGAACGTTCACGGAATACAACTATGACCCCGCTCGCAGATGGCTCGATACGATAAAGACTGAAAACAAATGGGGGCAGAGTTACCAGAACATAAGCTACAGTTTTGATGCCGTTGGAAACGTCCTGGGCTACGAAAACGACTGCCTTGACTCCGTAACAGGCAACTACAAGACCAAGCAGACTTACAGCTATGACAACCTCTACCAGCTCATAAAAGTAAACGGAGAAACTACCTATAATCCGTATCAGTCCGCTGTGCCGGAATTTAAGTCTGACTATTCCCAGGTTTTCACTTTTGATTCGGACGGCTTGGGCAACATGACAAGCAAGATTTCAACGGAAAGCGTAACACCTCATAAAACTATCGGCGATAATTTGAACTACAACTTCGATTATGTCTATGACGAGAACTTTGCGCACCGTCTGATTAATGCCGGAGAACGTTATTATAAATATGACGCAAACGGCAATATCATCTGCGAACAGGACGGTTCATTTGAAAGCGATGGCGACGATGGCACATACCACAAAATCACGCAAGAAACGGATGATGTTTATTCCACCGACTACGGCTGGGGCTTATTTAAGGAAGATGTCTCAAACGGTGAAATTAAAGGTACTAAATATTGCAGGACTTACGCATGGAATGAGAAAAATCAGCTTATAAGCTCTGTCGATGCCAACTTCAACACCGCTTATGTCTACGGACAGGACGGACAAAGAAGCAACAAGTATACTGCAAACAGCGAAACCTTGTATTTCAGCAAGATGTGGACGCTACACACCGACAGCGGAAACAATGTTTATGGCGGTCAGACCGCCAAGAACATTTATTTGGGTGAAACTCGTATTGTTACGAAGCTTAACAGCGGTGAAAATCCGACCTACCAAGAGGAATACTACAAGCAGTATTTTTATCATTCCGACCATTTAGGTTCTGCAAGTCTTATCTCTGACTATAAAGGCGATGAATACCAGAGAATTGAATACACCCCTTATGGCGAAACATGGGTTGAAAAGACACAGAATCAGGGGCTTGAGTACCTGCCATACAAGTTTACGGCAAAAGAACTAGACGAAGAAACCGGACTTTATTATTATGGAGCTAGATACTTAGACAGCCGCTATTCAAGGTGGATTAGCACTGACCCTGCATTGGGAGATTACATCCCAAAAGCACCGGTTAATGAGGAGGCAAAACGATATAACCAGAATCTGCCTGGGATGGGCGGTGTGTTTAATCACATCAATGCTAATTTGTATGCGTATGCGGCGAATAATTCGATTAAATATACCGATCCAGACGGAAGAAGTCCTGACTTAGCAAGATTAAAAGAATTAGCAAAGGAAGTTCATGACAAAGGAACAATAAATGGAGTAAATTTATACAGAGCATGTAGTCTTGATGGTTGTTTTGCACGCGCCACAATTCTTGCTGATCAATTAAATAAAGAAGGATTTTCAATACAGTATATTATTGTGGATAATCCAGATACTCCTGATAAGAAAGGAAAGTTTAGTTATCATATATCTGTACAAGTTACTATTGACGGGACTGACTATGTTATTGATCCATATTATAGCCATGATTTAAAAACTCAACCAGGGCTAACAACTAGAACCGAATGGATTTTTGGTCAAGGATGTTCAAAAGATGGTGCATACAATGAACCAGCTGTTGATAAAAATGGAAATCTTCTTATAAGTTCTAAATTTGCTTGGTGTTTTAATAAGCGAGCTGACATGAATTTAACTGCTCCTGAATTTGCACAAAAATGGTTAGCCAATTTTGCAAAAGTTTACAAAACAAAAGAGGAAATAAAGAGTATGAGTAAAGAAGAAAGAGTTAAATATATCAGCAGTTATGAAGATTATACTGGTGATTAAACTAAAAAGATAAGGAGAATTGAAATGAAGAAATTATTCATAATTTTAGGATTTTTTATGATGTTAAATTCTACATGTTTACCTCAAGCTGTTAAGAAAACTGAAAAGAATAATAATATTTCTGAAATAATATTTTGGTCTCCAAATAGTGAGTTGAGTCTTGAAATATTAAATTCGACTAGTTTACTGGAGTTGTTGAATAAGTATGATGTTCATGTAATTTTAGATCTTCACTTATTTTCAAAGTATGATAAGGAATCAAATTCTTTATATCTATATACGCATTCTGATAACTTGGATTATAACAGTGATGAATTTGTTTTTAATCCTGCATATAATTTTATGCGTAGTTATCGTTCAGTTTTCAGTAAAATTTCATATCGAAATTCATTGTTTTCAATAGTTGTAGATGGAAAAATTGTTATGAATGGCTTAAATAGGGTTTTTCATGATTCTCCAACAAAATTCGAATACGATGATGTAGATATACCTAAAATTTATTATGAACAAGATAACAGTTTTAGAATATGTTATAAATTTTATAAACCATTCAAACATTATAACGAAATGGAGAAAAGGAAGGAAAAAGTTTTATATATTAAGGAATTAGATGACTATTTTAGTGAATAATTTTCTACTTCAAGTTTAGTTACTGTAAATGCCGGCAGTATGAACACCTCTTCTTTAAACAGCGCTGCCGTAAATGCCAACATAGGAAAAAGTTCAACCAGAGGAGAATCGCTGAAAACTGGCGTAAGTCTGGGTACAGGTGTAAGCTACAGCGTTTCATCAAATACTTCAGAAACCATGTATCAGGATATTAACGGCGATGGACTTGCCGACAAACTTGTACAAAGGAGCGGCTCAATTGCAGTATTTTATAATACAGGAAATTCGTTTGTAAAGGCAGATGATATTTTACTGCCATCTTGGAGTGTTAATAGTACAGAACAGTTATCCCTTGCGACTGGCAAGGATGTAAACTTTGACCTTGGGCTTTTTGGAAAACAGCCGCTAATAGGACCGTTGACAGAAGGACTTGTTAATGTGTTGCCTGTCTGCAATCCTTTTGCGATTGATGACATTGATAACATGGAGTTTTCTTCGACTGTATCATTATCTGTTAGCGGCAGCATAGGAGTAAGCTTTACATTTCCAATAAAAATACCAATTTCATTTATCTCAATTAATATGACATGTTCAGGCGGCAACGGACTTTCCGGTTCTTCGTCGATAAACTGCGTAAATGTTTCTATGACAGACCTTGACGGCGACGGACTTGCAGACCATGTTCTTCGCATTCCTGGCTTTGGAACATATTGGAAACGCAATATTAGCGGTCGGTATGGACAGCTTACAGGAATTAATCTGCCTCAAGGAGGAAATGTCCGGCTGGAATATGCAGAGCAATATGGAACAACAAAGAATCCAAACTTTAAATATGTTCTTAGTAAAGTGACCATGAATGATGGTTGTAACGAAACTGTTCCTGAGATAAAACACGGAAATCATTCTGTAACTACTGTTTATGAATATGAAGACGGCTATTATGACAGACAGAAAAAAGATTTTTTCGGATTCAGAATCGTAAAGACGACGAATGCTGATGGTACATATCAGGTAGATGAATATAACACCGAGGAATACTATGCAAAAGGCAGTCTTAATAAGAGTTGCTCTTATGGTAATGATGGAACTATCCTTTCTAAAAGCGAAACAACACTTCGAGAATCTCCATATGCACAACCTCAATACGAGTATTCTTGTACTTATGAAAAAACTAGTGGAAATTCTGAATTTATACATACAACAACAGAATATAAATATGATGAATTTGGTAACTGTATTGAAATAAAACAGAACTTTGGTGACGGGGAAATTCTTCTTGGCAAGGTCATTTATGACAACACGAACGCGACGGACTATATCATAGGCTTGCCTGTAGACATACGAGTTTATGATTCAAATGGAAATCTGTTGCGTCATAGGTCGGGAGATTATGATGATTTAGGACAGATCAAAGAATTGCGGCAGTATTTTGATGCCTATAATTATTCCGTGCATACATTGAAATACGACAGCTACGGAAACATAAGCTCCGTAACGGACAGCCGCGGAGCCACCGTCGCCTACTCCTACGACGGAACCGAGAATATGTTCGTCACGGATATCGCGCAAAGCGGAACGGATACGGACACTTACAAAGGCTCAATCGAATACGACATTCCAATGCAGACTAAATCATCTGAGACCGACTGCAACGGTAATAAACTGCGTTATGAATATGATAAATGGCAGCGTATAAAAGAAATTTGGACTGCTTACGATACGGGCACAACTCCTGCGGTAAGTTATGAATACAATACACCGAACAATGATTCTTTTGGACATCATGAATTATGGTACGCTATCACCAACAACAAGGTGACATTTGACGCGGACGATGACAGCATAATTCAGACTGTATTACAGATTGACGGTCTTGGTCGAGCCGTCCGAACCGCAAAGACCGGTTTTGTCAACGGCGTTGAAGGATGGAACGCAAGTGGGGCTGTTGAATATGATGAAAAAGGGAGAACCGTAAAGGAAGGCATGACGGAGTTTATCGAGGGCGGCTTGGAGAACCTGTTTAATACAACGCCAATAATGACAGAACTTTTTACCTCTTATGAATATGATGAAAAAGACCGTCAGATAAAGACAATTCTTCCTGACGGTTCAGCTCAGACTAACGCTTTTTATATAGAAGAAAACAAGCTGATTTCCGAAACGACCGACCCACTCGGAAATGTTTCTGTCCAAGAAACAGACAGCCGCGGAAACATAGTGCGTGTGGCAAAAAAAGACCAAGATGGAAACCTTCTTACAAAAGTAACATATGAATATAACGCTATGGGTGAAATGCTTAAAGCCTTTGATGCAAAAGGACACCCGATAACGGCGGAATATGACCTTCTAGGTCGCCGCACTGCTTTGGAAAGCCTTGATTCTGGACGACAGGAATTTTTCTATGATGAATGTTCAAATCTTGTCCGTGAGAATAACAGCGTTTTAAAAGAAAATAACAAGCAGATTGTATATGAATACGACGGCTTGAACCGCCTTGTTAGGATTGACTACCCGGACACTGAGGACACCGTTTATACTTACGGCGGTGCAAATGCACCAGGGCAGGCAGCTGGAAAAATCTTAAAAGTTCAAGATGCTTCGGGTACGCTTGAATATGAATACGGCTCTTTAGGCGAAGTTACAAAAGAGACACGAACTCTTAGAACCCACCTTAACGGATATTACCCAACAGAAACTTCTGTTATGGAATACCGCTCTGACTATCTTGGACGCATGCAGTACATCATCTACCCTGACGGTGAAAAAGTGACTTATGGTTATGACAGAGGAGGTCAGGTAATAAGCGTTACAGGAGAACATTACGGACACGAATTCAATTATGTTACAAATATTCTCTACGATGAGTACGGACAGCGAACACGCATAGAATACGGCAACGGAACATTCACGGAATATAATTATGCCCCTGCGCGCCGCTGGCTTGATACAATCAAGACTGAGAACAAATGGGGGCAGAGTTACCAGAACATCTCATATAGTTTTGATGCCGTTGGAAACGTCCTGGGCTACGAGAATGATTGTCTTGACTCCGTGACGGGAAACTACAAGACAAAGCAGACATATTCTTATGACAACCTCTACCAGCTCATCAAAGTGAGCGGAGAGACCGCCTACAATCCGTACAGGTCGAGTGTGCCGGAGTTCAAGTCTGACTACTCACAGATTTTCTCTTTTGACTCTGACGGCTTGGGAAATATGACATCGAAAGTCAGCGCGGAAACCGTCTCTCCGCATAAAACAATCGGCGACAATTTGAATTATAGCTTCAACTATGTCTATGACGAAAAGTTCGCCCATCGCCTGATAAGCGCTGGCGACCGCCATTACCAATACGACGCCAACGGAAACATCATTTGCGAACAGGACGGAGCCTTTGAAAGCGGCGGCGACGATGACTCATACCACAAAATCACGCAAGAAACTGAGGATGTGTATTCCACTGACTACGGCTGGGGCTTGTTTAAGGAGGACGACGCGAGCGGTTTGCATAAAAAGGCGCGGTACCGCAGGACTTACGCATGGAACGAACGCAACCAGCTTATAAGCTCTGTTGATTCAAACTACAACACGGCTTATGTCTACGGACAGGACGGACAGAGAACAAATAAGTACACACAGTCGTCGGAAACATTGTATTTCAACAAGATGTGGACGCTCCACACTGACAGCGGAAACAATGTTTATGGCGGACAGACAGCAAAAAACATTTATCTCGGCGAGACTCGCATTGTTACAAAACTCAATTCGGGCAACGCACCGACCTATCAGGAAGAATATTACAAACAGTACTATTACCACTCAGACCATTTGGGAAGCGCAAGCCTCATCTCAGACTACAAGGGAGACGAATACCAAAGAATCGAATACACGCCATACGGTGAAACTTGGGTAGAAAAAACAAGTAACACAGGCCTTGAATATCTTCCATATAAGTTTACAGCCAAAGAACTAGACGAAGAAACAGGTTTGTACTATTATGGAGCTAGGTATTTGGATCCAAAGTATTCTATGTGGATTTCTACCGACCCTGCACTTGGCGAGTATGTTGCTGATTCTAGTAATAGTACTTCAGGGGGAATTTTCAACTTTATAAATTTAAATTTTTATCACTATTGCGGAAATAATCCTATCAAGTTCATTGATCCTGATGGCAATGATCATGGTATGCCACAATTTGCAGAACGAATTATGGCATCAAGGGCATCTTGTTCTTATGGAACAACAACTGAAATAAGACAAAAAATTGCTGATAATAAACGAACAGATTCTTGGGGCATTTATTCTATAAGAAGTGGAACCGTAATACAAATTCAAACCTTTAATCTGGATTTGCCTGCTGATGATTATAGACAACCTGTATACGGTAATAATATAATAATTCAAGATACAGATGGTACATTTGTCCGTTACGCACATCTTGAAAGTATGAATGTTGAGAATGGTGACTGGATTGGAGAGGGTGCACAAATCGGTAAAATGGGAAACACAGGAAATGGAGATCCTGGTCCAAATAAACATCTACATGTCTCAGTTTATCCTAGCTGGGCAAAAAATGATAAAAACAGTTTTTATTCAGTTAACGCAAAAATAAATCCAGAGGCATATATAAAATCCGGAACATATCCTTGTAATACAAAAATTTCAACGCCTTATAAAAAGCCAATCGGTAAAACTCAATATCCGCACGAGGGCACAGATTTCTCTGGGCAGGATATTAATAAAATTGAAGGCTGGCAAAAAGGTCTAAATGGCAGGAGTACAATAGATGAACAAAATTAAATTACCTTTTATCTTAATTATGTTGTTTTGCATTTTAGGATGCAGAAAAGATTCCTCTAAAGAAATTAATTCAGTTTCTAATGCAAATATAAAAATTAATGATTTTCAATCAAATGAAATATTTGCTAGCGAAAAAGCGCAAGAAAAACTTCAAATAGATATTGACTCAGATGAACGGCTTATATCAAAAAAATTAGAGAAATCAGAAGAAGAAAGTATTTTCAAAAAATATAATCGCAATTCTTGGAATTCAAATATTGATAATGAATTAAATGAAATAAATTTTAATGGGTATTTACAAGTATTTGATTTAACAATAAATGATACTGAAGAAGAAGCTTATGGTAAACTTATTAAAAATTATGAATCTATAAAAAAAGAATGCAGTTTTGAAAAAATAAATTGGTATTCAAACAATGGAATGTACAATGACAATACAATAAATGATGTTGAACTTGCCTATTATAAGGGAAACTTTCTAAGTTTTTATAAATACAATCTTTCTCAAGAGCAACTACAAAATATTTGTAATATGCTAAATATTGAATGTGATATATCAAAACTAAATGACTCAGAATTCTACAAAGTTAAATCTGATAAGTGGCGCATTTACTTTAGTCATCATCACAATGGCATATATGAATATTATATAACAGATTCAAGCATTTATTTTTAAATTTGCGGGTTGGCAAAAAGGTTTTGGAGGTAAGGATACAATAGATGCCAAAATTAAAATTTTAACAGTTACATGCATTTTGATAAGTATTACTGGATGTAAGAAAAAGTCCAATTCGACAATATCTAATATTGATGTTTCTGAAAATAGGTTAAATGGAATTGACAATTCGATAACATTAAATGATACTCCAAATCCTCAACGTATAGAATTTGATGAACTATACAATGGCGATATTGAATTGACTATACTCGATGTTTATAACGGATTCTTGTACAGTGATACATGTATTAATTCAATTATGCAATATATGAAAATTAATTAAGTCTGAGATATGAATTACGAGAACGACTGCCTTGGCTCTGTGACCGGCAACTACAAGACCAAGCAGACATATTCTTATGACAACCTCTACCAGCTTATAAAAGTTGAAGGTGAAACTACATATAATCCGTATCGTTCGAGTGTTCCAGAGTTTGTTTCAAATTATAGTCAAGATTTTACATTTGATGAACTTGGACTTGGCAACATGACAAGTAAAGTTTCAAAAGAAAGTGTTAGACCTCTGAAAAAAATTGGTGATAATTTAAATTACAGATTTGATTATATTTATGACGAAAACTTTGCACATCGTTTAGTAAGGGCTGGAGACCGATACTACAAATACGATTCAAACGGAAACATTATCTGTGAACAGGATGGAAGTTTTGAAAGTAACGGAAACGACACTGCTTACCATAAGATTGAACAAGAAACTGAAGATGTTTATTCAACAGATTACGGCTGGGGATTGTTTAAGGAAGATAAAACTGGTTCAACAACTTCCCGGTACAGGCGAACGTATACCTGGAATGAGCGGAATCAGCTTGTTTCAAGCGTGGACGAAAATTATTCTACAGCCTATGTTTACGGTCAGGACGGACAGCGTTCAAATAAGTACACAGGAAACAGCGAGACTTTGTACTTCAACAAAATGTGGACTCACCATACTGATTCGGGAAACTCAATTTATGGAGGACAAACTTCAAAAAATATTTACCTTGGTGAAACTCGCATTGTAACAAAACTGAATGCCGGAAAAGAGCCAACATACCAAGAAGAATATTACAAGCAGTATTATTACCACAGTGACCATTTGGGAAGTGCCTCAATGATTTCTGATTACAAAGGAAATGAATATCAACGCATTGAATACACTCCTTACGGCGAAACATGGGTAGAAAAAACGCAAAATACAGGCTTGGAATTCTTGCCGTATAAATTTACCGCCAAAGAACTAGACGAAGAAACCGGACTTTATTATTATGGAGCTAGATACTTAGACCCTAAGTATTCAAGGTGGATTAGTACTGACCCTGCGCTTGGGGGATACATACCGAAAACGCCAATTGACGAGGAGGCAGAACGATATAACCAGCATCTACCGGGTATGGGCGGTGTGTTCAATCACATCAATGGCAATTTGTATCACTATGCGGCCAATAACCCAGTGAAGTATGTGGATCCGGATGGAAGAGAAACGTACAATTCCAAATCATTAACTGAAGATGTTTATAAATCGAACTATCAACTTCAAAAACAATATTCTTGGGATGATTTACAAAAATTTTTTGAAGATAATCCCAAAGGTATTATTTATCGCTATGATACTTTTACATATTCCAAAGGGAAGTCGAAAAGGGATTTTCCAACTATGGATATGTCTTCTGAAACTGTAAATCTTTTCCTGGGAATGAAGGCTACTTTTTCAATTGTTACAAGGTTAAGAAAACTTGCAGCAAAGAAAATTGCTAGAACGGCTGGAAAGCAAACTGCAAAAGCTATAATTATAGAAGCAGCTGAATCTACAGGAAGGACAACTGCGAAAAATTTAACTGAACAACTAGCCATGGAGCAAGTGAAATCTGCTCCAGAACTCGGAAAAATTATTCCGGTTCCTGTAAATGATTTAAAACATGGTTGGGTCACTGCTGATAAATGGGTAAAAATGAGCCAAAATGTTAATGGTGTTGAAATTCATTATATATACAGTTCTGTGCTAAATGTATTTACAGACTTCAAATTTAAATAAAGGGTATTTTTCATGAATCAAAATATTTTTACAAATAAATTAATTAACTGGAAAATTGAGATACAAAAAGATGAATGGTTTTTCAGTAATTTTAGAGATAGTTTAATAGATAACATAACAGATGGAGAGGCTTTTTTTTATATTTCTCAATTATGTGAAATAATTAATCAAAATGATGATTCCTATTTTATTAATGAATTATTAGAGATTCTATTGGCTTTAGCAAGAAAAAGTAACACAACTGAGATACCGAATGGTCTTAAGAATACTTTAATAAAATTGGACTTTGATCCTAGTTTGGTAAATAGCATAAATAATATTAAAGATTTTTATCGACTAAGTTGATAGCTATTTCTTATTTTTTCCTCCCACAGAACAATATGTAGTGCCTCACAGTTTTGCAAAATCGAGGATTTAGTCCTACAATTGAATAAAATAAAAAAAACAATGCGTAGGGCGCAAACTCTGTGTGGATAGTTAATCACATTCCGCTCGTAAATTGGGTTACAGCACATTCCTTTCAATATAATCTGCAACGCCGTCTTCGTCACACGACTTTGTCACATCATCTGCAATCGCTTTAACTTCTGCAATCGCATTTCCCATCGCGATTCCACGACCTGTTGCCTTCAACATTCCGATATCAGAAAAATCATCACCAAACGAAATCATTTCTGAAAGAGGAATTTTCAAATACTCAGAAATATATATAATACCGTTTTCTTTTGCAGCTGACTTTGGCGCAAACTTAAACCACGGAATATCACTGAAGGCAACAGCACCACAGTTTTCAACTACCGAAGCAATCTCCTCCGCTTTACTAGCATCACTTAACTGCACGCAGATTTTCATCGCAGGTTCCACAAAATTTTTGCAGTCATCAAATTTTGCTTCAGCCATATATTGAGTTGTTTTATTTTCTTTTCTGTTCCAGTAAAAATCATTCAGCGTATCAACTGTGATTTCTGCATCTTCACCAAGTACTTGATATGTTTTATCAAAAAGTCTGTGAGTTTCATCAAGAGTAAAAGTCTCTGCGTGAATAAGTTCGTCTCTGTAATAAACACATGCACCTGCATTGCAGATTTTAATTTCAGGGTGAATTATGTCTGAATACTGCTGGATTCGCGTAGTTCCGCGGCTTGTAGAAAAACCGATGAGAATGCCTTTGTCCTGGCACTGTTTAAGAACTGAAACTGTGTGATCAGAAATAGTTCCGTCACTTCTAAGAAGGGTTAAATCTAAATCAACTAAAATTATTTTTGTTTCCATAACTGATTATAAAGCAGCCGTAAAATTTAGGCAATAAACCTTAAGTTTAAAATCATTCATTTAAAATAAAAAACGGCGCAGATGATTTTTCATTCTGTGCCGTTTTCAATTCTTAAGCGTATTCAACGATTAACCGAAGATTGGTCTAACTTTGATTACTGCATCGATTCCTGCAAGAGCACGGAGTGTTTCTTCTGGGATTTTTGCATCGATATCAGTTATGTTGTATGCAAGATCACCTCTTGTCTGGTTGATCATTCCAGAAATGTTCAATTTTGCATCACCAAGAATAGTTGTAAACTTAGAGATTACATCTGGAACATTTTTGTGAGCGATACAGATACGTGTGCCGCCTTTTGGAATCGGGTTATCAGCAACAAGGCGTGGGAAGTTAACTGAGTTTACGATGTTTCCGTTTTCGAGGAAGTCGCGGAGCTGGTTACAAGCCATTACTGCACAGTTGTCTTCTGCTTCTGGAGTTGAAGCTCCAAGGTGTGGCAAACAGATAACGCCTTCATGGTTCAAAAGTTCTTCAGCAGCAAAGTCAGTTACCAATGCAGCAACTTTTCCGCTGTCGATAGCTGCGATGATGTCTGCATTATTTACAAGACCACCGCGGGCGATGTTGATGATTCTTACACCGTCTTTCATGTTCTTGATAGAAGATGCGTTGATCATTCCCTTTGTATCGTTTGTCTGTGGAACGTGAATTGTAATGTAATCAGCTTTTGCATAAACAGTATCAAGTGTTTCTGCAATCTTAACATTGTGGTCAAGTGAGAGAGCAGCTTTTACAGAAAGGAATGGATCATAACCTACAACGTCCATACCAAACTGGATTGCAAGGTTAGCAACCATTGCACCGATAGCTCCAAGACCGATAACGCCGAGTGTCTTTCCCTTCAATTCTGGTCCGACAAACTGGCTCTTTCCTTTTTCTGCAAGATCAGGAATTTCATCACCTTTACCTGCAAGACCGTTTGCCCACGCATTAGCTTTAATAGCAGGACGGCTTGAAAGAAGAAGTGCCATCAATACAAGTTCCTTTACAGCGTTAGCATTAGCACCAGGTGTATTGAATACTACAACGCCTTTTTCTGTAAGTTCAGGAATAGGAATGTTGTTAGTACCTGCACCTGCGCGGGCAACAGCTTTTACCGAACCAGGAAGTTCCATTGTGTGCATATCCTGTGAACGAACGAGGATTGCGTCTGGGTCAGAAATGCTTGAAGCTGATTCGTAAGCATCGCGTGGAAGTCTATCCAAACCGCAAGAAGCGATTTTATTTAATGTCTGAATTTTGAACATAGTTATTTCCTTATGAGCGGTGGTTGAGCCTGTCGAAACCACCTTTTTATTTTTAGAAAGAGCAGGAAGTAAATCATATTGATTATTTATCAATGCTTCTCTCTTTTTACGGCTCCATCCTTGAACTTGTTTTTCTCGTAGAAATGCATCTTCAATATTCTTGCACTCTTCGAAATAAACAAGTTCCACAGGAAGTCTTCGTCTGGTATATTCTGCACCTTCTCCATGATTATGTTCTTCAATACGCCTTGTTAAATCTTTCGTACTTCCAACATAATAAGATCCATCTCTGCACTTTAAGATATACATAAAAGCCATCAACAGATTTCCTTCCAGTCATTTCGACAGGCTCAATGACCACACTTATTTGTTTTCGTCAGCGAACTTCTTCATGAACTCAACGAGAGCTTTTACGCCTTCGATTGACATTGCATTGTAGATAGAAGCACGCATACCACCAACAAGGCGGTGACCTTTGAGGTTTACGAAACCTGCTTTTTCAGCTTCTTTACAGAACTTGCTGTTGATTTCTTTTTCTTTTGCAACTGCAGCTTCATCTTCTGAACCTGTTGAGTATTTTGTAAGGAATGGAACGTTCATCAAAGAACGGCTTCCAACTTCTGCTGTTGCACGATAGAAGTCTGATGAATCAAGGTAGTTGTAAAGGTAATCAGCTTTTTCCTTATTGCGTTTGAGCATTCCTTCAGCACCGCCGTTCTTTTCAATCCAGTGAAGAACTTTTCCGAGTACGTAGATTGTGTAACATGGAGGTGTGTTGTACATAGAATCGTTGTCAGCGTGTGTCTTGTATGCAAGCATTGTTGGAGTACCTGGGAGGCAGTCTTCAACTTCAGGAATCAAGTCTTCGCGGATGATTACAAGTGTAACACCAGCAGGAGCAAGGTTCTTCTGAGCGCCGGCAAAAAGAAGTCCGAATTTTGAAACATCAAGTGGTTCAGAAAGTACACAAGAAGAGATGTCAGCTACGAGAGGAATGTTTCCTGTTTCTGGAATGTATTCGTAGTGAGTTCCCATGATTGTGTTGTTAAAACAGATGTATGCATAATCATAGTCGCCTTCGATTTTTTCTACTTTAGGAATGTATGAGTAATTCTTGTCTTTTGAAGAAGCAATTACGTCAACTGCAACGCCGAGTTTTTTAGCTTCTGCAGCAGCTTTCTTTGCCCAAACACCAGTTTCGATGTAAGCAGCTTTCTTGTTTTTAATACCAAGGTTCTGTGCTACCATTGCAAACTGAGTAGATCCACCACCCTGTACGAAAAGGATTTTGTAGTTAGACGGAACGTTCATAAGTTTGCGAACCATTGCTTCAGCATCCTGAATGATAGGTTCAAAAGCATTTGAACGGTGGCTCATTTCCATTACAGACTGGCCTGTTCCATTGCAGTCAAGCATTTCTGCTGCACATTCGTTTAATACTTCTTCTGGCAAACATGAAGGACCAGCTGAAAAATTGTACACTCTACTCATTGTGTAACCTCGTTATTATTTAGATTGTGCATTGCCACTCAAACTGAGCTTTGCACTTAAATTATTCATTGCAGTAACCGGAGAAACATTCTCCACAGCAATTTCTTTCGGTACTAACAGTTTAGTACCGGTATAATTTACAATACCTTTAATTCCGCACGACACAAGGCGTTCTGCCATGCTCTGTGCACTTGCATCAGGAACAGAAAGAATTGCATATTCAATTTTTTCCTGAGGAATTATTACGTTCATCCTTGAAGCAGGATACAGCGGAAAAGACGCACTCAAAATCTCAGTGCGGTTTACGTTTGCATCAAAGCCTGCCATAAATCTGAACGCAGTGTCAAAAAAGATGCTGTTCTCCAGAAGAGCAGAGCCCAGCTTTCCAAGACCTACAATGCAGCATCTGTGCTCAATTCCGCGGTCTCTGGAATCTTTTTCATCACGGGCAATTCCCAAAGCCAAACAGATTGCATCAAGAAGTTCAGTTACGTTATAACCGTTTGAAACGCCGCCAGCATAATCAATTGCCGAAATGTCTTTTCGAATCGACGAACTTGTCCAGCCGGTCAGTTCCTCAAGTTTTGACGAAGTAACTCTTTCAGTTTTGTCAGCCTCTAAAGCCGTCAGAATCTGTGTTAGTTCTACAAGTCTTTTTCTTGAAGGTTCTGAAATCTTTGCCATCTGTAAACTCACTTCTTCGCTGTGAAAAAAGTAACAGCGGTGAAGCACTTCTAATTTACTCCAATCGCAGTGAACCGTCAACGAATTTAAGCTCTGAAAGCCTTGAATTTATTGGAATTTAGAAGGAATTTTATGTTTATTGTGAAAAATATCACAGTAAAACTGATTTTTGATAAGTTTATTCAAATTTTGAGTTTGTATCACCAAAATCTTCGTAAAGCGACACAACTTCTTTATAAAATTCTGCATCAAGATTAGCGCGGTAGTTTTTAATTTTTTTTACATAAGATTTGGTACTTGCCGGCATCTGGTTTGCCTTGATTCTTGCAACACCGGCATTGTACATTGCAACGCCGTTCAGGTCGTCCTTTGCAATACCAATGCAGTATCTCAAATGACGCATTCCGTATCTTGCAGAAATTGAAGGATCAAAAAATTCCTCTTCCGAGAGCTGTGGAAAAGTTCTGTCATTCAGCTGAAAAAGCCCGCGGTCAATTGAACCGTTAACATTTACATTGCGCGCATAAGGTTTAAAACGGCTTTCTGTATGTGCAAGCGCAAACGCAAGCGTCAAAGGAATATTTTCACGATTTGCAGCTGTAAGTATAGCCATCGTGATATTTCTGTTTCCGGTTACTTTTATAAAGAATAGTTCCACTGCCCCGCGGGTCTGCGGATTTCTGTAATATTCGAGACCTTTGTCAGTAACCGTAGGATTTATGTGATTAAGATAATCCTGAATGTAAAAGGAATTTCCACCCGGGGCAAACTGAGATTCAGTTTCGTTAAAATAATTGGCTGTATAAGCAATCTGAAGCGCTCTCTGGTGAGGAATTTCAACTTCGCCGTCATCACTTATTACAGCCTCAAAATTTTCCTTAAGCGGAGGAACGAGAGCGGCAATTCCAAGACTTGCAGCAGTAACAACTGCGGCAATAATAACTGAGAAAATCAGGTCTTTCTTAAAAGGAGTTACTCTCTCTTGAATCAGCATTTAAGCAAGCACAGTCTTTGAACTGTATTCTTCACCAAGATTTTTAGCTTTTGCAAGAACTTTTTCAGATGCAAAATAAACATAATGCGCATGTTTACCAACAAGTTCATCGATTAAATAGGAGATTTTTGCATCATCACCAGAAGCCGCAAATTCATCAGTAAGCCATACACCGGCAAGACTTACACAGTCTTTAATACGGCGTGTAGCATGCTTTACACAGGCAGTATAGGATTCTACTTCAGCAGAATCTGCGCTGTCAGAAACTGCTTCCGGCTTAACGCAAAGAACTGCAAATACATTTTTTTCTTCCATTATCTTAAGAAAATCTCTAAGAGAAGCAAGATATTCCTCGTTATAACATTCTGCTTCAGGCTCAATTGTTTTCTGGTCAACGAGAATTTTATATATTGTTTTTTGATTGAGTTCACAAGGAACTGAAATGTCATTTACATCTGAAAAGTTGAGTTCAACTTTTGCATCACCGGCAATTGTATAAAGCTGGTTGTCTTTTACACTGAATAATGGATCTAATTTCATATTGATAATTTATAATAAAAAAAGCCTCTATGCAAATGCATAAAGGCCCTTTCAGTAAAGATTTAAGATTTATTATTAATAATTACTATTCTGTCAAAATCTTAATTACTTCTTCAGCATTCTGTGTTTCAAGAATCTGCTGACGTTTATCTGCACTCTTGAACAAAAGGCTTACTTCTGCAAGGAACTGCAAGTGTGGTCCAGTTTTGTTAACTGGAGATAATGTCATAATAAAGATTCTACATGGTTCCTGATCAAGGGAGTCAAAATCTACTGGGTTTTCTGAAACACCAATACATGCAACGAGATCAGAAACAGTATCTGTCTTACCGTGTGGAATAGCGATTCCATGTTTCATGCCTGTAGACATCTTGCGTTCGCGTTCGAGAACACATTCACGAGCAGCAGCTTTATCGTTAACTTTTCCTGCTTTTACAAGAATATCAAGCATTTCGTCAATAATTTCTTCTTTAGTCTTACCCTTCAGGTGAAGGTTTACCGTTTCCGGTACAAGTACGCTTCTTAAGTAGTCCATATAGTCATTTTAAGTTCTATCAAATATAAAGTCAAGAAAAAAAGGTTGAATTTGAAAAATATCTCTATTTCTCAAAAGTCCAGTGCCAGACCGGTTTTGCAAGCGCATTTGAGAAAGGCTGAAGTCTTTTAAAATCAGGAAGCCATTCTGTATCCTGGCATAAATCCTGATAATAAAGGAAACTAAAGTCATAAGCTTCAATTATATCGCGGAGATCTTCATCTTCTTCTTCAGAAACGAGTCTGTTCTCAATAACTTCGAGTGCCTTTCTGCGTCGTTCAAGTTCTTTTTCGTCTTCATCAAACGGAACCGGTGTATATTGCGACATCAATGAAATTACAGCTTTCTCATCTGCATTTTCTTTTAACCACTGAAGTGTCATTGCAGTATCTTCAAATCTTCCAGGAAGGAATAAATGACGGATGATTACACCCTGTGTCATTTTTTCTTTTGATGTTTTCTTTCCTGTTTCGCGGTCGATGCCTTTGTGTTCTTCAACTGTCAGCGGATTGTTTTTAATCATCCACGCAATTGCTTTTGACGCAACTTCAGGATAATCTTCTGCCGCAAAAAGTTTTTTAGAAACTTCACTGTTTAAGGTTTTCAAATCAGGAAGCCAGATTGTTACAAGACCTTTTAAAAGTTCAAGAGACTCAACAGTTTCGTAAGCAGAGCTGTTCCAGCAGAAAGGAATTGTTACTCCGCCTTCACGACATGCTTTTAAATATTCTGCCACAAGTGGAATTACATGGCTTCCTGTAACAAGGTTGATATTTTCAGCACCTGCCTTCTGAAGATCAAGACAGATTTTTACAAATTCCTCTTTTGAAACTTCGCGTCCCATTCCCTTTTGAGAAATCTGATAATTCTGGCAGAACGAACACCTTAATGTGCAGCCGGTAAAGAAAATAGTTCCCGAGCCGCCAAAGACTGTAATTAAAGGTTCTTCACCAAAATGAAGGCACGCACTTGCAATTCTGATTTGTTTTTTTTCACCGCAGAAACCGGTATTGATATTTCTGTCAGCCCTGCATTTTCTCGGACACTGCTCACAGCTTGAATATAAATCTGACATGAATTAATAAGCCTGTTTTTCTACAAGAGTTTTCATAAGCGAAGTTAAAACTTCGATAGGAAGATCTTCTGCTTCGTAATTTACAGCTTCTCCGATAACCTTCCAGTCGCTGTCGTTCAAAGCATCTGTGTCAGGCTCTTCTATCAGGAATGCATACATAGCCGCAAGCTTGTCAATTACAGCAGCACTGATTTCTGAACTTCCAGAATCAAGTTCAGGCTGAACATATTCTGTAATCCAGTAATCACAAAGCGAATGAGGAAGCTCACACATTCCGCGATTATTATTTTCGAAAAGACTTGCAATCTGTTTTTTTACATTTGCTGCATCCAGCTTTCCAGAACCGTCACGGTTGTGTTTTTTAATTTTTTCGATATCACTGTAAAACTTCTGTATTAAATCCATATTAATTAATCACCTTTCCTTGCAAGGAATATTACGCTCATAAGAATTACTCCAAGCATGTAGAATGCAAGCCCAAAGAACAATGCACCTTTAACACCTGCAACACCAATAAAGATAAAGTTCATAAGCTTGATTGAGAAATCAAAATATCCGACTACACCATAAAGAATGATGTTTACAAATGGAAGTGTAAAAACCCATACAAACTTAAAAAGATTATTATTTGTCAGTCTGTAATTCCATGCAACAACAGCTGCAAGAAGAAGCAGGAACATAATTACAAACGGATAGAAAACACTTCTGAGCATTGACTGTACAATCAGTTCATTTGAATATCCGTAAGAGTCAGCAGAACGTTTCATCTTGTTCAGACTCCACATATTCAGTTTAGAAATTCCGTTTGTACATTTACTGATAACGCCAAAGTCATCATAAGGCATAGAAAGAAGAATCTGATTTGAACCTTCAGTTTTTTCTCCGTTCTTATCTGAATAAACAGGATAAACTCTGATGTCTTCTCTGTCGCGGTCTACAGAACACAACAGAAGATATGGAATAGATTCCCATTCAGGATTAATTCTGAGTTCTTTAATTTTTTCTTCGCTGATTGTATCAATCGAAACAGAAAGCATTTTTGCATACGGAACAACCATTGATTTTTCGAAGTCGCCGTACTGGTCAAAGGAATAAATATGAACTTCACGAAGATAGCGAACCATATTGCCGGTCTGCTTTACATCGGTAATTCCCTTGATATAGAAAATATCATAAGCACCGTTTCCGTGATGAAGCGAGAAGTAAACATTTTCTGCACTTTCAAATGTATCTTTATCTGTTGTTTCATCGATAAAGAAATATTCCTGTGTTAACTGATAACGTGAAAGGTTAAGATAACGCTTTACATCAGTGTCTCTTGCGTAATTAATTTTTGTATTTGCAAGTGTCTGGAAAATATAATAAGCAGAAAGATAATCACCAGCCATAAGCTTTGTGTATCCTTCAACTTTTCTGCAGAAGAATTTATTTTCTTCAGTTAAAACTTCTGCCTGTGCTTCTGAAAGAACATTCCAGGCTTTGTTCGCAAGATCTCTTGCACGGTCAAGATTAACGTCTTTCAGGTCTGCAACCTTAACTGCCATCTGTGCGTAATAATGCGCGCCAAGATAATCTCTTTCTTCAAACATTTTTTCTGCCTGCAGCAGAAGTTCATAAACAGACGAGGAATGAATCTTATTAATTTCTGTCAGGTCAACAGTTTCGGCAACAGTTGATAAACCAAGTGAAGGTTCATTGTACTTTTCTGACTGAGAAGTATTTTTCTCCTTCTGCTGATTTGCCTTGTCTGCAGCAGAAAGTTCTGAACGGCGAACGAGTTCCTTTGCCTCTTCGTTTTTCGGATCAAGTTCCTGAACACGCTTTGCATAGAAGTTTGCAAGGTTTGCGTATTCATAATTCTTAAAGCTCTTTGAAAGATAATTTCTTGAAAGTACAAGATACTGCCTTATCAGTTCTGGCTTCTGTTCCATTTCAACTTTGCGAAGTTCCATGTTTGGAACAAACACGTCATGTGCAAGAGAAAGAATTAATGTAAGGCCGACACAGACAATCATTACTGTTTTGAATGCAGAAACAATTGCCGAAGAAAATCTGATTTTATACGGAGCCCTTACATCACCAAAATGAACAGCACAGCCAAGAAGAAGTCCTGTAATACAAATTGAAGGAAGAGCAACCATTGAAACGAGAAAACCGTTGTTCCATCTGTACTTCATTACATCCTGAGGAATTAAATCAGGAACAGAGATTCCGAACATTCCCATAAGGGTACACGCGATGAAAGCAATGATTGAATATGAAAGCAATCCGGTAAGTATTTTTTTCATTATTCTTTACCTCCATCTTCAGCAGTTTTCTTCGAGCCTCCGACAAGGAGTGCGATAATTCCGATAATGATGAATATTAAAATCAATGAAAGATTTACAACTACACTGAGCGGAGATTCCATCTGAGAAAAAATCCATCCTGCAGATTTTAATTTCTGATTCAATGACGGCAGGAACGGAAAAAACTGTTTGTAAGCAGTTATTCCATAGCAGACAGCATTCAGCTTAAGAACAACTCCGGTTCCCAAAAGAACACCGAATGCATTTATCATTCTCCACTTGCTTCCCCTCGAAAGTGTAAAAACAAAAAACAGTGCAAGACCGAAAAGGCAGAAGAAGCCCCAGCTCAACCACGAGCGGCTCAGGGAATTTTTAGCACCGACACCGATGTAATATAAATCCGCAAGTAAATATCTGAGCATATCAGGAATTTCAATTGAACGCTTTACAAGAATATCTGAAAAATCTTCAGAACCGGGAATGGTAATTTGCTGATTGCTGATAATCGAAAATTCCTTGTCCTCTGTCTGAGTTTTAGTAACATCAATAATAATACCGTCTGCTTTTTTTGAAGCAGTAACATTTGTAAAATAATAAATATTATTTTCTGAAAATCTGAAGTAACCGGCAGAAAGTTTTTTCTTATCCAACTGGATAATACCTGTATCTGATTTTAAATATTTGAGGTAAGCAGGAATTCCCACACCCCAGGATGCAGCACTCAAAACAAAAGTTGTAATGATTCCTATAATGCGATTTCGTCTTGAATGTTTAATCAAAGATAGAATCAGGAACATCGGAATAAAAACAACAACAAGCGGCACTGATAAATCAAGACCAGCTTTTAATGCATTGAATGAGAAAAGATCAAGCGGCTGTCCCACAACAAAGTTCATACAGCCGATGTAAACCATAAAAAGTCCGGAACAGATTATAATTCCTACAACGCACAAAACTATATATGAAATCAATACTGAAAGAAATGTTCTCATTATACCCTATAGAATAACATGATATGGGCACATTAGTCCAACAGAAAGCCCCGTTTTTTCATAAATTATCTTCTTATACATTAAAATACATTCAAAGGGAATTTCCACAGCCCGTAAAGTTTTCAACAAAGTTATCCACCGATTTTCAACACAAGAGTTATATATATTTATACTATACAAACAATTCAGCGCCATTTATATATAATATAAGGATTTACTTACATGGTCCGTGAAACATTTCTAATTCCTTATATTATAAGAATTTAGCATAAATTTTTATAAACTTGCATTTAGTATTTACGTTTATTAATGTCGAATTCTGGAGATTTTATGAGTTTTCCACATCAATTTGCAGAAAACCTACAAGTTTTGCACAAGTTATCCACATTTTAAAATGTTAAGTTTACGATACATTATCCACCAGTTTTCCATCTAAAAAGCCGCTCAGACATAAAAAAAAGCCTTCCGGTTTAACCGAAAAGGCTTTCTTTACATACACCATATTAAGTGCCGTAACCAATATTAGCCGAGGAATACCTGGCCCTGTCCGTCAATTGCAAGAATTGATTTACATTCAGAACATCTGAAGCGTCCTGCTCTTGATGCCTTGAGGCGTTTTGAACAAACAGGACATGCAAATACCTTAGGGAATACGCTGCTTGTAACAGGAGCATCACTCTTAAGGTGTGTAATTGCTTCTTCTGTAGAATTTTTAATATTAAAGAACTGAGAGAATCCCAAAAGCTGGAATACTTCGTATACTTTAGGCTGGATTTCGAGAAGAACGATATCTCCGCCTTTTGGTTTAACCATTTTTAAGAATGCTGTAAATGATCCAATACCTGTTGATGAAACATAATTCAATGCTGCACAGTTAAAAATGAGATTAACATATCCAGCTTCAACAACTTTTGCTATTCTTTTCTGAAAGAAACTTGAATTGTATGTATCTACATATCCGTTCAAAATAATGCTTAGACAATTAGGAACGTCTTCGATTTTATCAAGAGTAATCTTAAGGCTGTCATCTTTCTCGTCGTTAAATCCAGGAACGAGATTATTATTATTTGTCATACTTCTCCCTCTAGCAGGTACAAACTTTTAAAGATATATAATTATGTTAACTTAATATCGGCAAATTGTCAAATAAATATAAGGAAAATGGAGATTTTTGAAACTTTTTTTGAGATGGAAATAATCGTAAAAAAGTGTTATTTTTAGGTTATGAAACTTGAAAATATACACATTGTCCTGGCTCGACCAGAAGAAAGCCGTAATATTGGAGCTGCCTGCCGCGCAATGGCGAATAACGGCATCAAACACCTTCGGATTGTCGGTAAACGAGAAGATTTTGATGACGAACGAGTGCGCATTCTTGCAATCCATGCCGTTGACCTTTGGGATAACTGTGAATTCTTTTCAAGCATTACAGAAGCTGTAAAAGACTGTTCGATTGCCTTTGGAACTACAAGACGCAAAGGAAAAAAAAGACGCGACACTTATTATTTTCCGGAAGAGGCTGCAGAAAAGGCTGACAGCCTGACTTCAAGTGATGCAAAAATTGCCGTTGTTTTCGGAAACGAAAGAACTGGTCTTACTGATGACGAAGTAAATGAATGTACGGGAGCTGTTACGATTCCTTCATGTCCTGACTTTGCTTCGCTCAACCTTTCGCATGCCGTTCAGATTATCTGCTACCATATGTTCAGACAGAATGAGAAATCCTCTAAAGGATTTTCAGGTTCCGGATTTACGCCCGTTTCTCTTTCAAGAATCGAAAGCGGTGTTAAATCAATTACTGATGATCTTCAGAAAATCGGTTTCTTTAAAATTACAGGGCGAGATGATCAGGAACATTTCTGGAAAGATATTTTATCAAGAGCGGCTTTATCAGAAGGGGAACTTAAATATCTTGAAAAGATTTTTTCAAAAGCTTCCGGCTTAAGTTCAAAGCAGAAGACTGACGATTAAGTTACTGTTCAAACTTTATATTATCAGCATCAATAAAATCAGACTGAGCAAATATTGTCGCAATATTAATGCAGGATTTTATTTCGCGGATATTGCCTGGCCACTTATGCGTCATGAGTTTATCTTTTGCAGAATCTGTCAGAAGATAATGCTTTCTGTTCTTTTCGTTTATTTCCTGAAGCATTCTTTCTGCTATGAGAACTGAATCCTCTTCTCTTGTCCTTACCGGTGGAACATTGATTACAAATTCTGCAATCCGCCAGTATAAATCTTCACGGAACAGTTTGTTCTTTACAAGCTCTTTAAGGTTTGCATTTGTAGCAAAAATAAATCTTGCATCTGTTTTTTCTTCAACTTCACTTCCGACTTTTCTGAACGAACCGTCATCCAATGTATGCAGAAGTTTTGTCTGACACGACAGCGGCATTTCTCCGATTTCATCAAGAAAAATTGTTCCGTGTTCTGCAAGGTGAATAAGTCCTTTCTTATCCCTGGCATCAGTAAAGGCACCCTTCACTGTTCCGAACAAAGTTGATTCTATCAATTCCTTAGGCAAGGCACCGATATTAACACTTACATATTTATAATCTTTTCTAAGACTGATCTGATGAAGAATGCGGGCGAGCATTGATTTTCCAGTACCGCTTTCTCCACAGAACAGCACCTTGCATTCTTTATCACTTACAAAATAAAGTTCTCTTTTGACTTTTCTGATAGCTTCGGAATTTCCGATAACGGCAGAAAAGTTTTTGTCTGCATGAACCTTCTGATCTACAATAAATTCTGTTTTCTTGTCACAGATTGAATCAGTCTTTGTATTATCATTTTTTTCAAGGCTTTGCAAAGAAGTATTTATCACCATCTCTGATGAACAGGTCATGGAATTCTGGAATGATTTATCAGGACTTTGTTTTCTAAACAGATCAGTCGAAGATTCTAGAACAAGCGCATCAGAAGGAATTTCTTTTGCAGATGAATGAGGCGAATAAAAAAACTGACAGTCTTTTTTACTTGAATAGTTTACCAAAGCTGCTAGTTCAGGATTTTCATGTAATAATGCTAATTTAACTTTTTTCAATTTTGTACGAGTTATTTCTTAAATACCCTATACCAGACTAATAAAAGTTTATAATACAAGAATGGGAAAATCAAGAAAATTTTTAACGGATTTCTTAATATTTCCTGGAAGATTTCAAGGCCTTTTTCAAAGGTAGTTTCCTTGACTCTCTTTGTATGTTCAGAAAAAATTCCGAATGCATCTTTGTAATAAACAAAAATGCTGTTTGAGAATCTGTTGCGTCTGTTGTATGCCCAGCATTCTTTTTCTTTGATTCCGTCTGAAACAAGAACCATTGATGGTGATGCTTTATAGATAGCCTGAATGATATTGTCTTCCATGCTGCGCGGATAGTAGCCTACATAACAACCGACAATGTTCAGGTTAGGAAATGTTTTTTTTACATTATTACGCGATTTCTGCAAAACTTTTTTTCGTCCGCCAAGCATGTAAAGAGTCTTAAGATGTGAATCAAGAATTGATAAAAGGTTGATGACAGTTGTAAACATATTATATCTTGAAGGAACTTTTTTCTGTAAAAAGGCAGCTCCTTTTATGATACTTTTTGAAACAGGAAGAACCAGATCAGCATTTTCAACACATTCTGCAAAATTGTTCTTTCCTCTGGCTTTTAAAAGACCCCATACCGAAAGGAACACAATCTGTTTTGCTCCTGAGCGTGCAAGGAGTTCCATGATTTCATTTTCAAAATCTTCCGAACTGCATACGTCTACGGGAACGCCTAATACTTTTATTCTTTCAATTGCCATTTTTTAAACTCCAATACTGTGGTCTGCAGAGCGGCCATTCCGTAAAGACTGGCTGTTTCGCAGCGCAATATATTAACATCAAAATGTACTGTACTAAAACCGGACTCTTTAAGCAAGTTAATTTCTTCCGGACTGATTCCGCCTTCGCAGCCGATTGCGGCAACTGCAAAACCAGTTTTGTTTTCTGAAGCAGCATTTGAAACTGCTTCATGTATTGTAACAGAATCTTCATTCCGTTCATATAGAGAAATTTTTACAGAACTTTTATTTTCTGCTTTGACTTCTGATTCTTTTTCTGCAATGATTTTAAGTGCTTCTTTAAGCGAAACCGGTTCTAGAACTTTTGTTTCAACAGGCGAGCCGCTCTGCTGTCTTGCTTCTTTTATGATGCGGTCAATTCGTTCTGATTTTTTACTGAGAATATTTTCAGAACCTTTCTGAGTAAACTCTCCGACAACGGGAATAATTACAGCTGTTCCGTTTTCTACTGCCTGCCTTACGATAAGTTCCATCTTCTGTGGCTTTGGAATAAACTGCAAAAGCCAGAATTGAATCTTGTCAGGATCTGATGGTTTACTCAAGTTTTCTTCAGGCTGTACGTCACAAACCTGAAGTGCAATTTTCTTTTTACTTTCATCTATCACACATAAAGTTGTATCAAAGGAATTTCCTTTGCACGCAACTTTAATCATATCTCCGACATTAAGACGCAGAACCTGACGGATATATTTAAAATCTTTGCCGGAAATGTAAATCATTCCCTTTGAGTCTGGTTCTGTATCTACAACAAACTGACGCATGGATTAATTATTCTCTGCAGTTTCGTTTTTTTCAGCTTCTGCCTGAAGGTCTTCGAGGCTCTTTGTTGAAGCAACAAGTTCCTTGAAATCTTTTGCCTTTACGATCTTAAGAGCTTCTACAAGCTGAATGTCATAATCAAGATCGTACTTGAGCATAGATTTTGTACGGCGTGTTTCAACACGAATCAAACGGCGGAGAAGACGCTTATTAATTTTGTATTCTGCATTCAATTCGTCTGCATATTTTGAAATATCTGCTTCTGTCATATTCGGATGAGCTTCTACATATTTTTCAATTACGCGGTCTTCTGTCATTTTGATAAAGGCTTTTGTTTCTTCATCAGAATATTCTCCGTCCTTGATTTCTCTGTCCGGTGGAATTCCGATTTTGTCGATATTACAGTCTGTCGGAGAGTAATAACGTGCAACAGTAAGTTTTACACCGTCTTTAGTTCCGTCTTTTTCAATGAGCGGAATTACCTGCTGAACTGATCCTTTACCGTATGTTCTTTCACCTACAAGATATGCAACATGATAATCTTTAAGAGCACCAGAAAGAATTTCTGAAGCACTTGCAGAACCTCTGTTGATAAGAACTACAATTGGAGTTCCTTTTTTAACGATTGTTGCTTTCTTAGTTGCCGAGAAAGATTTATTTTCTGTTGAAATACGGCTCTTTGTAGAAACGATTACGCCTGAATCAATAAACTTGTCAGCAACCTTAACTGCGCTGTCGAGAAGTCCGCCCGGATTATTTCGAAGGTCAATGATTAATCCATCGTAGCCGCCATCTTCTTCAAAAGACTTGATTGCCTTTTCAACTCCAGGTGCTGAATCAGGAGTAAACTGAATGAGACGCATGTAACCGATATTTCCGATTTTACAATATTCAATTGTTGGAACTTGAATAAGATCGCGGATGATTACTTTTTTGAAAGTTACAGTTTTTCCGCGGAGGATAGTTACTTCAACTCCTTCGCCGCGAGGACCACGAAGTTTTGAAAGGACATCTTCCATGCTCATTGGAGCTGTAGGTTCTCCGTTGATTTCAATGATTTTGTCGCCAGACTGAATGCCGACTTTAAATCCAGGTGAGTTTTCAATTGGTGAAACTACGTCAACATAAGCTGGTTTCTCTGCTGTATTTTTATTTGGTTTTGAAATAGAAAGTCCTACTCCGTAGAAGTTTCCGCTTGTTGTATCAGAAAGGCCGCGCATATCCTGAACGTCAAGATATACAGTGTATGGATCTCCGAGAGATTCCATCATTCCCTTAAGAGCGCCTTCGTAAAGAGTTTTTGCATCAACTTCTTCAACATAGAACTGCTGGACATAATTATAAATTGTAAAAAAGTTTCTCAGATACTGACTATCGTCAACTAATGATTGTTTCTGAGACTGGGCACAGCCTGCAGAAAGAAAGAAACCTGTGAATGCAATTATAAGAGTTGCAAATTTTGATTTAAAAATACCTAATTTCATAATGCTCCAAAATACCGTATCGGCAGTGCAAACAAGCACTGTTCTATTTTAGTCTAAACATTTTGCGTTTTCAATAGAAAAAAAATAATGATTTGTTAAAGTTACAGCAAGTAACATATAAACAATTACGGTTTGAACAGTCGTTATTGTGAATTTTTCTCTATTTATGGTATAATTACGGTTATGCAAATAATTCCAGTTGCCAGCGGAAAAGGCGGTGTCGGTAAGAGCCTTTTGTCCGCAAACCTCGCAATTGCTCTTGGTCAGAGCGGAAAAAAAGTAGTATTAGCTGATCTCGACTTAGGTGCTTCGAACCTTCACCTTGTTCTTGGCGTTCAGTCACCCAAACAGGGACTTGGAACCTGGCTGACAGGTCACGGCGATTTCAATGATATCATTGTTAAAACTGATTACCCTAACCTGTATTTTATTGCCGGCGATTCAGAAATTCCTGGCCTTTCAACTTTGAAAGCACCACAGAAAAACAAACTCATCAAGGCATTCAAAAACGTTGACTGTGATTACCTGGTAATCGACCTTGGTGCCGGCACTCATCAGATCATTCTGGATTTATTCCTGCTTTCTCCTCAGGGAATTGTTGTTTCAGCGCCGACAGTTACAGCAACTTTAAATGGATATCTTTTTCTCAAGAATGCAGTGTTCAGACTTATGCATTCCACATTTAAACCTTCAACTGATGCGGCAAAAATGCTTACAAAACTTAAACAGGATTCGACAACTCTGCAGAGACTTTATGTTCCAAAGCTTATCGAAGAAATTGCAAAAGTCGATCCTGTAAGCGCTGCAAAATTTGAAAACAATCTCAAGCTGTTCAAGCCTCGCCTCATCATGAACATGATTGAAGATCCTAAAGATGCAGACCGTGCACAGAGAATCAGAACTTCATGTAATCAGTATCTGGGACTTAATATTGAACACCTTGGCGTTCTCTACAGAGATTCCCTGGAAGACAAAGCGCTTTCAAGCAGACTTCCAATTATCATTTATAAACCACAGTGCATTCTTTCTCAGGCAATTTACAGAATTGCAGAAAAAGTTCTCGCTTCAGAAACTGTAAACTTTGGTGATGAATTTACACCGACTTACGATTCAACTTCAGATTCCTTTGATGTTGCTCAGGAAGAAGCAGAAGAAGATTTTGAACTCAAGATGGGAGACATTCAGGACCTTCTTGGATGCGGTGCACTTACAACCGGAGAATTAATTGAAACAATAAAAACTCAGCAGTATGAACTTACTCAGGTAAGAAAAGAAAATACAATGCTGAAATCAAAATTAGTAAAAGCTGTTCAACAAGGATTTAAAATATGAGTTTTCTCTATCTTAACTATCCTTCCTGGATTCATCCTGAAATTATTCCAGGCGTAGGATTTTTACGCTGGTATGGCCTTATGTATGTTTTTGCATTTGGTTTTGCATACTGGATTCTTACTAAACTTTTTAAGGAAGGAGCTTTAGATTCCCCTAAAAAGAAAGCAACAGAAGATGAAGTATTAAGCTTTATTGCTACCGGAATTATTTTTCTTCTGATTGGCGCCAGAGTTTTTGCCTGCCTTGTTTATAATCCTGACGGGGAATATTTAAAAGCGCCGTGGCTTATTTTCTGGCCGTTTGACAAGGACATGCACTTTACAGGGCTTGCGGGAATGTCTTATCACGGCGGATTTATCGGCGGCTTCCTTGGAATGGTATTCTGGTGCTGGAAACATAAAAGACCTTTGATGCAGTGGATGGACGTAATGGGAATCGCAATTCCGTGCGGTTATACCTTCGGTCGTCTCGGAAACTTCTTAAACGGCGAACTTTATGGACGCATTACTACAATGCCATGGGGTATGACTTTTCCTGGTGCGCGAAGATTTGATGCTTCGATTCCATGGGTCAAGGAATTTGCTGACTCTGTAGGAATGACAATTCCTGCAAATGGTTTTGTAAATCTTCCACGTCATCCGAGTCAGCTGTACGAAGCATTCTTTGAAGGATTATTCCTTTTTCTGTGCATGTGGTTCTTGAGAAAGAAGAAACCATTTGACGGATTCTTAAGTGCTTTCTATATCGTAGGTTATGGTTTTGTAAGATTCATCATTGAATATTTCAGAATGCCTGATGAAGATATGGGTTACAAACTTGGGAACAAAGCAGCAGATTTGTATACAAACACTTCGCTGCTTAATATTTCCACAGGACAGATACTTTGCTTTATGATGATTGTATTTGGAACTGCACTTGGTATCGTATGCTACATTCGAAGCAAGAATCAAAACGAAAATAAAAAAAATATAATTTTAAGGAATAAATAAAATGACATTATTTGAAGATTTAAAATGGCGCGGACTTATTAAAGACGTTGCAGGCGAAGAAAGCGAATTGCAGAAGGTACTCGACGGTTCACCTTTTTCTTTCTACTGGGGAACAGACCCTACAGCTGATTCACTTCACCTTGGACACTACTCTTCTCTCTGTATGGCAAAACGCCTTGCAAATGCAGGACACCATCCGGTACTTCTCTGCGGCGGTGCTACTGGCCGTATCGGAGATCCACGTCCAACAGCAGAACGCGAAATCATTTCTGAAGAAACAGTAAACAACAACATCAATGGAATCCGTTCACAGATTACATCACTTGTTCCATCAGCAGAACTTGTTGATAACTATGACTGGATGAAAGATTATACATTCCTCGGATTCCTTCGTGACATCGGTAAGTACATCAACGTAAACTACATGCTTGATAAAGACATCATCCGCCGCCGTCTCGAAACAGGAATTACCTTTGCAGAATTCTCTTACATGCTTTTGCAGGGCTATGACTTCCTTCACCTCTTCCAGGAAAAAAAATGTATCATGCAGGTAGCAGGAAGCGACCAGTGGGGAAATATCACAACTGGTGTTGACCTTATCCGCAAAATCGCAAACGAAACAGCTTACGCATTTACAATGCCATTGATTCTTGACCCTACAGGAAAGAAGTTCGGTAAATCAGAAGGAAATGCTCTCTGGCTCGACAAAGAAAAAACTTCACCATATGCAATCTATCAGTACCTCATCAACTCTGATGATTCAAAGGTATTGGAATACCTTAAAGTATTCACATTCCTTACTAAAGAACAGATTGAAGATGTTTACGCACAGCAGCAGGCTGCTCCTGAAACACGTATTGCACAGAAGACACTTGCATGGGAAGTTGTAAAAGACATTCACGGTAAAGAAGAAGCCGACAACGCCGTTATGGTAAGCCAGAAATTGTTTGCAGGAGACTTTAAAGGACTTTCTGTAAAAGATATTATGGCAGGACTCGGCGGAGTTCCTTCATTCGAATACAAAGAAGAACTTCCATTAATTGATGTTCTCGTTAACAACAAGATTGCATCAAGCCGCCGTGAAGCCCGCGAATTCATCACAGGTAAAGCAGTTTCTGTAAACGGAGACGTTATCACAGATGAATCAACAGTAATAACAAAAGCTATGGCAATTGAAGGCCAGATTTTGATCTTCCGTCGTGGTAAGAAAAAATACTTTATTGGTAAGATCTAAATAATTATTAATACACAAACAATACGGATTTCGAAAACCCGTATTGTTTGTATTACCTATGATGCCAGTGCGTCAACCGGATCCAGTTTTGATGCCCTGATTGCAGGATTAAGACCGAAGAAAATTCCTACAAATACTGAGAACACAAAGGCAATGATACATGCATTAAAGTTGACTGTGTAACTCATTGATCTGAAATATTCAACACCAAGACTTAAGATAATTCCAAGAATTACTCCGATTATTCCGCCGATGACTGTAATGCTTGCTGACTCAATAAGGAACTGCTGGATAATATCTTTAGGATTAGCACCGAGAGCTTTTCGGATTCCAATTTCCTGACGGCGTTCTGTTACTGTTACAATCATGATGTTCATAATTCCGATTCCTCCTACCAGAAGCGAAATTGCGGCAACGGCTGCAAGAAGAATGCTCATTGTATTTGTAATGGAACTCATCTGTTCAAGCATTGTCTGCATTGACATTACGCGAACTGATTCTGTTCCTGTGATGCTGTTACAATATTCAGTTATTGCAGTTGCCATTTCTGTAGATTTTTCTGCAGATGATACCTGAACAAGAACAGTATCTGCATTCGGGTTTGGCTTAATTTTTTTTGCATAGAATCCGCGTGGAATAAATGCAGTTCCTGTTTCCATTCCTGAGCTTAAATCTTTTGTAACACCAATAACTTCAAATCTGAAGGTAACAGAATCAGCAACAACCTTAATATGCTGACCAACGGCATAAGATGGATCAGTAAAAAGATTTTCAGCCATTGTGTGACTAAGAATAATTCTCTGCATTCCTTCTTCGTTATCAGTAACATTAAAGTAACGGCCGGCTTCAAGCTCAATATTATACATTTCAAGATAACCGTATTCGATTGCACTGCAGGTTGTGCTTGCAGAGGTATCTTTGTAAGCAAGAGTTGCACTCAAGTTATTCTTGTACCAGATTTTTTTTATATCTGACAAATTATCAAACATATCTTCACGGAACGACTCATCAAAAACAAGAGTTACTGAGTCTCTGTTTCTTCTCATAAAACCTTTACTGACACTTACAACATCAAGGCCGCTTGTTCCAAAAGTATCTTTAACCTGTTTGGTAGAACTGTTTCCCATGCTGGTAATTACGATTACGGCTGCAACACCGATAATGACACCAAGCAGCGAAAGGAATGTTCTTGTTCTGTTTCTTTTAAAACCCTGAAGGGCATACAAAAAATCTTCTAACATAAAAGACCATCCAGAATTTTTATACAGCGTTCTGTAGAATCTCCGATTCTAGGATCGTGAGTAACGATAATAATTGTTGTTCCGCTTTTGTTGATTTCGCGGAACAAATCCATAACCTGAACACCTGTTTTAGTATCAAGCGCACCAGTAGGTTCATCAGCGAGAATAATTTTCGGTTCGGCAATAATTGCTCGGGCAATTGCGACACGCTGCTTCTGACCGCCGGACAGCTCGCTTGGTCTGTGATTTTCACGGTTTTCAAGGCCGACCTTTTTAAGGGCTTCTTTTGCAAGTTCAACTCTTGCGCTGTGTTCAACTCTTTTGTATTTAAGCGGAAGCATTACGTTTTCGATTACAGTCATTGAAGGTATCAGATGATACTGCTGAAAAACAAAACCGATTGTTTTATTGCGTAATACTGCAAGTTCAGTTTCATTCATCTTTGCAGTTTCTTTTCCGTCAATTTTTACGCTTCCGCTTGTTGGTGTATCAAGACAGCCAATCATGTTCATACAGGTAGATTTTCCGGAACCTGAAGGTCCCATAATAGAAATGAATTCACCCTGTTCAACCTTAAAGCTTACGCCTTTAAGCGCATGAACTTCTGCGTCACCCATTGCATATATTTTTTTTACGTTATCCAGTTCGACTACTGTCATACTTGTTTTTCCGTTTATTCTTTCTTCATTCCTGTTGTTTTTTTTATTTCAGGAATTTTATTTATTCAAAGTTTTCCTTTTTATTAGAATCGTGATGGAGGTCTGAAACCGCCGCCCATTCCACCTGGTTCGCTGTTTTTACCAGAACCAGATTTATTATTTCTTGATATATTTCCATTTGAGCCAGAAGTTTTAGGCTTTGTCTGCTGAACAAGAACATCACCTTCTTTAATCTTATCTGAAATAATTTTTACATTTTCACTTCCGTAAGGACGCATTTCAACAAAGATTTTTTCACTTGAACCTTTCTTAACAACATAAGTTTTTTTATCTTCAAAGCCTACAGCATAACGTTCTACAAGCAGATATTCTTCAGGTTCAGAAATCTGGATTTTTCCCGTGAATGAATAATTAGGAAGAATCTCTGCAGGATAATCTTCAATTCTGATTTTTGCTTTTACAACTGTTGCACCGCGTGAAGTTATTTCACCGATTGCAGGCCAGCTTTCTACATAACCGTAAACAGTCTTGTCTTTATAAGCAGCAAAAGTAAATTCAACCTTCTGTCCAACCTTAAGCATTCCTACATCAGTTTCTGCAACTTCAACTTCTGCAATCAAGTAATCAACATTTACCAGATTACCGACAGAGTCTTTTGCTTCAAGGGAATCTCCGACTGAAACATCAAGTTTTGCAATCAAACCGTCAAAGGTTGCAACAACCTTGCGATCAGCAACTTTCTGTACGAGCGCCTTTCTTTCTGTTTTAAGAAGACTAAGTTCACGCGCAGATCCGGTAATTGATGCAGTTGCAATACTGTAATCCTGTTTTGCAAGATTATACTGCTGGGTTGAATCATCAAGCTGAATGATTACATCACCCTTCTTAACATGATCTCCTTCTTTAACATAAACTCCGAGAACCGTACCGTCACTTAAAGCCTGTAAAGTCTGTTCCTGAGCGGCTTCTACAGTTCCAGAAATTTCAATTACATTTTCATAAGTTTCTTTTGTAACAGTATATTCTGAAGAACCTTTGACTGCTCCAGAACTGCAATTTTTAATTGTAACCGCTGCTGCAAGCACTGCAACAACTGCAGCAGAAATAATAATTATTGTCTTTACTTTTTTGCTAAGTTTATTCACTGGATTATTTCTCCTCTGATTTTTCATATAAATCAACAAACTTTGAACATACCGAGTTGTTGTACAAAATATATGAAATTTTATTTAATTCGATTTTAATCTGATAAAGGTTACGGTTATTCAATGCAGTAAGCCATTCGCTTTCTGTAACGATTCCCATATTGTAATAACGATGAAGGTCAGTTTCTGTTAAACAGTAAAGATCATAGTTTTCTTTTACTGAACCTTTTTCCCAGTCGAGATTTACTACAGACTGATTACAGTCTACTAAAGCACTGTCGTAATTTTTTTCTGCAGTTTTAATATCAAGAAGTTCCTGCTGCTCTGTAAGGCTGTAAGTTTTTTCTGTAATACTTCTTGTTCTGAAAGTATTTGGTGAAATAGATGCTGACAAGGTAAAAATCGGTGAAGAATCAGCAACTCCAACAGGAACGCTGACACCTGCATTAAGTCCGACACCGCTGATTACAGTTGAAACACCGGCATCAATTGTATCTGCATAAGCATTTCCTGTTGAATTATTGAAGGTATAACCAGCATTAACTCCAAGTGTAAAAAACTTGTCAGCTTTGCGGGTCATGGAATTAATTTCGTAAGTCCATTTTGCTTTTTCGATTTCAGAAAATTTTTCCTTTGGAAGAGAACCAAAATTAATTGCTGTAACTTCTGGAATATCAGCTGGAATATATTCCTCAAGTTTTTTGCTTTCATCGATTTCAAGAGTTATTCCACAATGCTGATAGAAAAGAATAATATCGTGTTTTAAATTTCTTAATGAAGTTTCAATGTCATGCTCTCCAGTAAGAACTTTCATTTCGGCAATTCGGTAAGTAGAACTTGTCTTTGAATATCCCTGCGCCTTGATTTTATCAAAATCAAGCTTATGAGTATAAACATCCTGAAGGTATGTATAAATCGAATTAACTTCAAGAAGAAGAGAATTAAGTTCCGTATAAAAAGACTTTTCTGCAGCAAGTGCAGTTGCTTCAAGTTTTCTTTTAGTTTCTTTAACAGTTCTTTCGCTTTTAAGAAGAGTTACTTTCTGCTGTGCTTCTGTTTTTGAAAGAATATCACAGCTTACAGAAAGCTTTGTATCTTTTAAAGTACTTGTGTTTGAATTTGTGTTGAGCTGATAGTCGCTGGATGCACTTGCAGAAAGATTCTTAACTGAAGGAAGCGATGCTTTGATTGACGGTTTTACAGAAATGTTTGTACCGTTTCCGTTTGAGTAAAAAGACATAGTTCCTGTTGAAAGAGTTATATCAAAGCCCTGATTAATCTTAATCTGTTCAAGAGAAAGATTTGCTTTCTCAACTTCAAGAGTAAGCTTCTGAAGATCAAGATCATTTTCCAAATAACCACAGAGAAGATTTGCAAGTGGATATGAAGTCTTTGAAGCTGTTTCTTCCTGAGTCTGAGAAAATGCATTAAACATAAAAGCTGCCGCAAGACAGCAGATTAATTTCTTAGTAATGATTCTTTTCATTACTTAAAAAATAACACAACTGGCAGAATGTTTCATTAACTACCAGTTAAGAATTTTCTTATTTTTAACGTATTTGATTTATTTATTTTTTGTTAACAAGAATGTCAACAAGATGCGAGCTTGCGCCTAAAAGCTCAGGGCGTTCACAGTTTGCAAGATGGTAATCGATAAAATAACCGAAACTTTCTTCATCGAGGGCATTAAGTTCTCTGCGGATATAATCAGCAGCACCATCGGCCGCAATTATTTTTTCGCGGCAAAGTCCAGTTAGTGAATTAAGTTCATTGATATCTTCAAGGCGGAGATAACAGTACAAATCTTCGCTAGTCGGAATCTGATGGAAATCAGGAGTAAGTGAATTCCGTTCCATACATTCTTTTATCTTATTCTGCTTAAAGCAGTACGAAATTACACTGTAATCATTGAGGACATATGCAACAAAAATATGACCGTCAGGTTTAGTTACCCTTTTTGCCTCTTCAAAAGCCTTCAGTTTTTCTTCTTTAGTCATGAGATGGTACATCGGCCCGAATAAAAGTGTAATATCAAAATTGCTTTCCGGAAGAAAAGACAGATCCATTGCATTTCCAGGCCAGCAGTTAACATTCTCATGCTTGGCTTCAAGAACCTCAAGATTATGCTTTACAAGTTCCACGGCAGTAACATTGTGCCCTTCACGTGCAAGCGCTACCGAATAACGTCCCGTTCCTGCGCCTACATCGAGGATTTTTACCTTCTGTCCTTCTGGAATGTAATCGTGAATATATTTCATGGACGTTGTAAATTCTACAATACCGTGGCGGGTTGTAAGACGATGTTCTTCGTTGAATTTATTATAGTACTTTTCTAAGGCATTCATTATTTTTCTTTGCTCTCTTATTTACTTTCTACTTCGATAATGTCAAAAATCAACTGTTGTCTGTAAGTGTCGTTCAACGCATAGAAGAACAACAGTTTTGTTAATCTTTGAGCAACATATAAGTTCTAGGAAATTGTTATAAACTCTATAACTTCACGAAGGTAGGAATTTTCAATTTCGGCACGGGCATATAAATCATTGAAAGAAGAATATTCTTCTTCAAAATAAAGCTTTCCGAACTTGATAAATTCCTGCCCTTCTTTTTTTTCGTGCATAAAGGAATAAGTTTTTCCTTTGTATTCAAATTCGAATTCTTTTTTTGTTTCCATTAAAAAAAATAAATCTTCTTTCGTCATAAGCCGTATTGTAACAGAATAATTTTTATTTGAATATTACTTGACTTCAGGAACTTTGATAGTAACCGGCTTTCGTTTTTTATTAAACATAAAGGAATATTCTTTACCGGAATGGTTTCCGAGATTAACAAGAAAATCTGTGTAAGACATATCAGTAAAATCAGGAGCTGGATCATTCTTTGTATTTTTCTTTGCCGAACTGAAATACAAAGCACCATTCAATTTATATTCCTCTGCAAGAGATTCTTTTTCTACGTCAACATAATATCTCTGCTGTTTTGGGTTTGACCAGCCTTCATCTTTTGAAATTCTCATTCCGAGAAGTTTTATAATTTCAATTCCTTTTTTATATGCGTCAACACAATTATCGAGATAATCATATTTTACTGCATCAAGTTCTGATTTAATTCCACGGAGTTTATTCAAATCTGCTTTATCAAGATCCTTAACTGTTTCAACTGCTTTTCTCATTGAAACAAACTGCTGGTTTATCGGACTGAAAGTTCCGGGCAATGGAAGTTCCTTTTCGTAATAAGCAATCTTTTCAGAAATCTCTGCAGCTTGAAGAGGAAGGTTTTCTCTAAGGAAGCGGCCTTCTTCAATGTAAGCTTTCATTTCTGCAATTTTATCATTTACATTTTTTTCCATTGGTGCAAGATTAATTTCTTTGATTACAGGAACGAGTCTTTCGACCTCTTCATAAGATTTTGTTTTTATTGCATTGGCATAAAGCTCAAAAGTTCTCGGTGCATTTTTATATTCAATATTCCCCATAAAAACTTTGTAATCATAATCAGAAATTATTTTTCTATTTTCATTCAGAAGACATTCAATCTTATTGTAATATTCCTTTACAGATTCAAAAGCTGTTCTGTTTTCATCAATCATTTCAAGCCATTTTTCAAGCTGAGAATCAAGCGGCGCAAAATCTATTTTTTCAACTTCAACTTTAAGCTTTTCTGATTTTTCAATTTCTTCTCTGGTTATTGAATAAATATAATCTTCAAGCAGGAATGCAGCATCCTTGAAAAACTTTTCATATCTTGGTGTATTTTTCAATTCAACAGAAAGACGATCGTAATCTGCTTTTTTATTTTCGTACAAACTTTTATGTTTTGAGAAAAAATCCTTTATCTGATCATCATTCATCTGATCTAAAGAAATATTGGAATTTGTCTGAGCGAAAAAAATTGAAAAACTAAACAGGATAACTAAAACGGAAAATACTTTCTTCATAAGTTAATTTTACACCACAACCTGTGAATTTTAAACAAAAAAAACCTGATTTTCAGAAAAAGAAAATCAGGTTTTCAATCTTAACTTAAGTTAAAATTAGAACATGCAGAACATTGCTCCAAGTACGATAAGATGCTGAGCAAATGCATAGATTGAAGGCAATGAGAAGTGAGCCTTCAACATTCCGCCAGCACCAAGGATGTCTGCAAGTACAATTGCAATCAACCACATTACTGCAATGATAATCTTAAGAATTTTTCCGAAGTTTCCTAAGATATCGCCAGCGAAAATTTCAACAATAAGAAATACACCAACGATGATTTCGATAGCACCAAATACGTATGTAAGAATTCTCAAAACATCACCTTTGAATACTTCTGACAATGCAAGGGAACCGAAATCAGCTGCTCCTCTGAATGCATAAATTCCACCAATAATAAGCAATGCTGCCAATGCAATCTGCAAGCAAAGTCTTCCGATTGATAATTGTTTCTTATCTGCCATATAATGACCTCCTAAAAAAAATGATAACGACATAATCAAATATCGTTATCATATATTTTACCACATCTATGGTAAGATGCAATATTTAGTTCGCTCGCTTAGTTCGCAGCGCTTACTAAACACATGCGTCGCTGACGCTCCGCGTGTGATAGGAAGTGATTTTACGCGTAGGCTCGCTCATTTAGTTCGCTGCGCCTACTAAACACATCCATTCGGCTTCAGCACACAATGTTTCGCCTACGTATAATTTTCCGGCCTGTTTGATCATTTTGGAACTTACACGGAGGTTTGTGATTTCCATTCTGGCTTTATCGCCCGGGCGAACCTGGCTTCTGAATTTTACCTTATCAAGAGTTGCGAAGAAGAAAAGGCTTCCGTCTGGAACTTTTTTCTGGTAGCTTAATGCTGCTCCACCAGCCTGTGCCATTGTTTCACAGAGGATAACACCTGGAACTACAGGGTATTCAGGAAAGTGTCCCTTAAAGAAGAATTCATTTTCTGTAAACACGTGTTCGCTTACACTTCCGTTATCGTCACATGAAATAATTTCATCTACGAAAAGAAATGGATCACGGTGTGGCAAAAGGCTTTTAATATCATTAGTTACTGACATATTTTTTACTCCTATATTTTTATTAAAAATGCAGTATTTATTTCAAACTGAAATTAGTCTGCAAATCTAACTTTAATAACAACCTTTCCTACAGTAATTGGTGATTCTTTTACACTGTCAGCTTCACCGGCAGCAGTAACAACCAGTTCTTCCGAAGCAGCATTGTTTGTAACAGAATTAACGCTTACTGCAGAAACTGCACTGTCATATACTGACACTGTTTGGTTACCAGAAACGCTCGCGCTCTGACCTTCTTTAACGCTTGTTGTAAGGCCATTAGCTGCAGGATAAAGATTAGTATTAAGTTCTGTTTCAGAAAGATTTGCAAAAGCTTTGTCATCTTCAGCAGAAGATACAGCAACTGCTTTTGCATCAGCAGGTGTTTCATAGAATGCGGCATTTCCTTCTGCAGTCTCAAGGCTTACAGAATCAAAACCTGTAGAAACAGTAATTATAGTACCACGAACAGACGCAGTTGCTACCGGACCGCGAACTGTGTAACTTGCACGGCGGTCTTCAGTCTTTTTAATTTCTGATTTAACAGAACCTGTAGTAACAAAAACACTTGCTTTATCAGCCTTTGGATTTTCTGCAAGCTGTTCAATTGTCAAACGAGACATTGGAGCAACTGTAAGTTTTGAATTCTGATTTGAGCTTGTAAGCGAAATCTGAGCTTCTGACTTAAATCCAGTCTGAATCATTTCACCTTTTCTTATAACATCACCTGGCTTTAAATCAACCCAGGCTGCACCGCGCTGCACCTGAACTTTTCCAGATACAGAAATTACTTTTGCTTCAAGAGCAAAAAGTGAAGCACTTAAAATTGAAATCAATGCAAGAATAAAAATCTTTTTCATAAAACTCACTCCTTAGAAAGCAATTTTTGCCTTTACATTAATTGACTGATAATCAACTTCAGTTTTGCTGATATCAAAATATCCAGTCCAAGAAGCACCAAGAAGAACATCACTTGTAATCTGATAATCTACACCGGCTTTTGTCTGGAATCCTTTCAACTCGTAATTTTTATTTCCGTCAAATGCAACATCTGCAGAAGCATTAATTACAAGACAGTCAACAGGTTTTACAGAACCATTAAGTCCAACTTTAAGAAGGTTTGTGTATTCAGGTTCAGAGATGGAATCAAGCGCTGTCTGACTTGTAATTCCTGTAAAGTCTTTTCCGGCGAAAACAGCTTTAAGTCCAACACTTGCAATCGGGAAGTAATAAGAAATATCAGCTTTTACAAGTGGAGAGAACTTCATATTTGCGCCATTATATGATGAAAATTCAAAAGTTCCTGTTAAATTATAGAAGAGATTACCTGCAATCGGACCGTTAAGACCAAGTGTTGCATAAATTCTGTTGTAAGCAATCTTATCAAGTCTGAAAGCTCCGAGCGCCTGAACAGTAAGTGTCTGGTCTGCAAAAAGATAAGGGAAAGATCCAGTAACCATTCCTACAATGTTTTTATCAGCAAAGTCATAAACTTTTTTTTCATCACAGCCCTTGAAAGCTGGTGCATCAATCATTACAATAAGGTTTCCGTTAAGCAGACCTGTGTAACCTGCATATGCCGAAACCTCAACAACTCTGTTTGCATATTTAACAAACGCACCGTCTGCATTCTGAGTAAATACAAGACCTGATGCATCAATTACATTAAAGCGGCCGATGTTTGTTGTAAGTGAACCCTTTGCAAACTTGTTAAAAAGAACAACCTTTAAAAGATTAAGGTCTGCATAATTCTTCAACTGTTTTGAATCTTCATTGTATTCAAATCTGTAAAGACCTTCACCGATAAAATAGTTGTTATAATTCTGGCCAAAAGGAACTTTTACCCATGCAGTAACTGTATCTTTCTGTTTAAGATAGAAGTTTTTCGTTAAATCAGTTTTGAAAGCAGTATTATTATCAAGAAGGAATCCGTAATCAACTGCAAATGCAGAAGAAGCTGCAAGTGCCAGTAAAACAGAAGCTACTAATTTAGAAATCTTTTTCATTTGTCATCTCCTGTTACTGAATTAAACAAACTGATGGCATTTGTTCCAGTTACATTCATTGAAGGATCTGCGTTTTTAGGAAGCCATCCCTTTGCCTTAAATTCCTTGAAAGCATAGCGTGGTGATTTTTTTGTAAAGTTGTACATCATTCCGCCTTTAACACCACATACTTTTGCATAAAGTGAACATAAATCTTTTAATTTAATCTTAGAATCTGCAATTGTATTTGCAGGAATTAATCCAGCTTCTTTAAGTACTTCAACAGCCTCTGCATCACTTGCATTTTCCTTTACATTTCCAAGATAAGTTCCTACAAAGTAAGCAGCCTGTCCATTAGTAATTTCTGAAGCTTCTACAATCTGAGTTACACGGTTGAAGTTCTGGGAATAGACACCCATTCCAGCTAAAACAACCATAAAGAAAGATAATAAAAACTTTTTCATTTACACTCTCCCAACTTGTTTATTAATAGATTAATATATAAAATTATATAGTACTTTACATTTTAAGTATAGACAAAAAACTCGGAGAATTGTATGAAAAAGTTTTATGGCTTGATTACCGTATTCTGCACGGCTGTCTTCTGGACATTAATTTCTTTAACGGGAATTTTCACAACATTCGAAAATCGTCTTTATGACCTTTTTCTGATTTCAAAAAAAGCACCAAAAGAATCGCCGGAACTACTGCTTGTTGAAATAGACAATTTTGCATTAGACGAAATCGGTCCGTGGCCATGGAAAAGAGATATTTACGCAGACACTCTTATCAGAATGAAAGAGCTTGGTGCAAAACAGGCCGTATTCGATGTTGAATTCCTTTCGCCATCAAACTTTCCAGAATGCGATGAATATTTTTCAAAAGCACTTCAGTTCTTCGGTGATTCCTTTTTAACAATCAATACTTCAGAACTTGAAATTCCTTACAACGATGAAGATTTGACTTATGTAAGAAACCGTTTTCTTTTTCCTTTCAGTGGAAATACAGAAGCGCTTGTTGATGGAAATCACAAAAGTCATTACGAAGCAAAATTCAATAACCTGAGAGGTTACTCAAAATACGACTGGAACGGCGAAGACGCAAAGAACATTCTTTCAGAGGGAATGTCGCCAGCCATGCATCAGTTTATTTCAAAAGCAAAAGGTGCCGGCTTTACAAACGTAATCATCGACCCTGACGGAATCAGAAGACGTGTTGAACTTTTATCTTACGATAAAGAATCAGGTAAGGCAGTTGCACAGCTTGTTCTTGCACCGTTACTTTCATACCTTCAGCCAGAAGATATTGTAAGAAAAAACAATTCCCTTCTTTTAAAAAATGCAACTGTTAGAGGAAAAGTAACAGACATCGAAATTCCACTTGATTCATATGGAAGAATGCTAATCAACTGGACTCATAATTATTACGGAGATTCCTACCGTCACGAAAGCGTAATGTTCCTTCACCAGATGAACAATGCTGAATCAAATGTTTACATCATCCTGCAAGAACTTCTTACAGGCCTTGATGAACTTGACCCGAATGCAAGTCTCGGACTTGCTCCATTCTTTACAGAACCAAACAACCTTTTTGGAACTTACAATTCAATTCTCGATTACAAAGCCTTTCTTCTTTCAATGTGTGAAGGTTATGATGAATCTTCAAATCCGATCAACGGCGGAATCGATGAAGCGGCTTACGAAGAATATTTTGCTTTAAGAAGTGAATATTTCGATGCTGTAAAAGCATTTACTGACAGCACTTACTTTGAAAGTCTCCAGGAAAAATTATTCGAACTGAGAGACACAATCGGCGAAGAAAAATATGTAGAATACGCAACACGCTTCGGAGAACTTGCAGAACTTATCACTGGCGAAACAGATATCTACCTTTCACTTTTCAACGAAAAAAAAGAAATTTACAAAGACGCCTTCTGTATCATCGGAAACACTGCCAGTTCATCAACAGATTTAGGAACAACACCATTTGAACGTTCTTATCCGAATGTCGGAACACACGCAAACGTTTACAATACAATCATGAACAAAGATTTCGTAAGACAGATCAACTGGTTCTGGGGAATTCTCATTGCCTTAATTCTTTCAATTGCAATGGAAGAACTTACAAAAAAGCGAAAGGCTTTGATTCAGAATATTGCAGGGGTTGTTTCAATTGCAGTTGTTGTTTCACTTCCTGTAATTGCAATGCACTTCGCAGGACTTTACATTCCGTCGTTCACTGCAATCGTAATTTCATTTACAAGCTATCTTGCAGTAACAATCCTTCGCTTTATCATTGCCGACAAGGATAAGAAATTCCTTCAGGCAACTTTCGGCGCATACGTAGCCCCTGCAGTCGTTGCAGAAATCGTAAAGCATCCTGAACTTGCAAGCTTAGGCGGTAAAAGTGAATACCTCACTGCCCTCTTCTCAGACGTAAAAACCTTCTCAGGCTTTACAGAAGTAATCAACAACGAAGCCGGCGAAGACAAAGGTGCCGAACGCCTCGTAGAAATTCTTAACGATTATCTCGGCGTATTGAGCGATGCAATCATGGACTGTAACGGTACAATCGACAAATATGTCGGTGACGAAATCGTTTCGTTCTTCGGCGCTCCGATTCCTGCAAAGAACAATGCCTACGATGCATGTGTTGCCAGCATCCGCATGCTTCAGGCAGAAAAGAAATTCAACGAAGAAAATAAAGACAGACTTCCGATAAATCCAAAAACCGGCGAACCATTCTTCCTTCACAGCCGCGTAGGACTTAACACAGGTAACATGGTTGTAGGAAACATGGGAACAGAAAAGAAATTGAACTACACAATCATGGGAAACAACGTAAACCTTGCAAGCCGTCTTGAAGGTACAAACAAAGTTTACGGCTCATGGATAATGTGTTCAGAAAGCACATGGCTTAAAGCAAACGAAGGCGAATACGCAGGAAAACTCGTTGCCCGCAAGTTTGACTACGTAAGAGTAATCAACGTTAAAAAGCCTGTAGGAATCTACAACATCCTCGGTCTCAAAGACGAAATGAGCGAAGAACAGATTAAAGCCGCAGAAATCTTTAACCAGGGAATTGAACTTTACCTCAAAGGAAGTGACACACCTGAAGTTAAAAAAGATACAGGCGAATTAAAAGCCGCTTTTGAATTATTCAAGAAAGCTGATGAACTTTACCCTGAAGACCTTTCTTCAAAGGTATTCATGAAGCGCTGTGCAGATTTTATTAAAGACGGTGTTCCAGAAGTATGGGACGGCGTTTACACAATGACAAGTAAATAAACGCCTGAATTGTTAGTATTATCAACAATGCCGAGAGCTTGCCAGAAGCAAACTCTCTTAAAAAAAAATCATACGGGGTGATTTTTTTGATTAAGCACCCATACCACCGTCAACACCAATTACCTGACCAGTTACGTATGTAGAAAGATCTGAAGCAAGGAACAAACAAACGCCTGCAACTTCTTCTACTGTTCCGGCACGGTTCATAGGAATGATTTTTACCCATTCGTTTCTGATGTTTTCTGGGACTGCATCTGTCATTTCTGTTGCGATAAATCCAGGTGCTACTGCGTTTACGCGAACTTTTCTTTTGCCGATTTCTTTTGCGAGAGCCTTTGTCATACCGATAAGACCAGCTTTTGAAGCTGAGTAGTTAACCTGACCTGCTTCTCCGTGAACTCCTGAGATAGAAGCCATATTGATGATTGATCCCTTTTTCTTGTGAATCATGTCGTAAGATACGAGCTGGTTGATTACGAATGGACCTGTAAGGTTTACATTGATAACGTCCTGCCAGTTTTCCATTGGCATAGCGAAAGAAAGTCCGTCGCGTGTAATACCAGCGTTGTTAACGAGAACGTCAAATCCGCCAGAAGCTTCGAGTGCACCTTTGATGCATTCTTTAAGAGCATCTGCGTTTCCACAGTCACAGCAGATTTCATGGAATGCAACACCGTTGTCAGCTGCACATTTTTCAAGTTCTTCTTTAGCTTTAGAAGGTTTTGTACAAAGTCCCCAAACTTCACATCCGTTTGCGAGGAATACTTCTACGATTTTTCTACCGATACCACGGCTTGAACCTGTTACAAGTGCCTTTTTATTTTCAAGCATTTTCATAATTTTTCTCCTGAGAATTTATTTCGGGGAACTTCGAAATTCCCCGGTCATATATTAAAGATTGTTCAAAGCTTCTGCAGTGTTGATTTCTGAACAAGCAAGTTCGCCGATTTCAAGACCGCATTTTGCCCAAAGACCTGAAAGTACTTTTCCAGGACCTGGTTCGTAAAGCTTCCATTCTGAACCGTCAGCTTTAATCATATCGAGAAGAACTTTTTCTTCGTCTGTCCAGAGTACGCTCTGAATAAGGTGAAGAACTGCATTCTTTTTGATTTCTGCACCGCTTGTAGCCTGCTTACCTGTTACGTTTGAGAACAATGCGATTTTTGGATCGTTGAATGTAACGTCAGCAATTGCTTTTTCAAATTCATCAGCAGCACGCTGCATAAGTGGTGAGTGGAATGGTCCTGCAACAGCAAGGCGAAGTGCACGACGAGCACCAGCTTCTTTACAGAGAGCTTCTGCCTGTGTAAGTCCGTCAAATGTTCCGCTCAATACAGTCTGTACAGGGCTGTTCATATTTGCAGCATAAACGTTTTCACATTTTGATGCGATTTCTTTTACCTGATCTGGTCCAAGGCCGATAACAGCTGTCATTCCAGGTGCGTGACCTTCGTTTTCAGCAGCAATCTGTTCACATACTTTCTGCATGATTGCACCGCGTTTTGCAACAACTTTGATTACATCTTCAAAGCTCAATACGCCTGCTGCGTACAATGCAGGAAATTCTCCCAGTGAGAATCCCATTACTGCATCAGGAGTAATTCCTTTTGCTTCAAGTGCTTTTACAGTTGCAATTGATGCAGCTGTGATTGCCATCTGGCTGTTGTCAGAGCGGCTGAGTTCTGCAGCGTCTGCTTCCCACATGAGTTTTGCAACATCTTTCCCCCAGATTGCGCTAACGTCATCGAGAACCTTTTTACATTCCGGATAAGCGTCACAAACGTCCTTTAACATTCCAGGAGCCTGAGCGCCCTGTCCTGGAAACAAAAATGCATATTTAGCCATTACTGACCTCCAATAATTAGTAACAATTTTAACCGCGTAGAAATTCTCTTCTCTACGCTTAAAATGACATTTAATTAAAAAATGTCATTATTATATATTACCAAAATACAGGGGAATATACAATAGAAGAATGAGGCATTTTAACTATATGATTTTTTTTATTTAAGGTGAATTTTTCCGCTCTGGAATTTTTCTGAAGGCTCTGTAACTTTTCCTTCTGAATCAACTGCACAAAGGCGCCAGTAATAGAGACCGTTTTTCAGGAGAACATAAAGTTCCTGGTCATTTGCGTTTACTGTGTATGAAATTACTGATTCCTCAAAATCTTTTTCAGTACAGAATTCGAATTTAAGGTTTTCAATCGATGTTTTGTTTTTGCTCCATTCAAACTTTATGGAATTTTCACCTGCACCTGAGGCTATCCACATATCTGAAACAGGCTTTGTAACGACAACCGGCATTCTTTGAACGGCGCCTTCTTCAGTAATAAAAAGTCCGCTTGCTTTGTCCACATTGTTTTCTACATATTCACTGATTACAGCAACAACTTTACCTTCATATACGGCAGTTGAAAATCTGCTGTTTCTTAAAACCGCAGAGGCACACGAAGCTGCTTCCATTTTTATGTCATTAAAGTCTTTACATTTTATAAAGAATTTTTTTACAGATGCTTTTGAATTACATAAGACAGCAGCTTCTTCTTCAAACAATATCTGATTTGAATCCTGACTACAGGAAAGGCGGACTTTTGATTTTTCTTCTACAGAAACAATTGTTCCGTCAGTGTAAGAGGCATCAAATTTTGAAACAGCATCCGTCATTAAAAGTTCATTCTGAAGAATTTCATCATGAACTTTCAGTTTTATCCAACCGTTTTTTAATGAATCGAATTTGTAGCAGTTTCCTTCAACAGCAGTGATTACTGCAACTTTTTCAGGTCTTGAAGGATTAATTCCTGCACTGATTTTTTGCCAGGTAAAATACCCCATAATTCCAGACGCAATGAGAAGAATTGTAACTACGAATGCATTTTTTTTATTATTCTTCATCTGTAACTTCTTCAATAACCGAATAGAGTTTTGTTTCTTCTTCATCATTACCTGTAAGGTAATCTGAAATCTCTTCTGTATTAAAGAAACCTGTTACAAGCTTGTGTGTTGCCTCAGAAATAAGAACTGTAGTTTCATGTTTTCTATTAAGCTTTTCTGCACTCTTTGCAATGCTTACAATGTCTCCAATACAGGTATAAGAACAGTTAAAGTCTGAACCAAGCTGTCCTGCAACTACAGTTCCAGAATTTATTCCACAGCCGATTCTGATTGATGGCTTATTGTTCTGATCAAGTTCTGCATTAAAATCAACAAGTTCATGACGAATTTTAAGTGCACTTCTTACGGCATTAATCGCATCTTGTTTTGGTGTTCCCGAAGATTCTGGTGCTCCAAAAATTGCCATCAAGGTATCACCAGAAATCTTATCAACATATCCGCCGTTTCTTCTGATGATATTTTCTACAAATGAATAATATTTATTCATAAACACAAGGATTTCTTCAGGACGGAATCTTTTGCTGAGTAACTTGAAGTTTCTGATTCCGATAAACATTACGGTTGAAAATTTATTTTCTCCGCCAATTTTAAGTTCCCCTTTTTCAATTTTAGAAATCAACGATTCGTCTGCGTATTTTCCGAGAACCTTCTTAACCTTTTCTCTTGCTTCAAGAGAATGTCCCATAACAACAAACGCTCTTGTAAGTTCACCGAGTTCATCACGGCGACTGGTAGTAAGTCTGAGATTGAACTGTCCTCTCTTAATTTTTTCTGTGCCAGTAGTAAGTGCTTTTACTCCGGTGCTTATCCTCTGACCAAAACTCCAGATAATAATCAATGCAAGAGTAAAAATCAAAACACAAAGGAAAACTGCTTCTTCAGAAACATATTCAATCGGATTTAAAAAGACTTTTGTTCTGGCAATTGTCATTACCGCAAATTCACCATTTTCTATATATTCATAAATTCCATAGAACGAATCATCAGATGTTTTGTTCTCAACATCTTTTTCTTCTCCGCCATTCAGGAATATATCAACCAGTGCATTACCCGAAAGATTTTCATTTTTCGAAACCATCACAGGATCATAACCCGAAATTAGACAGCCTGATTTATCAATGACAAAACTTGTATAGTCAGGATTGCTAAGACATACCTCTTCAAAACTGTCAGTAGCAAAAATTACTGCACAGACTTTTCTTTTCTCAACTGGAATATACATTATGGCAGTTTTCTTTCCGAGGATATGACTTACATTTTTAATACATGTTTTTTCATATTTTGCACGAACAGAAGCGGCGGTTGTACCGTTAAGAGCATACTGAATTTTTTCTTCAGCAATTCCTGATAAACGGATATGTTCAGTATTTATGATTTTTTTATCTTCATAAATAACTGCAATTATTTCGTTATGACTTGCAAAGAACGATTTAAGAATATTTTCATCATCAAGTTTGAGAACAGTAAGAGCATCTGTTTTAATTCCTTTTACTGTTTCATTAAGCGAATGAGTAATCTGATAATTTATTGACTGTGCAAAATCTTTCTGCTTTGAAATTGCTTCTGCTTTGTAGCTTGTAGAGAATAAATATATTATTGAACCTACGGCAATCATCAAAACAATCGCTGTAAAAACAAGAAGCTTTCCGGCAAGAGATGTCGGTGTCTCTTCTGCTTCGCGTGCATATTCATAATAGTCAGGAGAATTTTTCTTTTCTTTTCTTCTTTCTTTTCTTTTTTCTTTTCTGCTTTTTCTGGAATTCTTTTTTTTCTTTAATGAGTTCTGTGATTCTTTTTCTTTGAGAACAGAGTTCTGGCTCAGATCTTCTTCCGGTAAAAGTGCAGCATCAGCTGTTGAGCATTTTATAAAATCTCCGTAATCAAGAAGCTCTGTATCTTTTTCCTGAATATTCTGGAGTTCAAGTTCTTCATAGACATTTGTTTCATAAAGCTTCTGAGGAATAAATTTTTTATTGCGGCCTGTATTAAGATAAATAGAAAGTTTACCGTCTTTTTTGAGAGATGAAACAATCTGAACAACATCATTATCTGATTCTTCTTCTGCATCAAATGCAAGACCTTCAAAAACTTCAACAGGAAGAGTCAAGGCACCGATTTTGTAGATTTTTTCGATTTTATTCTCAGTTTTCATTTTGCATGTATAAACTGGAATTTCGCCGTCTTCAAAATCATTCTTATATAGAATTACTGTTTTCGAATCTGTTCCTGCCGCATTCAAAAGCGAAATAAATTTCTTATTGTTAAGTCTAATTCCAACAATTGGCTGAATCATTATATCTCCAGAATAGGGATAAAATTTTCCCTTATCTCTTTTTTATCGACACAAATTCTCAAAATCTTGAATATATGATAGCTGTAAATATTCCCTACAAGTAGATAAAATCGCGTTAAAAGAGTATTATTATTGTCATGGAACAGTATAAGAAAGATTTTATTGATTTTATGGTAAGCAGCAATGCTCTTAAATTTGGAAGCTTCACTTTGAAAAGCGGAAGACACTCGCCTTTCTTTATGAATGCCGGAGCTTATGTTACAGGAACTCAGCTTGCAAAGCTCGGTGAATTCTATGCCCACGCAATTCATGACAACTTTGGTGATGACTTTGACGTTCTTTTTGGACCTGCATACAAAGGAATCCCGCTCAGCGTTGCAACCTGTATCGCATACAGCAAACTTTTCAACAAGGAACTTAAATACTGCGCAGACCGCAAAGAAGAAAAAGATCACGGCGCAGACAAAGGCGGACTTTTAGGCTACAACCTCAAAGACGGAGACCGTGTCGTAATCATTGAAGACGTTACAACATCAGGCAAATCAATAGAAGAAACATATCCAAAAATCAAAGCACAGGAAACAACTCCAGGCGCAATCAAAATCGTAGGCGAAATTGTTTCACTTAACAGAATGGAACGTGCCCAGGACACAACAAAATCTGCGCTTGATACAATCACAGAAAAATACGGTTTTCCTGCAAAAGCTATCGTAACAATGAATGATGTTATTGAATACCTTTATAAAGAAGACGGTTCAGGTCTTATTACTAACGAAATCAAAAAAGAAATGGATGAATATTACAAGGAATGGGGCTGTTAATAATTCCAGACTGTTTATTTCCGTTCTTTATTAATATAAAAAATTCTGACTTTTAGAGTCAGGATTTAAATAAAAAAAAGACTGCAGAACAAGAAGACATTTGTTTTCTTTCCTTGCAGTCTTTTTTAGCTTTATACAACTAAAACCAGATTATTTTTTTGCTGCTGGTTTTTTAGCAGTTGTAGCTTTCTTTGCTACTGGTTTTTTAGCTGCTGTAGCTTTTTTAGCTGGAGCTGCTTTCTTTGCAGGAGCTTTTTTAGCTGCAGGCTTTTTAGCAGTTGTAGCTTTTTTAGCTGGAGCTGCTTTTTTTGCAGGAGCTTTTTTAGCTGCTGGCTTTTTAGCTGTTGTAGCTTTTTTAGCTGGAGCTGCTTTCTTTGCTGCAGGTTTAGCTGCTGTAGCTTTTTTAGCTGGAGCTGCTTTCTTTGCTGCAGGTTTAGCTGCTGTAGCTTTTTTAGCTGCTGGTTTCTTAGCTGCTGGAGCTTTTTTTGCAGCTGTTTTTTTAGCTGCTGGTGCTTTCTTAGCTGTTGTCTTTGTTTCTGCCATCTTTTCTTCCCCTTTTGGCGCAACATTTACATTACGCTTAATCTTTCTAGTTGTAGTCATTTCAAAAGCCTTGTCCAAAATTGTTATTTTTGAAACTCGGGCATAAGGCTGAAGTGTCTTATTTACCTTATCGACAATTCCCTTAATTTCTCCATAGACTTTTTCATCATTTACTGAATTTTCGCGTTTAACTCCCAATCTTACCAACAAATCATCAGCAGGATAAATCAAAGCTTCAATTCCTTCAGACTTATGCTCAACATCGGTAATATAACCGCGGACCATAATCTGTTCTACATCGTAGTAAAGCTGGAACGAATCCTCGATTTCTTCAGGATAAACGTTTTTACCTCCATCAGTAACGATAATATTTTTAGCACGACCAGACAGCATAACATAATGCTCGTCGTCCATCCAACCCAAATCACCAGTCTTAAAGAAGCCATCTTCTGTAAAGACTTTCTTTGTTTCTTCTGGCATGTTGTAGTAACCCTGCATGACCATCGGACCACGTACAACAATTTCGCCGATTCCATCTTCGTTCTTATCAATAATTTTGATTTCTTCGTAAGGGCTAAAATCCATTCCGACACTTTCAATCTTAAAGTGTTCTTTTGGATTTAATGTAATAATAGGAGATGTTTCTGTAAGACCATATCCCTGAATAAAATCAATACCTAATGAATTGTATGCTTTGAAGACACTGGATGCAAGTGGTCCACCACCACAAATTGCAACACGTAATGTTGTAAGGTTTGCAGCTTCAAGAATTGATTTAAGGAATACACGTCCAAGATTTTTTCCTGTAAGTTTCTTAACACCATAGCAGACATTCATAAGGAATGAAACAAGACCTTTTGTAAATCCGCCTTTAGCTTCAATACCTTTCATGATACCTGAATAAAGTTTGTTGTAAAGGAGAGGAACACCGAGCATTACAGTAATTCCACCTTCTTTAAGTTCAGTCATCAATTTTGAAACAGCCATGCTCTTGCCGAATACAATTGAAGCTCCGACAGAAAGTGGAACGATCATTGCAGCCTGCATTGTGTATGCATGATGAATTGGAAGTAAAGCATAGAAAATATCAGTTTCATAAATGTAAAGGTTCTGCTGAGCAATGAATGAATCACAAACCAGATTTTCGTGACTGAGCATTACACCTTTTGGAACACCAGTTGTTCCTGATGTAAAAAGAATTGCGGCTGTATCTTTGCTTTCTGCAGCAGGAAGTTTTACAGTCTTATCTGATTTAAGATTATATGCATAAAGTTTTTCATATTTTGGTGAAAGTGAAAAAACTTTAATTCCTAATTTATTCTTTGAGAAGTATTCGTACTTATCATCGTCAACGAATAACATTTTTGGTTTTGCAGTTTTAAGAAGATTATCAACTTCAGGATTGTGAAGTCCGCAGTCGATAGGAACTGCAATAGCACCAGCCTGCATTGCAGCAAAATAAACTGTTGCCCATTCCGGAGAGTTCTTTCCAGTTACTGCAACACGGTCACCTTTCTTAACTCCGTTAACAGCCATCCAGTTTGCAATCTGACAAACATTCTTCCAAACCTGTGTGTATGTAAGGGAATTTTTAGAACCACCAGCTCCTTCAAAATCAACAAAACAAGGTCTGTCAGGAAATCTCATTTGTGTGATGTGAAGCATCTGAGGCATAGTTGGCCAGTTAGAATCAAAAACTTTTCCACGGAAATCATCAAGGAATTTCCACGAAACTTCTTTACGAATAGGTTTCATTTGCAACCTCTCAAAAAAAATCATTTTTAATATGATATAGAAAAACTTTATCTATATATATAATTCTATCACCAAAAATTAATTTATACAAAATAAATAATCATTTTTTTTAAAAATTTATTTTTCTCTTATTTTACAATTTTTTATCTCAATATTTAAAAAATATAAATAAATCAATTTTATTTTCCGATAATTGAAGTATATACTATGAATATGAAATTTAAAAGAATCATTTCGACATTAACAATTTTTCTTTGCTGCAGTTTTATTTTTGCAAAAGAATATTCTGAAGATGAAGCAAAAAAAATTCGCGCTGAAGTTGTTGCTAACGTTAAAACATACATCGGTTGTCCATATCGCACTGGAGGAATCGGACCTGACACATTTGACTGTTCAGGATTAATTTACACAGTATTCAGTGACGCAGCTGACATTCAGATGCCACGTTCTGTAAAAGCAATTTATGCAGCTGCAACAATTGTTTCAGCAGAAGAACTTGAAGAAGGTGATCTCGTATTCTTTAAAACAACTGGTGACGGTTCAATTTCGCATGTCGGAATTTACATCGGGCGCAATCAGTTCATACACGCTGCAAGTGACGGCTCAAACACAGGTGTAATCGTTTCTTCACTCAACGAAAAATATTATAAGAACTGTTATGCAGCAGTAGGAAAACCCTTTACTACTAAAAAAAAACTGAACAGCCAGAATCAATCAAACAGTCAGAAACAGAATCAGTCGAACAGCCAGAAAAAAACCCAATCATCGGAACAACAGTCTTCATCTCCTGCTTCGCAGTCTTCATCTGCAGCCTCGAAATCATCATTCGTATCAAATCTCGAAGTTGATTCCACTCTTTACTGCGACTGGAATCTATGGTTAGAAAATTTCTTCAATGCAAACTTTAGAGGCATGGAATTAACCGGTGCAATCCGTTACACACCATGGAAAGTTAAACCTGCACTTGGTACATCCTTAAAATGGAATCAGGGAATTAAACTTTTTCAGATTCCATTTTTTCTTCAGTTGAAATTCGGCGATTACTTTTATATTTACGGTGGCCCAGTCATGAACTTTGGTCACGCAACAATTCCCGGAACTGAGAATAAAATAAAAACTGATTTCTGGAGCGGACACTTTGCTGTCGGCGTAAGTTCACCAAGAATTGAAATCGGTAAAATACAATTATCCTTTGTCCAGGAAGTTCTGTACAACTTCTACACAACAACTCACGGCACTCCGATTGATTTTGGAAAATCTTTAAATATGGGACTTACCTTCAATACCGGAATTACTGTAACTCTTCCATTAAAAAATGTTTTAAAGTAGTATAAGGAAATTATATGAAAAAGACATTATTAAAATATCTTCCGCTAGGTTTTGCAGCTTTTGCAGCAGTTACATTCACAGGCTGTCCGGTTACATTTACTGTTTCTGCATCTCCAGACAGCACTTTGTATTACAATTTTAATACAACTGCAGGAAAATCAACAAATGAATTAATATCGGCATTTGACAATTCCATTGATAAATCAAATTCAGACAGTACTGTTATTTTTGACACTGTAGAAATTGAACGCGCTTTACTCAAGATGGGCTTAAAGAATGTTTCTGCCCTTACACAAAAAATTGACAAAAACAATCAGAAACTTTCGATCAGCGCTTCAAGTTCAGAGAATAAATTCAACTTTATCAAGATTATAAGAAACGAAAGAGGAGAAGCAACTCAGATGCAGCTTACATTAAGTCCTGCAATCCTTCAGGACTTAATCACTAATCAGAACAACATCATTCAAAAGTACGCAGATCTTCTTATGGCTCCATGTTTTACAAATGAAGCAATTGAAAAAGATGAATATATTGAACTTCTTGCTTCACTTTATGGAAATGACGTAGCAAAAGAATTTACTGACGGTCAAATTGAAATTAAATTAAAAAACTCTGACAGAAAAAAAATTCCGCAGAGTTTTTCAATTCCAATTATTGACATCTTACTTCTTACAGAAGAAAAAACTTTTATTATAAACTATTAATAAAGTCTGCAAGTTTCTTTGCTGCAAGTTTATGAGTTTTAGGGCCAGGATGTGCTCTTGAGCCCTTATCCTCATCTTCAGTTTCACAATCCATCGATTCAAACTCAAGAGTATAAATATTTTTATCAGCTGTAATTGTTTTATATTCATCAATACCAGAATTAATTGCAGGCATTACTTCTGGAATAGACATAAATCCAGTTGCCCAGATTATTTTTGCTTTCGGGTTATTACTTCTAACTACCATTAAGAAATTCTTTACACCATTTGCAATCTTATCAGCATCTTCTTCACAAGCTTTGCCGTCCGGACCATAATTCATCTTATATTCCATTCCGGTTACTTCATCAACAAATGGTTCAAAATCAAGTCCGCCACGGTCGTTAGTTCCGAGATTAATTACAATGTAATCAGGCTGCCATTCAGAAAAATCGTAAGATAAATTTCCACCTAGCTTTTCGTAGACAGGTCCGCCGACAATTGAACAAACATTTTCATAATGAGGCGGAATAACTTTATATGGCGAATTATTATAACCCGATACGACTCCATAGCCGCCCTGACTCATTACTCTGAAGTCTGCATCAAGAAGATCACTTGCCTGGTAAGCATAAGTTTTGCAGAAAGACATGTGGCACGAAACCCAGTCCATGTCACCAACCTGCCCTGCAAGTCCTTCGCCAGTTGTGATGCTATCGCCGATAAATTCAATTTTCATTTTCTTTTCTGGAAGGGCTGTAAATTTTCCTCCCTTAGAAATTGCAAGCTTATGAATTTTCAAACTGTGATAAACATCATCAGTCTGTGGCTGAGTGTCTTTGATGACACGGATATCAGTCTTGTAATTCTGGTCAAAGCCGCGTGCAAGACAAATCCACTGTTTACCTTTTACAATCATCTGGCGGGAATTAATTCTTCCATTCAAATAAACTGCAATCCACGGCTCCATTGATGTATAATCAGCTTCCATCAAAGCCCAGAGTTCCTGACCTTCAAAGTGAACTTCAAAACCTGAGCCGTTCCAGAATAAAGCGCGGTAATTTAATTTCTCTGCGTCGGGAATATTCCTTCCTAAAAAATGTATTTCAGGAATTTTATTAATCGAATATATGTTTACGTTTTTCATTGGTTTACTCATATTTCAATTATACCACATTTAATTAACATTTATATTAAATTGACAATTTATTTTAAAAATACGAAACTGTATTATATAAAAAAAGGAGTCCTTTGATGAAAAATTTCTCAGTAAAAAAAATATTTCTTTTAACCTTACTTACACTCTTTGCAGTTTTCTCTGGCAGCACACAGGAATACACACTTACAAAGCATCCGGATGCAATGTTCTGGACAATTAACAGTACAGACTTAGACGGTAATCCAAGCCGCATTTATGTTCTTGGAACAATTCATCTTGCAGATGAAGAAATCTATCCGATTCCTGATTTTATTCTCGACGCCTGGAACGAAGCTGATAGAATTTACGGCGAACTTTCTGATGAAGACTGGGGAAAAGTTTATCTCGAAACTACTAAGCTTGTTTTAAATTCAATAATTAGTGATAAAGAAAAACAGGTAGAAAACTTTTTAACAGAAGATGAAATTGAAATTCTTAAAAATGCTCTTAAAGAAAAATATAATCTTTTCAGAATTTATCAGCCATGGATTTTTACAAATGCATTAACTGGACTTGCATATAACGATACTGATCTTGATGCCTCGTATTCATACGACCTTTTCTTTATTCAGAAAGCCAAAGAAGAAAATATCGTAATAAACGGTCTTGATGAACTTAAGGATCAGCTTGAATTAATTTGTTACGGCGACTTTGAAACACAGCTTGCAATCTTAAAGGAAACAATTAAGGAATTTGACAGCGACAAAGGTTTAGAAAGCATAATGGAAATGTATGATATCTACAAAGAAGCTGATGCAGAAAAATTTGCAGACTTTTACGACAACCTTCAGACTGAAGCAATTAAAGAATGTCCTCTCTACAAAGACTATTACGCAAAAATGCTTGATGAACGAAATGCAAAATGGGGTGCAATATTTTCAGATTTATTAAAGGAAGGCGGAACAACCTTTGTGTTTGCCGGAACAGGACATTTTATCGGAGACAAAGCTGCCTTCAATTACGTGTATAAGTAACATATCTGTATGAAACAGGTTCTGTAAATTCTTTCTCAACAGTTTTTACATAATCTGTTTCATCAAACCTCGGAAAAAAAACATCCCCTTCAACTTTTAAATCAATTTCTGTCAAATACATTTTATCTGAAAACTTAAGTGCTTCTTTATAAAGCGAAGCTCCTCCGCTTACAAATATTTTTTTATCAGGATATTTTTCTTTAGAATATTCAATCGCCGCTTTTAGCGAAGAAAATACGCTGCATCCAAAATCAGAATATTTTTTATCAGACGAAATTACGATATTGATTCTTCCAGGAAGCGGCTTTTTTAATTTGTCATAAATCTCTTCAAAAGTTTTTCTTCCCATGATTACGACATTGTCAAGCGTAAGTTTTTTAAAACGATTCTGTTCTCCCGGAATATTCCAGGGAATTTTTCCTTTATTACCGATTACGAAATTTTCTGCATATGCTGCAATAATGGAGATTTCTGACATTATCTTTCTGAAAAGCGTTTAAGGAAGGCTTTAGTACGTTCATTCTGCGGATTATTGATTACATCAAGAGGCTTACCCTCTTCTACAATGTAACCGCCATCCATAAAGAATACATAATCACACAAATCGCGTGCGAAAGACATTTCGTGTGTAACGACAACCATTGTCATTTTTTCGTCTGCGAGTTCCCTGATTACCTGAAGAATTTCGCCAGTAAGTTCAGGATCAAGTGCACTTGTAGGTTCATCGAAGAAAAGAACCTGCGGTTTTAATGCAAGAGCTCTGGCAATTGAAACACGCTGCTGCTGTCCGCCTGAAAGTTCGCACGGATAGTTGTCTGCTTTTGTTTCGAGATTCATTTTTTTGAGAAGAGCCATCGCAACTTCTGTTGCTTCTGCCTTTGTTTTTTTCAATACGATCATCTGCGGTTTAACAACATTTTCGAGAACTGAATAATGCGGAAACAGATTGAAGTTCTGAAAAACAAGTCCGATATCGAGAGCAATTCTTCTAAGTTCTTCTTTTGAAGAATAAACTCCGTCCTTTACCATTGTCTTTCCACAGATTGTAATAGTTCCGTCAGTAACTTTTTCAAGCTGTGTAACGCATCTCAAAATTGTTGACTTACCGGAACCTGAAGGCCCGATGATACCGAGAACTTTTCCTTTATGAAGAGAAAATGAAATATCTTTAAGGACTTCAACTTCGCCGAAGCTCTTCTTAATATTTTTTACATCAATAATTATTTTACTGTCTGTATTTTCCATACAGTTTTCATTTTCTGCCATAAAGAACCCTAAAGCTTCTAACTTAGATAATTTTCTTGAATTTTCTTTCGATGTCTTTAATAAGCTTGTATTCAAATGAATCAACAAGTGCAAGCCATGAGGCTTCAACAAGGTCATGACTTACTCCGACAGTTGTCCAGCTGTCATCACCGTCACTTGATTCAATCAAAACGCGTACACGAGAAGCTGTAGCACTCTTTCCGTCAAGAACACGTACCTTATAGTCTGTAAGTCTGAACTGTCCGAGTGAAGGATAGAATTTTTCAAGACCGCGGCGAAGTGCAATATCAAGAGCGTTTACAGGACCAGATCCTTCACCTGCAGTTACTTCAATTTTAGAATCAACTTCTACCTTTACCTGAGCACATGCACAAACACCATCTTCAGGACGAGGATTAACTGAGTTAACCTGATAGTAATGAAGGTTAAAGAACGGCTGATATTTACCCATTGTTTTTCTAACCATAAGTTCAAAACTGCCTTCTGCACCTTCAAACTGATAGCCTTCAAATTCAAGCTGTTTAACTTTTGTCATGATTTCTGAAACAACAGGATCGTCTTTTGAAATCTTTGGATCAAACTTCTTGAGCTTTTCGATAAGTGTACTGCGACCTGCAACTTCGCTCATTAAGAATACGCGTTCGTTACCGACAGATTCCGGGTCAAGATGTTCGTAAGCCTTTGGATTTTTAAGAACAGCATCAATGTGCATTCCGGCTTTGTGAGCAAATGCATTTGTTCCGACATATGGCATGCCAGGATCAAGGTGAATGTTTGCAATTTCGCCCATCTTGACAGCTGTACCTGTAAGCATTTTAAGATTTTCGTCAGGAATACATTTGTAATTCATTTTGAGCTGCAGGTTAGGAATGATTGTACTCAAGTTTGCGTTTCCGGTGCGTTCACCGATTCCTAAGAAACATCCCTGAACATGACGAGCACCTGCATCAACTGCCATCAATGTATTTGCAACTGCAAGGCCTGAGTCATTGTGTGTATGAATACCAACTTTAACTTTATCACCGAACATGTCGTAAACAGCTTTAGTAGCTTCGTAACATTCATTCAATACGCAGCCGCCTTTTGTTTCGCACAGACACAAAACTTTTGCGCCGCCGTCAACAGCTGCCTGCAATGTCTTCATTGCGTAATCTTTATTGCTCTGATATGCACTGAAAAAATGTTCAGCATCGTAAATGACATTGCGTCCGTTCTTTGTAAGGAACTGTGCAGTGTCGCGGATCATTTCGAGATTTTCTTCAAGAGTTGTCTTGATGATTTCTGTTACCTGAAAGTCCCATGATTTTCCGAAGAAAACAACATCTTCTGTGTCAGCGGCAAGAAGACTCTGAAGGTTTGTATCTTCGATACATGACATTCCTTTTCTTCTTGTAGAACCGAATGCACAGAGCTTTGCATTTTTGAGATTTAATTTTTTAACCTGCTGGAAAAATTCCATGTCTTTTGGATTTGAACCAGGATTTCCGGCTTCGATATATTTTACGCCGAGTTCATCAAGAGCTTCTACAATATGAATTTTATCCTGAATTGAAAAACTGATTCCTTCGCCCTGAGCGCCATCACGTAATGTTGAATCCAAGATATCGACTGTTCTTTCGCTAGCCATTGCAGACCTCTTCAAAAAAATAATTTTTTGAATTATGAATTAAAAATGAGGAATTTTCAATAGGTAGCAAAATTCCTTTTACAGCAAAACGCAGAGGCCTTTACCGCGAAGTTCGAGATAAAGCTTTTTGCCAAGCACCGAAAGAACTTTTTCTGCCATAAAATCTTCTGAATTACCGCCATCAAAATTTGCGGCTGAGATTTTTTTCAAAACACCGGCAATCTCATTACCTTTATTTTTTTCAATATCGGCGTAAAGAAGCTCGCCCATGTAGGACCAGCAAAGCTGCATACCGTTTTGAGATTTAAGAAGGAGAGGAACTCCGCCAAGCCAGACACATTTTTCTTTTGAACCCGGATTTGGAAGACAACAAAAAGCTTTGTCCCTTTCCTCTTCGTAAGACGCAATAAGTGAATTAATATAATCTTTTGCAATTGAAGGTTTTGGCATTTTAAAAGGAAAATAGCTTTCAACCGGCTTGTTTAATTTTTCGCCATGCATCCAGAGTTCAAGAGCAGAATTAAGCGGAGCAGAATATTTTTCTGATTTTTCTTCGCCTTCGTAATGAAGATCATTTTTTGCAAACTGACTTTCTTTCTGCGGGAATATTTTGAGTTTTGGATATTTTCCGGCTTTATATTCTTCGTAAATCCTCGAGTGAAGAGTTAAAGTAAACTTGTGCCAGAATGCACTGTCTAAAAGTCCTGCTTCAAAAAGCTGTCGTAAAGTTTCCATGGAATCAATCAAGTCCTGCTCACTCTGACTCCAGAATCCGAAAATCATATACGAATGAATAAGTATTCCGGCTTCTTTAAATGCACAGCAGGCACTTACGATATTTTTCATATCAGTACCTTTGTTTACTGCATCAAGACCAGTGCCGGTCGCAATTTCAATTCCTGCAGATACAGCAGTAAGACCGCCGTTTGAAAGAAGATCAGCAAGGTCGCGCGAAAAAGTTTTTTCAAAACGAATATTTCCCCAGAAAGTCAAAGGAGTTGCTTTTTCTTTACGCGCAATATTTTTTAATGCAAAGTTCTGAAGCGCAACCGGCGGACAGGCTTCATCAACAAAATGAATTCCGAAGACGCCTGATTTTTCTGCCTGAACGCTAAGACTGTTATAAAGATTATCAACATTTGTCGGGCAGTAATCTTTTACATAATCAAGTGTCGTATCGCAGAATGCACAGCGGTGCCAGTAACATCCGTATGCAAGATAAGCCTTGAGCCATGCACCATCATTCCATATTCTGTGCATCGGATTTTTATCATCACTCAGTCGCGGATATTTTGAAAAATCAATCGAAGAATAATCAGGCGTAACAGTATGAATCAGCTTTCGTTCCTGACTGCTGATACTTTTATATTCATCACTTTCTTTTGATGCGGGTTTTACAATTGTTCCGTTGAACAGATACGAAGTATTGTAATATTCAGTTCCGTTGAACATTGATTTTAAATCAAAAGTTTTTTTCGAAAGTTTTTCATCTACAGATTTTTCTTCATCAGAATAAAGAAGAGGAATTTTCGAAAGTTCTTCATAAATATTAATAAAGCTTCCGTAACCCTTATCGTAACTTAAAAAATCACAGTAATTAAAAAGCCGCTTCTCAGTAAGCTCGCGAAGTTCAGTATTAATATAACCGCCGCCGAATGCAATAAGTGCATCACTTCCAAATTCGCGGCGAATGATTTTTGCGGTAAACAAGGCTGCTTCAAAGCATCCCGGGAATGGAATCGAAATTCCGAATACGACAGGAGTTCCTTTGTAAGCTGAAAGTTTTTCAAGGAGAAGCGGTTCGTAAAAATCAACAAGTGACGGCGAAGAAAGGCCGCTTTCTGCATCTTCAAATTTTGCAGTACTTGTTGCAAGATGTTCCGCGTATCTGATTAATGCAAAATTATTGTCGTAAACCAAAGTTATGTAATCGGCAAGGTCAGCAAGTGCAAGACTTGAAAGTATCTGAGCATCATCTGTACTTACATCGTGTGTAAGACCGCTTAAATACTGTTCGACACGATTGGCGCGCGGAACGTGAGCACTGCGAATAAATTCGTGGGCAAACTCGCGGCCGCTGATTTTACCGGCTGAAGTTCCGGGACAGACAATGGCAATAATCTGATCAATCCAGTTCTTCCAGCTTTCTGATTGAGAAAGAAATCTTCTTAACTGAAACGGTGTATTGTCATCACCGGAAGCTTCATATCTGTCTGCAATCGCAAGAGCCTTTGAAAAAGTTTTTTCAAAGATTTTTGAAATTCCCTGCTTACAGAAAATTGAATGAAAAAAATCATTTGATAAATCAAACCATTCAACTTTGCCGCAGATTTTTTTCTCGGCGTATATTTTTTTGAAAAAATCACAAAGGTATGCACCGCTTGGATAAGGTGTATTCAACTGAACAAGAGGCGGCTGAATGATAACTGTATTTAACATAAATAAACCTCCTCGTTGAATTTTATCTGTGCATCACAACAGCAAGGTAAAAATTAAACAAACCATTTTTCAGATAAAAAAAGAATATCAACAAATAAAGAAAACAGTCAACTACAACCAGCACGCATCACCTTACCAGCATACGCGCAAGCTCAGGCGTCAGAACGCCTTCAGGTATTACTAGTAACAATTAGGGATTAAAAAAAAGCTCACATCAGGACTCTTTCCTGACATGAGCATTTTAAGTAAGTTCAGAGGTTCTTGAAAACTTCCGAACTAAAATTATGAAATACGTCCCCTATATTATTTAATAATAGGTTTCATTGCTGTCATGTAAGCACGGAGCTTACGTCCAACAACTTCGATTGGATGATTTCTGATTTCAGCGTTTACTTCTACGAGTTCGTGGTTAGAAACACTGTTGTCTTTTACGTTAAGTCCTTTACCGATAACTTCTGTAGTTACTTTTGGCATAAGGTCTTTCTGCATCTGAGGAGCTGCAACGTTTGCAAACAAGTAACATCCGTATTCAGCTGTATCAGAAATAACGCGGTTCATTTCGTACAAGCGTTTGCGGTCGATAAGATTTGCAATAAGTGGAACTTCGTGGAGTGATTCATAGTATGCAGATTCTTCTTTAATACCAGCGTCAACCATTGTTTCGAATGCAAGTTCACAACCAGCTTTAACCATAGCTACCATCAAGATACCTTTGTCAAAGTATTCCTGTTCAGAAATTTCTTCTGATGTTTCTTCCATTTTTTCGAAGTCGAGCTTACCTGTGTTTTCACGCCATGTAAGGAGGTTTACGTCTTTGTTTGCCCAGTCTTTCATCATTGTTGAAGAGAACTCTCCAGAAATGATGTCGTCCATGTGTTTCTGATAAAGTGGAGCGAGTAAAGCTTTGATTTCTTTAGAAAGAGCGTTAGCTTTGATTTTTGCAGGGTTTGAAAGACGGTCCATCATACCTGTGATACCACCGAACTTAAGTGCTTCACAGATTACGTTCCATCCGTGCATCAAGAACTTAGTAACCCATTTTGGATCCATTCCGTCTGCAACCATTTTGTCGTAACAGCAGATTGTTCCAGCCTGGAGCATACCACAGAGGATTGTCTGTTCGCCCATAAGGTCTGATTTAACTTCTGCAACAAATGATGATTCAAGAACACCAGCTTTTGATCCACCCATACCTACAGCAAGAGCTTTAGCATATGCCCAACCCTTTCCTTCTGGGTCGTTAACCGGGTGAACAGCGATAAGATCAGGTACACCAAATCCACGGGCAAATTCGTGGTAAACTTCTGTACCAGGTCCTTTAGGAGCACACATTACAACTGTGATGTCTTTACGAATCTGCATTCCTTCTTCGATCATGTTGAATCCATGTGAATACCAGAGTGCTGAATTCTGTTTCATCAATTTCTGAACTTCATTGATTACAGGAGTGTGCTGTTTATCTGGAGTAAGGTTTCCAACTAAGTCAGCTGTTGGAATCATTTCTTCGTATGTACCAACTTTGAAACCGTTTTCTGTAGCGTTTTTCCAAGACTGGCGTTTTTCTGTGATTGCTGATTCACGGAGAGCGTAAGATACATCAAGACCTGAATCGCGCAGACACATACCCTGGTTAAGACCCTGAGCACCACATCCTACGATTACGATTTTCTTTCCCTTAAGAGCGTTAACTCCGTCAGCGAATTCTTCTTTTGCCATTGAACGGCAGTGTCCAAGCTGAAGACGAGCTTCACGCCATGGAATTGAATTGAAATAGTTATTTCCCATTTTATTTCCTCCAAACTACGGATAAAATTTACAAATATTTAAGAACTGAAATCATTTTCAAGTTCTGTAGTATTATTAAATATATAGCAATCTCTACAATTAGTAAAGGGAATTTTCGTACAACAGCAGGGATTTTTATTCTACCCATTGTGAATTGCCTCAAAAAGATCAGATATATCTTCTATATCTTCAAGACGCATGTAATCCAAAACTACGAGACCCAAATTAGCAGTAAGCATAGGACGGCGGATTTCTGTATGAGCCTTGATTAAATCATATTGTGCCTTAACATGATTCAAAATGCCCGGGTCAAATTTACATTTGCTTACCATATCTTCCATAATATTGATAGTCTTTTCTTTCGAATATGAAGGCTTATAAGTTCGCGCATCCGTAAGGGCAGAAAAAACATCTGCAATAGAAAGAATGCGCTGCTGGGTTGTAAGTTCTTCGCATTTAAGTCCGTTAGGATAGCCTGAACCGTCAAGATTTTCGTGATGTCGGGAGGCAATATCAGAAAGCTTATTACCGACAATTCCTCTGTACATCTCATCGCCTTTTTTAACATGTTCACGCATTTTCTGCATCTGTTCATCAGTCAGGCATCCCGCAGATTCCAGGATTTCAATATCGATGGACATTTTTCCCATATCATGAAGAATCGCAGCCGTAAACACTTCATCAGTTTCAGAATCGGTTAGTTTTTCAAGCTTTGCAATTTCTGTCGCATAGAACGCAGTGCTGATAATATGAGTAACTGTCGAGGTCGAAACAAAGTCGACAGAGTAAAGCATTATTTTCAAAAGACTGAAAGTTTCTTCGTAATCAAGCTGAACGGAATTGCAGTATTCATCAAGCAGATAAAAGGAATTATTATTCTTGAGTTCTTTTGTAATTGCCTGAGTAAGTTCAGGTTCAAAGAAGAGATCAAGGAATACCGGATCATAAAGTTTTCTGCAGTTATCAATAAAATCCTGAGTAAAGAGTCTCTTTGTATAAACGTAATGATTTTTTCTAAGCTGAATGCAGATACGCATGCAGGTAAAAATTAAAGAAGCATATTCACCATAAGGACTTTGCAGTTCCTTTGCTTTTTTCCAGTCACAGTTATAAAAAAGAATTGCTTCTGCGATATCCTTTAACGGTGAAAGATGCTTGAGATAAAGATATGAATAGAGGAACATTTTTCTCGGGCAGGAATGAACTTCGTCATTGTCGTCTTTCATATTGAATTCAGGTTTATAGGAACCGATTGTAAAAAGCACTGAAAGCAGAATCAAAGCATTGCGGTCAATGTTAAGATTCATCTTGTTTTTTACGCGGGCGTAATCATAAATCTTAACGGCACAGAAGGCAGTTCGTTCGGCAAGGTCAATGTATACAGGATTTATTTCGCGAAGCATACGGCGAAGGAGATTTAATACCTGCCCCGCAGTAAGTGTTGATTTAGGAATATAAAGCAGCTGCTTCATCAGCTCATCAGAACTTTCATCATCAATCGGTTCAAGAATTCCGATTGACGTATCTCTCTGTGCTTCGAGAGACTCATCACCTATGATTTCATTGAGAAGTTCTTCAATTTCAATCTTTTCTTCTGACTGCTTCATTTATAAACTTAATCCGTTTCTGCGTTAAGAACCAGAACCTTTCCTGAAATTTCATTTACTGATGTGGCCATAATAACGGCAGGCTGAAGAATCAGGGTCTTTTTATCTTTATCGTAAACTGTTTTTGTCTTTCCGTTACGAAGCTTTACAGTTCTTGGAACTTCCTTGAAATTGATAATGTATGCATCGCCGATATAACGCATTTCGTCTTTAGGATTAAACTGAATGACTGTCTGACCGTTAATCATTGCAAGAGCAATAACGCCTGTTTCGTTGAAGTTTTCTGTAGAAATTGCGTAGTTTCCGCCTTTGAATACAAAGTTCGCACCATCGGCTGTATACCATAACGGAGTTTCTTCCAGAGCGGCAACGATTTCCTGTACTGGTGCTGTATCTTTTTCCTGAATGGCAAACGATTTAGGACTGGTAAGTTTTTTGTACTGACCGTCCCAGATGTTATCTGCACCGATGTGCATTCTGACGTCGTCGTATGCACGGATTCTAACCTGATCGATATCAGTAAGGGTTACTGCAAAACGACGGCCGAGATTTTCAATTGAAACATTTGAAGTTGAAAGATAAATACCATTTTTATAAAGGCTGCTTGTAAGCCAGCTGTAAACTTCCTGAGTATCATCTTCAAGGAAGATTACTTCTGAAGAATCGTAGTCAAAATAAATGTAACGGATTTTATGATCTTCGTTGTAAGTCTGATACCACAAACCGTCAAGATAATTTGCAAAAGTCTTTACAGTACCATCCTGAATCTTCGCAAGTTCCTTTGCAGCAAGATTGCGGCCTGTAACCTTAATCTGTCTTATCTGAACATATTTTCTGGCATTCGGATCCCAGTCATATTCAGTCTGAATCTGGCTTAAATCCCCTGCCCCGCTCGATGTATCAGACGAGTAAACCCACACAGGAAAGCTCTTTCCAGAACTCTGTTCAAGTTCGTATGTATCAGTACGGTTATACTGCTGAATAAATATAGTACCGTCAGACTTAAAGTCACCGATTTTTACAAGATTAAAGTTCGAGGAATCTCCATAGCAGTAATACATCTGGAGTACCGAGTTTCCGTTGTCAGTAAAACCCTGGTATACAAGGGCAGTTTTGTGTTCACCAGTAACGTCGATTCCATTGTAAGAGAACGATCTGAACTGTGTTACTTCAGTTTGAATTTCTGCAACCCTTACGTACATTTTTGAAGTCGGATTGTAAATACCGATTACGATGTTGAGATTTGCATTTGCCGAAGACACTTTCTTTGTAATAAGAATTTCATCATCAAGATGGTCGCCGTTTATATCAATTCCCATTGAGCTTAAGAGAGTTTCGTCACTGTTCAAGTTCATAAAGGAAGTCGGAGTATTTTCTTCTACAATGGTAACGTTTTTCTGTTCATCAGAAGCGGTTTTCTTTTCTCCAGAATCTGCAGTAACAGTAGAATGGTCTTTTTTATCGTCTTTAGATTTTTTACCCCATCCGCTTAAAACAACAATGCCAAGAATGGCAGCGAAGAGAATAAAAAATGCCGGAATTATCTTTTTCATAACCTTAATATAATACTTATTAATTGTTTACAAGTCAAATCAGATTCCGCCCAATTTCCTATCTTATAGAAGAAACTGTAATTTTCATTGACCACCCTTTGAATTTAACATAGAATTGAAGCTATGAACGAAAATTATACTATTGAACAGGCTAGTCCTGAAGTTCAGCGTAAATTTATCGCTGGTGTTTATTTTAAGATGTTTTTTGCACTCGTAATTACAGGCGTAGTTGCATTTTTTACTGAAGATATTTATATCTACTTGTGTCAGCAGGGAATTATCACTCTTGAAAACTACAAGATTTTCATGTGGTGTCCTCTCATTCTCGAACTGGTACTTGTTCTGGCACTTTCTTTTGCCATTAACAAGATAAATCCTGTTTTTGCTTACTTTTTGTTTATCCTGTACTCAGTTTGTACGGGATTTTCACTTTCCTTTATTTTCCAGTTCTATGAAATTACTTCTGTCTACAAAGTATTTGCAGTATCAGCAGCAATGTTCCTCGGAATGACAATTTACGGCGCTACAACAAAGTCAGACCTTACTTCTGCAGGCCGTTACCTTATGATGGCTTTGATCGGTCTTATCATCATGTCTGTGTTCAATATTTTCATGAAGAGCTCTAGGCTGGACTGGATTTTATGTCTTGTTGGTATAGGAATTTTCATCGGTCTTACAGCTTATGACACACAGAAAATCATGAGAATGTCTACTCACGCAGACGGTTCTAAAAACTTCAAAAAGCTCGAAATCATCGGCGCTCTTGAACTTTACTTAGACTTTATCAACATCTTTATCAAAATGCTTACTCTCTTCGGGAAAAAAAAGTAATTAAAAAAAATTGAAGTTATACAGGAATTCAATATGTCACAAAAAGTTGTAATTATTGGCGGCGGTATTGCCGGATTAAGTGCAGGAATCTACGCGCAGAAAGCAGGATTTGAATCAGTCATTTATGAAAAGCATGCAGTACCAGGCGGACAGTGTACCGGCTGGATGCGTGAAGGTCATTACATTGATAACTGTATCTGCTGGATGACTTGTGCTAAAGAAGGTTACGAACTCTGGGACATCTGGAAGGATTCCGGAATCTGTGCTCCTGATGTTAAAATTCACCAGCATCAGGAGTTCTACCGTTCTGAATTGAACGGTCAGACACTTCACCTTTGGGCTGACTTAAAACGTGCAGAAAAAGAAATGCTCGAATTAAGTCCCGAAGACAAAAAAGAAATTAAAAAATTTTTCAAATACGTAAAACTTTCAGAATCCCTTCAGGTTCCTGCAAAGAAACCAATGGATATGATGAACCTCATCGACTTGACTCAGATCGGATGGAAAATGAGAAAGATGCTTCCTGTTATCAGAAAGTATTCAAAAATAAGCATTGAAGATCTTGCAAACAGATTCAAGCATCCTCTTATCAAAAGATTAATGCTCGATTACATGCCAAAAGATTATCTTGCTTACCTTTTCATTACCGCTTATGGAACTATTTCTTCAGGCGGCGGCGGAGTTCCTGTAGGCGGCTCACTTGCTGCAATGCTCAGAATGGCAAACCGTTACAAGGAACTTGGCGGAACTTTAATCTGTTCAAAACCAGTTGCGAAAGTCCTTATGGCAGAAGATGAAAAATCTGCAAAGGGAATTCTTCTTGAAGACGGAACTGAAGTTTCTGCAGATTACGTTATCTGTTCAACTGATTCATACCACACATTTGAAAAACTCATCGATTATAAATATATGCCAAAAGCATTGAAAAAATGCTATGAAGATCGTGAAAACAATCTTCTCGGATCAAGCTTCCATGCAGCTTTCAGTTATGACGGCGTTACAGATAAAATTGCAGGACGCACTTTCTTTGACTGTGACGGCTACGAACTTGCAGGAAGAACAATTACACGTACTAACATTAAAAACTATTCCTTTGAAAAAACTACAGTTCCAGAAGGAAAAACTCTTTTGCAGGTAAAGATTCTCGAACCAGAAAGCGAATACCTTTACTGGAAAAATCTTTACGAAACTGACAAAAAACGTTATGACGCAGAAAAAACAAAGGCTGCTTTAGACATCCAGAAAACAATTGAAAAACGCTTTCCATTTACACAGGGAAAACTCAAGCTTCTTGATGTCTGGACTCCATTCACATATACACGTTACTGCAACGCCTACCGCGGTGTTTACATGACATTTATTACAACAAAGAAAAGTCCTAACAACTTCAGCATTCCTGGAGTTGTAAAAGGCGTTAAAAACCTTTTCTTAGCAGGACAATGGCTTATGGTAGCCGGCGGAATGCCTCCTGCACTTGTTACAGGAAAATATGCCGTTCAGAGAATCTTAAATAGCCAGCATAAAAATGTAATATTAAAACCATAGGAGAACTTACATGATTGAACTGTCACATGTTTCAAAATACTTTGGAGATTTCAAGGCAGTTGACGACATAAGTTTTTCAATTCCTACAGGACAGATTGTAGGACTTTTAGGTACTAACGGTGCCGGAAAAACTACAACAATGAGAATGATTACAGGTTTCTGGGGAACTACTTCAGGAAACATCAGAATCGACGGCGAAGACATCAATTCTGATATCGTAAAGGCAAAGAGCAAAATCGGTTACATGCCGGAATCTGCACCTCTATATGCCGAAATGATTGTTGAAGATTATCTTAAGTATCTTTGCCAGATTCATTCCCAGAAACCTTCCGAAAAAATTCCTGAGCTCTGCAAAACCTGCGGACTGACAGAAGTCATGGATAAAAATATCGGGGAACTTTCGCGCGGTTACAAACAGCGTGTCGGTCTTGCTCATGCTTTGATTAACGATCCTGAAATTCTCATTCTTGATGAACCGACAAGCGGTCTTGATCCAAACCAGATTGAAGATGTCCGCAATCTCATTAAAGAAATCGGGAAAACAAAAACAGTAATTATTTCAACTCATATCCTTCAGGAAGTAGAAAGCCTCTGCGACAGAGTAATTATCATTTCTGCCGGTAAGATTGTTGCTGACAGTCCAACCTCAGAACTGAAGGAAAGCTTTGGACAGAACGTCGCAGTAAATCTTATCCTTGAAGGCTGTACATTTACGGAAGCAAAAAAAGTTTTCTCTGCCTTTGACGAAATCAAAAGCGTTACAAAACGTGAAGATGATTTTAAGTCTCCATCAAAAAAGGCAATCGGAATCCGTATTCATGTAAACGGCAATATCGAAATCCGTCCTGAGATTTTCAAAGTAATCGTAAAGAACAAATGGACTCTTTACGAAATGACGAATGTTAAAAACAGTCTTGAAAACATATTCCACATGCTCACACAAAAGGATGTAAAATGAAAGATTCAAAGAAAAACAATTTAACATGGGTAATTGCCCGCCGTGAACTTAAATCATATTTTACAAGCCCGATTGCTTATATAGTAACTGCATTATTTTTAGTAACTGTCGGCATATTTTTTTATTCAACATTTTTTCATAACAAACGTGCTGAATTAAGAATATTCTTTTCAATACTTCCATATGCCTTTATGATGTTCATTCCTGCTTTGACAATGAAGCTTTTTGCAGATGAAACAAAAACCGGAAGCATTGAAACTTTAATGACGCTCCCTGTTACAGAAACTCAGGTTGTACTTGGAAAATTTTTTGCAGGCTTTATTACTTCAGTTGCGATGATTTTTCCAACTGTCTTCTACGTAATTACATTAACCTTCTTCGGTAAGCCAGACTTTGGTCCGATCGCAGGAGGTTATATTGGCGCCGTACTGCTGTGCGCAGTTTATACTTCAATCGGAATTTTCGCTTCATCAATTACACGAAATCAGATAATTTCATTTTTTACTGCTCTTGCAATCAGCGGATTTTTTACATTGATCGATCTGTTTATGATTTTTATCCCTGGAAAAATTGTAAGAACACTTTCGTTCTTTTCTGTCGTAAAACATTTCAACTCTGTTGCACGGGGAATTATTGACAGTCGCGATATTATTTATTTTCTTTCACTTATCATAATCTTTATTCTTTTGACGATTAAATCGCAGGAATCAAGAAGGAAGGTGGCATAACATGAAAAAACTGATTGAATGGATTAAAAGCCCTGCAAGCGACAGATTTTTTCTGATCGTTGTAATTTTCCTTCTTAATGTTGTAAGCGTAAGAAGTTTTGTCAGACTTGATTTAACTTCGCAAAAAACCTATTCGCTTTCGAAAGCCAGCAAGAACGTTGTTAAAAATATTGAATCTCCGCTTTCAATTAAAATGTTTTTCTCTGAAGATCTTCCTTCTCCATATAACAATGTACAGCAGTATCTTACTGATCTGCTTTCTGAATATAAAAGCAATGCTTCGTCTGCATTCTCATACCAGATTTATGATATGAGCAAAGAGGAAAATCAGCGCATTGCACAGGAATACGGATTATCACCAGTTCAGATTGATACAGTTGAAACAGCAGGCTTTTCTTCAAAGATTGCCTGGATGGGAATTGCAATTACTTACGGTGATTACATTGCTTCAATTGACGCATTAAAAACTTCCGCCGACATTGAATACAAAATTACAACTACAATTTCAAAAATTATTTCTGCACAGGAAGCTGATGCAGAAGCAATGTACCAGATCGGATACATCACAGGTCATAAAGAATACGAACTTCGTTCAAACAGATATGCACAAAGTTATTTTGAAACAGGTGCCGGCAACTTCAGAACACTTCTTTCTGACATTTATTCAATCAAAGAAATTGATCTTACTCACGAAAATATTCCTGTAAACCTTAACGCTATCATCATCAACGGACCTAAAGAAGAAATTCCTGAAGACCAGCTTAAAAAAATTGATGACTATATCATGCAGGGCGGAAACGTTGCCTTCTTCGTTGATGCACTCGATGAATACTTTGTTGACAATGACCAGCTTCCGATATTCCTTGAAAACAACAGTAACATTACAAAACTTCTTGAAGGCTACGGAATTAAAATTGATGGCAGCTTTGTTATGGACCAGAAATGCTTTTACCAGAACCAGAGCGGATTCGGAAAGCAGCTCCTTCACTGGGTTCCTGTAATCGACAAAGATTCAACTCCACGAAAGAATGCGATTACTGATAACCTTGGAGGCATTCTTTTATTCTGCGCTTCTCCGATTGACATTTCTGAAATCGAAAAGAATTCAGACATAAAGACAACAGTTCTTGCAAAATCATCAGACGAAAGCTGGCGTGCAAAAGAAAACATCATTCTCTACCCTGGAAGCAATCTTCCGTCAGAAAATGAAAACCTTAAAGCAGAAAACCTTGCAGTGCTCGCAGAAGGAAACTTCTCATCAGCTTTTAATCCTTCAGTTAAATCAACCTTAAAATCAAAAATTGTTGTAGTTTCTTCAGGTGCTTCAACAACTGACGTGATTGTAGACAGCGAAGGAACAAGCGCAACTGCATTATTCCTCAGAAACATAATTGATTATGTAAACAACAATGAAGACTTCTGTGCAATGCGCACTAAAGGAACAAGACTTGATTTTATTTCAATTAAAAATGAAAAATCTGCATTCATCGTTAAAATGCTTAATGAATTTGGTCTTGCTGTTGTAATAATTCTCATCGGCTTTATTGTATGGAGAATGCGTATTGCCCGAAGATATATCATTCACCAGAAATATAACCCGGAAGACAAACGTTTTATTTCGTCAAAGAAAAATGATAAAGAAGGAAGTGAAAAATGAGCGTTAAAAAAATAATTTTACTTTCACTGACAGGAATTTTAATTGTCGTACATATTTTTCAATTATACTTTGAGCCACGCGCAGTTGTTAAAGAAATCAAACCTAACGCAGCAGTAACAACTCTTGGCATTTCTAACCACAAAGGCGAAATTCGTCTTTCGAAAAATGGTGATGACTGGGTATTAAATTCAAATCATCCTGCAAACAGAGAAATGGCTGACTACCTTCTTTCGACTTTTGAAAACCTTAAAATAATAGAAACAGTAAAAAAATCTGCAACCGATGAGGAACTTGATAAATACGGACTTAACAATCCGATTATCGTAACCGGATATTCTTCTAACAACGAACAGATTCAGAAACTGTTTATCGGTAAGACAACTTCAACAGCAAACCAGACTTACATCAAACTTGATTCGAGTAAAGAAGTTTATCTTGCATCAGGCAATCTGATTCTTGCCTTTGATTTTGCAGAAGAAAATCTTTTTGATTACAATTTGTATTCGTTCAAAACTTCTGAAGCCTACAAAATTCAAAAGTACAATGGAAAAGCAGTTCCAGAAAACCTTGATTTTATAATTGAAAAAACAGGCGAAGTTGCAGAAACAAAATGGGCTTGTCCAGACTCGAAGGTTAATGAAACAAAAATTGAAGGCTGGCTTCGTTCTGCAGAAAGCCTTACAGCTTCTGAATGGATTGATGACTTTGAAAGCCTTGATATGAATGCTGAACCGGATTTAGTTTACATCATCAGCGCTGCAGGCAAAGATATTAAAATTGAATTCTACGGAATTAATGAAGACAAAGAAGAAGTTATTGTCCGCTGTTCAGAAAGCAATGACTTTCCGTGTTTAGTTTCAAAATCTAAAGTTGAAAAATATCTAAAATCAATTTCAGATTTTGAATAAAACTTAGAAACTGATACAATGTCGAGGTTATTATTTGCCCGGCAATTTTGTTAATGTCACATTTATCAGTTGATATACAAAGCTATCGTTTGTTGAGATTCATCAGACGATAGCTTTTTTCATCCACTTTTTACTTCGCCAGCGTAACAGCATTACAATACCGCGAGTTGTTTCTTCTGTTCCAACTGCAATCCAGAAACCGATAATTCCCATTCCCATATAAAGTCCGAGGAACCATCCGAGTCCTACAATAATTGTCCACATCGAAAAAATTCCATAACCTACAGGAAACTTAATATCACCAGAACCTTTAAGTCCTCCGATGAATATCAGATTCATACAGCGGCCTGTTTCAATGTAGAACGATACAATCATGAGCGAAGCTACAATCGGGAATATCGGACCGTCAACAGGAGTAAACAGACTGATTATCGGTGTTTTGAACAAATTACAGATTCCTACAAGTGAAATTGAAGATATAGTTGCAAAAATCCAGTAACGGTAAAGTTTTCTGTAGGCTTCTTCGCTTCGGTGTTCACCTACAAAGTATCCTGTTTTAATCTGAGTTGCAGCTCCGATGGCAATTGATAAGGCATAGGCAAATCTAATAATTGTCTGAGTATAAACATGTGCTGACATTACATTTGTTCCCAGTGTAGAGAACATTGCAGTCTGCGCAATATTTGCAACATTGTAAGAAAGATTTTCGCCGCCTGTTGGGACTCCGATTGAAAGAATCACATGATAAACTCTTGAAGGAACTTCTTTAATTCCTTTGAGGTTAAACTGAACATCTTTTTTTCTGGCAATCATTATCTGAAGTATGAAAGTAGAAACAATCATTGAAAGTCCAGAAGCCCATGCAACACCTTTAACACCTGAAAATGGTTCAGGCAAAGTAAAACCTAAGAAGCCAAGTGCAACTGCGTTACCGCATACATTAATAATGTTTGCAATAATTGTTACAATCATTGCATCTTTTGTATAACCATAGGAGCGGAGAATTGAACTCTGCAAAAGGCTGAAAGCTGTAAACACAGAACAGAAACCGCCATAAATCATAAAATAATCAACGGCACTTTTTTCTACTTCAGGTTCAAGATTATAGCAGCCTACAAGTGGTCCGATTCCGAAAATAACCAACGCTGTAAGAATAAGCGCAAGTACTGTAATCATTACAGTACTTGCCTGTGCAATGTAATTTAATTCCTGGTCAGTTTTTTTTGCTCCGAGATATTGTGCGAGGACAATCGAAGAACCGATACAGACTACATTAAAAAGAATCTGCAGAAAAAAGACATACTGAGCTACAAGTCCGACTCCGGCAACTGCTTTGTCAGAATAGGTACTGAGCATAAATGTATCTACAGAAGAAACGAGTATACGAAAAAACTGTTCCATTGCTAATGGAACAGTTAATTTTACCATGGACATAGATCCACGAGAAATATTTGACGTCATTTTACTACCTATATTTACTATATATTTTATTATATACTGAAATCTTCAGCCTTGTATTTATAAAACCGAGAAATTAATATTGCAACTTAAATCTGCTGATTCAACTTTAAGCTGTGCTTTTCCAGTTTTACCGGTTGTGCGAACATAAGTTCCTGCATAACCGCCTCTGAAACAGGAAGTTTCAGGTCCAATCAGTTCAATTGGGCCGGAAAGACTGAATCTTACACTTTCCATATAATAAGGCACTGTATTTCCATACTGATCTTTTACAGAAAGCCTTACGCTGCTGGCATCCCAGCCGTTTTCTACAGAAAGTTCCTTATTAGAAATATCGGCTTTTATCTGAATGTTTTTTACAGGTCCTTTTAAAATAGTTTTTACGACTTTTCCGTCTTTAATTGCTTCAAATTTGTAAACAGAAGCTGCTCCACCCCAGTTTCCTACGTAATTGTCATAAAGCTTTCTGAGTTTTGCATAGTTGAAACCTTTGAGAATAAGCGCAGCACATTTTAAGAGAATACTGAACGGCATTTTTATCTGACCGTAAATTGCATTGAAATTAATGACGGCCTTTGCCTGTTCTGAAGACTTCTGGCTCATTTTTTCTTCTTTGACAAATCGTTCTCCAATGTAATCATCAATAAGAATCGGAGGATGCTTTAAGTTTTTGTAAGGACTGTTTGAAGGGAAATATTCAGTAATAAAAATATCATTGAAATACATTTTTATGCTGTCTGCATTTGTAAAAATCCAGTTCTTTCCGCGTGTACACGCAGGATGTTCACCGACATCCATTGAAGAACTGACATCTAGTACTACTTCGTCTTCAGCCTGAGACTTGTACACAAGAGCAGCCATTTTCGGATTACGGAACATGTCCATAACGCCGTGATAGCAGATGCCGTCACCGCTTCCGAAATCTTCATGGGTATTGTAATCAAATGCACACCAGCCGAAGCTTCCTGCGATATCAGAATGACCGGCTACATCATTGATTACTTTTGCATGACGCAAGGCATGATTTGTACGGTGAATTTCGTCATCAAACATTTTTGTCGGATACATATGTCCGTTATATTCACTGATGAGATATGCCTTCTTCATATTTGAAGTAACTTTTGATTTTGGTTCGCAGCCTTCATTATCTCCACGGTGAACAAATTCGTTATAAGTATAAACATCTTCAAGAAGATTTGATTTTTTAAAGCAGCGGACTCCGCCTGTAGGACGAGAAGGATCAAGTTCACGGGCAACGGAATTTGTAACAGAATAAAGTTCATCGTCATCAGGAGATTCATTAATGCGGACGCCCCAGAGGAAAATCGAAGGATGATTACGATACTGTAAAACCATTTCGTTTACATTCTGAATTGCCTGCTTTCTCCATTTTGCACTTGAACCGATATGCTGCCAGCCAGGAATTTCTGTAAATACAAGAAGTCCAAGTTCATCGCAGGCGTCGATAAAGTGATGGCTCTGCGGATAATGTGAAGTTCTTACTGCGTTAAGGCCAAGTTCTTCTTTAAGGACTTTTGCATCAAATCGCTGTAAAGATTCTGGCATTGCGTAGCCTTGATATGCATAAGACTGATGACGGTCTAAGCCACGCAGTTTGTATTTTTTACCGTTAAGAAAAAGTCCTTCTGCATTCATAACAATGTCACGGAAACCAAAGCGTTCTGATTTTGAATCTGATTCACCTTTGTTTTTTGAAACAAGTTCAACTGTTGCTGTGTATAAGTCAGGAGTTTCAGGTGTCCACATTTTTACATCAGGCACTGTAATTTCTGCATGAAGGTTTGAAGTTGAACGGTTTGCAGCAACCGAAACTGTAATCGGCTTACCTTTAGTTTTTGACCATGGCGCAACTGTTACATTAAACTGAGTTCCTTCAGAAACCTGTTCACTTAATGCAAATTTTACGTCGCACGAATTTTCCTTTGTCGTAACATAAATGTCATCGATAAAAATCTGAGGCTTATCTTCGATAAAAACTTCACGGTAAATTCCACCATAGGTCATGTAATCGATTACAAATCCGAACGGAGGAACATCTATAGTTTCGTTTGAATCAAGCTTAACGACAAGAACGTTTTCTGAGCCCTGCGGTGCAAGGAACTTTGTCATTTCGTAAGTAAAGGCTGTATAACCTGTGCTGTGAGTTCCGAGAAGCTGACCGTTAAGATAAACTGTTGCCTCGTGAGCTGCGCCTTCAAAGGTAATGAATACGCGACGGTTTTTCCATGCAGCAGCTGTCTTGAAGGTTTTTCTGTAACCGCTGACGGTCTGATAGATTTTTGCGTCGAAATAATTGTAAGGAGTCTGAACCACACTGTGCGGAAGGTCTACAGTCTGAAGTTTGATTTTAATGTCTGTTTTTTTAGATGCCAGAAGCTGTTTATCAAATGTACTGGTAAACTGCCATGATTTATTTATAAATGTTTTCATACATTCATTTTAAAATCACTGTCTTAAGAATTCAAGGGATAAATAAGAATTATTTTTCTATATAATAGACGTTTTCTTTTCCCATTTCGAGTTCAATCATATATTTATGGATATTGAATTCTGATGACGACTGTGAAAATTCCACCATCAGAGAATAATAGCCGGGAACTAAATCAGTGATTCTTAAAGGACTTCTTCCCTGGTAATTTCCGTTTAGATAAATATTTGCTTTTGGATTATCAGTTTTGATATAAATGTCAGCAGTATTTTTAGAGTTTTCGTAAAAAGCTTCTGGTTTTAACATTGACTCTTCTTCAGTTACTTTAAAAATTACGGCATCTGATGTATCTACAGTTTTTAATAATTCTACATCATCAGAAACACATGAAAAAAAGAACATCACTAAAGGAATCAAGGCGCTTAAAGCAAAAGTCATTTTCAATTTATTTTTCATACGTTCATTCTATATTTTTCGGCTTTATTTTTCTATATAAAAATTCACCACTTATTCCCATAAACACAAAAAATTATTAGAATACAGTTATGAAATTATATTCAAAACATCACATTGTTTTTACAGTAATTATTACAGCAATTGCTGTTTCTTCAATAACTTTATTTATCAATAAAATACTTTCCAGAGCAGAAAATACACAGACTCAGACTGCCTTTTCTGAGCAGACATCAGAAAATCAGACACAGGCCGTTCAGGACTCTTACAACCAGCAAGCTTCAGACAAAAATGAACTTGCAGTAAATACAGCTCTAGGCCAGATTAAATATACAACTGATGAACTTCAGAATATTAACGTTTACGACAAATGCAACGAAGCTGTTGTCAACATCAACACACAGGTTACCGGAATCAACTGGTTTCTTGAGCCTGTAGTAGAAAGCGGCGGAAGCGGTTCAGGCTCAATAATCGACAAACGCGGTTATGTCGTTACAAATGTTCATGTTGTTTCAGGAGCTTCAAGAATTTACATTTCTCTTTCTGACGGCTCACAGTACGAAGGTCAGGTTGTCGGTCTCGATACTGCAAGTGACATCGCAGTATTAAAATTTAATCCGCCTTCAGGAGTTACATTAAAGACAATCGAATTCGGCGACTCTACAGAGCTCAAGGTCGGACAGAAAGTCATTGCAATCGGAAACCCTTTCGGTCTTGAACGTACAATGACAACCGGAATTGTTTCTGGCCTTGGCCGTCCTATTCAGAATTCCACAAATACAATTATCCGTGACATGATTCAGACTGACACTGCAATTAATCCCGGAAACTCAGGAGGTCCTTTGCTTGATACAGCAGGCAGAATGATCGGAATCAACACAATGATTTATTCTTCAAGCGGAAACTCTGCCGGCGTTGGTTTTGCAGTTCCTTCTTCTACTGCCCAGCGAGTTGTAAACGACCTGCTTAAATACGGAACAGTTCAGCGCGGTATCATTCAGGCAGAACTTGTTCAGATGAACTCTGCTATTGCAAACTATGCAGGTCTTGATATTAATTCCGGAGTTCTTGTTTCGCAGGTAATCAAAAACGGAAATGCTGAAAAAGCTAAAATCAAAGGCGGAACAGAAGCTGTAAGATACGGAACAAGAAATCCGCGCCTTATTTACCTTGGCGGTGACATCATTGTAGGAATTGACGGTGTTAGAGTTTCTACACTCGCTGATTATCTTTCACTTCTTGAAAGCAAACGTCCAGGCGAAACAGTACGCATCACAGTACACAGAAACCGCAAAGACCAGGATATATTTGTAACGCTTGTTGCAGATTCAAAATAAGCGAACATTTTGTTAAAGCAATTGATTTAGATTAAATTACACAATTTGAATAATTTTCAAAACAGTAATTTTGTATTATTTTTCTGACAATTATTTTTTAAGGGGAACCTTCATGAATAAATATGTAAAAAGATATTTGATTGATGCAATGAGCGGAATGGCTCAGGGACTTTTCGCATCACTCTTGATCGGAACAATTATCAGAACTTTGGGACTTCAGCTTTTGAGAGTTGCTGACATCGTTCCATTCCAGTTCCTTGTTCAGGCCGGCAACTTCGCAATGAATCCGAATGTTGTTGGAGCAGCAATGGCAATCGGAATCGGCTATGCAATGAAAGTTGATGCACTTGTTCTTTTTTCTACATCTACAGTCGGTGCAGCTGCAAACGTTACAGGCGGCGCTGGTGGTCCGCTTGCAGTTTTGTTTATTGCAATCATTGCAGCAGAAATCGGCCAGCTCGTAAGCAAAAAAACTAAGGTCGACATCATTGTAACTCCGCTTGTTACAGTTTTAACAGGAAGCCTTCTTACAGTAATGTTTGCAAAATACCTCGGTATCGCAGCAAGCTCTGTAGGAAATATTGTAATGTGGGCAACTAATCTTCATCCGTTTGTTATGGGAATGATCGTTTCTGCAGTTGTAGGAATTGCATTAACACTTCCAATCAGTTCTGCTGCAATCTGTGCTGCGTTCGGCCTTGTTGGTCTTGCAGGCGGCGCTGCAGTTGCTGGCTGTTGTGCACAGATGGTTGGATTTGCAGTTCTCAGTTACAGAGAAAATAAAGTCAGCGGACTTTTGAGTCAAGGTCTTGGAACTTCGATGCTCCAGATGCCTAACATCATCAAAAATCCTTTAGTATGGATTCCACCTACACTTGCTTCGATTATTACTGGACCTATCGCAACCTGTGTATTTAAGATGCAGATGAACGGAGCTCCGATTTCTTCAGGAATGGGAACCTGCGGACTTGTCGGTCCTATCGGAGTAATCAGCGGCTGGTTTGAACCAAGTGAAAAAGCTGTTGAACGGGGACTTGCCGCAATCAATCCTTCATGGTTTGACTGGCTCGGACTTGTACTTATCTGCGTTGTTCTTCCTGCAGTAATCTGCTGGGCACTCGGCGCTCTTCTTCGTAAGATCAACTGGATTAAAGAAGGCGATTTGACTTTAGCATAAGATTTTCAGTTCAGCGAAAATTCCTTTCGTATAAAAAAAAGCATTGTTAACAAAATCAATTGTTAACAATGCTTTTTTTTTTGCAAACAGCTGTTAATAAATCAGGTTAACGATTTATTTCCAGAAATCTGTATCTTCTTTAATTCCGCAGTCTTTAGCAACGAACTGAGGGTTCTTATTTTCTTTTCGCTGTCTGCAGTAATCTTTAAGAGCAGCAATTGCAGGGCCTGCAATGATGATGATTACAGGAACGTTAATGATTACCATAAGGGCCTGGAGAAGATCAGCAGTATCCCAAACAAGTCCCATGCTTACGATTGCGCCAAAGAATACGATTACACTTGCTGCAAGACGTATTACGATACAAGTAACCTTTGATGGTTTCTTTTTAAGGATGTATCTCAAACAGCCTTCACAGTAAGAATAATTTCCGAGCAATGTTGTAAATGCAAAAAGTGACATACTTACTGCAATAAAGATAGGACCGAAATTTCCTAGAGAAGCCTGAAGTGAAGCCTGAACATAAGCAGCTCCTGCAATATCAGCAGTAGGAACAACTCCTGAAGAAAGACACATAAATGCAGTTGATGTACAAATCAAAATTGTATCGATGAATACAGAAAGCATCTGAACAAGTCCCTGCTTAACAGGATGTGAAACATCAGCTGTAGCAGCAGCATTAGGTGCAGAACCCATACCTGCTTCGTTTGAATAAAGACCTCGCTTAATTCCAAGCATCAGACAGGAACCTGTAAAGCCACTGAAGATTGCCTTAAAATCAAAAGCACTTGCAAAAATATTTGAGAACATTATTCCAATTGTATTTACATTAAGAATGATTACAAGAATAGCAACGAGGATATAAATGATTCCCATAATTGGAACAAGAACACCTGTTACTTTAGTAAGACGTTTAAATCCGCCGAGTACACAGATTGCAAAAAGAACTGCAAGAATGTATCCGATTACTCTTGGAGTTTTAGTTGCGTCATAAAATGAAAATCCGCTGAAAGTTGACTGAAGGTTGTATGATGCAAGAGCATTGTAACCAACTGCATAAGTTAAGATTATGATTACTGCAAAGATAATACCAAGCCAGCGCTGTTTGAGAACTTTCTCAATGTAGTACGAAGGACCACCATAGCTTGATCCGTCATCATCACGCTTTTTGTAAATCTGAGCAAGTGTTGATTCAATAAAAGCGGAAGCTCCGCCAATCAACGCAATAACCCACATCCAGAAAACCGCACCTGGTCCGCCAAGACAGATTGCTGTTGAAACACCGATAATGTTTCCTGTTCCTACACGTGAGGCTGTTGATACCATCAAAGCGCCGAAGGAAGAAACCGCATTGTCCTCATGAGGCTTTTCAAGAATTACCTTGCACGACTCACCTAACAGACGGAACTGAACAAACTTTGTTCTGATTGAACAATAGATTCCGCCAAGAATAAGAATGATCGGAACACACCATGGTTCATAAAGAACCCCACTGATTGAGTTAATAACATTATTAATCGAGTTTAACATGGTTAAAATTGTAACATACTTTTCATATAAAACAGAAAAAGTTTTTAAGTATAATTAAATATCAATTTTCTAAAATTCGTATTATATTTAGAGTATGAACAAAAAGGCAAAAACAATTTTTGATTTTTTTATTGTAACGCTCAGCGCAGGAATCATGGCTTTGAACATAAAGTCTTTCATATATTCAGCAGGACTTTTGCCAGGGGGATTTTCTGGAATCGCACTTTTATTGCAGGAAATTTTTTCTTCCTTTCTGAATGTTAAAGTTCCTTTCAGTGTTCTCTACTGGACATTTAACCTCATACCTGCAGTTCTATGTTTTAAAACTCTCGGCAAAAAATGCATCACACTTTCAATCTGGTTTATCATTGTCTCAGGTATTCTTACAGATTTAATTCCTGCGATAATAATTACAGATGACATTCTTCTGTGCAGTATTTTCGGCGGAATTACTAACGGCGTTGCAATTGCTTCTTGTCTTCTTTCAGGTGCAACCAGCGGAGGAACTGATTTTATTTCAATCTTCGTTTCAGAAAAAACCGGTAAAGGAATCTGGAATATTATATTTATTTTTAACTGCATGCTGCTTTTTGTTTTCGGATTGCTCTTCGGATGGAACAGAGCACTGTACTCAATTATTTATCAGTATGCATCAACACAGGTTATAAATCTTCTGTACAACAGATATCAGAAATCTACACTTCTGATTATCTCTGAAAAGATAGATGAAATTATAAAGCTGATTAAAAATTCCACAAATCACTCATCAACAATTATTGATGCACAGGGAACTTTTACTAACGAAGAACGAAAGCTCATCTATTCAGTTATCTCTAAAAACCAGGTCGAACCATTATTCCGTGCTATCAAGAAAATTGATCCCGATGCCTTTGTTAATGTAATAAGCACACAGATGCTCAAAGGAAAATTCTTTTTAGAAAAGAGAAACTAAAAAAATGGAAGTCCTGAAGACTTTCACTTTTTTTAAAAATTATTTCTGGTAAATATCATGAACTTCTTTGATTCTGCTTTTTACAAGCTCGGCAAGTTCATGTGTTGTAAGGTTCTCAAATTCCTCAGGCATAATCGGCTTTAAGTAATGAACCTGAATCGGCTTTGTTGTCTTATAACCTTTATCGAAAATGCAGTAAGAATCGATGATACAAACCGGCAGAATAGGACAATGCGCCCTCATCGGACTTTTGAAACTTCCCGATTTAAATTCACCGAGAACTTTTTCTTCAAGCTCGTAACCGCCTTCCGGAAAAATCATGTAGTTAGTACCGCTTTTCAAATCAGCAGTAATCGAATTAATACTCTGGATTGTTGAACGAACATCACGGCGATGAAGTTTCTGCGCCTTAATGATTTTGCAAAGTTCACTGATAAAAGGTCTATGGGTAGCCTTGTCGTCAAGAATTACGCCCATTTTTCTTGGATATGTATACCAGATTGCAAGCGGATCAAATTTTTCCTGATGATTTGCACAAAGATAAATTCCATCCTGCTGAGGAATATTTTCAAGACCGAAGGCTTCAACTTTTATCCCGCATGTATCCATTACAAGTTTTATAATAGAAATACCAAAATTGTATTTTTCTTCTTCTGTAAATTTATCAAGATGATTTGCCATGTGAATCAATTTTGGATAAACACGGCATATATTGAGAAAGTTTTTACTAACTGCTTTAAACAGAATTGAAGCACTGCGATTTTTCTTTTTCATATTTTTTAATTTTATTACTATATGCTAATTTTATCACTATTTCCTTTTTTGTTCAAATAGTGAACGGAAACTTAATTACGGGAATATAAAAGACCACTTTTTAGTATAGTGTCTCGTCAAGAAGGCGTGAAGCAGATTTACAGCAAGGATTATGTTTGGGGTTGGATGGGGGAATTTTTGTTTGTGAGCAATTAACCGCGGATGAAAGCGGATGCTTGTGTTAAATTTCTTTTACATATATTTTCGTAAATAAAGTTTGACTTTCTAATTTATTTCTACTATATTGAAGGCATGAAAGACACACTTAAATACCTTCGAATTCAGAATAATTTTTCTCAAAACAAAGTGGGTGATTATCTTGGTATTTCACGCCAGATGTATATCAAGTATGAAGCTGGCGAAACTGAACCTTCTGTAAAATGTGTAAGGGAATTATGCAGGCTCTACAAAGTTTCTTATGATGTTTTGATTGATGATAAGTATAAAGAAGAAGCAGAAAAGCTTACAAAGAAAATTTCAAAAGAAGCCACTTATGAAAATAAACCTGAAACTGTTTTAGAAGTTCACAGTTCAGAGCCAGCCTACACTGCCAGTGATATAAATCCTGATGCCTTGAATTTTCGCAATGCATGGAGCTTACTTTTTAAGTTGAATTCAGAAGATCTTGTCAGGGTTGCTACAAAAGCATTAAAGCTTGCAGAACGCAAAAATGAAAAACCAGTTGTTGAAGAAATGAGCATGGAAGAAAAAATGCGGTTATTTAATAAATACAACGGATTTATTAAAGATGTAAAAATTGAAGACTGGAAAACTGCAAAAATGAAATATCTTAAGGAGAAGTACGATTTATGAAATTGTTTTTAGATACAAATGTTTTGCTAGATTATGCAGTTAATCGAAATGACAACCATGAAGTTTTACAATCTGTTATAAAATCATGTATAGACAGAAAAAATGAAGGTTTTATAACATCACATTCAATTACAGATTTTTTTTACATTGCTCGAAACTATTTTACAAATAATGAAAGAAAAGAATTTACAGAATTTATAGTGAACACCTTCACAATTTTGGTAGAAGATAAAGAAGCTTTTCTAAACTGTCTCAAAGAAGAACATTTTGAAGATTTAGAAGACCAGCTGCAAATGGAATGTGCCGCTACTGCAGAAGTTGATTATATCATTACAGAGAACAAGAAAGACTTTGAGTTCGCAAAAGTTCCGGTGATTTCTGGCAGGGAATTTCTGATGATGAGGTGATGGATTGTGGGGATTTCTGCGGTGTGGGGAATTAACCGCAGATGAACGAAGATGAACGCAGATTGTTGGGGGGTGGTGTTTTTTGCGGAGCATCTAATCTAAGGAGTACTATTGTATCCATCCGCGGTAAAAAAAACACCAGCCATCCCAAAGGACAACTGGTGATTCACCCTACACTTCATCAGAAAACTAATTTCGTGTGGTTTTATCTACCAATCAGTTATTTAACCAATGAATGATATTCCTGCAAAGACTTAACTCCGCCTTCACCACCGTTACCGTTCTTAACAGCAGCAATTCCCTGAACAGCAGCAACTGCTCCGGCGATTGTTGTGATGTAAGAAACTTTGTATTTAAGACAAACTTTGCGGATTGTCTTACGGTCTTCTGCGTAATTGCGTTTTGCTTTTGGAGTATTGATTACAAGGCAGACTTCCTTGTTCATGATCAAGTCTACAACATCAGGACGTCCGCCGCCGATCTTGTTAACTTCTTCACACTTGATTCCGTTAGCATTGTAGAAGTCTGCAGTTCCCTTTGTACCAACAAGAGTAAAGCCGAGGTCTTTGAGAGTCTTACCGATTGTAAGAACCTGTTCCTTCTGGTTTTCTTTGTCGCTCAAAGAAAGAAGAATCTTTTTGTTTTCCCATGCTGCAGGAGCGTGTGGAAGTTCTGAACCGGCAGCTTCCTGTGATTTGTAGAAGGCCATTGGGAAGCTTTCTGCCATTCCGAGAACTTCACCAGTTGAACGCATTTCAGGTCCGAGAATAGGGTCAACTCCAGGGAAGCGGCTCCAAGGAAGAACTGCTTCTTTAGCTCCGTAGTAAGGAATTACTTTATCTTTAAGTCCGAGTGATTCAATTGTTTCACCGAGCATCAGGCGTGTTGCAAGACGAGCCATCTGTGTGTTACAAACTTTTGATACAAGTGGAACTGTACGAGATGCGCGTGGGTTTGCTTCGATAACGTAAACTTTTCCGTTTTCGATAGCGTACTGCATGTTCATAAGACCTGTAACTTTGAGAGCCTGAGCAATCTTAGTTGTGTATTCTTTAATTGTCTTAAGGTTTTCTGCAGGAATTGATACAGGTGGAATTACACAAGCTGAGTCACCTGAGTGAATACCAGCAAGTTCTACATGTTCCATTACTGATGGAATGTAAACGTTTGTTCCGTCTGCAAGAGCATCTGATTCACATTCAAGAGCATTCTTCAAGAAGCGATCGATTAGCAATGGACGGTCTGGTGTAACACCAACAGCCTTTGCAACGTATTCTTTAAGTGTTGCTTCGTCGTAGATTACTTCCATACCGCGTCCGCCAAGTACGAATGAAGGACGAATCATGATTGGGTAACCAATTTTGTCTGCACAAGCTTTAGCTTCTTCAAAGTCTACAGCCATTCCTGATTCAGGCATTGGGATTTCAAGTTTTTCCATCATATGACGGAAGATGTCGCGGTCTTCAGCTGCATCGATTGAGTCGATAGAAGTTCCGAGAACGTTAACACCGTTTTCTTCAAGTTCCCGGGCAATGTTGAGTGGAGTCTGTCCACCGAACTGTACGATAACGCCCATTGGTTTTTCTTTTTCGTAAATCTGAAGAACATCTTCTGTTGTAACAGGTTCGAAGTAAAGTTTGTCTGAAGTATCATAGTCTGTTGATACAGTTTCAGGGTTACAGTTAACGATGATTGTTTCGTATCCCATTTCTTTAAGCTGCATTGCTGCGTGACAACAGCAGTAGTCAAATTCGATACCCTGACCGATTCTGTTTGGACCACCACCTAAAATCATGATCTTCTTTTTATTCTCACTTGCAACAGAAGTATCTTTTTCTGCATTGTAAGTTGAGTAGTAGTAGTTTGCGTTTTCTACGCCAGATACTGGAACTGCAAGCCAAGCTTCTTTGATTCCAAGTGCATTGCGTTTGTCGCGGATTGATTTTTCAGAAACTTTGAGAATCTTAGAAAGGTATTTATCAGAGAAGCCGTCTTTCTTTGCCTGAATCAAAAGATCGTCAGCAGGAACCGAACCGATTGTCTTGAGCATTTCTTCTTCAAGGTCAACAAGTTCTTTCATCTGCTGGAGGAAGTATTCTTTAACGTGTGTGATTTCTGAAAGCTTTTCAAGCGTTACACCTTTACGGATTGCTTCGTAAAGCTGGAAGTATCTTTCTGAACTTGCAACTTTAAGCATTTCGCAAAGTTCATCAGCTGATTTTTTATTGAAGTCTTTTGCAAAA
>JAEDED010000017.1 GCA_016293495.1 Treponema sp. | reverse complement strand
GAACCTAGCCTTATAGGCTAAGTGCAAACCACCCGTTTGACGGGTGGTTATGATTCTTGTAATATTTTCGTCTTTCTTTTTTTTCTGTTTCTTCAATCAAATTCATTTTTGAATAAAGCCAGAGAATAAGGTTTACTTCCTTTAGTGCTGGCTTAGGAAAGTTTTCTTTTACCATCGCTTCTTTAAGTTCCTTTGAAGAGAACTCAACTGGCAAAGTTGGAAGAAGTTTAAGCCATGATTTTTTTCCGTGGAATATGTGTTCTGATCCTAGCTCTGAAAGTTCTTTTCCGGCTTTATACCAGGCTTTAGGGAACTTCCTGCTTTTGTTTGCAAGCTGGATTTTTTCGTCTGTCTGGATTCTCTGTTCTGTTGATTTTATTTCTATAAATATAATTGTAACGTATCTCGATAAAAGTAGATCGTAAATTCCTGTCAATTTTTTCAATGTCGAATAAACGTTTTCTTTTTTGGGACTTTTTCGTTTTGAAACAAGAGTTCCTTCTTTTGTATAAATTTCAATTTTCTTTTCAATAATTACCGGGGTAACCACGGTGATGTGGCGCTTATCCTTGATTCCTTCTTTAATTTTTGCCTTAAGAGGAGTGAGACTGCCTGTCTGGATCTCGATAATTCCCTGATCTGAAGTCTCAATGTCACAAATCCACTGTTTATAAGGAACTTCCATTCTGGAGTTTTCGTTCTGGGCTGCGTAATAAACCTTGAGCGTGTGGTGAAGGTGAGATTCGTTGAGCGTGTTGAAGGGCTTTATTTCGTCGTTCATTTAAGGAATTTTGGGTAATACTTCATTTTTTTGTAAAGTACTTTTAAAATTTATACTCTACATCTTTAAAGTTATTTTTTTGAAAAAAAATTCAATCTTTACATTATCGGTAAAAAAAGTGGTTGACTTTATGAATTTCTCTGATAAAATGATAGGTAAGTGGGAAATTGTGGGAAAAAGTGGTAGATAGTGGTATGGAGTTGTTAACAGGCGAGTATAATAACACGCTTGACGAAAAGGGAAGAATTTCGTTTCCTTCCAAGCTTCGTCAGGAATTGAATGAAACTACTCTTGTTGTTACACAAGCTCTAGACCATTGTTTATGGCTTTTTACTCAGGAAGAATGGAAGAACCTGTCTACAAAACTTATGGAATCAGCTTCGCCATTTGATGCAAAGAACCGTCTTGTTTTAAGACGCTTGATTGCACCGGCACAGGAAGTTGAATTTGATAAGTCTGGACGCCTTTCAATTCCACAGAGTTTGAGAGAATATGCAGGCTTAACAAAGGATTGTGTACTTTTAGGCATTGATAAGTACATTGAACTTTGGGATGCTGAGACTTACGAAAAGTATCTTGCTGAAACAGAAAGTTCTTTCCTTGATGCTGCAGAAGGGCTCAACGCAATTAAATTTTAAGGTGTGATATTTTGGAAATTGTTCATACTCCGGTTTTACTGAATGAGTGTCTCGAGTATTTGAGCCCGGTAGGGGAACCTTTTGAAAATGACGCATTTATGATTGACTCGACTTTGGGAGAAGGCGGTCATACAAATGCTTTTCTTGGAAAATATCCTGGCCTTAAAATCTGTGGACTTGATGCTGATTCAACGATTCAGGCAAAGGCAAAAGAAAGATTGAGTGTTTATGGGGAAAGAGCACGATTCTTTAACGGCTGGTTCAATGATTTTTATGCAAACTATCCTTCAGATTTTCCAAAACCTGACTTGATTTTATTTGATTTAGGTATTTCGGTTTTTCATTATGAAAAGTCAAACCGCGGTTTTTCTTTTCGTTATGACGAACCATTAGATATGCGTTTGAACGAAAACGGAACAGTGTCTGCTTTTGAAATCGTAAACACTTATCCGGAAAAACGTCTTGCAGATCTGATTTTCCTTTATGGAGAAGAGAAGCTCAGCAGACGAATTGCATCAGCAATCGTAAATGCCCGTGCCGGCGGGGAAATTTCTTCATCGAAAGCATTGGCTGATATTATTTACGACTGCGTTCCAGAAAAGTATCGTCACGGACCGATTCATCCGGCAACGAGAACTTTTCAGGCAATAAGAATTGCAGTAAATGATGAATTGGGACACCTTCCTAAAGCATTGTTTGATGCATTCAATTGTTTAAAGCCAGGCGGAAAAATGGGAGTAATAACTTTCCATTCACTTGAAGACAGAATCGTAAAAAACTTTTTCAGAAATCTTGGAAAAGAATGTGTCTGCCCTCAGGAATATCCGACTTGCAGATGCGGTGGTTCACCATGTGCAGAAATTATTACAAGAAAGCCGGTTGGACCTACTGACGCAGAGGTAAAGATTAATTCACCATCACGCAGCGCCAAACTCAGGGTGGTTAGAAAAATAAAAGATGCAGGACAGCTGCATTTAAGGGATGTAAGTATTTAACTTACAAGGGTGGGAGAAATATGAAAAAGAAATCAAAAGCAGTGCAGGTGTTGATAACAATCTGTTACATTGTTGCAGCTGCACTGATCCCAGGTCTATTAATCGTTAATGCAATTGTTGCTGGTGATACTGACAAAGAAAAAAGTCAGATCAAAGAAATGGTAACAAAGCAGGAACGTCTTGTTGATGAAAATAAAAAGTTAATTACAGACATAAGCCTTTATTCAAGTGCTCAGAGAATCGGAAAGATTGCTGAAGAAGAACTTGGAATGCACAAAGCTGAAAGAGAAGAAGTTGTTCGTGTTGAAATGACACAGAACAAATAAAAGTGGTTAATAGAAAAATGGAACAGATGGAAAAAAGTTTGCTTACAATTCAGGAACTCAAAGAAGCCGTTCATGGAAAAATTGTAGGCCTTGCAGAAAATCTCAAAAACTTTTGCTTTACTTCGGTTGTAACAGACAGCCGCCAGGTAAAGCCTCTTTCATTGTTTGTTCCTCTTATTGGAGAATTTCAGGACGGACACAAATATATTCCTCAGGCAATTGAAAAAGGTGCTTCAGTAATTTTTGTTACAAAAAGTGTATACGAAGCAGAAAATCAAAAGTATATGGCAATCGCAAGTGATAACCAGAATGTTACACTTGTTGTTGTAGACAATAACCTTTATGCATTGCAGGATGCAGCACGTGTATACGTTACAAAATTCCCTTCACTTGTAAAAGTTGCAATTACCGGTTCAAGCGGCAAGACTACTACAAAAGAAATCATGGCAAGCATTCTTCGCCAGCAGTACAATCTTGTAGCTACAGAAGGAAACTTTAATTCAGAAACAGGTCTTCCGCTTTCTGTATTCAATATCCGAAAGGAACATGAAGCCGGTCTTTTCGAAATGGGAATGAACCGTGAAAATGAAATCGGTGAAATTGCAAAAGTTTTCAAACCAGAAAACGCAATCATTACAAATATCGGAACAGCTCACATCGGCCTTTTAGGAAGCCGCGAAAATATCGCTAACGAAAAAAGAAAAATCTTCAAGTACATTGATGAAAATGGTTTTGCAGTAATTCATGCAAAGGATGATTTTGCATCTTTCCTTGCAGAAAATGTTAAAGGTAAAGTTATTTATTTTGATGCTGACATTCCTGAATCAGAAAGCGGCGTTAAGTTTGTAGAAGATCTCGGTGTCGGTGGAACAAAGTTTACAATTGATGGTATTGAAGTTGTTCTTAAAATTCCTGGAAGTTATAATTACCTCAATGCTTTAAGCTGTATTGCAATGGCAAAAGCATTGGGCATCAGTTCTCAGAAAATTGCTGATGGTATTAATCAGCTTAAAGCACCTGAAGGCAGAAGCAGCGTAAAAGCCTGTGTTACAAAGAAAGACTGCCATGGTGCTCAGAAAAAAATTACAGTTCTCGAAGACTGTTACAATGCAAATCCAGATTCAATGGAAAGCGCTCTTAAAATGTGTGCTGGTCTTAAAGTTGAAGGCCGTAAAATTTATATTCTTGGTGATATGTTTGAGCTTGGAACAGAAGCTGTTGAAGCTCATTCAAAGACAGGAGCTTCGGCTGCTGCTGCAAATCCTGATATGATTATTTTTGCTGGAAGGGATATGGAAAATGCCGTTAAAGCTGCAAAGCTTGCAGGGTTTAGAAATATTCAGTATTTCAGCGAATTAACAGAAGATAATCTTAAAAAGCTTAGTTTAAGTCTTCTTGATTATCTTAAAGACGGTGACTTTATTTTTGTAAAGGCATCGCATGGAATGCACCTTGAAAAAATTCTTTCTGAGATTATTCAGAAAACAGAAGAGACAAAAGAATAAAATGGCTGATTACAATTTTGTTCCAGAACGCTCTTCTGTTATTTACAGAAAGAGTGATACCAGTTTTATTATCTCTGTAATCCTCATGTGGGGAATTGGAATGTTTACATTACTGGTATGTTCTTCAAACTATGGTAAAGCTACTCATGACAATGCATTCTATTTCTTCAACCGTCAGTTGATTGCAAGCGGTGTAGGTTTTGTAGGACTTTTGTTCTTTGCAATCTGCCCTTTGAATAAACTCCGTAAGATGCTTCCTGTGATGTGTCTTATGACAATTGTTCTGTGCCTTATGGTTTTCGTTCCTGGAATTCGCTATGAAAGAAATGACGGTGCACACCGCTGGATTAAAATGCCAGTTTTTACATTTCAGCCTTCTGAAGTATTAAAGCTGATGATTATTTTATTCCTTGCAAATTTCTTTGATAAATACTGCAGAAAAGAAGATGGTGCAGAAGACAAAACTGTAAGTCCTGCCGTCGTAGCACTTGTTCTTTCAGTTTCAATCGTAATTTTTCAGAAAGACTTTTCTACAAGCATTTTTATTCTTTGTCTTGGATTGATTATGTTTTATATTGCAAAAGCAAAAATGATGTGGCTTCTGCCATTCTGTGTTCTTGCAATTCCTGCAATAATTCTTGCAGTTCTTACAGAGCAGTATCGTGTTAACCGTATTGCAGCTTACATCAATCCGAATGAATTCTCTCAGACCTTCAACTTTCAGGTTAACTGGTCAAAGAGAGCAATTACTGCAGGTGGTTTCTGGGGCCAGGGAATTGGGGATGGCCTTAAGAAGTTGAATAACATACCTGAAATTCAGTCCGACTATATTTTTGCCGGCTGGGCTGAAGCAATGGGTCTTATCGGCGTTATTGCTTATTTAGTACTTTTAATTATGTTTACATATAAAGCAGTTAGAATTGCATTGAAATGCCCTGACAGATTTGCTGCTTTTGCAACCTTCGGTTGTGCAGCTGCAATTTTTGTTCAGTCAATGATTAACATTGGTGTCGTTTCAGGAATTCTTCCGTCCACTGGTATTCCGCTTCCGTTTTTCTCATGCGGTGGATCATCAATTATCGTAACGCTTTGTATGTGCGGATTTATTATTAATGCATCAAAATGTGATTCAGATACATTATATTCAGAAAAGTCTGCTTCTCAGGATTCTTCTTTAAAGGATTATGAAAATCTTGATGTAAGCTTTTTTACAGGTAGGAAAGGGAAATGAGTGATATCAGTTTACTTGGTGAATTCGATCAGTACGAGGTAAGTGATAAATACAAAAAGGAAAAGGACGCAAAATTTTATAAATGGATTAAAATCTTTGTAATTCTGCTTATTGTCGTTATGACTTGTGAACTTGTACTTTTAAAATTTGTTCATCCAAGTCTTGGAGTTCCGAGAATCCTTATTTCAGGGAACAAGAATTACAGTACAGATGTTCTTGTTCAGACACTTTCAGAAATGTATGACCAGAACTGGTTTACATTTGATACAGAAGGTGCCGGCGCAAAATTGTCTTCAATTTCAGGCATTGAATCTGTAGACATTGAAAAAGTTTTTCCTGATATGATTAAAATCAGCATTAAAGAACGCCAGAGCGTTGCAATGATGTTTATTAATGATAATGGCCGCACAGTACCTATTCAAATTGACGAAAATGGTGTACTATTTTCTAATACTAGCGGTGGGGTCGTAGAAGACGGATCAATTCCTATTGTTTCAGGAATCCCTGTTGAACATCTTGCAGAAGGAATGAGAATTCCTGCTAAATATCGTGTTCTTATTGAACAGATTGCAAAGATTCAGGCTCTTCCACAGAAATATTTTGCTGCAATTTCAGAAATTTGTGTTGTACCAAAAACTTACGGAAACTATGAACTCTGTCTTATTCCGGTAAATTCAAAAATCCGTGTTTTGACAGGTCGTTCCCTTAATGAGGAAGCATTGCAATACATGATGGTTGTTCTTGATGTAGTAAATACTCTTGAACCTGATGTTTCAGAAATTGATTTAAGATACGATTCTGTTTCCTATAGAGCTGCTGTTAGTAAGGATGTGGGAGGAAAAAATCTTGACTGATGTAATTGTCGGCCTTGATATTGGCACTAGCAATATTCGTGTTGCTATTGGTGAAATTAACGAAGAAGATAATGTTCAGATTGTAGGATTGGCTACCAGACCTTCTAGTGGTGTCCGCAATGGAACAATAATTAATATTGAAGCAGTCATTGCTTCTATCAAAGACGCAGTAGAGGCCGCAGAACAGAATGCTGGCCTTGAAGTTTTTTCCTGCGTAACTGCTATCGGCGGTTCTCAGGTTGCAAGCTATAATTCGCACGGTCTTGCAGCAGTTGCAAATAAAAATCACCGCAGCCGCGAAATTACTCAGCAGGATAAAGACAATGCTCTTGAATCAGCCTGCGCTACAATCATTCCTTTAGACAGGGACTTTTTACATGTAATTCCACAGGACTTTATTGTTGACGGAATTGGCGGAATCAAAGATCCTATCGACATGATGGGTGTCCGTCTTGAAACTGATGTACATATCGTAACAGCTTCAAAGACTTCAATTCAGAATGTTACTTCATGTGTTAACAGAGCAGGTTATGAACTTGAAAAAGTCTGGTTAAAAACACTTGCACAGGTTCAGTCGGTTGCTCATGAAGATGAACTTGATATGGGTTCAATTTTGATTGATATGGGTGCAGGAACTACTGACGTTCTCGTATTGAATGACGGTGCATCAGTATGCAGTCTTTCAATTCCTGTTGGTGGAAATCTTGTTACAAATGATATTTCAATTGAAATGGGAATCCCATTTAATGTAGCTGAAAAAATCAAACTTGAAGCAGGCTGCTGTTTTGAGGAAGCACTCCAGACAAACTACGAAGTTCCTATTCCTGGAGTTGGTGGTCGTCCGCCAGAAATGGCAACTCAACTTGACCTTTGCGATATTATTCAGCCTCGTGTTGAAGAGATTTTTTCAATGGTCAGAAATGAAATTGTACACAAGACAGACTTGCGTCGTCTTGATGGAAATATTATTCTTACAGGTGGTGGTGCTCAGATGCCGGGCGTTGTAGAACTGGCACAGGAAGTATTTGGCACATCAGCAGTAAGACCTGGTATTCCAGAAAACCTTGGTGGTTCAAATGACGAATACAGAAAACCGGAATATGCAACTGTAATCGGACTTATCCAGTCACAGAAAAAACATTGCGGCGGTTCTGAAAAATCATCAAAACGGAATATGCAGTTGAGTGGAAAAAAAGAGAATCCGCTCAAAAAATTTTTTAAACAGTGGTTCTAAGTTTTTTGCAATAGGGGAAATTGCATAAAGGGATTGGGAGGAAAAAAAATGATGGAACATGAAGTTGTAAATTCAACAGGAGCAGAACTTGCTAAACCAACACCTGCAGTATTAGTTGCAGTTGGATGTGGTGGCGGTGGATCAAATGCTATTAACCGCATGCTTTCTGAAGGCGTTGAACACGTTGAATTTATGGTTATTAATACTGACTTGCAGGCTTTGAACAAATCGCCGGCTCCAGTCAGAATCCCAATTGGACAGAAACTTACAGGCGGTCTCGGCGCTGGTGGAAACCCTGAAGTCGGATGCAAAGCTGCAGAAGAAGACCGCGAAACAATCAAGAATGCTCTTACAGGCGCAGACATGGTATTTATCACAGCCGGAATGGGTGGTGGAACAGGTACCGGTAGTGCTCCTGTTGTTGCAGAAATCGCAAAAGAATTAGGCTGCCTTACTGTAGGTATCGTAACAACTCCATTCAGTTTCGAAGGACCGGCTCGTATGAACTATGCCCTTGATGGAATTGAAAAACTCCGCGAAAACGTAGATTCCCTTATCGTAATTCCAAATGAACAGCTTTTGAAAAACAGAGAAGACATTACAATGCGTGATGCTTATCTCCTTGCCGATGATGTTCTTAACCAGGCAATCAAAGGTATTTCAAGCATTATCATCGGTGCCGGCGAAATCAATACTGACTTTGCAGACATCCGTGCCACAATGGCAGGTCAGGGCGATGCTCTCCTCGGAATCGGTGTCGGACGCGGTGCAAACCGTGCGGCAGATGCTGCAAACCAGGCAATCAACAATCCATTGCTTCAGGATATCAACATTGACGGTGCCAAGACTCTCCTCATTAACATTACAGCTTGTGAAAACCTTCGTCTTAACGAAGTTACACAGATTTCAAATATTATTACTTCAACTGCTGATCCATTCCACAAAGTATTCTTCGGACATGTAATTGATCCGACAATGGCAGAAGACGAAGTAAGCGTTACTGTAATTGCAACAGGCTTTGCAAGCGGAAATAGTTCAGTTCCTTCACAGAGCAATGCTGCTGGTAAAGCAAATGACAATGTAGTTTCAGTTGATGAATTTAAAGATCTCTTTGAATCAGGTGCAGCTTCTTTTGATTCACCTCGTTCATCATCTTCAATTTTTGCACAGGAAGAAGAACTTCAGGTTTCTGCTTCACCTGTTACTCCAAATGCACAGCCTGCAGCAGTTCAGCAGACTGGAGAAGCTGCAGCTAAAGCAGGACATTCACTTGGAGATGCTATCGCTTCTAAATTCAGACAGGGCTCAAACTACGGTTACAATTCAAGCTCAATTGATGTTAACGATATCAATCAACCTGCATGCCGCCGTCGCAATTTATCAAGGGAAATTAATCTTAGAGACGATAAATAATGCAGATTGATGCATTTCTCGATCAGTTTTATGCCGATCTGCTGCTGGCCGAACGTGACCGTCAGCTTACGGCATTGACTTATCGACTTTCTGCAGAAATTTTTCTTCTCTGGTGTCAGGACAGAAAATTAAAACTTTCCGAACTCACTTCCAAAGACTTGATTTATTTCAGTGTATGGCGAAAAACTCAAGGGATTTCTGAAATTACTCTTGCAAAAGATCTGTCTGCACTTCGTGCTCTTGGGGAATTTTTAGTCCGCGAGCAGTACTGGAGCGAAAACTACGCACTTGTTCTTGACAGGCCAAAGACTGCAAAAACACTTCCTGCAGTTTTAACTCAAACCGAAATTGAAACTTTACTTTCATCGATTGACACTTCAACGCCATTGGGGCTTCGTGATAAAGCAATTTTTGAGCTTATCTATTCCTGCGGGCTTCGAATCTCTGAATGCTGCGATCTTAAAATCATTAACCTTCATATGCACGAAAAATTTATTCTTGTAAGCGGTAAAGGCGGAAAAGAAAGGGTAATACCATTTGGAAAAGAGGCACACGATTTGCTTGAGGAATATTTGACAAAAGTAAGGCCTTCTCTTGTGGGAACTAAAAATGTTCCTGAGGTTTTTGTAAATTATCGCGGTGAAGCAATAAGCCGTAAAGGCATCTGGAAAAAGTTCAAGCAGATTCAGGCAGTGACAGGTATTGATGCTAAAGTGCATACGTTAAGGCATTCCTTTGCAACTCATCTTCTTGAAGGCGGGGCAGATTTAATCAGCGTCCAGGAACTTTTGGGACATGCAGATCTTGCTACTACCCAGATTTATACTCATGTAACAGACAGGCAGCTTGAAGAAGCTCACCATAAGTTTTTTCCAGGACACGAAAATGCAGATAAAACCCGTGAAGAGCTTAAAAATTCCCCTGAAAAAGATAAATAAGGGTAATGCTCATTAATTCTCTTTACTTTTTATGGAATTCAAAATATATTTAAATTACAGTTCAAATTTATGTTTATTATTTTCTGGATGTTATTGTCTGTGATGGGGACTCACAGTTCAGGACAGAAAATAATTTTTCAGTTTTTCGTGGGGGAAAAATGAAAAAAATTATTATTGCAGTTCTTGCTGCCTCAGTGACTTTATCAGCATTCTCATCTTGTACTAAATCAAATAAGACTATTATCAGAGCCCAGCACATTGAAGAGGGTGTTTCTAATCCTCAGACAATTGAAGAATACGAAGAAGCTATCGAAAAATATGAAGCCAGAGGTAAAAGAATTGAAGAGGAAGTTGAAGACCTTCAGCTTTCAAAAAATCAGATTGCAATCTGGCACAAAATCGTAGGTTCACGCTATATCGAAAAAGGACTTTACGGTGATGCCTTGAATCACTATATCGCAGCCCTTGAAATTACTCCTGATAACCAGAACCTTTATTACTATGTAGGACTTTGTTCTTCTTATATGGCAAATGTTTCTGAATCTAAAGGTGATACTGCTTCTCAGAGAGATTACCTTAAGAGGGCAGAAAGTGCCTATAAACGGGCTCTTTCTATAGAACCAAGATATTCGCGTGCATTGTATGCGATTGCTGTTCTTTATGATTTTGAATTCGGTGAAGCTGCAAAAGCAATTCCATATCTTGAAACTCTGCTTTCAATTGAAAAAAAGCACCTTGACGGTATTCTTCTTCTTGCCCGCTGTTACTATGAAACTTACCAGTTTGATAAATCAGCTGAAGCATACGACAGATTTATCGAAGCCACTAATGTTTCTGAAAAGAAAAAGCAGGCTCAGGCGCTCAAGGAACAGGTACTGGCTAAAAAAGCCGAATTTGGAGAGTAAATGACAGAAAAAGACAAAGACTATAAACTTCTTTGTCTCGTTCTGTCCAGAATGACTTTTCTGACTACCTTCGAAAAATTAAATCTTATAAAAAAACTTGACAGTTTAAATAATCTCATGGTACTGTCTATAGAAGAGATTTCAACAATTATTGGCAGAAAATCCAGAGCCCGCTGGGATGGTGAATTATTCCTCAATCAGGCTCGACAGGACCTGTATATTATCACGAAATTTCAGATTTCGATGGTTTTATACACTGACAAAGAATATCCTGCATTGCTGCGGGAGATTTCTGATCCGCCTTTTTTATTGTTCTATCGTGGAAATATCGATTTTCTAAGCAAATTCTGCATTTCTGTAGTAGGAACGCGCAGAATGACATCTGATGCGGCTAGAAGCTGTGTTGAATTTGCTCATAGCGCTTGCCTTGATGGAACTAATATTATAAGCGGACTTGCATTTGGAATTGACAGAAAGGCTCATGAAGGGGCTTTGAAGGCCTTTGATGAGAGCTCTGACAAAAATATTGCTGGAAAAACGGCTGCTATTCTTCCTGGAGCTATTGATAATATTATCCCAGAAGGAAACAGGAAATTGGCTCAGCGCATTCTCGAGTCGGGTGGCTGCCTTATAAGCGAATATGCCCCTGGTGAAGAAGCAATGCCTTATCGTTTTGTCCAGCGCAACAGAATTATTGCAGGTTTATCCTCAACAACTGTTGTAATACAGGCTCCGCCCGGAAGCGGTGCAATGCATACTGCAGATTTTGCGCTTGGTTATAACCGTGAAGTTATGTTCCATAAGGCTGCATTTTCTGAATCCAGTATGAAAATCAGCAGTATTGTAAGGCGGCAGCTGAGTTTGCAGGCCGATAAAGGCAGTACTGAAGAGAAAAAACTTAGAATGGACCCAAAACTGTTTGTTCAGGACGGAGCTCCAATAATTGAAAATTATGCAGACTGTTTGAGGTGCCTTTCAGAAGCGCCTGAAAAAAGAAACTGCACACAAGCTAATACAAACCTGTTAACTTTATTTGATTAAAGTCAGGAAAAAAGAAGGATTTTTATGGCTGAAGCTACAGAGAAAAAAGCAAAAACTAAAAAGAAAGCAGCTAATCAGACTCTGGTAATCGTAGAATCTCCTGCAAAGGCTAAAACAATTGAAAAATATCTTGGCCCTGGTTATACAGTTAAGGCTTCTATGGGGCACCTTATTGACCTTCCTAAGTCAAGAATTGCGATCAATGTAGAAGATAACTTCCAGCCTGAATACATCACAGTTCGTGGTAAGGCAAAACTCTTGAAGGAATTACAGAAAGATGCAAAGAAAAGTGACACAGTCCTGCTTGCATCCGATAATGACCGCGAAGGAGAGGCTATTGCCTGGCACTTGAAGAATGCAATTCAGGATAAAACTGATGCAAAAATCGGCCGTATCGTATTCAACGAAATTACACCTGTAGCAATTAAAGAGGCTGTAAAAAATCCTGTCGAAATTATCGAAGCAAAGGTTAACGCTCAGAAAGCACGTCGCGTTCTTGACCGTCTTGTAGGTTATAACTTAAGTCCGCTTTTGTGGAGCAAGGTAAAGAACGGCCTTTCTGCAGGACGCGTTCAGTCTGTAGCTTTAAGATTGATTTGTGAAAGAGAAGAAGAAGTTGAAAACTTCCTTCCAGAAGAATACTGGACACTTGATGCTGATTTTGTAAAAGGAAAATCTTCGTTTACAGCGCAGCTTGTTACTTACAAAGGTGAAAAGCCTGTACTCAAGAGTGAAACTGACGTAAACAACATCATTGACGAAATCAAAAACGCAGAATGTAAAGTTGTAGGAATCAAGTTTACTGACAAGGTTGTTCGTCCAAAGGCACCGTTTACAACATCAAAACTTCAGCAGTCAGCTGCAAACAAACTTGGATTTACTTCAAGAAAAACAATGCAGATTGCTCAGCAGTTATATGAAGGTGTCAACATCGGAACAAGCCGTGTCGGTTTGATTACTTACATGCGTACTGACTCAGTTCGTATTTCTCAGACAGCGCTCGACGAAGTTCGCAACTGGATTTCTAAAAACCATCCGGAAGATCTTCCACCGGAACAGATTCAGTATGCAGTAGGAAAGGGCGCTCAGGATGCCCATGAAGGTATCAGACCTACATATGTAACTTATACACCAGATTCAGTAAAAGAATATTTGACACGCGACCAGCTTCGTCTTTATACAATCATCTGGGAACGCTTTGTTTCTTCACAGATGAATAATGCAAAGACAAGAACTACAAGTGCAGAAATCCAGGCAGGAGATGCCGTATTCAGAGTATCTGCAAATAAAATCGTAGACAAAGGTTTCTACCGTGTAATTCATCTTTTGTCTTCAAAAGAAGATTCAACAGGAAGTTTACCATCACTCAAAGAAGGCGAAGCTCTTTCTGCAACTAAGTTCTATCCTGAACAGCACTTTACTCAGGGACCTGCACGCTTTACTGATGCTTCAATCGTAAAAACTCTCGAAGAAAAGGGAATCGGTCGTCCTTCTACATATGCTCCGATTATCTCAGTTCTTCTTGACCGCTATTATGTAACACGCGTTAACAAGCAGCTTGTTCCGACACAGCTTGGAAGAATGATCTGCAAGATTCTTGTTGAATCATTCCCAGATGTAATTAACGAAACATTTACTGCAGAAGTAGAAAATGATCTTGATAATGTTGAACAGGACAAGCTTGTATGGAACAACATGATTGGAGATTTCTATACACCGTTCAAGAATCGTGTTGACGAAGTAATGGAAAAACAGGAAAGCGTAAAAGGCTTCCTTGATGAACAGACAGACAAGATCTGCGAAAAATGCGGAAAGCCAATGGTTAAAAAACTTGGCCGTTTTGGATTCTTCCTTGCATGTTCAGGATTCCCTGAATGTCATAACACACGTTCAATTCCATTGGCTAAATGTCCAATGCCTGAATGTAACGGCGAAATCGTTGCAAGAAAAACAAAAGGCCGCGGAAAAGAATTCTACGGCTGTACAAACTATCCGACTTGTAACTTTATTTCACACTTTAAACCTGTTGACCAGTACTGTCCAAAATGCGGCTGGTTCATGGTTGAAAAATATGACAAGAAGAATGGCTCATATAAATCATGTATCAACCCTGACTGTGACTATTTGCACTCTGTAACAGAAGCTGTTGAAGAAGCACAGAAAGAAGCCTTTGCTAAAGAAAATCAGGCTCAGAAGCTTGCAGAAGAAGCTGCTGATTCAAAAGAGTAAGGACTGAAACACTCTGACTTTATTAAGGTTTATTAGAGTTATTTAAATGGCAGAAAGAAGACTGGTTACAGATGCAGTAGAAGAATTTTTATTGTATCTTGAAACAATTAAGGGTTTTTCTCCAAATACTGTGACTTCATACAGAAATGACCTGGAAAAATTCAAACTGTTTTCAGGGGCTCAGAAATACATGGATGAACTGACATTTAGTGATCTGCGTTTTGCGATTCCATGTATGTCTGAACGAGGTTCAAAGCCGGCAACGATTAACCGATATATTGCGGCTGTAAGAACTTTATTTGCCTATTGCAGAAAGTTTGAGTATATTAAAGATAATCCCAGCCTGAGATTAAAAACTGTCCGGGCTGACAAACCATACCATCAGGTAGTTACCGATCAGGAAATGTACAATGTATGTACAAGTCCTGATACCGGAAAAGCACTCTGGGCTTCAAGAGACAAAGCCCTTTTTGAAATGCTTTATTCCTCGGGCTGCCGTGTAAGTGAGTTGTGTTCACTAAAGTTTTCAAGTTTTAGTGACGGATACAAGAAAGCAAGAATTATCGGTAAAGGAAACAAGGAGCGTTTCGTGTTCTTTGAAGACGATGCTTTGAATGCCCTGAACGCATATCTTGATGAAAGAAAAAAACTTCTTGCTGAAAAGGGAATCTCGGAAGACCCCGGGTTCATCTTTTTAAATCAGACAGGAACTCCTTTGACAACTGGAGGAGTAGCCTGGATTTTGTCGAAGTACACAAGTGCCGAAGGAATTAATCATCATTTTTCTCCGCACGACTTCAGACATGCCTTTGCAACCGCAATGGTTAACGAAGGCCTTGATATCAGAAAAGTTCAGGCGCTGCTTGGACATTCCTCGGTATCGACAACACAGCGATATACTCATGTAAACCGCAAAAAGGTTTTCAATGATTATCATAAAGCACATCCACACGGAAGTGATTGATATAAAAATATTTGGAAGAGAATATGGGAAAGACTAAGATTCGCAGTACTACAGTAATTGCAGTTAAAAAAGACGGAAAAGTAGCAATGGCCGGTGACGGTCAGGTAACTCTCGGAGATACAGTTTGTAAGGGAAATGCTCGCAAAGTCAGAAAAATCTACAACGGTAAAATCCTTACAGGTTTTGCCGGTTCTGTTGCAGATGCATTTACACTTCTCGATAAGTTTGAAGAAAAAGTTAATACATACAATGGTGATTTGCAGCGCAGTGCTGTTGAACTTGCAAAAGCATGGAGAACTGACCGTTCCCTTCAGAAGCTTGAAGCAATGCTCATCGTAGCAGATGCATCAAAGATCCTTTTGATTTCTGGTGACGGAAACGTTATCGAACCTGAAAATGATGTTCTTGCAATCGGTTCCGGCGGCAACTATGCATATTCTGCAGCTCTTGCTTACCTTGACGGTTCTGATTATTCAGCACGCGAAATTGCAGAACGCAGTCTTAAGATTGCCGGCAATATCTGTATTTATACTAACTCAAATATTACTGTAGAGGAACTTTAATGAGCGACACTGATGTAATTGTTCTCCCAGATGAAACAGCCGGCAAACCTGCTGCCGTAAAAGCAGAAGATTTAACACCAAGACAGATTGCAGAAAGACTTGATGCATATATCATTGGACAGAAAAACGCAAAGAAAGCAGTGGCAGTTGCACTTCGTAACAGAACCCGCCGTCTTAAACTTGCAGAAGATATCAGAGAAGAAATTACTCCGAAAAATATTCTTATGATCGGGCCTACTGGTGTAGGTAAGACAGAAATTGCCCGCCGTCTTGCAAAACTCTGCGGTGCACCATTTTTGAAAGTTGAAGCAACAAAATATACAGAAGTAGGTTATGTCGGCCGTGATGTAGAATCAATGGTCCGTGACCTTATGGCTGTCGGTTATAATAATGTTAAACGCGAGATGGAAGAGGAACTTCGTGAAAGCTGCAAAGATAAAGTTGAAGAGCGCCTTCTTGATCTTCTTCTTCCTGGAAGTGAAAAAAAATCTGGCGGTGCTGCATTAGGAAACATTTTCGGAATGCACGCTCCAAGTCACGAAAAGTCTGAAGAAGAAAAGGCAAAAGAAGCCGAAGAATCAGCTCAGATGAATTCCACAAGAGAAAAATTCCGTGTAATGCTTCGTGAAGGAAAACTTGAAACCCGTGAAGTCGAAATCTCCGTAAATGCTGTTCCAAAAGGAAATATGAGCATCATCGGCGGTTCAATGGATGACCTTGAAGCAGCCATGCAGAACATTCAGGACATGATGAACGGTGCCCGTAAAAAACAGCGTACAGTTACTGTCAGCGAAGCACGCAAGATTTTGACAGAACAGATTCTCGAAAGCATGGTAGATACTGATAAAGCAAGCGATATTGCAAGAGAAAGAGTTCAGCAGTCGGGAATTATTTTTATTGACGAAATTGATAAGATTGCCGTTCACGGTGAAACTGGCCACGGTCCTGCCGTAAGCCGAGAAGGAGTTCAGCGTGATATTCTTCCAATCGTTGAAGGCTGTCATGTTAATACAAAATGGGGCGTTGTCGATACAAAGCACATTCTTTTTATTGCTGCCGGTGCGTTCAGTCTTTCAAAGCCGAGTGATTTGATTCCTGAACTTCAGGGACGATTTCCATTGAGGGTAGAGCTTGATTCCCTTAACAAGGAAGATTTTAAAAGAATCCTCACAGAGCCGAAAAATGCTCTGATTAAACAGTATACTGCGCTTTTCAGTACAGAAGGCGTTACTCTTGAATTCAAGGAAGAAGCAATTGACCGTATCAGCGAAATGGCAGAAGAATTGAATTCTAAAACAGAAAATATCGGAGCTCGAAGACTTCATACAATTATGGAAAAAGTTCTTGATGAACTTTCTTTTGAAGCAGATGGGCATAAGGGAGAGACAATTTCAATTGATGCGGCATACGTAGATTCAAAAGTTTCTGATGTTGCAAACAATGAAGATTTGTCCAGATACATATTGTAATGAAATCAAAGTTGCTAAGTAATTATTAACAGATTCTCAGACCCGTGTAAAATTTTTTGCGCAGTATTTCATAGATTAAAGATCTCCGGCATATGTCAATGCTGCTGTTTATTAGAAAAGGTGCTTATAAGGTGAAAATTCCCTTAAAAGCGCCTTTTTTTTACTCGGAAGTTATTTCAATTACTTAAAAATTCCCCTAAACAATTTTTTTAGAATTCCGACAATTAGAGTATGAATTCATTTACACGTTCAGTTGATTTAATACAGAGAGCTCTTGATGTTAACACTTTACGCTACAGTGTAGCTGCTAACAACATGGCTAATGCAGATGTTCCTAATTTTAAGAGAACAAAGGTTAATTTTGAAAGCGAACTCAAGAGAGCTTTTGAGTCTGAAGAAAGGGCAAAGAATGCTTTTGAACTTAAGACTTCACAACCATATCATATTAAAATCAACAATGTAATTGATTACCAGGGTGTTGAACCACGTCGTGTTACAGACTACCTTTCAACAGAAAAAGCAAATGGTAATAACGTGAATGTTGAAAGTGAAGCAATGGACATCGTAAAGGTTCAGATGCAGTACAAAATGCTGACAATGCTTGAAAGCTTTGAGTTTTCGCAGGTAAAGACAGCAATGTCTGCAATCAGATAATTATAGTTTTTGGTGGGAATAATTAAGGGGGATAAAAATGGGATTGTTCACTAGTATTAACATTGCATCAACAGGACTTGCAGCAGAAAGATTAAAGAGCGACGTTATTTCTGATAATATCGCAAACGCATCAACTACAAGAACTCAGGACGGTGGTCCGTACAAAAGATCAAGAGTAATCTTCAAACCGGCAGCTGATGAAAATCCTACATGGAGAACTCCATATCTTCCTTCAAACCTTGATAACGGAGTAGGAAAAGGTGTTAAAGTTCAGGAAATCGTAAAAGATACAAGCCGCGGAACTTTAATATATGATCCAAATCATCCGGACGCAATTAAATCAGGACCAGAAAAAGGATATGTAGAATATCCAAACGTAAATATTGTAAACGAAATGGTTGACCTCATTGCTTCAAGCCGTGCTTACGAAGCAAATACCACTGTAATTGAAGGTGCAAAGTCAATGTTCTCTGCAGCACTAGAAATCGGAAGATAATTTCTATATAGTTAAGGAAGGTGGGGAATATGACAGTTAACAATTTTGATGTGCTCAACATGAGCAAAACATTTTCAAGTACAGGTTACACAACTGTAACTGCAAATCTTACTTCTGCTGCTGAAGAAACAACAGATAAATACCGTAAATCTTTTGACAGCTACATCATGGAAGCTATTTCAAAAATGAATGACCAGCAGATGGAAGTTGATGCTCTTACTCAGAAGTCAATCGTTGATCCTGAAAGCGTAGACATTCATGACATTACAACTGCAATGGCAAAAGCCCAGATGTCTTTGAGCCTTGCAAAAACAGTAGTAGACAGAGTTGTAACAGGCTGGAACGAAATTACAACTACAAGATAATCAATAAATAAATGCAACAGGAACTAAACCTGACTGCACATTAAAAAGGCGGAAACTGAAGTTTTCCGTCTTTTTTTTGTCCTGATGAAATTTGATTAATTATCTACTTATTAAAATTTCCCCTTTTCAGAATTTAATAACTGTGTTATAATAAAATATAAAATTGTATAAAATTTCGACATTTCTATAAATTTTTCATATTCGTTCTCGGGAGGGGTCAGATGAACGAATGGTTCAAAAAGCTCGTTTCCAATTTAAAGGAAAAGTGGGCTAAGTGGTCCATAACACAAAAAGTCATTGCTATTGGTATTGTCCTTGCAGTAGTTCTTGCTATTGTATTGGGCTTCAGATTCTCAGGTGGAAATACAGGCGTTCGTATTTTACAGACTCCGGTTCATGAACCTGACCAGTCACAGATTCTTCTCCGCCTTGATCAGGATAATATTAAAGCCTGGACAGACAGTGCAGATTACATTTATGTAAACGATGAAAAAACTGCAATCAGATCCCGCACTATCATTATGAACGAAGGCCGTCTTCCTGCTATGGCAGATCCTTTTGCAGGTTATTACGATCGCGGATGGTCAACAACTGATGCAGAACAGAACGTAAAGAAGCAGAGAGCAATGAAGGTTGCGATCGAACAGCACCTTGAAGCTCTTGATGATATTTCAAAAGCAAATGTTGAACTTGTACTTCCTCCAGATAAGCTTTTCAAAAATGATCAGACTCCAGTAAAAGCCAGTGTTATCCTTACATTGTCGTACGGAAGTGACCTTGCTTCAAACAGACAGAAAATCAAGGGTGTTGAAAACCTTGTTTTGTCAGCTGTTGATGGACTCCTTAAAGATAATCTTTTTATTACAGATGTCAGCGGTATTCCTCTTAATGATGATACCGGAATGGAACTGGCTACACGTCTTTCACTTATTGAAAAAGAACAGAAGCTTGTTCAGAAACTTGAGAATTATTATCGTGCTCAGGTTTTGCAGCAGCTTCAGGGAATCAAAGGTACTAAACGCATCAATGACGTAAGCGTTAAAATTGATATGAACTTTGCTGAACGCCACACAGAATCTGTTCACTACAGGCCTTTTGTAAGAAAAGAAGACAATAAAGATACTCCTTATGATGACTCAGAAATTGTAGACTCAGTTGTTGGTTCTTCTCAGACTGTTACCCGTGAATGGCAGGGAACAGGCTTTAACCCTCAGGGACCTACAGGAACTGAAGGTAATAATCCTCCTGTTTATGATGATATGTCAAATGTTATCGGACGTCAGATTGAAACAGGAGCTACTCAAAATTTCCTTGTAAATACCGATAATATATCAGAAGAATATCATCCTACAATTGACCGTATTACAGTTTCTGTCAACGTTGATGGAATCTGGACTAAAGATCTTGATGACGGCGGAAACATCATCTTTGAAAAAGGCAGAATCAAACGTACTTATCAGCCTGTTCCTAAAGAAGAACTTACAGAGATTGCTGATATCGTTGAAGGTGCTATCGGGTATGACAAACGCCGCAGCTATCAGGTTGTTGTAAGAAATATCAGTGTTGATCACCAGGAAGAATTCGACGCAGAAGATGAAAAGATAAGAAGAGAAAGACAGACTCGTATGACAATCATTCTCGTATTGATTGGATTTGCTGCTGTTCTTATCGTATTCATTCTTTACAGAGTTATCAGTCGCGAACTTGAAAGACGCAGAAGAATTAAAGCTGAAGAAGAAAGAAGACGCCAGGAAATGGCTCGTATTATGGCTCTTCAGGATGCTCAGAACGAGGGAATGGAAGTTACCATGTCTGTCGAAGAGCGCCGCAGGGCAGAACTTCAGGAAAATGCAATTGCTATGGCAAAAGAACATCCAGAAGATGTTGCTATGCTTATTCGTACATGGTTGATGGAGGAGTAGTATAATGGCAGACGAAGCAAAACCAAAAAGTAATCCAAAGCCAGTTCCAAAACCAGGAACTTTAAAACCTGCAACTGCTCCATCTTCTAAAAAGAGCAAGGATATTAAAAGCTTAACTGGTCGCCAGAAAGCTGCAATCTTCCTTGTATCTGTCGGAAGTGATGTTTCATCAGAAATCATGAAGCACCTTCGCGAAGACGAAGTAGAAACATTAACATTTGAAATCGCACGTCTTGAAACAGTAGACGCAGAATTAAAAGATCAGGTCCTCGAAGAATTCCAGGACCTCATGAATGCGCAGAACTTTATCACAACCGGTGGTATCGATTATGCCCGCGAACTCCTCGAAAAATCTCTCGGTTCGCAGAAAGCTATCGACATCATCAACCGTCTTACTTCAAGCCTTCAGGTTCGTCCGTTCGACTTTATCCGTCGTACAGATCCTGCGCATTTGCTCAACTTTATCCAGCAGGAATATCCTCAGACAATCGCTTTGATTCTTGCTTACCTCGAACCGGGAAAAGCTGCCATCATTTTGCAGAACCTGCCTGAAGAAATGCAGCCTGAAGTTTCAAAACGTCTTGCAACAATGGACCGAACTTCACCTGATGTATTGCGCGAAGTTGAACGCGTACTTGAAAAGAAACTTTCTACACTTTCTTCAGAAGACTACACTGCTGCCGGTGGTGTTGAATCTATCGTTGAAATCCTCAACCTTGTTGACCGTTCTTCTGAAAAAGCTATTATCGAATCTCTCGAAGAAGAAGATCCAGACTTGGCAGAAGAAATCAAGAAACGTATGTTCGTATTCGAAGATATCGTTATGCTCGACGACCGTTCTATTCAGAAGGTACTTCGCGAAGTCGATACACAGGAACTTGCAAAAGCGCTTAAATCAGTTGATACTGAAGTACAGGATAAGATTTTCCGCAACATGTCAAAACGTGCTGCAAGTATGTTGAAAGAAGATATGGAATTCATGGGACCAGTTCGTTTGAAGGACGTAGAAGAAGCCCAGCAGAAAATCGTATCTACAATCCGTCGTCTCGAAGAAAAGGGAGATATCGTTATTGCCCGTTCTGGAGAAGACGAACTTGTTACTTGATGCTGCGTAAAATTATTTGATACGCAGTATAAAGTTTTTTAGGAAATAAAAAATGGCAAAGACAGTATTCCGTTCAAACGAAATTAAGAACAAAGAAGAAAAGTTTCAGTTAAGATTACTCCATGATTACGCTCCGGTTGTAGAAGAAGTTGTAGAAGAAGTTCCTGAATATACCGGACCTACAGCTGATGATCTCCGTCGCGAAGCAGAAGAGTATAAGAAACAGTTTGAAATTGAAAAACAGGGAATGCTGGATGAAGCTCAGAGAAAAGCTGACGAAATCGTAAAGAAAGCCGAAGATGCAGCCTTTGCCGAAGTTAAGCGTCAGACAGATCAGGCTCAGATAATAAAAACTCAGGCAGAAAATGAAGCTGCAAAATTAAAAGCAGAGGCAAAAGCAGAAGCTGACAATATTATTGCAGAAGCACAGGCTGAGCGCGATAAAATTATTAATGAATCAAAGAAACAGGGATACGATACAGGTTACGAAGCAGGTTATCAGGACGGACAGAAAGAAGCTGAGCGCCTTGTAGAAAGAATGCACAACATTCTTGATGCTGTTATGAAACGTCGTGAAGAAATTTTAAGTGAAACAGAATATCAGATTGTTGAACTTGTAGTTCTCATGGCTCGTAAAGTTGTTAAAATTATTTCTGAAAATCAGAAAACTGTAATTATGAATAACGTCCTTCAGGCTCTCAAAAAAGTTAAAGGCCGCGGAGATGTTACAATCCGTGTTAACCTTGAAGACGTTAAACTTACAACAGAACATACTCAGGACTTTATTGACCGTGTTGAAGCAGTTAAGTCAATTACAGTAGTTGAAGATACAACAGTTGAAAAAGGCGGTTGTATTGTTGAAACTGACTTCGGTGCTATTGATGCTCGTATTTCGAGTCAGCTTACAGAACTTGAACAGAAGATTTTGGAAATATCTCCTGTTAAGACTGTTGCAAAATCTGACATGCCGTCAAATTAAGTTTCTTAAAATTTAATTGATAGATTTCTTGGGTGGGTGAATGAAATCTTCTTACAATGTTGAATTCAATTTAGATAAATATCTCAATACAGTTAAAGATACTCCAACTATTCATTATGTTGGACGCGTTACATCTGTAAACGGACTTGATATTCAGAGTGAAGGTCCTCGCAGTGTAATTGGTGAAATTTGTACAATCCGTGTTCCTAGCTTAAAGACTACAGTTCTTGCAGAAGTTGTTGGTCTTGATGGAACTACTGTAAAACTTTCTGCATTTGGAAATACTCGTGGAATTGAAGTCGGCTGTGATGTCGTTGCTTCCGGTAAGACCCTCCAGGTACCGGTAGGCAAAAGTCTTCTTGGCCGTGTAATCGATGCTACGGGATCTCCATGTGATGGAAAAGGTTCACTTGTTCCAGAAACTTATTATCCTGCAGACTGTGAACCACCAGATCCAATGACACGCCGCCCGATCGACAAGCGTATTACAACAGGCGTTCGTGCAATCGACACTTTGCTCACAGTAGGAAAAGGACAGCGTCTCGGAATCTTTGCAGGTTCCGGTGTCGGTAAATCAACTCTTTTAAGCATGATTGCAAGAAACACAAATGCTGACGTTAACGTAATTGCCTTGATTGGAGAACGTGGACGCGAAGTACTCGACTTTATTAACCGCGACCTTGGTGAAGAAGGCTTAAAGCGAAGTGTTGTTATTGTTGCAACAAGTGACCAGCCTTCAATCTGTCGTCTTCGCGCATCTTATGTTGCTACTGCTGTTGCTGAATACTTTAGAGATCAGGGAAAAGACGTTATGTTCATGTTTGATAACGTTACCCGTTTTGCTCATGCTCAGCGCGAAATTGGTCTTGCAAAAGGTGAACCACCTGCACAAAAAGGTTATCCACCTAGCGTATTCGATATGATTCCAAAATTGCTCGAACGTGCCGGTACAAACGACAAAGGTACTATTACAGCTTTCTATAATGTTCTCGTTGACTCAGATGATATGAACGAACCTATTACCGATAAAGTTCGCGGTACGTTGGACGGACACATCGTTCTTAACCGTAAACTTGCTCAGGCTTATCATTATCCTGCAATTGATGTTCTCCAGAGCATCAGCCGTCTGTCGAGACGTGTTACAGGAGCACAGACAAAGAAAGCCTGCGGTTATGTCCGCGAACTTATGTCTGCTTACGAAAACAATGAACTTATGATTACAACAGGTGCTTACCAGAAAGGCAATTCACCTGCAATTGATAAAGCAATCGATATGCATGACGCAGTTGAAGAATTCCTTAAGCAGGAAGAATACGATCACTGTACAATGAATGATTCCCTTTCAAAACTTGCTGCACTTTCAGGAATTGATATTCCTGAAGAAGAGTTTGACGAAAGAGCAGGCGATTCTAATAAGACAACAGCACAGATGGTTCATGAAATTGCAGTAGTTGCAAACAACAATGCAGAAGCTGTTTCAGACGGAGCAGGAATTGAAGCTCTGAATATTCAATAGGCTGGAATGAGTTAGATGAAAAAGTTTAAGTTTGAACTGGAAGATGTCTTATCACTGAGAAAATTTCAGCAGGAACAGGCACAGATTGAACTTGGAAAAGCCGTTGCTGAAGAAGTGAAAATTCAGGATAACTTGAATCTTATTGCAATGCAGCACGTTGAAGCAAAAAAGAATCTTGCAGGTTCAACTGATTTTGCAGCAATAATAAACGGTCAGCAGTATTTTTCTTTTTTAAAAAAACAGGAAGAAAAACTCCTCGAAGATCTTGCCGCCGCAAAAATGTTTACAGAAACAAAAAGAGAAGTCTTTAAAGAATGTCTTCAGAAAACGGAAAGCCTTAATAAGCTGAAAGAAAAGCAGCTTGCAGAATTTAAAGAGCTTGAAGCAAAAGAAGAAGAAGACATGGTCGACGACATGGTAACCTCAAGATACAATTAAAAAAAACAACCCACACAGAGTTTTACGCTGACGCGTAAAACTCGTGGCGGCGTAAATCCACCAGCATGACGGCGGAAGTTAATCCTACCAACACAGAGTTTTGCGTGATACGCAAAACTCGTGCCAGCTCGAAGAACCAGTATTGCGTCGGAATACCAAATTACGAGCGGCTAGTACTTGAACTTACTGTGTCCGATGAATTCACGCAGAATAGAACGTTCCGGAACTTCTGTCGGATCTACAGTCGGGAATACATTTAAGAAGCGTAAAAGTCTGCAGGCTTCTGAATATTCCTTTTCCATTGGTGTAATCATTTTAAGAAGCGGTTCTGCAAAAATCTTTAATACTGAAAGTTCGTAATCCAATGCGGTATTCAAAATTGCGTCAGCATTGTTCTGGAAAGGGAAGATGTAAAGCTTTTCGCCTTTCTGTACGCTGTCCCACATTGCAATTGTACCTGCTGCAGGCTTTCCTCTGAACTGTGAATCGCGGACGATGCGGCGAATCAGACGGTTATCGCTAGTCGAGATTCTGTTGTGTTCGTTGAAGTTGAGCTGAGTCAAAGGTGAAAGATAAAGCTTGAACTTGTTTGCAGCCTTTACTGATGGAGTAAGCTTATCGTTGAGGCCGTGGATTCCTTCCATGATGAGAATGTCGTTGTCACCAAGTTTAAGCTTCGGACCGGTGATTGTACTTACACCTGTCTTGAAGTCATATTCAGGTAAAGTAATTTCTTTACCGTCAAAAAGATCTACAAGGTTTTCGTTTATTAACTGAACGTTGAGTGCTTCAAGACATTCGTAGTTAGGTTTTCCGTCTTCGTCGAGCGGAGTTTTATCGCGGCCGATGTAGTATGAGTCGAGGCTGATAATTTTTGGTGTGTAACCGATTGCCTGAAGTTCAAGCGCAAGTTTTTTTGCACTTGTTGTTTTTCCTGAAGATGAAGGTCCGGCAATCAATACAAGTTTAACTTTTTTTCTGTCATGAATCTGCTGTGCGATGTCGGCAATACATTTTTGCTGGAAGGTTTCAGAGATGAGAATAAAGTCATTGATTTTGCGCTTTGCAACAATTTCATTTAATGAGGCTGCAGTTGTTACGCCGATCTGCTTTCCCCATTTTTTATAACGTTCGTATGTATTGAAAAGCTGTGGAATGTCGTGAAATTCCGGCAAGTGATCTGGATCCTGCGAAGTAGGGAATCTTAAGAGAAAACCGTTTCCGTATTTAATAATTTCCCATGTCTTTAAATATCCTGTAGAAACAAGCATCGGTGCAAAGTACATTTCTGTAAAGTCGCCGAGTGTGTTCATGTGAACTGCAGGAGGACATTTGTATCTTAAGAGATTGCGAGTGTCTGTTAAGCCCTGTTTTTCAAGAATGTCGATAGCCTGTTCGTAACAAACTGCATAAGTATTGATAGGAAGATTCTTTGCGATAAGTTCTGCCATCTTAACTTTAAGTTTTTCTATCAGCGGCGGATGGATTCCGTTGCCGTCGGCGAGAGTGTAATAGTAACCGTATCCAAGACTGTGACCGATCATAAGGTGATAGTTCGGATCGATTTCGTGCATTGCAGCTTCCATTACAAAACAAAGCGTGCGGCGGTAAACTTCTGCGCCGTCTTTGCTTTTTGCTACAACTGGTTCAACAGAACAGTCTGAATTAAGTGCTTTATTGAGAGAACTGATTTTATTGCTCATGCGGATTGCGTAAACTGATGAAGGATCATCTGTTAAAGCATCGATAAAATCGATTGCGCGGGTTCCAGGAGCTGTTTCTAATGTTTTTCCGTTTGGAAGTGAAATTGTAATTCTATTCATTCTTTAATTATAACACGGATTGAATAGAATGCAAAAAAACTTTATTTATTCAAATCTGCGTTTCCAAATCCCAGCGGAAGAAGTTCCTTTAATGTGTATTCAATTATGTCGTTTTCTGATTTTGCAAGGAAAATTTTAAACTCATCAGGGTTACAGAATTCCATCATGACCTGGCGGCACACGCCGCACGGCGGACAGTAGTCTTTGATATTACTATCAGGTCCGCCGACAATCATAATTCCTGCAAACTGTAAAACTCCTTCACTTACGGCTTTGAAAAAGGCAGTGCGTTCTGCGCAGTTTGAAGGTCCGTAAGCTGCGTTTTCAATGTTGCAGCCGGAATAAATTTTTCCGTCTTTTGAAAGAAGGGCAGCTCCAACGTGAAAGTGGGAATATGGTGCGTAGGAAAGTTTTAACATTCCTTTTGCTGTATTAAAAAGTTCAATTTTTGTTTCGTTTGAAATCATAGTTTTATTATAGCCTATAAAATAAAATTTTTGAAAATAAAAATAGGAAATTTTAATAAGGAAAAAACTGAAAAACTGTGTTATAATAGAACAATACTACTTTAAGGAGTTCTTCTGTGGAAAACACTCAAGATTTTAAACCTTACATTCCGGCATCGAAAGTTACACCGGAATTTACTTTTACTTCCATTTTTTCTGGAATCCTTCTGGCAATCGTTTTCGGTGCGGCAAATGCATACCTTGGACTTAGAGTCGGAATGACAATTTCTGCGTCTATTCCTGCTGCCGTAATTGGAATGGGAATTACAAGAATCATTCTTAAGAAAAACTCAATTCTTGAAAGCAATATGGTTCAGACAATCGGATCTGCCGGTGAATCACTCGCGGCCGGAGCAATTTTTACAATTCCTGCATTGTTTTTGTGGGCAAAGGAAGGATTGATTGCTTCTCCAAGCCTTCTTTCAATTATGCTCATTACATTGTGCGGCGGAATTCTTGGTGCTTTGTTTATGATTCCGCTTCGTAATTCCATTATTGTTCAGGAACACGGCGTGCTTCCTTATCCTGAAGCTCAGGCTTGTGCAGAAGTTCTACTTGCAGGCGAAAGCAAAGATTCTGGTGCGAAGGCAGTATTTTCCGGAATGGGAATTGCAGCTTTGTTCAAGTTTATCGTTGATGGAATTAAACTTGTTCCGGGCGCTATCGCTGTTCCTATTAATAAATTAAAGACAGAATTTTCTACAGAAATTTATCCGGCAGTTATCGGCGTTGGTTATATCTGCGGTTACAAGATTTCTTCATACCTTTTTGCTGGCGGCGTTCTTGCGTGGTTTATCATAATTCCTGCAATTATTCTTTTTGGCGGTAATGCCGTAATGTTCCCGAGTGCAGGCGAAACTATCGGTGAGATTTATGCTGCAGGCGGAGCCGGTGCAATCTGGTCAAAATATGTAAGATATATCGGTGCCGGAGCTCTTGTTGCAGCTGGTTTGATTAGCTTGATTAAAACTCTTCCGTTGATTTTCAGAACTTTTGCAAGTGCGCTTAAAGGACTTTCAGGTTCTAAAAATTCCTCTACAGAAAGAACTGCTCAGGATTTGAGCATTAAAGTTGTTATTTTCGGAGTTATTGCGGTTGTTCTTGCAATCTGGCTTTTGCCTGTAATTCAGGCTGGAATCGTCAGTGCAATCCTCATCGTAATTTTCGGATTTTTCTTTGCGACTGTTTCTTCAAAAATGGTTGGTCTTGTAGGTGCCTCAAACAATCCTGTTTCTGGGATGACAATTGCGACACTTTTAATTTCAACTATTCTTCTTAAAGTAACTGGTGATACAGGTGCACATGGAATGATAAGCGCAATAACAATTGCTTCAATTATCTGTATTATTGCCGCAATGGCAGGCGATATGTCTCAGGACTTGAAGACAGGATTTTTGCTCGGCGCTACTCCAAAGAAACAGCAGATCGGAGAAATTATCGGTGCAATAGTTTCTGCATTAACAATCGGCGTCGTTCTTGTACTTTTGAATAATGCGTGGGGATTCGGTTCAAAGGAACTTTCAGCTCCACAGGCTACCCTTATGAAGCTTGTAACAGAAGGCGTAATGAACGGAAACCTTCCATGGAATTATGTTTTCATCGGTGCTGCAATTACTGTTGTATTTGAAATCCTTGGACTTCCTTCTCTTGCAGTTGCAATCGGTGTTTATCTTCCCCTTGAACTCAGTACTGCAATAATGATTGGTGGTGTATTAAGATATATTGTTGAAAAAAAGAACAAGGCTGAAACTTCTGAAAATTCTTCCGGAGTTCTTTTCAGTTCTGGAATGATTGCAGGTGAAGGTCTTTGTGGAATTATTCTTGCAGTTCTTACAGTTTGCGGCGTTGGAGAAAAAATTGATTTAAGCAGATTTATTCCTCCGGTTGTTCAGATTATCGGTGCAGTAGTTCTTCTTGCAGGACTTATTGCTTTGATTCTCCGTTATGCTCTAAAGAAAAATGAAAGCAAAGTCTGATAAAGATAATTTTCTTGAAAAAGTTCCCTGCCGTAATGAAAAATATAAATTCGAAGTTGATTCAGAGGGCAGGGTAACGATTTTTGTAGAAAACAAAGGACCATTTAATTTTGTTGCCCAGAAACTTTTCGGTAAGCCGAAAGTTTCTCAGGTTCATCTTGAGGAATTCGGAAGTTACATCTGGCAACACATTGATGGTATAAGGAATGTTAAGGAAATTGCTGATTCATTGAAAAAGAAGTTTGGTGAAAAAACTGAACCTTTGTATCCGCGTATTTCCTTGTATATGAAAAGCCTTTATGACAATTCATTTATAGTTTATTAAAATAGAAAGTGCCGGTTAAGCCGGTGCTTTTTATTTTAAAGCATTAATATAATGGTAAAAAAGTGAATTGTAACACGCTCAAAAATCCACTATAATTATGTACTATGAATATTAATCCTGTTAATGGTGAAAAAATCAGTGTTCGCGGTGCCCGTGAGCACAATTTGAAAAATGTGGATATAGATATTCCACGCAATAAACTTGTTGTTGTTTCGGGACTTTCAGGTTCTGGTAAATCCAGCTTTGCCTTTGATACATTGTTTGCAGAAGGCCAGAGACGTTATGTTGAAAGCCTTTCTTCTTATGCGCGTCAGTTCCTTGGAACTATGGATAAACCTGACGTTGATTTGATCGAAGGTCTGTCGCCTGCAATTTCAATCGAACAGAAAACTACTCACAAAAATCCGCGTTCCACAGTCGGAACTGTAACAGAAATCTACGACTATTACCGTCTTCTTTTTGCAAGAACTGGAACTGCGCACTGCCCGAACTGCGGCCGCGAAATCCATGAACAGTCTGTTGACCAGATCATCGATTCAATCATGGGCTGGGACAAAGGAACAAAGATTCAGATTTTGTCTCCTGTAATCCGAGGAAAAAAAGGTGAGCATCAGAAAATTTTTGAAGATGCAAAAAAAAGCGGATTTGCACGTGCCAGAGTTGACGGCGTAATGGCTGACCTTGATGAAACAATAAAACTTGACAAGCAGAAAAAACATACAATCGAACTTGTAATCGACCGCATCGTATTAAAAGACGACATAAGAAAGCGTCTTGCAGATTCTGTTGAAACTGCCCTTAACAGCGCAAACGGTCTTATTACAGTTGTAAGAAGAATTGAAAAAGGTGAAGGCCACACAGAAGAAGAAGTAATGTTCAGTCAGAAAAATGCATGTCCTGACTGCGGAATTTCAATTCCAGAACTTCAGCCTCGACTTTTTTCTTTTAACAATCCGTTCGGTGCCTGTCCTGAATGTACAGGGCTTGGCGAAAAAATGGAATTTGACATCGACCTGATGATTCCGGATAAATCAAAATCGTATAACGAACACGGAATCCTTCCTTATAATCCGACTTCTGCATGGAACTCAACCCGTTTTAAAGCTCTCGCTGACGCTTACGGATTTTCTCTTGATACACCGTTTGAAGATTTAACAAAAAAGCAACAGGAAGTAATTCTTTACGGAAGTGACAAACCGCTTCACTGGATTTATTACAAGCAGTCAGGCTCGGGAATGTCTGAATATAACGAACCGTTCCCGGGAATTTTGAACGACATGAACAGGCGTTATGTTGAAGCCTGGGGCGACAACATGAAGCAGTCGCTTGAAAAATACATGAGTCACAAAGAATGTTCCTGCTGTCACGGAAAAAAACTTCGTCCTGAGGCGCTTGGCGTTACTGTCGGAAAGAAAAACATCATGGAACTTTGTGAACTTTCTGTTTCTCAGTCAATTGAATTTTTTGAAAAGATCAAGTTTACAAAAACTCAGACTGAGATTGCATCTCAGGTAATGAAAGAAATTAATTCGCGCCTCAGTTTCTTGAAAAATGTCGGGCTTGATTACCTTACACTGGAACGCTCTGCCGGCACTCTGTCAGGCGGCGAAGCACAACGCATCAGACTTGCAACCCAGATCGGTTCAGCATTAACAGGCGTTATGTACATTCTCGATGAACCTTCAATCGGTCTTCACCAGAGAGATAACCAGCGCCTGATTGATACTCTTACATATCTTCGTGATCTTAAAAATTCCGTGATTGTAGTTGAACACGATGAACAGACACTTCGTACTGCTGACTGGATCGTTGACATCGGTCCTGGAGCCGGTGTACACGGTGGAGCCATTGTCGCTTCGGGAACTCCTGAGCAGGTAATGAAGGTAAAAGAAAGCGTTACAGGTCAGTACCTTGCTGGTAAGATAAAGATGGATATTCCTTCTGAACGCAGAAAGGGTAATGGAAAATTCCTTAAGCTTACAGGCGTGTCTGAGCACAACTTAAAAAATGTCAGTATCGAAGTTCCACTTGGAGCGATGACTTGTATCACGGGCGTTTCTGGGTCTGGAAAATCTACTCTTTTGAGTGATGTTTTATATCCTGCGGTAAGCAACAAACTTATGCGTACTAATTATGAGACCGGCGCTTTCAAAAAAATTGAAGGTCTTGAAAGTCTTGATAAAGTCATCAATATTGACCAGAGCCCGATCGGAAGAACGCCTCGTTCAAACCCTGCAACTTATGTCGGTGTGTTTGACGAAATACGCGACCTTTTTGCTTCGATGCCGGAAGCAAAGGCAAAAGGTTATCTTAAAGGCCGCTTCAGCTTTAACGTAAAAGGCGGCCGCTGCGAAAACTGTCAGGGCGCCGGAACTATTACAATCGAAATGAACTTCCTTCCTGACGTATTTATTCAGTGTGATGTCTGTAACGGAAAACGCTTTAACAAAGAAACTCTTGAAGTTACTTACAAAGGTAAGAACATTACTGACGTTCTTGATATGACAATCGAAGAAGCATGTGATTTCTTTGCACATATTCCTCATATTGCACGTAAGCTTGAAATGCTTAAGTCTGTTGGTCTTGGATACATTCAGCTCGGTCAGTCGGCTTTGACTTTATCCGGCGGTGAAGCACAGCGCGTAAAACTTGCAAACGAACTAGCACGTGTTTCAACTGGTAAGACACTTTACATTCTTGATGAACCAACAACTGGACTTCACTTTGCTGATGTAAAGCAGCTTATGGGAGTTCTTCAGCGTCTTGTCGATCAGGGAAATACAGTACTGATGATTGAACATAACCTCGATGTTATCTGTCAGTCAGATTATTTAATTGACCTTGGTCCTGAAGGAGGAGTCAGAGGAGGAACTGTTGTAGCAACCGGAACTCCTGAAGAAGTCGCAGAAATTCCAGAAAGCTTTACAGGCCAGTTTGTTAAGGACATGCTTAAAAAAGCAAAATAGATTCTATGGTACTCGGCAGAAACAGAAACAGTTCAGCTTCTCGTTTTGTATTCAGAAAAATTGTTATGATTTTCTGTGTTCTGCTTTTATGTACTGACGTTTTTGCCGGCGAAGGCGAGGAAGCCACAGAAGAAAAAACTGTCATTACAATTTTAAATGCTCGAAAAACAAGCAATAAAAAAGACAAGGAAACTGAAGAAGACCTGATTCTTTTTGAAGGCGCCGTAAAAATTTCTGTACAGAAAGGAAATTCAAAAACTGTCATAAGCGCCGACGAAATTGTCTATAACCGCAAACACGAAATGCTTTATGCTGCCGGCAATGTTGAACTTGAGCAGACAGATTCAAGCGGCGCTGTTTCAAATATCAGCGCATCGAATGTTCTTTTTAATACTTCCAGTCTTGAAGGAATTTTCGATGACGGACGAATTGTTCAGGCAGATTCAAATGCGCTAAACATGCCTTCGGGTTCTACACTTGTTGTAGGTTCAGAAATGTTTGCGCGAAATACTTCGGGCACAATTGCATTTAAAAACGGAGAATTAACTTTCTGTAATGACAAGCATCCTCACTGGAAAATCAAAGCAACCAGAATCTGGCTTCTTTCTGGAAATGAATTTGCATTTTTTAATGCCATTTTGTTCCTTGATAATATTCCGGTAATGTATCTTCCTGCATTCTATTATCCTAAAGATGAACTTCTGTTCAATCCGGTTTTCGGTTACAGAAATCGCGTAGGCTTTTTTGTTCAGACAACAACATACCTTTATGGTAGAAAACCGCTTGATACTGGTAATACTACCACTTCATCAAATTCAAACGATGATAATCTTGCAAAATATTTTAACTTTGTAAAACCCACTAAGTTGATGGATCAAAAACTTGAAGGTCTTGTGCTTCATAATCTTGATACAGCTTATACCGGTGATACTTCAAATTATCTTAAGTTAATGGCGGACTGGTATTCAAATCTTGGATTTGGTGTCGGTTTAGATGGAAAATTTAAGCCGACAAAAGTTTTTACAACTCTTGAAGGTAATGTATTCTTAGGCTTTGGAAATAAAATTTATTCGACTTCGATTCCTAATATTTATACGCCTTATGGCCCAGATGGAAAAAAGACTTATGAATCCTCTGATTTTTTAGGTGCAAAAATTCCATTCAGATATAAAGCAGGATTTAAGGTGGGAATAAGTGATCCGTTACCACTTACTTTGAATATGCCGATTTATTCTGATCCTTATTTTAATTATGATTACGGCGACAGAAATGAAACAATGGACTGGTTCAGCTATCTTTTGAATAATCCTGTTTCAGAGAATACAACAACTACAGAAGCTCAGAAAAAATCATCATCAGAGATTACTTCCTTTACCTGGGATTTAACCGGAAATTATTCCTTAAAATTACCAGAGGCAGTACGTCCTTATATTGATAATGCCTCAATTTCAAATTTTAACTCTGCCATTGCGTTTGGAACAAAAACTTCAACAACAAATACTGATTCAAAGTTTTTCTATCCGTCACAGATTACGCCATTTAAAATTAACGGAACTGTTTCTGGTACTATTTTTTCTACTGACAATGTTATAAAAAAGAAGAACTATGACAAACCTTCTTATCCAGTTGAATTAATCGCGCCTGATTTTATTGCAGAAAAAAATGCGAAGGATCAGAAGAAGGCAGAAGAAAAGAAGGCTGCGGAATTGAAAACTTCACAATCTTCTAAGACTTCAGATACAAATAGTTTTAATTTTGAAAAAGACGGACTTGGAAATATTGATTTTAATAAACCTGCTGTTAGTCCAATAACAAAAGATCTCAGTTATAATATTAAATATTCATTTAATCCTGACTTTGGTACTCAGCTGACATATTCTCCTGAAGGCCTTAACAGCGGCTCAGAGTTTAAATGGGACCGTATCCAGTCTTCATATTTATATGTAAAAGCACCGTTTGATCTGTCTGACAACCTTAGCTTAAAGAACAGCTTCTTTACAATGGACAATAAAGTGAGCTTTAATCCTTCATTTCAGACACACCCTTATTTGTCAGATGATACAACAAAAGGCGGTTACACTGCAGAAAATATGGCGTCAATCAAAAAATCTGACCTTACTGCAAGTTCATTCGAGATTGTAAATTCAAACACTGTTTCTTTAAAACCATTTTCATATTATCCTACATTTAAGAATACAGGTTTAACATATAAATCAGCAATTAAATTATACCGCACAAAATTCATCGGCGATGCAGATAATCCTGAATGGGACAAACTTACTGTTGATTTTAATGATCCAGATTCAATTACAACTCATTCGCTTGATTTAACATTAAGTGCTTCAGAATTAGGTAATGATTTTACACAAAGTCTTATACTTACTTCATCACTTCCTCCACAGGTAGCAAAGTACTATGGAACGCTCAAACTTGGATTTCCTTATGTAACCTTATCAGGCGAAGCAGGAATAAGACAGAAAAGCAAAGATGATAAAACATGGGTTAAAGATCAGCTCAAACAGGGCATAAATGTGAATCTCTTTGATAATAAACTTTCTTTAACTGAATCTTTTAACTATGATGTTGAAGAGAACAGACCTGATGCGTTAAAAGTTTCACTTACATATTCGGGACTCCAGGTTGCATACACAATGAAATATTCTTCAAAATATGATTTTGATTCATCGTCTGGATGGAAAGATACAGGAAACAAAGAGTTTCTTCCTTACAGTGCAAGTCTTGCATATACAACATCGTCTAAAACTTTCAGAATGTGGAAAAACAGAATCAGCATTGCGCCGACACTTTCAACAAGCCTTGTAGTTGATTTTATCCGACCAACAAATTCATATTTTATTTTTACTCCGGGACTTACGTTTAAGTTTAACGAGTTCCTTGATTTCTCATTCAGTGCGACATCAAGAAATGATGTTCTTTACAGATATGTTCAAAGAGGACTTGGATATCCAGGAAGAATTCCTGGTGAAGAAAATATTTTTACAGACCTTTTTAATTCCTTCAGATTTGATGATGAAACTATAAGAAAGGGAAGTGGATTTAAACTTAAGTCACTTAATTTCAGTATTACACACGATCTTCATGACTGGGATCTGAAATGTGATTTTAAAATTGAACCGAGACTTGTTACAGATTCAAATGGCGCTAAGTCATATGACTTCAGTCCGTATTTCTCAATTTCTGTAGTCTGGCGTCCAATGGAAAGTATTAAAACTGAGATTCTTGATGAATATGGAAAGTGGCAGCTGAAGTAGTATCAGTACTCCAGCTCCCACTTTAGATTTTTAACTTATTTCTTTGAACAATTAGTTGTCATTTTCAATTTTTTCAAGGATTCTTTTTTCGTTATATCTGAGGAGACAGAAGCCGCCAATGAGACAGAAAATACTTGCAGTAATTGCAACGAGTCTGTATCCCAAAGTTGCAAGTGAAGTAAATGTAAGCATTGCAACGCTCTGTCCGAACTTGAAGGCAAAGGTTCTTGCGGCGAAGAACATTCCGGATCTGTTTTCTCCAGTTTCTACTGTTTCGCACTGAGCAATATCAGCAACCATTGCCTGTGGAAGGATTCCGAAGATTGCCATTGGGAATGCACCAAGAACAACAACGATTACAGCCTGCACTTCTGGTTTTACAACAAGGAAGTCACCTGCAAGTCCTGTAAGGAAGAAGGTCAGACAGAAAGCCATAAAGGCAACAAATACACCTGCTTTTTTACCGATTTTTCTTGCCATAAGGTTTACTACTGGATAGAAGAGAAGGCTTACGGCAGTCAAACCGACGAACATGTAGGTTGCAAATTCTTCAGGGAGCTTGAAAAGTTGTGTTACAAAGAAGGCAAGTCCAGTCTGGAAAAGTGTAAGGGCAAACCAGTAAACAAGATCCTGGATAACAAAGATTTTGAAGTCATGGTTCTTGAAAGTTTTCAACAGTGAGCTGAACATGTTTGTTTTTGAAGGAACAATATTTACATAGTCTTTTTCGTTGATAGTGAAAACTGGAATAAAGAGGAATACAATCGAAATGCCCGAAATAATTCCGAATGTCAAGCGCATTGCATTAATTCTTTCCATTCCAAAACTTGACATGAAAATATTCCATATTACAGGAGCTACGTAAGCAATTGCTGTACCAACGATGAAGGTAAGAGAAATACAAGTTGAGATCTGAAGTTTTTCTTCCTGGGTATGAGCAAGCTCTGCAATCAGTGATGTGTATGGAGTACAGTAACAGGTAATAAGGAAATAATAGAGAGTAACAAATACACAAAGCCATACAGTGTTAATCTGAGAAACAGTTCTGACAGGAGCACAGAATACAAGCAGTGTTACGATAGCAAGAGGTAATGCAGAAAATTTAAGGAATGGAATTCTGCGTCCAAGTTTAGATCTGCAGTTATCAGAAAGACTTCCGATAAGAGGATCTGTGATGGCATCAAAAATACGACCGGCAGCAGTAATCAAACCGATGATTGTTAAAACACCAAAAACAACTGTTCCCTGTGGAATGAACAGAGTCATGCCGGCATCAATTTCGGTTTTTGCAGGCTGATAAAAATAAACAAGCCAGGAACCGATGAGTCCGCTGAGCATAGACCAGCCTAACTGACCTAATGCGTAGCACCACATTTTTCCTTTAGTAATTGATTTTAAGTTTTCCATATTTCCTCCAAATGTAAACTTACAACTTATGGTTTTATAGAATTAAGCAGCATTTCTATAAGCAATTTTATTTGTTTTTGAGCAGAAACTTCTGCGTTCATGCTCAAAAGATTTTCTGACAAAGATAGTTTCTGAACCATGCTGAAAAGGGAATGCATTATGGTGTAATACAATTCTCTGTCAGTAAAGCCTTCAGGACATTTGATTGTTTTGTCTTCAATACCTTTGTCGATCGAATCAAGAATCTTGTCCTGAATGAACTTGATGCTTTCTTCATAGTCATCAAAGTTTTCCTTTGTTATATCCTGTCTGAATACGTATGAATCGAAGAAGTAGATAAAACGAAGAAAGGCTCTGTCTTTTTCAAACAGATCGTTAAAAACTTCAAATATTGTTCTGAGCTTTTCAAAGCCTGTTTTATTTTCAAACGCTTCACCTGAAATTACAGGAAGTAGTCTTGTACTTCTTTCGTTCCAGGCCCACACTGCTGTATTAATCGCAATCTGATCCTTTGTTTCGTAATAACGATAGATGGATGCAACACCGATTTCAGCTTTTTTTGCTATGTCAGTTATTGCGATAAAATCAATTCCTTTTTCAGAAAAAAGATCGAATGCACTCGAAAGTATTCGTATTTTTCTCTGAGATTTTACGTCTTGTTTTTCTTCATTATATTTTTCGATAGCAGTCATTATTTAGCCTTTGCCTTTGATGAAGTTTTTTTAGCTGCTGGTTTTTCAGTCTTAACTGCGGGTTTTGCAGATTTAGCAGCAGGTTTTGCGGTAGGTTTTTTTGCAGGAACTTTTTTTCCTACAGCGGCTTCTACAACCTTGTATGCTCCGTCGTACATTCCGATTGTTTTATTGCGGAGAATGTTTTCGCACATTCTCAGATAAAGTTCTTTATCATTAATGAGATTCTTAGCCATAGAAGCTGCCATCTGTGGTGTTTCGCATTCAACAGTTCCATCACCAATTTCGTGAGAATGAATTGCGCCCCACATTTCATGTCCGCCGATTCGTCTGATGAAAAGTTTTGGAACTGGGTAGAAGGCAAGTTCACTAGGCTTTGTAACAAGAACATCTGAAGCGCGGATAAGAAGGTTTGTAATGTAAACAGCTGCAAAAATATCTTTGTTGCAGAATACATGGATTCCGCGGAAAGAAGCTTTGTCTTTTCCGCTGATTGCTTTTTCTGCAAACTCAGCTTCACAAGCCCAGTCATTGAAATATGTTTTAGTGAAGGTTTTGAAAATTCCCTGATTGATTTCTGGTACATTTTTCTGAATCAGGTCCCAGACATTCATGTAATCACCGCAGTTGATGTAAAGACAAGCTTTTTCTTCCTGAATGTATGGAAGGAGATTTTTGAGAATCTTTGAGAAGAATTCTCCCTGAGCTCCTGCACCACCAATTGTAAGAAGGAATCTTACAGGTTCGCCTTTCTTTGCTCTTTCAATTCTTTTTTTACAGTCAGTTTCAAGGTTTACAACTATTTCGTCGTCAATGTAGTGACCGGCATAGAAAATGTCTTTGTCCTTCATTGGTTTTAAAACCTTGTCACCGTCAAAGCCGAGAAGGTATTTATAACCGAGATAAGTTTTTTCTGTCTGCACTGCATGAATTGCACCTTCACTCAAATGAAGTCCCATCGGCCAATTATCAGGAATTGCATTTACGACATGTGTCATACCTGCATGAACTGCACCCTGACTTGGCCAGACATGTGTTGCGATATAAGGTGTGTCTTTAGGAAGATCACGATAAAGGCTTGTAAAAAGTTCACTTGTTTTCTGATCGCCTGCATTGTATGAAAGCTTTTTAAAACCTTCATAGTTCATTGGTTCCCATACAAATTTGTTGAACAGCTTTGATTTCTGAGAAAGACGTGAACCGAGAGAGTAGAGGTCATTCTGTGCAGAAATGATGCTTGTTGTAGTTGTTCCCTTGAAAGAGTTTAAGTCCATCCAGATTGGAGTAAAGCCCATTGCGTGTGCGGCACTTGCCATTGCCATTGAGATTCTGTAATGACCAAAGCCCATGCGGATGTTTCCGATGATTACAGATTTTTTTGGTAATGTGAATTTTTCTTTGGATGGAGTTCCGTCTGTGTTTTCTTCAATAACAAGATTTTTAACTCCCATTACCGGAGTAAGAACATCATTGTCTACAAGCTTAAATTTGTAAACAGTGTCTCTGTCATCTGCAAATTTATCAATAAACTTTTTCTGTGTCTTACATGCTTTCTGAAAATCTTTCTTTGAAATTTCATTTCCAAAAATAGTTTTGCTTAATTCCATAAATAATCTCCCTTATAAAGCTAGAAACTTTTTATAATTCAATGAATGAATGTTTTCTAACCTTTGCGTTACAACGACTGCATTCGTAGTCTTTGTCGCTAAGATTTAAGATAAATTTTTTCGCTGAAGCATTTTCCGAAACAAAGTAAACTTTGTCCTTTACAGGTACTGCTTCAAAGTTTTTACCATAATATTTTTCTTTTAATGCAAGAATCTTCTTTGCAAGTGAAACTTCTTCTTCTGATACTGAAGAAGCCGGATCATCGGAATACATCATCTGACTTGCGAACATAAATGCAACTGCACTTACAAGAAGTTTTTCTTCTTCATCAAGAGAACAGTTTTCCTTTCTGATAAAGAGAACGTCAGGGTCATTCAGGAATACAGTTTTGTTCCAAAGATTTCTTCCGATTGTGTCCTGCATGTTAAGATAAGCACTTGTTCTTCCGTTCCAGTTGAATTTTACGTTTCTGTAATCTTCCCAGTGTTCTTTTGTATCACAGCCGATTCTGGTAAGAGGAAAGTTGTTGAAACTTAATTCAAACGGAGCGCCGCAGCCTAGATAGCAGACCTTGTTTCCGTTTGAAGATTTTGTTCTTGAAGTAAGAATGTTTACGGCTTTAGCATAGTGTTCATAAGCACTGCCACCGTTTTTAAATTTTCCGTTGAGCATTCCTACATAGAGAAAGTCTAGTTTTAAATATTCAAATCCCCATTTATTGATTGCTTTGTCCATCAAGGCATCAAGGTGAGAGAGAACTTCTTCATTACTTAAATCGAGACAGTAGAAAGTTCCGGGAAGGGCTTTGAAAATATTGCAATGCATTTCTCCCCACAAAGGATTGAATCCGGCACCGACAAGCTTGCCCTTGTCATTGCGCAAAAGCCAGTTCGGATGTTCAACCGCAGTTTTGCTTCTACTGTCAATGATAAACGGAGCAATCCATAAACCAGGAATAAAATCTTTGTCCTTAATTTTTTTAACAATATCTTCAGGCTTAGAAGCAAAGCGTTTCTCATTCCATTCCCAATCCCCTAGGGCAATTTCCCAGCCGTCATCAATCTGGAATACACAAGGATCAGAACTTTCTTTGCGGTTAAGAGAAATAAGATTGTCTGTTGTCGTAATTGATTCTAGATCTTCTAGAATTAGTTTTTCATCGATATCAGCGTAATGGTTGTACCATGATTCCCAGCCCTGACTTAAATTTCCGAGATGACTTACAGTACCAAAGCGTTCTGCATAATTTTTACTTTCAGGATTTGAACTTCCGAAAAGAATTTCAATTTTAGCTTTTGCTTCTTCAAAGGAATCTACAGCAAAGAAAGCAATCTGAGAAACAAGTTCATCTTTTTCGTAAACTTTCTTTGTGTCTGCAACTGTGATTTTACAGCTGTTCTTTTTTCTGTTGATTATAAACTGAACCGGCGCAGAAACTTTTCCGTTTACGTTTCCTGTTGAGGCAATTACAAAATAGCGGTTTTCGATTCTGAAGTAGGTAATGAACTGAGCAAGAATGTTTTTCTTTGAATAATCTTTTTTATCTGTTCCAGGAACTGTAAGGTAAACATTCCACTGTGGAATAACTTTGTTTTTTAGTGAAAGCTGTTTCTGACCTGGAAGAATTTCAAAGCCCGGAGCCCATGACTGCCAGCCGCCTGGATTTACAAAAGATTTTGAAAGTGAAGTTCCGAAGCCTGTGTCTCTGTTATCAAGACTTTCTTTGAATGCAAGAACTGTTTCGTTGAAGCGTTCTGTCAAATCGAAGGTTTCAATGACGCTGTTAACTTTAGAAAGGTTAGAGGAATTTTCAGATGCATAATAGTTATAACGAAGGATTCCGTCTGCAAGTTTTTCCTGAACAATGTTCAAAAATAAATTATTGAGTTTCATTTTTAATTCCTCTCAAGTTGATAGCAGGTTAATCTAAGTGATAGCGTTACTATCACTTAGATTAATATAAACCCTGTTTTCTCTGTTGTCAAACAAATATTTTAAGATTATTATAAAAACATGAAGAATTTTTTAAGAAAATCATTTGTTTTATCAGTTGTTTCTATTATATCAGCCTCAATGCTTTTAACTTCCTGCCTTTCAACCTTTATGGATTCGCTTGACGGAGTTCTTGGAACAGGTTCCGAAAAATCCACAGTTTCCTTTACAAACGATGAAGCTGTTTTTGCCTTAAAAGATGCACTTGTAGAAGGAATCGGCAGTGCCTCTAAAAATCTTTCTAAAACTGACGCATATTTTAAAAACGGTGCACTTAAGATTCTTTTACCGTCAGAAGCTCAGCCAATCCTTGATGTGTTGAATCAGATTCCGGGAGGGCAGAGCCTTGCAGACAATGTAGTGCTCAGACTTAACCGTACTGCCGAAACTGCCGCAAAAGATACAGTTTCAATTTTTACCTCTGCAATCAAAACTATGACAATTGTTGACGGAATCAAAATTGTTACCGGCTCAAATACAGCAGCCACACAATATCTTAAAAATAAATGCTACGACAAGCTTGTAACTTTATATAAGCCTATGATTAATTCCGTTTTGAACAAACCTCTTATAATGAACATGTCAGCAAACGAAGCCTGGACAAATCTTGTTACAACTTACAATAAGTACGGACAGATTCCAAATGCCGCTGCAAAACTTACAGGTTCAGCACTTCCGTTCCCGCCAGTTGAAGTTGACCTGGCAAAATATGCGACCGAAAAAGCCCTCGACGGTCTGTTCTTAAAAATCGGCGAAGAAGAAGGAAAGATTCGTAAAAATCCATTTAATTATGCTTCGAATATGATTCAGAAAGTATTCGGCTCTTTGATTAAATAACAAAATACAAAAAAATCAGGCCTGCCATTAACAGCCAGGTGCAAATGCACTTCTGTTAAGACAGGCCTGAATTATTTTAAACCAACATTCTATTCATTGTCTTTAACTTTTGTAATCTTAAATTCCTTCAAAGTAAGACCGCTCTGCGCAAAGTAAAGATTCAAAACAGTGTTTCGGCTCAAAGGTCTGTCCATTGTAAGACCTTTAGCTTCGTATGCGCCGTGAGTTCCGTTCCAGCAGAGGACTGCGACGTTTACACCGTTGTAAGAAACGCTTACATTTACCTGTGCTAAATCGTTGTTTCCTGTTTTACCTACAAGCTCGATACGATAGAAGTGCTTGTCTTTTGTAACAATACCGAAGCTGTAAGATTTGCCGCGGCTTGTATCAACGTGATCGAGCGGAATTGAAAGTCCGTCATAAGTTTCGAAGTATTCAATCTTGTCAGTTGCTCCGTCCATTGCTGTCTTCTTTCTGTTTTTGATTATTACTTCAATATCACGGTTTTCAAGACGTGCTTGCGCATGACTTTTCTTTAAGAACAGCACTGTGTTGTATGCCGAGCGCAAAAGTTCTGCGCGTGTAAGTTCGCCGGCAGAAAGGGCAGTGAGTGTATTGTCGTTGTGGGAATTTTCTGCAGCATCAGGAACTACCATGTAAAGGTCATTCTGTGCACGGACATTCTGTGCAATGTTAAAGCGGACAGGTTCTTTTCCTTCGTCGTTTGTCATTGCCCACCAGTCTGTCATTACAATTCCGGTAAAGCCCCAGTCTTTGCGGAGAATCATTGTAACAAGGTCGTAGTTTCCTGAAGTCCACATTGAGTTTACGCTTCCGTAAGAAGTCATGATTACGTCAGCGCCGTTTTTTACTGCCATTTCAAATCCAGGTAAATAGATTTCGCGCAAGGCTCTTGCACTTACAACTGAGTTAGAAACCCAGCGGCCTGCTTCCTGGTTGTTGCAGCAGAAGTGCTTAAGGGAACCTGTAACGCCTGCACTGTGAAGGCCAAGAATATTTGCTGTTGCAAAAACGCCTGTTACATAAGGATCTTCTGAGAAGTACTCGAAGTTTCTTCCGTTAAGCGGATGGCGTCTCAAGTTGATTCCAGGGCCGAGAAGAATATCGATTTTGTTGTAAACCATTTCCCAGCCTGTAAATTCGTAAAGGTCCTTAACGAGTTCCGGGTTAAATGTACACGCCTGGCATGTTCCGTTAGGCAGGCTGAATGCCTGAGCGCCAGAGTCCATTCGGATTCCGGAAGGACCGTCAGTACAGCAGCAGCAAGGGATTCCCTTGTCGTTCATTGATTTTGAAACACCTCCGAATGCTGCAGCAGTGCCGGCAGTTACCTTTGGACTTCCCATGCCTTCGCCGCGAACTATACAGCTCAATTCTTCGTCACTCAATGTTTTGATTACAGAAAGAACGTCCTGGTCAAGGTCAGTTCTTTCTGTAAAATTGTCCAGTTCGCTTAAGTTTTCGTTACGATGTCTGTTCTGGTAAGGTGCAGCTGCATCTACCTTCTCGTTTTCAAAAGAGATTGTATTTGTGTTTTTATCAAGCACGGCTTTCATTCTGTCAAATGAAACAACTGGTTTTAATGCGTCAGATACTTTTTCGATAACGATAAGTTCATCAAGAGTAAACTCACCGATTTTAGAAATATTTCTTACACTGTTTCCGGCAAAGATTTCGTAAGTTCCTTCTTCACATACAAAGCTGTCAATGTTTCCTGTAACGCCAGTGTCGTCAAAAGAACGGATTCTTGAAATATCAAATTCAAAATTAAGTTTTGCAGTTTTTCCTTTTTTAAGAAGGGAAGTTTTCTTGAAGTCTGCAAGAACAAGTGCAGGCTTTCCGAGTTTTCCCTGAGGCTGCTTGACGTAAATTTGAACAACTTCTTTACCAGAAACTTTTCCGGTATTTTTAACTTTTACGTCAAACTTTACGCGAGGAAGATTTCCGCTGTTATCAAATTCAAAATCTCCGGCATTGATTTCAAAATCTGTATAAGAAAGACCGAAGCCAAAAGGGTAGAGAACTTTGTCTTTTGCAGCGCTTTCAAAATATCTGTAGCCGACATAAATGTCTTCTGCATAAACATTGTCTTTAAGGCTTCCGAAGTTTGCACTTGAAGGATAATCTTTAATCGAGCATGCGATTGTGTCAGTGAGTTTTCCTGAAGGGCTTTCAATTCCTGTAAGGATGTCGCTTACACCAAGGCCGCCGACCATTCCTCCCTGCCATGCATAGAGAACTGATTTGACATTGAACTCTTTTACAAAGTTCATGTCGACGATATTGCCGGTGTTGAAAACAATACATGTTTTTTCAAAAGCTTCAGAAACGTTTTTGATCATTTCTTTTTCTGTTGCAGTTAAATACCATGAACCTTCTGTTTCAAGATTGTCTTTGTCTTCGCCGGCAGTGCGTCCGATTATGATTACGGCAGCGTCATCTCTTGAAGCACAGTCAGATGCAAGTTCCTTTGAAACAGGCATTTCTTTCTGACACCATGGTTCCTGTCCCCAGCCGATTCCCACCTCAAACGGATTTTCTTTTTCCCATTCAAGATAAACGTTTTCAAGTTCTTCATCGACTTTTACTCTTGCGGAATTTTTAAGTCCGTCAGTGATTCCATAAATGTCGGAAACGTTTACCATTCCTCCGGAACCTGTTCCGCTTTTATAATAGTTGTGCTGAATTCTTCCGAATACGGCAACTTTAGTTCCCTTTTTTAATGGAAGAACATTGTCTTTATTTTCTACAAGTACACAGCCTTCAGCAACGACACGGCGTGCAGCTTCTGCATATTTATTCCAGTCGAGAATTTTTTTCATAAAATAAAACTCCACAAATTATTTTCTGTTTCAACAAGTAATCTAGTGAGCAATTGATAGTAAACTTGTAACTTTGAATATACATAATTGATGATTTTTAGTCGATACAAAAAACTGAATTATTCTGTCACTATCTAGCAATAAAACGTCGTTTTTTCTATAATAATCAAAAATTATCCTTATGAAAACTTCAGTTTTGAATAAATTTCTTCTATTTACATTATTATTTTTCTCAGCTGCTTTTGTTTCCTGCAGCAATAATACTGTTGATAAAGTTGAACTTGATTCAGGCTGGAAATATTCCCTTAAAAATCCCAACACAGAAGAAGTGTCGTTACAATATCTTCCTGATGCAGAACTTGAAAACCTTCAGAATTTCATTCCCGGCAAAAGCGGCACAATCTATCTTACAAAAACCTTTATGCTTCCTCAGTCTCTGCAAAAAAAAGACATCGCATGTTATTTTGGCCGCATTTCATATTCCGATCGTGTTTATCTTAACCATTATCTTGTAGGCTCAACAGGCTTTGACGAAAAGAAAAAATATTCTTCAGGCTACGAACCTCGTTTTTATGACATTCCTGAGGAATTATTACTGCCCGGAATTAATACAATTACAGTTGAAATTTTCGTTCAGAACAGAGGCTATTTCAGGTCAAATGCTTTTCTTTCCCTGCACAATACTGCAAAGCTTGCATGGGTAGCTGACCGTTTCTGGAATAGCCAGATTTATCTTGTTTTTGCATGTATTTTATTATTCCTCGGATTTTATTCGCTCAAGACTTTCGTTAAAATTAATTCAAAGCGTGACGTTTTGTTTTATTCGTTAATGTGTTTTATCTCTGTTTTTGCACTTTCACTTTTTTATGTAAACGAACTTCCGTTTTTTAATTTTTACAAGCTTAATTACAATATTTTCTATAAAGTAACAGGCTTTGTTCTGCCTGCCGTTATTTTCTTTCTGTTTACGCTTTTCGTTGATTCCTTTTTTGAAAGAACTGTCAAAACAAATATCATAATAATACGTGCCGCAGTCCTGATTGTTCCTCAGCTCGTTTATCTCTGCATTCCGATGAGGCTTTCAATAGGTTTTATAAGCTGGATTCCATATTTTGGATTTATTCCCGGAATAATTCAGGTGATTTTTGTTTTATACCTTCAGTTGAATTCTTCTAAAAGGAATTCTGTAAAGCTTACACTTTGTGTTTCTCTAGTACCGCTGTTTTTGCTGTTTGATCTTTTCTTCCATAACGGTATGAGCCTGAATTATCTTCCTTACCTGACAAACGCAGGCTGGCCAATGTGTATGTTTGCCACAATGTTCCTAATCTCAACAAAAAAAATCACGGAACTTAAAGAAGAACTTTCTACCGCAATCGTTCCTGTTAACAAAATATATTCTCAGCCTGAACCAGAAATCGTAATAATGCCGTCACAGCCTGCGCTCCCTGAACACCAGACCTTTGATCTTAATAAGGCACCTGTATTCGACAACTTCGAAATTGCATTCTGTCACAAACCGTCAGGAACTCTTTCTTCCAATATGTTCGAATTCTTCACTGATTCAAATATCCTTAAAGGGCTTGCTTTCTGTGAAGCGTCCGGAAGTGATTCTTCGCTTGAACAGTTTATAAGTCTTGCAAAAAATTCTGTATCGGTAAATTTTACTGACGGTAATCTTCTGCCTTTGACTAAAGTTATGCAGAATATTAATACCGGCATTATTAATGAAAAAGGGGACTGTGATAATTCCCTTAGCGCAATCCTGATACGCCTTCTTGATACCAGAATTGAATATGTCAATGTCGGACACGCGCCTGCCTTTTACAGAAACGAAAAAGGTTCCAAGTGTATGGCAATTCAGATTAATTCAGACATATATGCCCAGCAGGCTCAGGGAACTGTCGGTACAGAAGAAATTACTTCAGATTACAAGGGAATTGGTTTTGCCTTTAATCATGGCGATTCAATCATAATCTATTCCGATTCTTTCATGAATGCGTCAAATGTTCACGGCGAACCTTTCGGTCAGGACAGGATCTGTCAGGCTTTTTTACAGAGCCCTGCAGAATCGGCCGAAGCAAAACTTTCGTATATCATCAATATGTTCCAGAACTATACGCATGACGTGCCTGTAAAAAAAGATCTTACAGTAATTATCGTTCAGAAAAAATAAAATTTTCTTCAAAGAAAACTGAAATTTCCTCTAAATTCCTTGAAATTCCTTGCAAATTCCTCTTAAAATTCAATTTTTAAATTTGACTTCTGCTTCATTGTGTCGTAAAATAGTAGCAATAATATAAACGATTCATTTCGGTGAATCAAATGGGAGGCCATAAATGGCTAAAGTAGAACTTAAAGGTATTGGAAAGATCTACGACGGAAATGTTCGCGCCGTAACTAATTCCAACATCACAATCGAAGACAAAGAATTCTGTGTTTTCGTAGGACCATCTGGATGTGGTAAATCAACAACTCTTCGTATGATCGCAGGTCTCGAAGACATCTCTGAAGGAAAACTCTTCATTAACGGTAAAGTAATGAACGATATTCCACCAAAAGACCGCGATATCGCAATGGTATTCCAGAACTATGCTTTGTATCCACATATGTCAGTATATGACAACATGGCATTCGGTCTTAAAATCCGTCGTATGGACAAGAGCGAAATCGACCGTCGTGTAAAAGCTGCTGCTAAACAGCTCGACCTCGAACAGTACCTCACACGTAAACCAAAGGCTCTCTCTGGTGGACAGAGACAGCGTGTTGCTGTAGGACGTGCTATCGTTCGTAA
>JAEDED010000035.1 GCA_016293495.1 Treponema sp. | reverse complement strand
CACTTTGCATAAAAAACAAATCATCAGGCATCAAAAGCTTCACATCGTTATTTGCTGCGTTGGAATATACCCAGTCTGAAAAACCGCTTTTACTGAAGGCATAAAAATAAAATCTTTCTCCAAAAGGAAAAACAGAACGTCTTGAAAGCATTGTTTCAAAATCACCTTTGTCAAATGGTTCATTTTTAAATTTACATTCGCAGATTATAAAATTAACGCCACTTTTATCTATCAAAAGCACGTCTATATCGTCCTGCATTTTCCTTGCTGGATTGTTACCCCACCATTTTCCGTATTTTACAGGAATAAAAGGAAGTTTCTGATTTTTTGCAAGGCAAATCATATATTCAAGGCAGATTTCTTCAAAAATCCTTCCCATATATAAATTTATGTTTTCACTTTTCATTATTTCTGAAGCAGATTTTTCTTCACCAATAATTTCATAATAACTTTTCTGTTTAAATAAAAAATGATACCAGAATAGAAGATAATTATCGCATATTCTATAAATGGACTTTCTTGAACTAGATTCTTCATTGCAAGGGACAACCTTCTTAATAAGCCGGATTGAACATAGCGTATTCAAATATTTTGAGCATTTTTGAGGTTCTTCATGAATTTTACTAGCAATCTCATTTATCTTCGTTGAACCACTGGCAATTGCTTCAAGAATGCTGTTGTAAATTCTAGGTTCCCGAAGTTCTTGTCTGAGTAAAAAAACAGGCTCGTCTTTTAAGAAAGAACCTTCGCGCAAAATTTTTGAAGCAATATTTTTTTCAACAGTTTTAGATTTGTCAAAAGAATCAAGATAACTTGGAACACCTCCAAGAATTCCATAAGTAATCAGTTTATCAATACTGCTATATTCTGGAAAAAACTTTGAACTTTCATAATAATCAAAACCTTTTAACTCGATATGAACAGTTGAACGACCAAATAACGGACTTTTGTGAGCAAGAATTTCATCTTCCATAAAACTCACACTTGAACCGCACAGAATCAGAAAAATGTTTTTTTCTTTCCAAAAATGGTCAATCGTATGCTGCAGAATGCTTTTTATAGACGGATTTTCCATCGCAATAAATGGAAACTCATCGATTATAAGCACAAGTTTTTCCAAATCGTTACATTTTGCCGTTATATATCGGAAGGATGTTTCCCAATCACTAAAATCAGAAAAAAAGCCGTCTTCAAAATACTCCTGAATTGTTCTAGAAAAATCAACAAGATTTAAGGCATCATTCTTTTCCTGTGCTGAAAAGAAAAGTGCATTGTGTTTTTGTGCAAACATCTTAAGCAGAGAAGTCTTACCTATCCGCCTTTTTCCATAAAGAACAAGAAATTCAAATTTCTTTGAACAGAAAGATTCTTCCATTATCGAAAGTTCTTCTTTTCTTCCTAAAAACACATTTTTACCTCTTTTATATACTTTAGATTATTATAATTTAAAGTATATAAATTAGCAAGATTTAGTAGCAAGAAACTGCATTGTTTTAGTTCAGATGTATAGCAAACCACACAATTTACAAAGCTCATTTCCTACCTATCAGTTTACTTTTATATAAATTATTAGTATATTTAAATCAATGGAAAAAAATTTTTTGGAGAATAAAACAATGGCAGAAAATTGTAATCATAAATGTTCAGAATGTTCATCTAAGGATTGTTCATCACGCGATATGCACGTTCAGCTTCATGAAGGAAGCAAAGTTAAAAAGGTAATCGGAATTGTAAGCGGTAAAGGAGGTGTTGGAAAATCACTTGTTACTTCCCTTCTTGCCTGCAAAATGAATAAGGAAGGCTTTAAGGCTGCAATTCTTGATGCTGATATTACAGGACCTTCAATTCCTGAAAGCTTTGGTATGGGTGAATCCCGCGCTGAAGCAATTGAAGGCCAGGACGCATTAAAGCCTGTTGTTACTGATTCCGGAATCCAACTTATGTCTATGAACTTCCTTTTGCAGAACGAAAATGATCCTGTAATCTGGAGAGGTCCTGTAATTGCAGGTGCTGTAAAACAGTTCTGGACAGATGTTGTATGGAACGACGTTGATTATATGTTTGTTGATATGCCTCCTGGAACTGGAGATGTTCCTCTTACTGTATTCCAGTCACTTCCTGTTGACGGTATTATTATCGTTTCAAGTCCGCAGCAGCTTGTACGCGTGATTGTAGAAAAAGCAGTCAAGATGGCGAACATGATGAATATTCCTATTCTGGGATTGATCGAAAACATGAGCTATGTTCAGTGCCCTAAATGTGACGAAAAGATTTACGTATTCGGTCAGAGCAATATCGAAAACATTGCAAAGACTTTCAACATTCCAGTTCTTGCACGCCTCCCGATGAAGGCAGAAACAAGCGCTGCAGTTGATGCAGGTGATATTGAAAGCCTCGATGTTCCTGAACTTAACGAAGCAGCTGAGGTTGTAAAAAAATTGTAAGTTTAATATTTCAAAATTATTTCAATTTTATTTGATTAACATTCAGACAGATTTATGAGTTATAATACTTATAAATCTGTCTGTTGCTTTTTAGAGGAAATTTATGAAATTAAAAACTGTTATTTTTATTACTTTATGTTTTTTTATGATCAGCTGCATAAAAGAAAAAACAGCAAAAATTGAAACACCTGTTCAAACAATACCTGAAGTAGAAGAAAAAACTGAAATTACAAAAGAGATAGTAAAAGAATATTACTATGTGCGGCCACAAAACGGAATTGAACTCAAATCAGAACCAAATGAAAATAGTGAAACTTTAACCACTCTTCAGCTAAATTCAAAGCTTGAATTCATTAAAATAGATTTCAACAGTAAAAGTATTATTAATGGCGTTGAGTTTCGCTGGTATAACGTAAAAACAGAATCAGGAATTACAGGTTATGTTTGCGCGTTTTCTGTAGAAAAAGATCCAGAGCAAATACGACACATTAATAATCTTGAGGGTCGCTTTATTCCTGACGACACATACAAAAGAGATACTTTTAAATCAATTACATTGAATTATTTGGGTAAGGGTAAATTCAAAATCATTCCAGAATTAAGATTTGAAATCAATGAATTTGAAATTGATCTGGAAAAAATCCTTTCTTATGGAATTCTTTTGGCTGATTATTCAGGAATCGGAATGCGAAGCGGAGAAATGATAGTAAGATACGATAAAGAGAATGGGCAGCTTAATTATACCGATGAGGAGTCAAGATATAGTTTTCCAGATGATGAGTCAGAAGAACTCATCTTAACCTACCATTATAAAGAAGAATCCAAACTGATTAAGCAGATTGATTAATAATAACTCAAATATCCGCCAAAGCACCAGAGTTATGTAAAGCTTTCGATTTCTTTTCCGTTTTTATCATTTTCGTGCCAAAAGCTGATTTTAACCCAGTTTGAGGTTATGCCGTCAATTGTTTCTTTTTAAATTGAAATAAACCTGTCACCAGGCATTTCGTCAAAATAACTTTTAAATGTATTTTCAGCATCATCAAGAGTTTTGCAGTTAAGCATTTTTGATTTTATGTAATGGCCAAAAGAAAAGTTGTCGCAGTAGTATGCAAAAAATCTCTGCATTCTCGTTTCGTGGAATTCCTTTGGCTGATATAGACGGAGGTTTTCGATATATTCAAGGCCGACTTTAAGGCGGTCAATCTGGATTGATTCTTTTCCGTCATCGGCTGCAGTTTTTTTCCACATTCCTGACACAGAAGCCTTCGGAAATTGAGATGCAGAAGTTTGTGAAATCTGTGATGCCAAAGATGAATCAGGAGATTTCGAAAGTTCCCGGAATATCCACGGCTTTTGGGCACTGATGCGCGCAAGCATTACACCGGCTGACGAAGGAGCAGCTTTTAAGGCATTCTCAAAAGTGTAAAGGTCTTTGACGTTTCCGTTTAAGATAACAGGAATTTTATTTTCGAAGTGTTTTGCAAGATCCTCGACATACTGATAGCGCGGAGGACGACTGAGTTTTTCTTTGCGGGTGCGAGGGTGAAGGACAAGCTGCTCTACTCCGTTTTCGTAAAGCATGTCGCAGAATTTGAAAAAGCCTTCGTCTGTAAAGTCCTCGTCTCCGAGTCTTAATTTTGCGCTTAAACGCTGCTTCTTGTGTTTTCCCTCTGCTGTAAGATCTGAGTTAAAGGAATCAATTGCATTACGAACTTCGATTACCAGAGCCTTTGTTTCTTCCATCGGCTTAATCATCCATGCAATGCCTGCTCCGGTCTTTACGATTTCTGGAGCGCTGCAACCCATGTTCAAGTCGATGCCGATTCCGCCGAGTTCGCATAATTCTCTTGCAGCCTTTGCCATGGGAGAAGCCTCTTTTCCTGTAAGCTGCCAGACAATTTTGTCGCTTGCAATTTCGTTCAATGTATAAAATCCTTCAAACTGACCGTGTGTCAGATAAGAGGAAGCGTTGATCATTTCTGTGTAGTATTCATCGCAACCGCCGAAATCTTCGTAGATTTTACGAAGACCCTGGTGGCTCAAGGTTGCCATTGGACCTGCAATTAATTTTGTCATAATGACAGAATAACAGAAAAAATATAAAAAAACTACTTGAAAAAATCAGCCGTTTTTGGGTATAATTTTATGAAATATTCGAGTTAATTGTTGAATATTTCGCCTTTCTTCAATTAATTCCCATAACATAATTATGAACTTTGGAAATCACGGGTGTGGTGTATCCATTCCTTTGATTCTTAATTTTATATTTTATTTCTATTAAGGAGCTGTATTATGGCATATTATTTTGAAGAACCTTCACACACATTCGGTGAATACCTTTTGGTACCTGGTTACTCGTCTGCGGAATGTATTCCTTCCAACGTAACATTGAACACACCTGTTGTTCGGTACAACAAGAAAGCTGGTGAAAAGTGTCCATTAACAATGAACATTCCAATGGTTTCTGCTGTAATGCAGGCTGTTTCAAACGACAAACTTGCAATTGCCCTTGCTAAAGAGGGTGGAATTTCATTCATCTACGGTTCTCAGACTATCGAAAATCAGGCTGCTATGATCGCACGCGTTAAGCAGTACAAGGCAGGATTTGTAACTTCAGATTCAAATATCCGCCCAGACCAGACAATTGCAGAACTTGAAGCCCTTGTTGAATCAACAGGACATTCAACTGTAGCAGTTACAGAAGACGGAACTCCTAACGGAAAACTCATGGGTATCATCACAGACCGTGACTACCGCTCAAACAAAACAACTTCAAATGAAAAAGTAAGCAAATACATGACACCACTTGCAAAGCTCATCAAGGCAGAAGTTGGAATTTCACTGGAAGAAGCAAACAACCTTATCTGGGAAAATAAAGTAAACCAGCTTCCTATTCTCGACAAAGACGGAAAGCTTCAGTATCTGGTATTCAGAAAAGATGCAGCAAGCCATGAAGAACATCCAAATGAACTTCTGGACAGCCAGAAACGTTATATCGTAGGTGCTGGAATCAACACACGCGACTATATGGAACGCGTTCCTGCTCTTCTCGATGCAGGTGTAGATGTTCTCTGTCTCGACTCATCAGAAGGATTCTCAGAATGGCAGCGCCGCGCATTGCATGACATTCACGAAAAATGGCCTAACGCAAAAGTAGGTGCTGGAAACGTTGTAGATGCAGAAGGCTTCAACTTCCTTGCAGATGCAGGTGCAGACTTTATTAAGATCGGTATCGGCGGCGGTTCAATCTGTATCACTCGCGAACAGAAAGGTATCGGACGCGGACAGGCTACTGCAACTATCGAAGTTGCAAAAGCTCGTGATGCTTACTATGAAAAGACTGGTATCTACATTCCTATCTGTTCTGATGGTGGAATCGTTCATGACTACCATATTACTCTTGCACTAGCAATGGGTTCAGACTTTGTAATGTTAGGCCGCTACTTTGCACGCTTTGATGAATCTCCTACAAACAAACTTATCGTTAACGGTAACTACGTTAAAGAATACTGGGGCGAAGGAAGTAACCGTGCAAGAAACTGGCAGCGCTATGACCTTGGTGGAGCAAAGAAAATGGCATTTGAAGAAGGCGTTGACTCATACGTTCCATATGCCGGAAGCCTCCACGATAACGTATCAATGACAATTTCCAAAGTAACACACACAATGTGTAACTGTGGTGCCCTTTCAATTCCTGAACTTCAGGATAAAGCAAAGATTACTCTTGTATCTCCTGCTTCAATTTCTGAAGGTTCGGCTCACGATGTAATCGTACGTAATACTTCGATTCGGGCAGAATAGGCCTTAGGGGGGGATCCCTAAGAAGCTCCTGGGGCTCATAACCCGGAGGCCGTAGGTTCGAGTCCTACCCTCGCTATAACAGACCACTCAGAAATGAGTGGTTTTTTGTTTTTAAACGGAGTTAAATGAACTTCGGTGAACAAATAAGCTAGAATTAGTGGTATTTCTGCCTCGGATATCTAAAATATAACACTATTTTTCCCAAAAGACAAATTAAATGAATTCAACTGAATTCACTGAAATTCAGGATTTACTTAAACTTTTTACTTTAAGTTCGTGGGCGGTAGGTTTTTAGCCTGCGGTCAGATTATATCTTTAAAAAAATTAATACAAAGACATGAGAGTTTATTGTATTATAATAAAGCATAGGTGTTTAATATGAATAATTGGCAGAGTATTGTAAATAGCATCAGCATGGGCATTGACACTGCGTTTGATGAAAAGGATGAAGATACACTACAAAGTTTTGTCGATAAAATAAATCAATTACTTAACAATGAAACTTTCTCAATAGATGCAAAAATTGTTCTTTATTATGATCTAGGTAATGTTTATTCTTATCTAGATTCGTTAAGAAATCATTCAGAAAAAAAGTTATGGATATATAACAATCTCGAACATATTAATGCAATAAAAGCTTATCGAAAATGTATAAATCTAAAAACTGAATGCAAACACAAAAATGAATCACAAATCTTTGTCGTTCAAAGCTATACAAATTTAGGAAATTTGTTTTCAGAATCTGGGAGAATTATTTATGCAATAGAGGCCTGGAAAAAAGCTTTGGAAATTCATAATGATTTTGGAATGGCACAAGGAAATCTTGGAATGGGGCTTAATACATATGCTCGCAGTCTTTATGACCAAAATCATGCAGCTTTATTATGTAAAAAAGCATACCCCTTTTTAGAAAATGCAATAAAATCAAATGATGTCTATACCGAAGCAAAAGAAAGCTTTTCTAAATACAAAAATTTAATAAATCCTGCTCTTTTAAAACAAGACTTTATATCCTCTGATTATTTCAATGACTTATCTGAACAAGAAAAAGAATATCGAAAATGGGTTCTTCAGAATTCATTATTTCTAAATCCCTTAAACGATGTTTATAATGAAAGTTTTGTAGCTCATGACATATTACATCTACCTAATATGATTGCTTCGATTAATGAACCTCCAAAATTTCATGGTCTGTTTAATGAAATAAAACAACAGTTTGCTTCTTCAAGGTACATATATTATTCATATCTTAAACAAAAAGATGATTACGAAAAACATTTTTCAGATAAAGAAACTCATTTAGTAAATACATTTGATTATTCACTTTATGGATATAAGTATGAACTCTTAAAAACAGCCTATAAAAACCTTTATTCTATACTTGATAAAATCGCATTCTTCTTAAATGATTATTTACAATTAAAAATAAATATTCGTAGTATTGCTTTTCATACAATATGGTATGAAGGTAAACAGAAACAAAACATAAATCCAATAATTGAAAGTTTAAATAATAACCCATTACGAGGTTTATATTATTTAAGTAAAGATTTTCATTCAGATACAGAATATCTAGCTTCTACTGATGATGATGCAAAAGAACTTTCAGAAATAAGAAATTGCCTTGAGCACCGTTATGTTAAAATTACTCAATACAAAAATGTTGAAAATATCTATCCCTATGACGATTTTGCATATCAAATAACAATCGATGAATTTGAACGAAAGATTGAAAAGATACTTCATTATGTTCGTGAAGCAATAATTTACCTTTCACTTGCTGTTCATACAAATGAAGAACAAAACTATCCTAAAGATAAAATAATTGGTCCTATAATAATGGGAGAGATTTAAATAAATAATTGTACGGAAAAGGCAAAAAGAAAGATTCAAAATAGTGAGATATAGGAAAAAAACATCTTATTACTTTTTTTACTTTTACTACCAATTACCACCTTTACTTTTGGTGGTAATTGGTGTTAAATATCTGTAAGAGGTTTACTATGGCAGATATAAGCGAATTAGAAGAACAGATTGCAAAACTTCCTGTTGGATACCTTATTGAAAAGGTTATAAACGACAAAAAATATTACTATCAGCAGTGGAAAGAAAACGGGAAATCAAAAAGCCGCTATATCTCTGAAGAGGAAGCAAATACTCTCAAACCTCAGATTGAAGAAAGAAAAAAACTTCAGAAAGAATTGAAAGCATTAAAAAAGACTCTGCCCGATCCAGTTTCTGAAGAAACAGAAGAAGAAACTCCAGAACCTGAATTCAAAATGTCAGCCCTCTATGGAGAAGCACTCTTAAATATGGCACAGACAGCAAGCCAGTATGAACGAAGAGACTGTTTTTCTAAGATTCAGGATTTCTTAAAAACTCCGGCAGCTGATAAAGTTTGCCTTGTTTTTGGTCTCCGCAGAACTGGAAAGACAACACTCCTGAAACAGCTTGTTCTTGCCATGAATAAAGAAGAACAAAAATCAGCCATATATATAAAAGCATCTACAGAAAACACAATTGAAGAACTGAATGCAGATTTGAAGCTTGCAAACAAACTCAAATATAAATATGTCCTCATTGATGAAATCACACTTATAGAAAAATTCATCGATAACGCTGCTCTTCTTTCAGATGTGTACGCAGTTCAGGGGATGAAAATTGTTTTGTCCGGTACAGATTCCCTGGGCTTCTGGTTTGCTCAGAACGAAGAACTTTATGACCGTGCAGTTACTATTCATACAACATTCGTACCTTTCCGCGAATATTCAAGACTTTTGAAAATTGATGATATCGATGAGTATATTCGCTATGGCGGAACACTAAAAGCTGGCGAAACCAATTTTGAAGACAGTGATGCAAATGCTTTCGATGCCTCTTTCCGTACTGATGAATCTACCCGCCGATACATAGACACTGCAATTGCTCAGAATATTCAGCATTCCCTTAAATGCTATGACAGGGGAAATCATTTCCGCAACCTGATTGATTTGTATAAAAAAGATGAGCTCACAAATGCCATCAACAGAATTATCGAAGATATGAACCAGGCCTTTACGGTTGATGTCATTACACGTGATTTTAAATCCAGCGATTTAGGTTCTGCAAAAGACCTGCTCCGCCGTGAAAAAGATGAAACAAAGCGCACTGATTTTCTGGATACTTTTGATGCAAGCGAAGTCACAAAAAAACTTATGGACATTCTGAAAATCCGCAACAAAGAAAGACAGACTATAGAAATCAAAGATGTTCATATTAAGGAAATTACCGAATATTTAAAGGCTCTGGATTTACTTGAAATCGTTTACACAGAAAATATCCCTATCAGCAACAAAAAACAGGAACGGATAATCTTTACCCAGAGTGGAATGCGATTCTGCCAGGCACAAGTGCTAGTTTATTCGCTTATGCAGGATGAAGTTTTCGGCTCTTTGACAGGCGAATTGCGCGATATTATCACAGAGAAAATCCTTGAAGATGTCCGCGGCAGAATGCTCGAAGATATTGTTTTCCTGGAAACTAAGCGCACCTATGGTTCAAAGCGCACTGTCTTTAAGCTCAAATTTGCTTCAGGTGAATTTGATATGGTCATTCAGGACAAGACAAAAAAGCAATGCGAGATTTTTGAAATCAAACACAGTAAGGAAACTTTCCCTGCTCAGTACCGCCATATTAATGACGAAGAAAAAATTTCTCTTACAGAAGCTCAATTCGGCAAGGTTGTGCGAAAATGCGTACTCTATCGCGGAGAATCTCAGATGCTGGAAAACGGCGTTGAGTATAAGAATGTGGAAGAGTTTTTGAAAGGGTTGCCAGATGTATAAACTACATAAAACAACTGAAAATTGATGTGACTATCAACTTAAATTTCGTCTCACTTATGCAGAATTCACCTTCAGTTCTTCATCCTTCCCTGGAAATTTTATATCAAAACGATGCAGTTATCAACGAAAACTGCGTCATTTTATATCATTTTATACATTAGCAATACAAATCACAATTTGGCATGGTAAAAAAAATAATTAACCAGATTTTTATTTCACCAGTTTATTTCGTGAATGAAAATAATTTTCTATCTCACTAAAATCATAATCTGATAAATCCGATTCCTGCCACCCAAATTCTCCATCAATATCATTTATTGTATTTGAAAGTTTAAGGCCCCCGTTTTTAGTTGAAATTAATAAAACAGGATTTTCATATGGAAATCGAGGTATCTGTGCTGACAAATCACACATATAACTAACACCTGTCAAATAATGCTTTCCATTGAGATAAATCGAAAAGAACTGGATTTCATTAAAATGAGAAAGATATTCAAAATCATCTTCACTGTGTAACTTATTTTTGGGAATTATAAAAGTATGATTTGACTTCGAATATTTATCAACCTCTTCAAAATCAATAAAAATTGATTTTGGATAATTAGATTTTATTTCATCAAAATCATACTGTGAAGTTTTTTCATATGTCAGACTCGGACTATATTCCCATAAAACTATTCCCGATTTTGGTCCATTAATAGTACAACTAAAAAAGATAAAAGATAATAAAATATTAAAATAAAATTTTTTCATCATATACATCCTGCTCATTGCTCATTAAGCCATTGCACTGAAAAATTAAATGTAGCTTTGGTATCTGCCAATACACCTGTTTTCTTATTTCTGAATCGCTCAAAAGATTCTAAGTGTGCATATTTAGTATCCTTTTTTTGAAAGTCAGAATATGCACCATATTGTGATTTTATCCAATCATTCTGCTTTGATAAGCCTGGAGAATATTCATCATAAAATGGATCTATTACGTATAATTCATCATCAATTTTTACGGTTATTCCAACATGATAACTGAATCTATTCTTCTCATCATTCATAGGTATGTCAGAAGGATTTAATTGTCCTCGCTTTACTTTTTGTTTTGCTTCGTATTTCAATGGAGATATTACAATAGTATATCCCTCTACTTCAAAACCACTTTTCTCCAGTTCTTCACGAATTACTGTGGCACGAGCCCAACATCCATCTGTGTGAAAAGAAAGCTTCAAGTCAATACCATTGGATTTTCCCGACTGTTTTATATGCTTCGCAATAGCCGCCAGATTTTGAAGACTATTCATTTTTTGTCGTATTTCTGGTTTTAATCCCATGTTAGAAGGATTAACATCCCTTCCATCCGGGTCCACAAACTTCAACGGATTATTTCCCGCATAATGATACAAATGAAAATTGATGTGGTTATCAACTTAAATTTCGTCTCACTTACGCATAATTTACCTGCAGTTCTTCATCCTTCCCTGAAAATTTTATATCAAAACGATGCTGTTATCAACTAAAACTGCATCGTTTAATATCATTTTATACCTTAGCAATACAAATCACAATTTGGGTAAACAGTTGTTAATGAATGCCTTTTTTCATAAGTTTAATTATTTCTGTTTTTTATTTTTATCAAAAAGCAAATATTAGCACATATAGAAATTATTGCAGTAAGAATAAATATAATTTTTGTAACGTTTTTGATTTTTTTTAACGGATCAAAATAAATACCATTTTCAAATATACCATTATCTATTTTACCATTTAAGTGTTTATAAGTTCCATAACCATGGAAATAACCATCCTTAAAATCACCCTTATAAGAATCGCCATTTTGGTAGACAATGAAACCTGTTCCATTAAAAAGATTATGTTTAAATGTGCCTACATACTTATATCCAAAATTTGAAGTAAGAATACCTGTCCCACTATATTCGCCATTGGAAAATTCTCCTTCATAAGTATTTTCTCCATTTACAAGTAATCCTTTACCCTCAAATTTTCCATTAACATAATTACCCTTGAAATAAAGGTTCTCATTCCAATACTGTTCACCATAACCATTAAAAACACCATCAATTAAAGTACCCTCATAACTTGAGCCATCTGGACATTTTATACTTTCACCATATATCGAGAAAAGTAAAATTAAATAAATAGAAATTAGAATAATTCTTTTACACATACTGGATACTCCGGAATTTTAATTGGTTTCATTTTATTTTGAAGAATTTCTTTAGCCTTTGTCGTTGTTAATTGTGGGATATCAATTGTATATGGTCCTCTTTGAATTACCCTTTCTCCAGAAGCATTATACTCTGAGTAATTAAAGTTCATTGTAGAATTGACATCTCTTGCAAACATGCTTGCTTCAAAATTATCAATCTTACCATCGCCATTACGATCATAATCTTGCTTGGAAAAATCTGAAACTATTTCATTGTAAGCTTTCTGTAAAGAATTTTGCTTTTCAATTGCAAGTTTCAGAAATCGATTCCCATTAAACAATTTATCCCATAATACAACAATTTCTCGTCCCTTTGATGAGATGCCTTCAACAAAGTCAGAAATAGTATCACACGTTTTTAAATATTCTGTTTTATTATAGGACAAACCTCTTGGCTGACCTCCAAATTGAGTGCCACCGCCTGGTAGATATGCACTCTGTCTTCCATCCGGATCCACAAACCTAACCGGATTGTTTCCTGCATAATGATACAAATGAAAATTGATGTGATTATCAACTTAAATTTTGTCTCACTTACGCAGAATTAACCAAAAGTTTTTCATCCTTCCCTGGAAATTTTATATCAAAACGATGCTGTTATCAACTAAAACTGCATCGTTTAATATCATTTTATACCTTAGCCATACAAATCCCAATTTGTAGGAAGAAAGGTTCTTATCTACAATAAGATAATTTTTAGAATCTTAC
>JAEDED010000016.1 GCA_016293495.1 Treponema sp. | reverse complement strand
ACTGCTGTTGTCGGGATGAAAACCCGATGTCCTAACCACTAGACGAAGGAGACATTCAATCAGTGCGTAACTGATGTATGTACTATAACAAATATATAAATTTGCGTCAATACCATTTAACACAAAATTTAAATATTTTTTCCATTTTTTTTACATTCCCATATCAAACTTTTCGACAAGTTTTTTATGCAATGCCTTGCATTCATCAGAATCAAGTCCGAGGCTTTCTGCTGCTTTGATGTCAGAAAGCGCTTTGTCATTTTCATTTTTATTATAATATGCAAGTGCTCTTCTGAATAATGCATGTGACTGGAATTCATTTATTTCAAGGGAACGGTTAAAGCAGTCAATTGCGGCATCATTATTACCGATTACGCTGTAAACAATTCCTTCGTAATAAATCGAGCGGAAACTTTTCGGATCATATTCACTGCTCTTTTTAAAATCATCAAGAGATTTTTCGTAATCATTCTGGGCAAAATAAGCCATTCCGCGATGCTTGTGAATGACAGAAAGAACGGCATTTTCTTTTGCACTGTCATTTTCAAGAATCATTGTGTAAATCTTGATTGCCTCAGGAATGTTACCTACATTGTGTGCATGAATTGCAGCAAGAATCATATCATCAATTGTTCCGTGAACATATGGTGAAATACGATTAATATCTTTTGTTTCTTCAACTTTATTTTTGAGGACTTTATTTTCATCATCAGTAACAATATCAGCCTGTTCGTAGAACGAAGTTCTTCGTTCAGCAACTTCCTTCTGAAGCTTCTCCTGATAGTCGCGGATTTCCTGGAAAATAATATCTGCAAGATTAAGGCTTGCGTTGACACTTGCAAGCTTTCTTCTAAGCGGTCCGTCAAACGGATTGAATTCCTGTTTATATATAAGTTCGTGCTCTACCTCGGCCCATGCATCCTGAAGGATTGTTCTTACCTGAATTTCACATACAAGATTTTCGGGAATTGGAAGATTACGGATATTTTCATCTTCAATTTCGTCAACATTAAGGCATTCTTTAGGAATCTTGATAAGAATGTGAGTTGATTCATAACCGAACTCACGGATATTTTGAGGATTGCCTTTATGTTCAATTTCTTTAACTTCGTATGTCTTTTTAATCTGTTTTTCAACAGTTGAAATATCTTCAAGAAAGGCACAGATAATTCTGATTCCCATCATATCTGTAAGACATACAAGACCATTTTCTTCAACTGCTTCTTTAGGTTTTAATCTCAACAGTTTTGAATAATAACTGTCAAAGGATTTAATACGGGATTTGTAAACAGGTTTTGGATTTAACTGAATTTCTCCGGTAATTTTTGTCTGAATGTTTTTTAACAACACTGAGAACAATTTTCGGTAGTTTTCATAATTGCCTCGAATAACATCTTTACCAGGAACTTTAATACTTGTTGCCATAACATCTCCAAAAACTGTAGTTACTATTGTCAGCGCAAAAAAAAGACGCTTCAAAATGAAGCGCCTTTTTTATCAACTAACTAAAATTAGTTAGCTCCCTGACCACCATTTGTCTGTGCGCTACCTTCAGCGTCAGCATCAAGGCTTGGTGTGAATTCGCTTTCAACAGCCATCTTCTGTTTTTCGAGATAGCGGTTAACCTGTTTGTTTCCGAAACGCTGCATTTCAGCTGTCTGACGAGCGTTTTCTTTCTTTGTGATGATTCCCCAAAGGTCTTCATCAGCGATATCACGATCAGATGTAAGAATTGCTTTGTCGTAAATAACTTTTACATCTTTGAAGTAACCGATGTAGTTGTCACCAATGTGAGCTGCATCGCGTGTAATCTGGAAACCAGTGAACTTAATGAATGGTACTCCACGTGGGTAGATTGGGTATACACGAATTTCGCGGTTGCGGATTTCTGAGATATACTGTGGGTTGTTCCAAACCAATGTCTTCCATCCGTCGAATGAAAGGTAACCCATGAAGTAACGACGTTCAATGTTGTCATTATCTTTAAGCATTACATAAAGTCCGTGTGGATAGTTCATACCCATTGTTGTAACAGCGATAGATTTTACTGTACCAACGTTCTTTACGATACCATAACCATCTTCGAAAAGTGTTTTACCACTTGCTTTCTGTTCATCAGTTGGTTCCTGGCGAACACCTTCATCATCTGCATCTGCCAATGGTTCATAAGCAGGAATATCAAATGGTGGAACGATTTTTGCATTAGCATTACAAGCGATTGATGGGAATACTACGCGAACACCCATTACGTTTTTGCCGGCAAATGGAACTTTTGCGCTGTCTTTTACAGGAGCAGCAACAACTTTAGATTCTGCAAGACTTCCAACATTACGAGCAGAAGAGTTCAATACAACTTCCCACTCAGGCAATGCCAAAGATGTCTTCATAAGATCTTTCTGATCTTTTGTGAATGTAGCACCTGCTGCAACTGAGAAATCCATTACAGTACGTTTGTTCTGTGTAGGTTTGTCAGTCTCTTCATTTACTACGCAGTCTGGGTCGAGCTGTGTGAAGTCCATCAACATAGCTTCGTCTGCAACTGCAAGAGAACCAGCGAGCAACATTACTGATGCCAATAAATAGCAAGTTTTCTTCATTTAGAAACTCCTTTAATATACTATTAGATGTAGCCTTGTTTTATTTATAATAGTATCTTATAACTCTTGGGTTTTGTCAACGATTTTTTTTCCGTTTTAATCGTCTTTACTCGTTTCCTTCCCCATAAGCATAGACACTCTTATTATCAATGTACATCTCAACCGTATTTATTTTGCTAAAAGTTTTCAAAACATTACTTTTGAATAACTCAATGCCAGTTTTAATATCAGAACAGCTTCCTGTTCTGTCCAGAACTTCCTGGGAAAGGTTTACATAAAGTACACCGTCTCTTACGAAGCTGGATTCGATTCTGGTTCCTGCTGAAAAAAGCAGCTTGAATCTTGGTGTTTCAGGACCAAGAATGAGTTCATCCACATACTGTAAAACATTATCTGGATAAGACTTTCTTGGTAAATATCTGTTTTCTACACAAACTTTTCCATTAAGAGAATTTTCAAATCTGAAATTATATTTAACTCCAGGTTTTGTAAGAATCCACCATCCAAGGGAAAATACAAAAATTGCAGCAATGATTATAAGGGAAATTTTTACTGCTTTTTTTTCATTCTGTAGATTTTTTACATTTATCAATTCTAAAATTTTCATTATTTTGTTCCTGTGAATCCACGCGATCTCTCAAAATGAGTCACGAATGCTGATATTCCATTATATATCCCCAGGGCTGACTTTTGCAAGTATGCCTTATCGTTGAGATTACAAGCTTCGTCGTAATTTGTTAAGAATCCAAGTTCTACAAGAACACTAGGCATTTTAGAGTTTTTGACAACAAACCATTCTTCAGCTTTAATTCCGCGGCTGACAGTTTTTGAGCCAATCTGAAGGTTAAGTCCGTCCATGATGAACTTTGCGATAAGAATGCTTTCAGTTGTATATTCCTCTTCCATCATCTCGTTTAGGATTTTGAAAAGTTCAGGATCAGAGGTTGTTTTTTTGTCAAGAACAGTTCTTCTGTAGCCAGGAGTAAGATACCAGACTTCAAATCCCTTTGCTTTTTTATCAAGAGATGCATTTACGTGAACTGAAATGTAAAGTACGGCTTCGTTTTCGGCAAGTTTTACACCGTTAGCAATTTCTGTTCTTTCCTGGAGTGTAAGGAAAACATCTGTGCTTCTTGTCATGATAATACGTTTATCCGGATATGCTTTTTTAAGCATGGATGCAAGCATATTTCCTACTGTGAGGTTAATGTCTTTTTCGCGGATTGTAACGTTTTTACCTTTGATTTTATGAACCTGATTTGCGCCAGGATCTTTTCCCCCGTGGCCAGGGTCAATAAGGATTGCTCCAATTTTAAGGTTTGAGGAATTGTTCTGTTCCTGGGTAAAGAAATCATCAACAGTCGTAACAAAATCTTTAGTTACAGTAATTTTTCCGTCTGAAATGACTGGCGCATCTGTGTAAGAAATTTTAATACTGTTCTGCAATACGAATTCCTGGTCTGGTCTGAAAACAAGATGCTGTCCGTTTTTTTCGAGAATGCCGGTATTTGAAAGAGAATCCCAGTAAACAGAAATTCCCTTTTTCTTTGCAGTTTCCATCAAATCAATATTTTCGGCTGCAAAGGAATTTGCGATTAATGAGAAGGCAATAAAAAGCGCTGTAAATAATTTTTTATTCTGCTGCATAAAGTGCACCCTGAATTCCTCCTCTCACAAGATATGTCCAGAATTTCCTGTAAGAAATTTCTTTATGTTCATTTTTAAGTTTATCAAATAACTCAAGTGTTTTTTCAATTGAAATATAATTCCAGTCTTTTACTGAAAGTATTTCAGGTTTATTAAGGCATTCGGGAATAAAGTTTTTAACTCCGATATTTGCCGGCATCATAAAATCTTTTTGTGCAACTTCTTCATACATTTCTTCAATGACAGAATTTGAAAGATTAAATGCATAAGGAGGAAAATCTTTTTCGTTGAAAAGATTGTTTCCCATAAGGAAGCTTTCTGTTTCTGGATTATCTTTTTCAAGTTCAAGAATAATTCCGCTTATAACCTTTTCACATGCCGAAACAGCTCTTTCTCTTGTATCTGCAACTGAAATAACATTGCCGCATTTTTCTACGTTATTTCGCGGAAAGCATACTTTATCGCCTTCTTTTGCACGTGGAAAAATGTGCTTTACATATTCTGTATTTTCAGCATCAAGCCCATGAACTTTTTTTACAATTCCAGGAATTGAAATCCATGCTCGTTCGGCACTTACATTTTTACTGTCTGCCTGATAAAGCTTAAAGTGTCCGTCGACAGGAAGACCGTGACGGTTTGCTTCAAGTTCATCTGGAGTAAGGCCGCATGAAATCTGAATTGCCGCTTTTGTAAGATTTAAATCTGATGAATACGGATAAGTCCATCCTGACATATAACCGCCTGAAAGTCTTGCAGCAATTTCTCCGATCATCGGACCGTTTTCTGTATATTTAATGTCAGCTTTTGCAGCTCCTCTTGTAAGGCCTAATGCATGAACGCCGTCAGCAAAGGTTTTTACAAGTTCCATATATTTATCATTAGAAATATCTGTCGGCATTGTATGGCCCATTTCTATAAAATATGGCGGATAGTAAATATGACGGTCTGCAAAACCGGTGATTGTCATAGTTCCATCGTATACAAGTGCGTCAATCGAAAATTCCGGACCGCACATATATTCTTCGAGAATACAGTTACCGCTTCTGGAATATTTAATTGCTTCTTCTACACTGAACAGGAGTTCGCTTTTATCGCGAATCATTCTGCAGCCGCGTGCGCCCATGTTATCAACAGGTTTTACTACACACGGATATGTGATTTTTGAAACGTATTCTGGTGTTAGAATTTCACAGATTCTGTTTCTTTCGATTTTTATAAATTTAGGAGATGAAACTTTTGCTTTATCAAAGCAGTTTCTCATAAGAGTTTTGTCGCTTGCATTTAATGCTGCTTCGTAGGAATGAGATAAAAGGCCTGTTTTTTCTGATGCATAGGCAACATTTGCAGAAAAATCAGTTCCGGCTGTAAAAATACTGACAAGGTTTTCTTTTTCTTTTAATTCAACAGCATATTCTGCGATTTTATCTCTGTCTTTAAGGTCAATCTGCTTAAAAACATCAGCCAAAGGTACACAAAGTGCATCAGGATTTGCGTCGATTACAAAAACCTTAAGGCCGAGAGATTTTGCGCTGTCAATTGCAGGTTTTTGCATCAAACCTGCACCTAATATCAATATTGATTTACTGCTCATCAGTTATTCCATTAATTTTTTTACAATATACTTCATAAGTATCGCCATTTTTCTTAATTTTCATAAGAATTTTTAACAGTCTGAAAAGTATATTATGAGGTCCGATATTATGTTTTTTAATAAAAGGGCTTCTTTCAGGGTGAATTCCTGATGGTACTATACGGCTGACTTTGAAACCGAATTTCTTAAGGTAATTTTGAGTTTCTGGAAGTTCCCAGAGTGAATAATGGTCTTTCGGGCTGTTTGTAAAGAAAGCATGCTGGTCTTTTTTTCTTGAAAGCCCGGCGGCATTTGGAGTGGAAAAGGCAAAAACGCCGCCTTTTTTAAGCATTTTGTTAATGCCGGTTAATGCTGTTTTGAGATCTTTGACATGTTCTATTACATACCACATTGAGACACAATCAAGTTCCTTAAGACCGAATTCTTTTTCAAGATCAATATCCGTAAACGAAGCATTTGTGGCCTTAAAGCCGAGAGTATTTTTAACATATTCTATGGCATCAGAAGCGATGTCGCTTCCAAAAGGATTCCACTTGTCATCAAAAGCGGCAGAAAGGAAAGGTCCGTATGCACAGCCGATATCAAGGATATTCAAGCCTGAACCATTTTTGATTTTAAGAACTTTATCAATATTTTTAATTCTTCCTTTACAGCTGTTTTTGATTGATTCAAAATCTTCAAGGTAAGTTTTTCCGTACTGTTTTTTGTATTCTTCGGCAAAGTATGATTTTTCGTATTTAACAGATTCGCTGTCATCTGAGAAAGAAATAAAGGTCATTTTGCAGTCAGGACATTTACGGAAGGTGTGATGAACTGTACGTTCTACGAGAATTCCTTTTTTACCATTTTTGCAGATCGGGCAGTCATAAACTTGAGCATTTGCAAGATTTATAATCTGCTGTGATAAATCTGACGGTTTTGCTTCATCAAATTTATAAGACGGTTTTAACTTTGTTTTATCATTTATCAGATCAAAAACTTTTTTCTTTGTAATTTCATTTTTAGAAAGACAAGTAAAGCCGTAGAGGTCAGAAAGTTTTTTATGAAGTCTTGTAGTTGCTGCAAGAAGTACAGGTGTATTTGAGTAAAGACATTCAAAAGCTGTAAAGCCATAGTGAGTAATAACAAGGTCATATTCACATAAATGTTCTTTCAACTGAGGAATTGATGATTCCACTGTAATTTTATGCTTTAAAGGTTCCGGAATAAAATTTTTGAGTTCTTCGTAATTTCCTACAGCTGTGATAAAAAAGTCAGTATCAAGAAAAAGCGGAATGAACTTTTTTGTAAGCCCTGCAGGATCTTCTCCGCCGAAGCAGATTAATATTTTCTTAACCTTTTCGTTTTCTGGAAAAGCATTCTTTTTATTTACTGGCGATTCTATAAAAGAAGGCGCAGAAAGATTTCCGGTTCTGTTCAAATCTGAAGGAATAATATCGAGAAGATAATCTGCCTGTGCTGTAAAATCAGAGCCTTCATCAATTAAAACAGTTTTTCCGAGATTCAGATATTTAATTGAATTTGATCTTGTCATTTTAAAAAGATCACAGACAATCAAATCGTATTCATTGTGAATCGGAAGCTTATGAATAATTCTTTTTTCATCAAATCCTTCAAGGAATGGAACAACATTAATTTTTTTTGTAAGAGAGTCAGGATTTGAAGCATCTTCTTTTTTTTCTGCACTGTCATCAAGGAAGATTACGCCTTTTGTTTTTTCTGCAAGTTCAATACAGCGGCGCAGATGACCTGTTCCCTGCCCTTTTTTAATGCTTGGAATAAAAAGAATCTTTTTTGCAATTGCAGGATTCTGAAGGCATTTTAAAACGTCCTGGGAATTATACGGAGCATTTTTGTTTTCTGCTTTTAACTGGTCAATTACATCGCAAGCACGGATGTAATCTGCATATGTGTCAATCGTAGTGCGGAGTTTCGGATTGTTATATTTTTCTGGTGCCGGTAAGAAGAGGCTTTTGAATCTGTCAGGGTGATTATAAAGTGAAGGTCCTACATGTTCGTGGTCATAACTTAAATCCGTCAAGGTTCTTGCCTTAAGCAAAGACGAAGCCTTAAAGATTTCAATTCCACTCCCATGAGGAAGACCTGAATAAGTTATGTAATCAACTGAATCAAAATATTCTCTCTTGTATATTTCAAGAAGTTCTGAAGCTGCATCAAAAAACAGAAACGGATTGTCTGCTGTAGCTCTTAAAACTATATCAGGATTTTCACGTTCAATTAAAGAACAGAATCTGTCGAGCACATCATCTTTAGAACCGGCAAAAATTTTAAAACCATTTTCTAAAACGACCGGAGTAAGTTTATTTTCTGAATCATAATCGCAGGCAACAAAATAATCATCTGCCTGCACTTGTTTCATTGACTTTAACGCCCAGCCTAAAAGGACATCATTGTCGAGTTTATACAAGGCTTTTGAAGGAAGACGAGTTGAACAAATGCGGCACTGAACAATTATGATTGATTTCATTTTTCACTTCCCCAGTTTGAGATTAACAGGGATGCATCTGTTTTGAATCTGTACTGATTTTTTTCAACCCAATTTCTTGCATCTTTAAACTGATTGATTGTTTCTACAAAACCGCAGGCAGAACGACGGAACATTCTGAACAGTGTTTTAAAAGGAATTTCTCCGTGATCAAGAACGAAATTTGGCGCAAGGTTTTTAAGATAGAATCTGAACTGACTTAAATTGCTTGTTACATCTTCTACCGGTGCATTTTCAAGATACGAAAGCCCCAGTGTTGTTGTAATACTGATTCTTTCTCCCCAAAGCCATGCACGCATTGAAAGATCAAGATTCTGCCAGTACGGACTTTCGAGTGTATAATCATAACCGCCAAGCTGAATGAATTTCTGACGGTTATACAATCCGATAAAATCACATGGATACAATGTCGGTGTATTATCTTGAAGGCTTTCTACAGCCTCAACTTTTAACACACCTTTTTCTACGTGAGGAATTAAATTGATTGGTAATGTCTGTGTTTTATCGATAAACAGTCTTGGAACATAACAGTACTGTTTTCTGTCTGCAAGTTTCTGGATTGCAACAGGAGAAATTCTGAAAGCAGAAAGACTCAAAGAATCATTCAGTACAAGCACGTAATCTGAAGAAACTTCTTCCATTCCAATATTTATCAAATCGCCGGTAGTTACTTCTTCCTGCGGCACAATAAATTTTACATCAGGAAATTTATTTACAAAATCTTCAAGATTGTAGTTATCACCGTTTGGTTCCATTGAAATAATTTTTTCAAAACCTGCACGCTGGAGAATTTCAAGATTCTTTATGCGAAGATGACTTCCGTGAGTATTTATCAAAATGACAGAGACATTCATTTTTGGCTGAGCCGGGCGCTGTTTTCCGCCGAGTACAGTGCGGTTAATTGAACGCTGATTAAAAATTATAGGTATAGTATTCATCGCAGCACGAACATCCTTCACAGTATTTTTTTTCAATATCCTTCTGCATTGCAGAATCAATCTCTGCCCACACAGTTTCAAGGTCCTGACTTATTCCATTTCCGCATGCTGTTTCAAAAGATTTTTCACGACATACAGGTACTGAACCGTCTGCAAGTACATTAAAATCTCTTCTCAAGTGCCAGCATGGATTTCTGTCAATCGGAGACAAATCTGCACTCTTTATTTCCGGAAGCTTTTTGCAGAAATGATCATATTTTGTAATTATGAAATTTCCTGCAGAGATAAAATCTTTTTCCTTGTAAGTACGATAGAAACTTTCAAGTTCTTCTTCATTTTTCAATATACGGAGGAACTGGGAATATACAGAGCCTTCAAACAGTGACTGCAAAAGCTTTATTGATGCAACAGCATTATCAAGCTTAAGTCCAGGATGAATATCTTCGTAAGTTTTCTGTGTCATTGCATCAACATTTACAATCCAGAGAATTGGAGAATATCCGTTTTTTCTTTTACCCATTCTGCTGACTTTATCAGAAAGAGCTTTAAGCTTGTTTCTTCCTTCACTGTTTTCAGAATTAAAATCAGGCTTAGTAAAATCAAAACCGTCAGTTTCTACAAGAACTGTAAGGCCTGGATAATATATTACTTCATTTACAAAATCAAAGAAGTCAGGATGAACAACAGGATCTCCCCATAAAGAAAGACTTACGACTGCATCAGGATTAAAATCATTGATTTTTTTTACAAGCAATTTAAAGTTTTCAAATGACATATTTTCTTTTATGGTATTACCAAAAAGTGAATATGCACAGTACTGACTTTTTGACTGATAATCTTTACAAATCTGAATGTTAAAATATCCTGGAATTGTTTTAAGCACCTTCACTTCTTTTGAAGCAACTTCACAGATTTTTTGAATGTCATTTTTTTCTGTTTCATTCAAAGCCTGAACTTTTTCGTAAAGCTTTGTGCAGGCAATGTAATTTTCCTTTTTGTCGCAAGAAAAATCAAAGCGGTAAAGACGCCAATCTTTTGTAGAGATTTCTGTTTCGATTTCAAAGGAATTGATGTCTGTCTTTATAAGATCAAATACTGATGATTTACTTACAGGAGCATTTTTTAATTCATCTTTTGTTTTGATAAGTTCACTTAAAATTTTAACAAGTCCCTTATCAAGGATTTCAGGACTTACGCTTACAGGATAGCCGTCAGCAAAGCTGTATTCACTTCGGAATTTTTCATGAGTAGCAATGAGTTTTTCTGTAAGAGCCTGATTAATGAACGGATTAAAGGCAAATGAGAACAGTGCATAATCTGCATCGCATTTGTTAAGACTGTCAGAGATTTCTGCAAAAAGCTCTTCGTTTGTCCAGCAAGCTTTTGATTTAACCGAAATTCCGCTTTCTGCATTTTTTTCAACAAGCGCTTTATTGCTTTCATGACAGAAAACTTCGATTTTCGAAGCTGTTTTTACATTTTTTGCCCATTCAAGGGTTTTATCAAAGGCACTTTTGCCACCAAAACTGTTTTCAAAACCAAAATTGCTGAAATTATCAGCAAATAAAATAATCAGACTTTTCATCTTTTCATATATCGGATTTTCTGTTGATAAAGTTAATGGGATTGTATAAAATTGAAAATATGGACGAAACCTTCCCAAAAGAGACTGTATATACCGTATCAGAAATCAACTCAATTCTCAAAGGCTTTATCGAAAAGTCATTTTCGCAGGTTACTCTGGAAGGTGAAATTTCAAACTACAGACCTAATTCCACAGGTCACATGTACTTTACCCTTAAAGACAAGGATTCTCAGATAAGCGCAGTAATGTTCAGATTCCGCGCCTCATCTTTAACATTCGTTCCAAAAGACGGAATGCTTGTCAGATGTAAAGGTGCAATCAACGTTTATGAACCCCGCGGAACTTATTCTATTGTAATTAATTCAATGGAACTTGCTGGCGAAGGGAACATTCTTCTTCTCCTTGAGCAAAGAAAAAGACAGCTTGCTGCAGAAGGCCTTTTTGATCAGGCAAAAAAGAAAGAACTTCCAGTATTTCCAAAAACTATCGGCGTTGTAACAAGTTCTACAGGCGCTGCCCTTCGTGACATTATGCAGATTGTCCGCCGCCGAAATCCCTGTGTCGGAATTACTATTTTTCCTGCAATCGTACAGGGCGCAGATGCTGCTCCTTCCATTGCATCTCAGATTGAAACTGCAAACCGCTTTAATATGTGTGACGTACTCATTGTTGGTCGTGGCGGCGGCTCTCTTGAAGACCTTCTTCCTTTCAGCGAAGAATGTGTAGTCAGGGCAATTGCCGCATCAAATATCCCTGTAGTATCTGCGGTCGGACACGAAATTGACTGGGCCATTTCTGATTTTGCAGCAGACAAGCGTGCCCCAACCCCTTCTGCCGCCGCCGAACTTTGTACACCGGTAAAGACAGAAGTGATCGCATGGCTTCAGAACAAGCAGACTGAATATTACACTGCAATTAAAACAAGGGTCGAAAACCTAAAACTGATGGTTAAGTCGTTTTCCCCTGAAAATATGGAAACCCGCTTCAGGTCAATCGAACAGCCATTGCTTTACCGGTTTGACTGTGCCAAAGAGGAACTTCTTTCCGGAATGGATGAACGCTTAAAAGAAACTCGTATTTGTATAGAAAAAATGCGTAATATTCTTGAAGCGTCCAACCCGGAACTCATTCTTGAAAAAGGATATTCCATGGTCCGCGACAAGGAAACAGGCAAAATCATCCGTGGAATTGAAGATACACAACCAGGTGCAACACTCGAAATTATTCCTGCAAAAGGAAAAATCACAGCCCGCGTAATTGAGTAGAAAAAAATTAAATAGGAACTTAATAAAAATAAACACTTTATAAAATACACGCTTATAGGAGCTTAAAATATGAAAAACTTTGAAAAAAATCTTGCACGCCTTGAAGAACTTACAGAAAAAATCAAGAGCAAAGACATTTCGCTTGAAGAAGCACTTTCTTCTTTTGAAGAAGGAATTGCTCTTGCCAAAGGAATGGAAAAAGAAATCGACAAGATTGAAGGCAAAATCCAGATTCTTATGAATCAGCCGGCTCCTACTTCTGATGATACACCGGAACTTGACCTTTTCTCTGACGCAGACTTAATGACAGGCTCAAGCGGAGAACCAGTTAAAGGAACAAGACAATGAGTTTAACTCGTCCTGTCAGAATTCTCCCCCCGGAGGTTGCACGAAAAATTGCAGCCGGCGAAGTTATTGACCGCCCAAATGCAATTGTCCGTGAACTTTTAGACAACGCAATCGACTCAGGTGCTGATTCCATTACGGTAGAAATTTACGGCGGAGGAATTGATAAAATCCGTGTAATCGATAACGGCTCTGGAATGTCGAAAGAAGACATGGAGGTTGCAGCAACTCCACATGCCACAAGCAAAATTTCTACAGAACAGGACTTATTAAACCTTTCAACATTAGGATTTCGCGGTGAAGCTTTAAGCTCAATCGCCGCCGTCTCAAAACTTACAATTTATTCCGGTGAATACAAGCTTGAAACAAGCGTTACCGAAAAAAATAAAATCACGCAAGGTACACCATTTTCTGGGACTACAGTTCAGTCTGAAAACCTTTTTCAGAACTTTCCTGCGCGCAGAATGTTTCTTAAGCGCCCAGCAACTGAAGGCAAAATGTGTCTTAATACCTTCATCGAAAAAGCGCTTCCCTTTTACAACATTGAATTCCGCTTTTACCAGGACGGCGAATTAAAGCTTAACCTTCCAAAAGAAGATTCCCTCAAGAAGCGCTTTACAGCCGCATGTGATTATGCAAAACAGAAAGATCTTTTCTTTACCCAGACAAATCACGCAGCCGACAAATCCTGGACCTTTGATTTAATCATCGGTGAACCGGGCATTTACCGCACTGACCGTAAAGAAATCAGCATCTTTGTTAATAACAGAAAAATCAACGAGTACTCCTTAATGCAGGCAATTGAATATGGCTGTATGGGATACTTTCCAAACGGAACTCATCCTGTTGCTGCCCTGTTTGTTACAATCGATTCAAAGCTTGTTGACTTTAACATTCACCCGGCAAAGAAAGAAGTCCGCTTTAAAGACTCAAGTGAACTTCATCACAGTGTAAGTACTACGACAGCCTCATTTTTCAAGAACTCGACAATCAAGTCGTTAAAGCCTGAGCTTGATTCAACTTATTACGAAAATACATTTAACAGGGAATTATTCGAAAGCCCGCTTTCTGATTCTGGCAATAACAGCCCTTATTCTGCATCATCACAGCTTTCTGATTCCGGCTCTGCATCATATTCCGGGGAATCAGGACTTTCGCGTTATGAAAGATTAAATGCTCCGACCAGCCGTAATTCCTTTAATTCAATAAAAGAAAAAAGCTATAATTCTGACCTTCGAAGCGTTTTTATGAACAATACTTCTTCTTATGCAAGTAAGCTAGCTCAGATGGCATCAGAACAAGATAGCCCCGTACCTTCATCCTCTTCACAAGAATACAGTCCACTTTCGAAAAACGACTCTCAACCGTTGAACGCAGTTTCTCCTGATGAGATTAAGTATTTCGGTACCGCTTTGGGAGTATTCCTTCTTGTAGAAAAAGAAAATACACTTTATTTGATTGACCAGCACGCAGCCCATGAACGAATCCTTTATGACTCAATAATGACTAATAAAGCCCGTTCACAGAAACTGCTCATTCCATACGAACTTGAAAGCCAGAACGAAGCCGATGACGAATACCTTGAGTCTGTCAAAGACCAGCTTGAAGAAAAGGGCTTTATTCTTAAAAACAACGGTAACGGCAGCTATCAGATAACAGAAGTTCATGAGCGCTGGACAGGAACTGAAAAAGACCTTCAGACAATGCTTTTAGACCAGAAAATTCCACCTGAAAAACTGATGAATCATATTGCCGCAAGTACTGCATGTAAAGCGGCAGTTAAAGACGGTTACTATCTTGATCCGGAAACCGCAAAAGAACTGGCCGTAAAAGCTCTTTCATTACCAGATCCACACTGCCCTCATGGACGGCCCGTTTGGACCTGTGTTACAAAAGAGAAGATGTTTGAGCTTGTAAAACGTATCACTAAATAGTTAATGCAAAGTTAACTTAACATTAATATAAAATAAAGCCCAGATTTTTTGTCCGAGCTTCTTATTGAGGGTGTATGCTTGTTAGACACCCTCAAAACGGCTGAGTCAAGGCCTTGAGCGTAAGCGTGCCTTGACCAGACGAATTTAGTTCTTTTTTAGTTCTTTGGTCTTACAGTATCAAGCAATGCCTTAACTTCACTTGTACGATATTCAGGCTTTTTATTCTGCAGTGCAGTTAAATAACCTTCAGCACTTATAGTGTCATTCAATGCTATACATACCTTTGCAAGATCAATATATGAATCATAACTGTTTGGATTCATATTGATTACGTCCATGTATATAATTTTGGCATTATCAAATTCCCCGGACTCAGTATACGCTTTTGCAAGATTAATCTTAACCTCAGCGTCTTTAGGTTTAAGCTTTGAGGCATTAAGATAATAGTTAACTGCACTCTTATAATCTTTCTTCAAAAGATATGCATTACCAAGGTTATTGTTTACTTCAAAGTTATTCTTATTTTCCTGATATGCTCCGGTAAGGAAGCTTAAGGCTGTATCAACATCTGGCGGATTCATTTCCATGAACATAATACCAAGGTTGATTTTTGCATATGTATGAGAAGGATTAAGTGTAAGTACTTCTCTGTACAAACTGATTGCTTTTGTCTTATCCCCGTTCTTTTCTGTACAAAGTGCATACTGATAAACAATCATTGCCTTTTCTGCAGGCTTTTTAAGAATATCCTTTGTATCATATGCTTCTACTGCATATTTAAGGGCATCAGTAACCTTTGACTGGTTGTAAAGAACAGTTGAAAGATTGTAATAGGTCATCGGATCCTGTGTAGTTCCAAGTTTTGCAACTACACGTCTGAAGCAGTTTTCTGCCTTTACATAATTAGCAGTCTCTGCATATACGGAACCGCATTCCTTTAATGCTGCCATATTGTCAGGTTCAATAGTCAATACCTTGTTATAGACATTAATTGCCCCTTCAAGGTCATTAAAGCCCCTTCTTAAAAGACGTGCTTCTTCAAGATAAGCCTTTGCATGCTGAGGATTAACCGCATATGCCTTTCTGAATGATGCAAGTGCTTCTTTCTGGAGATTAAGCTTATTACAGGTCAAACCAAGATTAAAGTGAGATGAATCAAAGTTTGAATTAAGCTTAATTGAAGAATTATAAGAAGAACGTGCCTGTGAATATTTTTTGTTAATCTGCTGGCGGCGTCCTAGATAGTAATAATAAAGATAGTTGTTAGGATCATTCTTTACGGCAAGCTCAAGTTCCTTTTCTGCTGTAGATGAATCCTTATTGTTTTCTGCATTCATTGCAAGAATAAAGTGAGCTTTTGCGTTTGACGGATCTTTTTCAATTGCGTTATTAGCGTAAGAAACGGCCTGCTGCATAAGCATTGCTTTTGTTTCAGGATTTTTTTCTTTTTCTGCCGCATCATAAAGGTTTGACGCAATTTCTGAATATTTAGATGCTGAGAATTTTGGTTCGCCCTGACTGATTGGAAGATTCTTACATGCTTCCTGGTATTTTTTAATTGCATCACCGCTGTTACCAGTGTTCAGGCTTGCATTTCCAAGTTCGATTAACTCATTGATTTTTTTGATTTCGTTCTGAAGCTTTTCATTCTGTTTTGCAAGTTCAGCTTCTTCTGCTTTTCTCTTTGATTCTTCAGCCTTTTTCTGTTCCTCAAGAGCTTTTGTTTCTGCCTGGCGTTCTTTTTCTCCCTGACGCTGTGCTTCGAGCAGTCTGTTCAACTGTTCCTGATTTTTTGCACTTGCCTCATTAGCAGCATTAAGTTCACGACTCATAGAATCAAGACTGTCTTTAAAAGCGTTTGTAATGCTGTCAGTATCAAAATTGATGTCGTAACTTCCGCCACCGGTATTATTTACTATAAAGTTTTGTGCATTTTCGCGTTCCTGCTTTGCTTTTAGTTCAATAAGCTGGTCAAGAAGGTCGCTTACTTCCTGATCATCTGCATTCTGGATAAGAAGCTTGTTCAAAAGTTCCATAGCCGGATCAAGCTGACCTTTTTCCATATAGCGTTTTGCAAGCATGATTGTATTTTGGCGTTCTCCAATTCCTTTGTCAGAAGAAGAACATCCCTTTGCAAGAAGAATAACTGCAAGAATGACGGCAATAAGTACAGCTGCGAGTACAGCACAGCGAATTACCATTTTTTTAGTTTCTTCCTTCTTAACGGCTGCTACTCTCTGGTTATAGCTATCGGTCTGGTTATTTACAAGAAGCTCGTATATTTCGCGGTTACTCTGCTCAATCTGTTTAGAAACATCATCGTTTTCAGCAACAGTTTTGACCGAAGTTTTCTTTACGGCTGGAGTTTTCTTTGCGGCTGAAGTTTTCTTTACGGCTGGAGTTTTCTTTGCGGCTGGAGTTTTCTTTGCCGGAGAATTTTTGGCTGCAGTCTGAGTTTTTTTAGCAGCAGTTTTAGATGATGAAGGCTTTTTTGCCGGAGTTTTAGCTGCAGTTGTTTTTGCAGCCGGCTTTGCTGATGCTTTTGCTGCCGGTTTTGCTGTTTTTGCACCTGCGGCACTTGTCTTTGATGCAGTCTTTGATGATGCTGCAGTTCTGGTTTTGGAAGAAGAAGTCTTCTTTACTTTTTCTTCTGCCTGTGTACTTTTTGCCATAATCCCCTCACGTTATGTAAATATAGTATAAAAAGAAATAAATTATGTCTTAAAATCAACCTTATCAGTCAATATCAGATTCTTCGTCATAACTTAAAACATCTTCAGCACCGGCTGACATGTTTGTAGTATCAGCTGACTGCTTCAAAGAATTTGCAACCTCTTCAAGAAGCTGTCTTCTGCGTTCTTCTTCTTCAGCACGCTTTGCAGCTGCAATACGTTCCTGTTCGGCTTTTGCCGCAGCAAGACGTTCTTCTTCCTGCTTGAGGCGTTCTGCTTCTTCCTGGCGTCGTTTTTCTTCTGCGAGTCTTACTTCTTTTTCGCGGTGAAGAAGATCAAGAAGCTCACGGATTTTAGGTTCCTGGGCATCATTTGGCTTGAGTTCAAGGAAGGTTGTATAATCCGAAATACAGTCCTCTATATTATTAAGTTTTAAGTTAGTATTGGCTCTGTTAAGGTAAGGCTCTGCAAAATCTGCATCACAGACGATTGACATTGAATAGCAGTTCAAAGCCTTCTGATAATCTTCAAGTCTGTAGAAGGCATTTCCCTGATTAAAGTAAAGGACTTTTTTGTTTGTTCCTAAAATGCCAAGTCCTCTTTCAAAAGTATCACAGGCTTTCTGAAAGTCTCCTATCTGGGAATATGCAAGTCCGAGATAATTGTAAAGTTCCACCGAAGGATTTGCTCCCTTCAATTCTTTTTCAAGAAGTGGAATTGCTTTAGCCGGCTGATTTTCGGTAAAAAGACGAACGCCTTCTGAAACATTCTGGGCAGATAAAATTCCCAGATTTAAGAGGAAAATCATGATACAGCTTAATCTCTTGTATAAAACTTTCATATATGACATAATCTCACAAATAGTCCTTTCTTTCAATAGAATGTACATAATAAACAAAAATAAACAAAATTTGATACATTAGACATACCTGAATATTAACATTATTTGAAAATGTTGGAGTTTATAAAAAATGAATACAGGCTCTATAATTGCGATAATTTTTTTAGCATCTGGTGTTTTACTTCTTTTTATAATCGTTTTAAAATCAGTTCTTTCTCCTAAAAAAATCGAAGGCTTACAGAGACTTGTAAAAGCCGGAAAACTTCCTGCAGCCATCAAACTCGCAAAAGCACTCATTCAGAAAAACCCACAGGATTATCTTGCACACTATTACCTCGGAAAAGCATATCTCAAAGACGGCAAAAGTGAACTTGCCCTCATGGAATTCAAATACGTTGACCAGCACGCAATTTTTGACGAAAAGCTTTCAGAATTAGAATTCCGCCAGGAAATTGCACCGCTTTATGTTAAATTCAATCAGCCTGATGAAGCTTTAAAACAGTATCTCCTTCTTACAAAACTTAATCCAAGAGATGCAGAAAACTTCTATAACGTTGCAAAAATTTATGATGCAAAAGGAAAATCAGAAAACGCTCTCGGTTTCTATGACAAATGTATCAAGCTCAACAGACGTCACGTTAAAGCACACGCAGCCATGGGACTTCTTCTTTTCAGAGCAAAACAGCTTCAGGAATCAAAAAAAGAAATCGACCTTGCTATTTCTTTATGCCCAGAAAATTTCTCAACATATTACTATCTTGGAAAAATCCTCAAAGAAAACAAAGATTATTCAGGAGCCGTAAAGGCATTTGAAAAATCAGGACGTGATGCAGAATTCCGCCTTAAGTCACTTGTAGAAGCCGGAACCTGTTACATGGCCGGAAACAGTATTGATAATGCAATCAACTGTTTTGAACGTGCAATTTCTTCAAGTAAAGACCAGGATAAAAACGAAACGCTTTATGCAAGATACTTCCTTGCTAGCTGTTACGAAAAAACAAGACGCATCGAAAAAGCAATCGACCAGTGGGAAGCAATATACGCAAAGAACCGTTCGTTCCGTGATGTTGCCGCAAAACTTTCAGAATACAAAGACCTTCAGGCAAATGACAGCATGAAAGAATTCCTTACTGTATCTGAAGAGGAATTTTTAAAGATCTGTCAGTCTGCCTGTGGCAAAGGAATGGGTCTTGAACCTCAGCAGGTTGGCCTTACAAAATGGGGCTGTCAGATTATTGCAACTGAAGCAAAAAATGCTGACTGGCGAAGCGTAAGAAAACAGACCTTCCTTATCAAGTTCTTCAGAGAAACAGAACCTATAGAAGATGCAGTCGTAAGAAAAACCCTTGATGAAATAAAGTCTCAGGGCTGTTCAAAAGCCTTCATCTGTTCAAGTTCAGGCTTTACAAGAACTGCAACCGCAGCCGCAGAAAATCGTCCGTGTGAACTTATCGGTAAAGAAACCCTCGAAAAAATCCTCGATAAAGCCTCTAAGTAATTGAATGTATGAAGATTCTCTTAGTTTCTGATCAGATTGACCCGTTTGTATATAGCAGCACAATAAAAGAAGTTTTTGCTGACATTGACTGTGTATTGTGTGCCGGCGATCTTTCTATGGACTATGTTGACTTCATTGTAAGTTCATTAAACAAACCGACCTATTTTGTTTTCGGAAACCATAACCTTGAACACTTAAAATACTTTCATAAAGAACTTCAGAAAGAAGACCAGCAATTAAAGGAATATTCATGCGGCGCAATTTATGCAGGCTTCAGCGTTATCCGCGACAATTCCCTTTTAATACCGCATCCGATTTCTAAAAAGCCTACACCGCTTTTAATTGCAGGCGTATCAGGTTCGAGAGATTATAATCACGGACAATGCCAGTACACCGAAAACCAGATGAAGTTCAAGCTTTTAAAGCTTGTTCCTCAGCTAATAATGAATAAAATCAGATATGGAAGATATCTTGATATTTTCCTGACACATGCAACTCCAAGGCATGTTCATGACCATGAAGACAACTGCCATAAAGGCTTTAAAGTCTTCAATAAATTTTTAAAAAAATATAAACCAACATTTATGGTTCACGGCCATATCCATCTCTATGACCTTAATGAACCACGCATTTCTAGATATGACCAGAGCATCATCGTAAACGCTTACGGTCATTATGTAATTGAATTACCAGTTACAGATTCTTCAGACATTCCTGTAATTGTGGACTAAACTACGGAGTAAAAATGCCAGAATTATCATTCAGCCAGCAGACTGACGACGACTTTTACAAAGCAAGAAATAAAGCCCTCTTTAATAGAATTCAGCACTTCCTTACACCGGAAGAAGCAAGCCTTATTTCTCTTTCAGACTTAAAGAAGCTTTTAAAACCAAATAACGAAACTTACAAAGGAATGCAGGCAGTTCCCGTAAACCTTATCGTAGGAAGCGAAGGCCGCTATAAAGATTTTGACAATCAGTTCTTCCCTAAAAATGCGCACCTTAAAGCCCGCTGGGAAAGCATCGACCGCGCTCACCTTCAGAACATCATTTTACCGCCTGTCACTCTTTATGAACTTGGCGGTCTTTACTTTGCCCGCGACGGAAATCACCGTATTTCAGTTGCCAAAGCCCGCGGCATTGAATTTATTGACGCAGAAGTAATCAGCCTCCAGAGTGAAATAAAGCTCAAGCCCGGTGTTTCAATGAAATACCTTCTCCAGCAGATTATTGCCTACGAAAAACGCGTATTCTACTCAGAAACAAGTTTCGGTGACATTACTGATTACTGGTGCCTCGATTTTACAACTGCCGGACAGTATGACGTAATTTATAACCACATTCTCACACACAAATATTACCTTAATCTCAATCAAGAAGAGGAAATTACAATGCCGGATGCAATTCTTTCCTGGTTCAACAAGGTATATATGCCTGTCGTTCAGGTAATAAATGATGCAAAGGTAATGAAAAAGTTCAAGAAACGAACAATTTCGGACCTTTACGTATGGATGATTAAATACTGGGACGACCTCAAGCACAAATTCGGAGAAGATTACCCTATCGACCAGATGGCTGTGAGTTTTACAAAAACTTACGGAACCGGCCTGTTCCACAGGATAACAAATAAGTTCAAGAAAATTATTTTAAGGAATCACATGGAAAACTCCACAATCTCCAGTGAAAACACTGACAGTCAGATTAATTAATTTTTCTTGACGGCTAGAATTTGTTATGATAGAATTAAAATAAGAATTTTTCAGGAGTTTACAATTGTTAAACCAGTACGCACATTTGCCTTTACTGATTTCTGCAGGGCTAACAACTATTGTCTTTGCTTTTCTCATTGTAGTTAAAGCAAGAAAAACCGCAAAAGTCAGTTTTGTATTTTTCCTTTCTCTTCTTTCTGTAATTTCAGGTTTAGTAATTACATATCTTTTAAAAGATCCTGTATTCCTTTATCTTATGCTTACACTTGCATCTCTGTTAATGACACCTTATGCAATACTTAAAGCATTACAGAAAAAAGAAGACCGTACAAAAAAAGGCAGTTCAGCCAATAACAATACCTTGATTCAGCAGCGCATGAACATTGTTTACGAAGACCAGGACATTTCTCTTCTCGATGTAAACAGACAGTTCATCAATATAATGGCAGAATCCTTCAATAATCCTCAGGGGCTTACACCGCTTCTTGACAGCTACGGCAAAAAAATCATGGAACTTACACATGCTGACGGTGTACTTTCAGTAGTTCTCGATGACTTTGAGGATATTCTCAACGTAAAAAACCTTTCAGGAAAATTCATTCCACCATATGAAATTCCAGAAAATGTTCCTCATAAAGAACAGCGCGTAGAAATGAACATGCGCTATATGCAGTTCCCATTAAAAGGAAATATTTTCGGCGAAGTACTTAACGGAAAAGTTCCGGTAATGATTAATGAACCTTCTAAAGATTCAAGAATTTTCCAGAACAAAGATGAAGACTTCCTTAAATGCGGCGCATATATTTTTATTCCGCTTTATGTTAATGATAGAGCTGTTGGTGTTCTCGGACTTTCAAAGAACCCTATTAACGGTGATTTTACAGAACAGGAATTTGACAGCGCTAAACGCCTTGGTGAATTTGTTGCTTCTGCAATTATGTCGACATCAATTCACAACGAAATCGTAGACAGATTCAGTCTTGCAAAAGAAGGTGAAATTGCAACTAACGTACAGAAATCTCTTGTACCTGCAAAACTTCCTGCAATTCCTGGACTTTCAATTGGTACAGTATTCAATCCTGCAGAAAATATTTGTGGTGACTATTACGACGTAATGGTTTCAAGAAAAGACCGTATTTCTTTCGTAATGGCAGACGTTACAGGAAAGAGTCTTAACTCAATGAACGTAATGCTTCAGCTTCGTGCTATGCTTCGTCTCATCATCAACACAACTCAGACAGCAGGAACTATTTTAAGCTGGGCTAACAGAGGTATTGCTTCAGAAAACAATACAATCGACCACTTTGCAAGTGTTGCCCTTCTTATCTATGACAGTGTTAATAATAAGATTCAATATGCTTCAGGCGGAACAAATCCTATTTTCATTTATTCCGCAGAAACAAATACAGTTAAAGAAATTTCTGGAATCCAGGAACCTATAGGTGTTGAGAAAAGTACTGAATATACCGATAATGAGATATCAGTCAAATCTGGTGATATCGTAATTACATGTACAGACGGTCTTATCGAAGCATTGAACGGAGATGGACATCAGTATACAAAAGCTAATCTTGAAAAGGTTATTATTGCTAACCATTCATCAGATGGTAAAGAAATTGCTAACAAGATCAAGAACGATGTAAAAAAATTCTGCGGATCAGCCGCACAACACGATGATCAGTCATTAATGGTTATCAAGATTAAATAAGGGGAAGGAGATCTTTTATGGACCTTAAAATACGTAAAAACGGAGAGATTTACATTATCGATGTAAATGGCGAAATGGACTTGTACAATTCTTACAAACTCAAAGAATTGGTAATGAAGATGCTTGAAAAAAATGTTAAGAACTTCATCATCAATCTTGAACAGGTTGACTACATCGACTCTTCTGGAATTGGTGCATTGATTTACATCTGTTCCACAATGAAAAAGATGAATCTTAAATTCGCTATTTCTAACGTTCATGGATCTGTTAAAAAGGTTATTGAACTTACAAAACTTATGGGCTACTTTCCTATTGCTAACAGCGTTGAAGAAGCTCTCTTAATGATTAAAGACTAATTGAGGAACTAAAATGGACACTTTAAAAGAATTACGCTCAGACGACAATGATCCATTGTTCGACAAAACAAACATGCTCAAAAAGGAATTCCCTTCGGACTTCCGTCAGATTAGATATTTTACTTTGTTGATTGTACAGTCAGCACCAACAGAAATTAAAGATCTTAACCTTCTTGAACAGCAGATTTCAGAAGTTATCAAGAACGCTGTTAAACATGGTAATAACTGTGACGTTAACAAGAAAGTAACTGTTTGGTATTCATTCAGCCCTACTCACGCTCATCTTATCGTTGAAGATGAAGGTGAAGGATTCAAAGACCTTGACAAATGGAATGAATTCAACAGAAACCGTATTGAAGCACTTCACAAACAGAACTACGAAATGCTTTCAAACTTCGTTTCATTCAGAACAAAACAGAGTGATGACCAGGATGGTGGTAACGCCCTCTTTGCAGCTCTTGAATACTGGGACGGCGGCTTTGTTTACAACGGAAAGAAAAACGGTGTAGCTATGCTTAAGAGATTCCAGCAGAAACACTAATAATTTTTACAATTATTTGATGAGCCATTTACATTGATGTAAATGGCTTTTTTTTTATATAATAGATTTTATGATTGAAATGATTAAAACATTTGTTATTGGAATTTTTGTTGGAATAGCACAGGTAATTCCAGGTGTATCTGGCGGAACTCTTGTTGTAATTTTTAATATTTATGACAAATTTGTAAATGCAATTACGTTAAATATCAAGAAACTTATTAAAAACTGGAAATTTGTTTTGCCAATTCTTTTAGGTATTGCCTTTGGAATTATTTTATTCAGCAAGGGTATTAAAGCACTTTTTAATTATTATCCAGTTCAGACAAATTTCTTCTTTACAGGTCTTATTATTGGAAGTATTCCACTTTTAGCAGGATATACTTTTAAGACTCAGCATAACGAAAAACTTTCTGCAAAAAAAATTGCAGGTCTTATTCTTGCAGTTATTTCAGGTCTTGCTCTTATTCTTACATTTGGAATACTCCAGCAGAATTATGGGGATGCAAAATCTGCAGTTAATGCTGCTGCCGAATTACCAGAACTTAATACAGGTCTTTGTATAAAATTGTTCATTGGTGGAATTTTAGGTGCTTTTGCAATGATCATTCCTGGAATCAGCGGCTCATTACTTATGCTGATTATTGGAGTTTATCCAATTATTATTTCTTCTATTTCTGGCTTAATGGCAAAATCCACTATCATCCAAGCAATAATTCTTTTGGTTCCTGTTGGATTTGGAATCCTTGTTGGTCTTTTTGCTGGTGCTAAACTTATAAGTTCATTAATTAAAGCTGCACCACGTTACACATACGCTGTAATTTTAGGACTTATTATCGGATCTGCTTATTTGATTATTCCTTTTACTGAGCAGACTGCAATTCAGTTTATTATCAGCATTATTTGTGCAGCAGCAGGATTCTGTCTCGCGTTCTTTAGTTCAAGATTTTCACTTAATGAAAAAAACAATTCTGAAAATGAAGCCATTAATAATAAAACGGATGACCAGATTAAATCTTAACTTTAATGGATTTAATTGACTTTTGGTATATATTTTACTATCTTAATATATATAACTTTTCGGGGGTGCACCGGTTTCGACGATTTTGATGATGCTTTTATTGCAGGTGGGGTTCATTGCCTGTTCCCTAAACAGACGAAAACAATTAACTGGCGAATCTAATTCACAGTTTGCTCTCGCTGCGTAAGTAGCTGAGCCGGTATCCTGATGGCACCGCTTTGAGCGATCGGGAATACTGTCACCAAACCAAGGCTTGCTGCATAATGTGTCTGATCTTTATGCGGGACTTAAAATCAGAATACGGAAATGACGCTTGTGGTGCTGCTACCTTTTCCCGACAACTACCTCGCACCGATAAACCTGTAGACGTAACTGCGTTGCTTTTTCGGACGGGGGTTCAATTCCCCCCATCTCCAAACATCCCGAAACAAAAAAGCCCTGACCTGCTTGAATCACTCAACCGGTCAGGGCTTTTTTATGCAATTTCAGCTGCTTTTATTTTTATTTATTTTCCTTTTTTTACGAATGCATCTTTGAAACCGAATGCCTTAAATCTCTGCAATACAGTTCCGTATTCATCCATACTCAAAGGTCCGATCATAACTACACTGATGTCACCGCGTTTTTCAACAACTACAGGATATTTCTTACCGTATTTGCTGTAAATTTCGTTAACATTATCATTATTTTTATATGCGGCAATCTGGATGTACCATTTACCTTTTTCAAGGCTTGTAATTTCTTTAATTTTACCAGAAGCTTTTTCTGTTGTCTTAACAATTTCTTTTTCTGTTACTGTTTGTGTAATTTTTTCTGTTTCAACAACTTCTTCAACTTCATCAACCTTTTCAACCAGTTTTGATTTTTCGATTACAGTTTCTTTTTCTGATTCTTTTTCAGTTTCTGGTGGATTATTGTCTGAAGGTACAAGCACGATTGCTTCAAAGTCATCATCTTCAGTTTCTTCAACTACTTCTTCTTCAACAATTTCTTCTTCTGGAAGTTCTTCTTCTTCAACAATTTCTTCTTCAGGAAATTCTTCTTCTTCAACTGATTCTACTGCTGGAGCAAAGGCTGAGCTGGAGATTTCTTCTTCAGCTTCTGTTTCTAATTCCTCAGTTTCTGGTTCTTCAGTTTCAGCTTCTGGTTCTTCTGCTGCAGGTTCTTCTGTTTCAACAGTTGCTTCTTCAGGAAGTTCTTCTTCTTCGATGGCTTCTTCTGGTGGAAGTTCTTCTTCTTCGATTGATTCTTCCTCTGGAGCTACATAGTTGTCTTCTACAACAGGTTTTTCTTCTTCGTATTCTTCAGGAAGTTCTTCTTCTTCAACTGATTCTGCTTCTGGAGCTATATAGTCATCTTCAATTGGTTCTGCTTCTTCTTCAACAACTTCAGTTTCTTCTGAATCTTCAGCTTCTTCAGGAAGATCTTCTTCTTCAACTGATTCTTCTTCTGGAGTTACATAGTCATCTTCAATTGGTTCTGCTTCTTCTTCAACAACTTCAATTTCTTCCGAATCTTCAGCTTCTTCAGGAAGTTCTTCTTCTTCGATTGATTCTTCTTCTGGAGCTACATAGTCATCTTCAATTGGTTCTGCTTCTTCTTCAACAACTTCAGTTTCTTCCGAATCTTCAGTTTCTTCAGGAAGAGCTTCTTCAGGAAGTTCTTCTTCTTCAACTGATTCTTCTTCGTCGATGAATTCTTCTTCCGGAACATCTTCATCATATTCAAGAACCTCAGAAATTACTGAATCATCTTCTGTTTCTTCTGGATCTTCTGTTTCTTCTGGAATAGTTTCTTCTGAATCTTCTGCGTCTTTAGATTCTTCAGTTTCTGCAATTTCTTCCTGGATTTCGTCTTCATCTTCGAAAATTGCATCTTCATCTGATTCATAAGCAGTTTCAGTTTCTGGTTCTTCTTTTGGTTCTTCTTCTGGTTCTTCTTCCGGTTCGTTTTCTTTTTCAGTTACTGTTTCTTTTACAGGGGCAGTTTCTTTTGCAATAATACATGAACCGCTTGCATTTTCATCAAGTTCTCCGGTACGCTTTGTAAGTTTTACAAGCATATTTGAGTTTTTCTTAATGTTAAGGCTGTCTGCTGCTTCTGAACTTAAAAGGACAGCAACACCTTCTGATGGATCGAGTGATCCAATAACAAGAATATCAATTACCTGACCATTTGATGGATTTGTAATTGAAATACTGTCCCCCGGCAAATAACCTACAGTTTTTGCAAAAAGTCCTGAAGGTAACATACCTTTGTCAGCAACTACAGCTCTTCCATCAAGTGATGGGCTTGCTGAAACAATTACCATCCCGGTAAATAATACTACTAATAAATTGAATAATTTTTTCATTTTCGACCACCCTTCAATTCAATCTGTTCTTTTATATGTTCTGCAAGTTCGTTTGAAAAATAAAACAAACCGTCGTCATCATTTCTGAATTTTTTTCCTGGTACGGCATTTCCTTTTACAAGAGTTTTTTTTGTCTGAAGGGAAACTACTTTCCATTCAATTTTATCAATATTCTGCAAAAGAGCTTCTTCTGGATTATTTGAATCACTTAAGTTATAAAAAACTTCAGCTTCTATTAAATAATCAAGAGAACCTTCCTGAGCCGCATCGTAAGCTTTCTGCAGTTCAGCCGAAATGTCTTCGCCTTTTTTCTGAATAATTACAGGACTATTTGAAACGATGTACATATTCTCGTAAAAATAATCCATGATTGTCTGTTCAATCATATATGAAGCTTCATATACAACTGTTTCTGAGCCATTTTTTTGAATTATCTGAAGCGAAAAAGATTTTGCACTTACAAAACTTCCCGCCAGAAGAGTCATTAAAATCAGGCTTTTTTTAATAAAATTCATGAAAAACTCCGTTTTTCCCAGGTAAAAATTACCTTTTCTACCTTTTGAATATCGGAATTCCAGATTTTTTGTTTAGTGAAATGTTTTTACAAATTCACCTTAAAATCAAATTGAAGAAAGGAATATTGTATGTTATTATTATTGTAAGGTGGGGAAAGTTCTTTTTTGAACTTATTTATAAATGATTAAACAGCAGACTTCTCAATTTTACATAATTGGTGCCGGTTTTGCCGGTCAGATGATTGCCAATGATATTAAACGAAAAAAGGTATTTGGCAACATTGCCGCTTTTCTTGATGATGACAAAGAACTCATCGGTAAAAAGATTGACGGTATTCCTGTTCTTGGACCAATTGATAATGTTACTTCCATATTAAACTCTCCGGAAGCAAGCGAAGCGGTAATCGCAATTCCTACTGCAAAAGCTGAAAGAATCAAAGAAATTTATGAGGTTCTAACTAAAAGCGGATTCAAACACATTAAAATTCTTCCAAGCATAAGCCAGGTCGTAAACGGAACAGCCCACTTTGTTCAGACGCGTGAAATTGACCCGCTTGATATTCTCGGAAGAACTCCCGTTACTATTTCTCTTAAAGAAAGCCTCTCCTACCTTAGAGGAAAACGCGTATTAATTACAGGTGCCGGCGGTTCAATCGGTTCCGAACTTGCCCGTCAGTTACTTTCCGGCGGTGCTGAACGACTTTACCTTTTCGGTCACGGTGAAAATTCCATTTATCAGATAAACCGCGAACTTCGTCTTTTACAGACTGAAGGTGTCGGCGAAAAAGCCACTATCGTTCCTATTATTGGCGACATGAAAGACAGGGAATATGTGCGCTACATTATTTCTCATACTAAGTGTGACGTTATTTTCCATTGTGCAGCTTACAAGCATGTTCCGCTTATGGAAGAAAATCCAGTTGCGGTAATTGAGAACAACGTGTTCGGAACTAAAAACCTTCTTGATGCAAGCATTGAATTCGGGGTTAAGAAATTTGTTCTTATTTCAACTGATAAAGCGGTCAGCCCGGTTTCAATTTACGGAGCTTCAAAATTCCTTTCGGAAAAACTTCTGCTCCAGGCTGCAGACAAGGTTAAAGATAAAAAACAGGATTTTATGTTCGTTCGTTTCGGCAATGTTCTTGGCTCACGTGGTTCAATTCTTCCGCTGTTTATGGAACAGATTAAAAACGGCGGTCCTGTTACAGTTACTGATCCTGGAATGGAACGCTTCTTTATGACAATTCCAGAAGCCTGTTCTCTTGTTTTACAGACTGGCGGTATTGGTCAGAATGGTTTTTCATACCTGCTTGATATGGGAGAACCGATTAAGATTAAGGATCTTGCTGAACACATCATTACCTTCAGCGGTCATGAACCTAACAAGGATATCGAAATCCAGTTTACCGGTGTCCGTAAAGGTGAACGACTTACAGAACCTTTATGGCTTAAAGAGGAAAATCCTCAGCCGACAGAATATGCAAAGCTTCTCAAAATGGAAGCACTTCCTTTGAACTTTGATCTTGATAAGCTGCTGGAAGAGCTTAAAGAAATCTGTATCAGTTCCTCTGAAACAGATTTTACTAAATACAGAAATGCAGGCCTTTTACGTGAAATCCTGCAGAAAGTAATTCCAGAATTAAAACCGGAAGAATCTTCTGATTTATAATCTGATTTATAACAAGAAAGGGAAATAATTATGAGCACAGAATTAAAAGTTCCATTTTCAAAACCATCAATCAGCGAAGAAGAAGAAAAAGCTGTTCTCGATGTAATTCGTTCAGGCTGGCTTACTACCGGAAACGTTACTCTTGAATTTGAAAAAGAATTTTCAAACTTTATGAATTCTTCTGTGGTAAACAATAATGTTCAAAGCCTTGCAGTTAACTCAAATACAAGCGGTATGATTCTTGCAATGCATGCATGTGGCGTAAAGGCCGGCACTCATGTCATTACAACGCCCTACACTTTTGTTTCTACGGCTGCCTGTGCAAAGCATTTAGGTGCTGATGTTGTTTTCTGTGACATTGAAAAAGATTCGTATAATATCGACGCCGATAAAATTCAAGAAATTCTTGAAAAAAATGAAAAAACACACAAGTATAATTTTACCGCAATCGTCCCTGTACACATTGCAGGTACTGTCTGCAATATGAAAAAAATCATGGAGCTTGCAAAAAAATACAACCTTAAAGTTATTGAAGACGCAGCTCATTCTTTTCCAAGCCTTACGGACATGGGCTATGCGGGAACTATCGGCGATGCCGGTGTTTTTTCTTTCTACGCTACAAAGCCTCTGACAACTGCAGAAGGCGGAATGATCTGTGCAAAGGAGCCTGCTCTTATTAAAAACATGCAGATGATGCGCCTCCACGGTATGGACCGCACAACCTGGGACAGATACACTTCTCCAAAAGCCAGCTGGATGTACGACATTATTGCGCCCGGATATAAATTCAATCTGCCTGATATTTTAAGTGCGCTTGGAAGAGTTCAGTTAAAAAGAACACAGGAATTTTACGAGAAACGAAAACATATCGCAGAAATTTACAATAGGGAATTTTCAAAACTGGACTTCGTAGAAATTCCACCTGATTGCCAGGGAAATGCATGGCACCTGTATCTGCTCCGCCTCAAGCTCGACAAATTAAAAATTGACCGTGATGATTTTTCAAAACAGCTTCAGACCTGTGGCATCGGAATTTCAATGCACTTCATTCCGCTTTTCCACTTCAGCTACTGGCAGGGACTTGATTCCTCTTTTACAAAAGAAAATTATCCGAACGCAGAAGATCATTTTATCAGAACAATTTCAATGCCATTGTGGCCAGACATGACAGAAGAAATGGCTTATATGACAATTGATGCAGTCAAACAAATAGGAATGGAAAATTATGCCGGCTAAAAAAACAACTGCAAAAGCCGCAAAGGCTGTTAAAGATGAAATTCCACAGTTATATTCTCAGCTTCCGAAAACTTATTACAGTGACCTTTCTGCTCCTGGAATGATTTATGCAAAGATAGTCCGCAGCATGACAGGCAAAGGTAAAATCAAAGCCATTACATGCGGTTCCTTACCTGAAGGCTATTTCTTCTATACTGCCCGCGATTTTGGTGAACAGAATTATGTAGAAACCCTTGATGTTCAGACAGAAATCTTTGCTGACAAAGAAATCTTTTACAAGGGCCAGGCTTACGGTATTCTTGCAGGTCCTGATTTCAGGGAATTAGAGGAACTCGAAAAAAACATTACAATTGAGTTTTTCAAAGAGCCTGCTGCTAAAAACAAGGAAAAAGACTATCCTTATGCCCAGCGTTTTATAAGAAACGGAAAAGCTCAAAAACCTGAAGATTTTTCAAAGCTTTTTTCAAAGAAAAACTTTGACGTAAAAGGTGTATGGACTTCAGTTTTAAATGCTCCTTCATGCAATGAAACAAACGGAGCCTTCTGTATTTTTGACAAAGATATTTTAACAATCTCAACACCGACACAATGGCCTAAACACCTTCAGGAAAACGTAAAACGCGTATTTGGTTTAAAGACAAGTGAAGTTGTCATTAGAAAAACAATTTCTTCCGGGCCTCATACAAACACTATTTGGATAAATACTGTTAATGCAATCCAGGCTTCACTTGTTGCAATAAAGACAAGAAAACCTGTCCTTCTTGTTCTTTCAAGACAAGAACACTATGCATTCTTAACTAAAAAAAGCCCTATTTCTATAAAAATCAGAAGTTCCATCAGAAAGAAGGACGCGATTATTGAAGCAACTCAAATTCTGATTGAACTTGATTCGGGCTATCACAACCCTTTTGCAGCAGAAATTCTTGACCGCCTTGTAATTGCGGCAAACAATATTTATTCCGTTCGCAATCTTGAAATCATTGCAAAGGCATATGAATCAAACAACGCGCCAGTTTCTTTCAACATTGAATGTATAGATTCGCAGGCGTTTTTTGCAATTGAAAATCAGATGCAGAAAATCTGTCATGTTACAGGCTTTCTTCCTGACGAAATCCGCATGAAAAACTTTGAAAGAAAGTTTTCAATGCCATTCAGTTTTTCAAACGAAAAAGTACGTGAAGGCTTTGCGGCAATTGTACGCCAAACCGATTTGAACCGTAAGTTTATTTCGTACCGTCTTGAATCTTTAGACAGAAAAGTTGATTTTGAAAACATTGAAAACTTTCCTTTGAGGGGAATCGGACTTGCCTGCGGGTTTAACGGTATCGGTTATTACGGAAGCAATATTTATGCTTCTAACCAGAAAATGGAAGCAACTCTTGAAAGTGACGGAACTCTTGTAATTCATGCACCTGCACCTTCTTCGTGGACTCTTGAAGTTTGGAAAAATACAGCAGCCCAAATTCTTGAGCTTGATCCTAAGCAGATTAAACTGGACAGCAATTTTGACATTCACGATGAACTTTCTGTTCCTGAAAATGTTTATTCAAACATTTCGGTAATGACTTACCTTTTGAAAAAATGCTGTCTGGACATTCAGTCAAAACGCTTTAAAAAACCGCTTCCTATTTCTTCTGTCAAAGGTTTTACAGCTCCACAAAAACGTGTATGGAACAAAGAAAAATTTTCAGGCGTTCCTTTCTTTACAAGCTCGTTTGGAACCCTGATTATGGATCTTGAACTTAATCCATACACTTATAAAATTTACATTAAAAAAATCAATGCAATCATCAGTGCAGGAAAAATCGGAATTCCGAAGGTTGCAGAAAATTCTGTTAAACTTTCAATCGAACATGCACTTTCTGAAATTGTTGAAGATGAAGCATTAAAATGCGACAAGATTTCGGTTTCATTCGTGCAGTCAGAAAATGATCCTAAACAGATTGATGGTCTTATTTCAAGAATTCTTCCTGCAGCATTTTCAAGTGCTCTTTCACAGGCAATTGGGCATGAAATTAATACTATTCCAGTTAAGCCTCAGACTTTCTTTAAGGAGATGATTTCTAAATGAAAATTCAGCTGACTATAAATGATAAAGACTGTGTTATCGAATCAGATCCTGCAGAAATGCTGGCAGATGTTTTACGCATGGTTAATTTTAATCTTGTAAAGCATGGCTGTCTTTCAACAAGCTGCGGTGCCTGTTATGTTCTGGTTGATAACAAAGCAGTTCCAAGCTGCCACATTCCTGTCGGTATTGTTATGGGCGCAAAGATAACAACTCTTGAATATTTTTCAAAAAGTGAAGCATATGCAGATATCATGAAGGGTTTTGAAAAAGCAGGAATTTCGCTCTGTGGTTATTGTAACGCAGGTAAGATTTTTCTTGCCTACGAAATATTGAGTTCAATGACAGAACCTACACGCGAAAAAATTTCTGCAATAACAAGCAGAATCAACGACTGCTGTGTTGAACAAAATGCTCTCATCAATGGTATTTTATATGCTTATTCAATTCATTTTAACAAGGAAAAATTAAGATAACATGGCTAGTGATAAACATCACATTTTTACTGCAAAAACAATTAATGATATTCTCTTTCAGTTAAAGACAATCAGTAATCTTAAAATCATCGGTGGTGGTACTTACATTACTGACTTTCCTGAAAAATTCCTTTCAATAAGAAACAATTCAGAATTAACCTTCATTGATAAACATGAACGCTTTATTGATTTTGGACCTGCCGTTACCTTGAACAACATGCTGCACCTGGGACCAAATTATCTTCCTTCCATTCTTTATGAAGCACTGTTTTCGATTTCAAATCATGCGGTAAGAAATATGGCTACGCTCGGTGGAAACATTATGGCAAAAGATCCACGTCTTACGCTTATCGCACCACTTGCGGTTCTTGATGCTTCACTAAAATTTAAGAATCAGAAAAGCTTTGATATTATTCCTGTAACAAAACTCGACACAGCTTCTCCTGAATCTGTTTTGGTAAGCGTAAGGATTCCGACAAAAGACTGGAATGTTGAAATTTTTAAAAGACTCGGACCTTCACATAAAATTACAGCAGATTCAGCTTCGTTCTGCTTTCTTGCAAAAACTGAAAAAAATATTCTGATAAACTTAAGATTATGTTTTTCCGGTCCGTTTATTTTTCAGAGTAAACAACTTGAGACAAACTTCTTAGGAATAAGACTTCCATTATCACAGTCAAAAATTCATGACTTTATTGAAACTGCAAGCCGTGATTTTGATGAAAGCGCAAAAGGCGTTGAATACGATCCTATTCTCAAGCAGCAGTTCTTAAACCTTATAGCTCATTCCCTTCACGAACTTACTTAATGAGCATACAGTCGCCGTAAGAGAAAAATCTGTAACGATTTTCTACGGCCTGGCTGTAAGCGTTCATGATGTTTTCTTTACCGGCAAAGGCACTTACCAGCATGATGAGTGTACTTTCTGGTGTGTGAAAGTTTGTAAACATCTGGTCTACTACATTGAACTTGTAGCCCGGATACATAAAGATGCTTGTAGATGAAGTTCCAGGAATTACCCATTCATCATTGTCGCCCGGCTTTTTTCCTGAAGCAATAATTCTCTGTCCGACTGATTCAAGTGTGCGCACCGATGTTGTTCCTACAGCTAAAATTGAACGGCCTTCTTTTTTTGCCTTATTGATTTTTTCTGCAGTTTCGAGCGGAACTGTATAATATTCTTCATGCATTTTGTGATTTTCAATTTCTTCTTCGCGGACAGGAAGGAAGGTTCCAAGCCCTACATGTAATGTAACAAAGCAGCGGTCGATTCCTTTTTCGTCAAGGCGCTTAAGCATTTCATCTGTAAAGTGAAGTCCTGCTGTAGGACATGCAGCACTACCCGTTTCTTTTGCGTAAACATTCTGGTAGCGTTCAGAATCTTCTTCTGTGTCACCGCGCTTTATATATGGCGGAAGCGGAATATGACCGTTTCTTTCAAACCAGGCTTCGTCAATTGCAAAATCAAATTTTATTGCGCGGAATTCTGTACCGGCATTTCCTTCTACATCAACAATCTGACCTACAGTTCCATCCGGAAACTTGTAATTCATTCCTGGCTTTTGTTTTTTTGCTGACTTTACCATTGTGTTCCAGATACAGCATTCTTTGTCGATTGAGTTCAAAAACATAAACTCAGTTTCGCGGCCTGTAGTTTCTTTAATGCCGTAAACGCGCGCACGTCGAACCTTTGAGTTATTGAATACCATTAAGGTATCTGGAGTAATCAGGTCTGGAAGATTATCCATCATAAAATGTTCAACCTTACCAGTTTTAGGGTCAAGGTGCATAAGCTTATCCTGGCCGCGAACTCCTGACGGATGCTGTGCGATTAAGTCTTCTGGTAAATCAAAGTAAAAGTCACTGGTTTTCATATATATTCCTATTTAGTAATTCAAATTAAAAATAAAAGTTTAGTTTCTGATGCAAAAATCTTAAGTATCAAACAAGGTTGCCTGATTATTTGCATTGGAACTTTTTTTAAGCCCGAGGTGTTCGTAAGCCTTGTCAGTAACAATTCTTCCTCTTGGAGTACGCTGAATCAAACCGCACTGAATAAGATATGGTTCGTAGTAATCTTCAAGGGTGTCCATGCTTTCACCGATTGAAATTGCAAGAGTTTCAGCCCCTACAGGTCCGCCGCCAAAGTTCTGGATAATTGAAAGAAGAATCTCGCGGTCATATTTTTCAAGACCGATTTCGTCAATCTCAAGACGAGAAAGTCCTTCTTTTACGATTTTGGATGTAATAACATCAGAACCTTCAACTTGTGCAAAGTCACGCATTCGGCGGAGCACTCTGTTAGCAACACGAGGAGTTCCGCGGCAACACTGTGCTAAAGATAGCGCTGCATCTTCGTTAATCTTAACATCAAGAATTGAGGCACTTCGCTTGATGATCGAAGCAAGTTCTTCGTAAGTATAAAATTCAAAGCGCGGAATAAATCCGAAGCGGCTTCTCAAAGGTGAACTTACACTGCCGGCTTTTGTTGTAGCGCCAATCAATGTAAACGGAGGAATCGGAATGCGAACCGTACGAGCCGCAGCTCCCTGACCGATAATCCAGTCAAGTTCAAAATCTTCCATTGCAATGTAAAGCATTTCTTCAATTGCAGGTTTTAAGCGGTGAATTTCATCGATAAAGAAAACTGTTCTTTCTGTGATTGTAGAAAGAATTCCTGCAAGATCTTTCGGTTTATCAAGAGCCGGAGCTGATGTTACCTTAAAGTCAACACCGAGCTCGTGAGCTGTAATCTGAGCAAGTGTAGTTTTTCCAAGTCCCGGAGGTCCGATCAAAAGAAGATGGTCTAAAGGTTCCTGTCTTTGACGGGCAGCCTGAATGAAGGTTGAAAGATTTTTCTTTACAGTTTCCTGTCCTAAAAAATCGTTCAGCATTTTCGGACGGAGGTTTGAATCCTGATCGTCAAACGAATCCCTTAAGTCTGCCCTTACAATTGCAGAAAAGTCTTCTTCATTTTTCTTTGCCATTTTTAATTCCTCTTTTCTGCATTATGAAAGTGCAATAACTGCCTTTCTGAAAATAATATCTTCTTTGTCTTTCTGACTCTTTGTTTCAAAATCTGCACTTGCAGAAAGTGCTTCAACAAGCTCTGCAATTTTTGTTTCAACATTTTTCTTTTCGTAGCCCATTGATACAAGGGACGCAATAACGTCGCCGTAAGGACTGTTCTTCGGAACCTTGATTGTAGTACCAGAAGTTTCTGAAAGCTTGAGTTTTCCTTTTAAGGTAAGAATCATCTTGCCGGCAGTTTTCTTTCCGACGCCCGGAATCTTTTCTAGAAGTTCAAGGTCGCCCCGTTCAAGAATGTCCATCAGTCGTACTGACGAAACAGAACTCATTATCTTAAGGGCGCCCTTAGGTCCGACGCCGTCAACTTTTAAAAGGTCAAGGAATATTGAACGTTCATCATCACTTGCAAAACCGTAAAGACTCATAAGCTGTTCAGTGTGCTGCAGCCAGACATAAATCTTAGCTTCACTACCAACAGTCGGGAGCATATCAAGATTAGAATCAGGAACACAAAGGTCCCATTCAATGCCATGAGTGTCTAAAAATACCTGTTTAGAAAATTTGCCTGTAATAGTGCCGGTTAACGAATTGAACATAATTATATTATAGCATTTTATTGTTCTTTGTGGAATTATCATGGCGCAGGATACAATTCCTGCTTGTAAAGAAACGAAGTTTATGTGCGCCCGTAATGTACGTGCGTAATCGCACCCGCTAAGGCATCAGCTGCATGATCAGGGCGTGGAATTTCATCCAACCCTAAAAGCAGTTTTACAAAGTTCTGCACAAGTTCTTTATCTGCTGTTGTATTTCCGGTAACGGCCTTCTTAATCTGGTTAGGCGTATATTCCCCGAGAGAGATACAGTTCTGGGCAAGACAAAGAGAAACAACCCCGCGCGCTTCACTAACCCCCATCGCAGAACTTACATTTTTTGCAAAATAAAGAGTTTCCATTCCGGCTTCTGCAGGGTTAAACTCGTCAATGACTGTCTGAAGTCTGTTATATATAGTAAGAAGCCGCTCGCCGTGCGGAACATCTGCTTTTGTTGAAATACAACCGTAGCTTACCATTCTGTAGCGACCGTTATAATAGTCAATGATTCCAAAGCCTGTATTTGCAAGGCCGGGATCAATTCCTATAATGCGGCGGATATTTTTTGATGAGATTTTTTTCTGTTTTGATTCTGCAGAAGTTTGCGACCCCGGGAGAGTTTCAAAACCTGCAAGTTTCTTTACCATAATCCTATTATATTTTGTATAGTATTTTTTTTCAACTGCTTTACTCTGTCTTTAAACCTGATTTTTATTTGACACTTTTCGATTAAAAAACTAAACTACATTAATAATATATCAAGGAGTTTATATGAAAAAAATTTCTTTAATTATTGCAGCTGCACTTATTACTTGTGGAGCCGCTTTTGCTAAGCCTTCACTTTCACAGGAAGTTCAGCTTCATACTGGTGTTGGATTTAATTCTGCAACTTACACAACAGATACTAATCAAAAAATTGAATTTGGTTCAACAGCTTTCGTAATCGGTGCTGAAGCATGGTTCCTTTACGATATTAACAAACATATCAATTTTGGATTTATGGGTGGATTTGATGCTGCCATTGGTGGAACTTCTACTTACAAAGTTAACGGTAATAAAGTTGATTTCGGTAATAAAGCATCAGCATATCATTTTAACTTTATCATCGGACCAGCTGCTACCTTCAAACTTAATAATGTAGTTCACTTTAACGGAATGTTCGGTTTCTCATGGATGATTGATGACTCTTACTGGACAAAAAATAATGTAACAGATTCTGGTCTTCACTTCTCAGGCTGTGGAATCGCATTTGACTTTCAGGCAAAATTCCTTCCTACAAAACAGTTCTCACCTTTAGCTGGATACAGACTTACAATTAACTGGGCTGACCGTGTAACAACTGAATCTAAATCAGGAAGTCAAATTATCAAGATTTCTGACAAACAGAAAAATGTATGCACTTCTGCAGGTGTGATTTACCTTGGATGTGCATATAACTTCTAATTTTTTCCGTAAATAATATTTTATTTATTCAAAAGGCTTTCCTGTTTTAGGAAAGTCTTTTTTTTGCCTCAATGCAAAAAAAATCCCGCCCTCGCATTGCGAAAGCAGGATCCTTATCTTAGAAATCTAAAATAAATTATTCTTCTGGTTCGAAGTCATCTGGGAATTCAGCTGTGTGGTATACGTTCTGAACATCATCATTGTCTTCGAGACGGTCGATCATTTTCTGAACTTTAGCAGCTGTATCTTTATCAACTGGTGTATAAGCATCTGGAACAAGTCCAACGTCTGCTGAAAGTGTTTCGATACCTTTTGCAGAAAGAGCATCAGCAACTGCTGTGAATGCATCTGGAGTTGTTGTTACTGTGATAACTCCGTCTTCATTTACAACGTCATCTGCACCTGCTTCGAGAGCGATTTCCATTACTTCGTCTTCTGATACTTTTTCAGCATCAAGTTCGATTGTTCCTTTTCTCTGGAACATACGGCTTACAGAACCTGTTGAACCGAGGTTTCCACCGAGTTTTGTAAAGATGTTACGAACGTCAGCAGCAGCACGGTTGTGGTTATCTGTAAGTACTTCAACCATTACTGCAACTCCACCTGGTGCGTATCCTTCGTATACGAGTTCTTCGTATGCTGCTCCGCCATCTTCACCTGTACCTTTTTTGATAGCACGTTCAATGTTGTCTTTTGGCATGTTAGCTGCACGAGCTTTAATGATTACTGTACGAAGACGTGGGTTTGAATCTGGATCTCCACCGCCCATTTTAGCTGCGATAGAAATTTCCTTAATGAATTTTGTAAAGATCTTACCACGTTTAGCATCTGCCAAACCTTTTGCGTGTTTAATGGTTGCCCATTTACTGTGTCCTGACATGGGAACTCCTTATATAAATAATAAAAATTGAATCCGTTATAGTAAATAACTTCTGAAAATATTATCATTTATAAGTTGAATAAGTCAATACTTGACCCCGTGTATTTTGGCATATATAATAGATACTATGAAGACATTTAAGCGTATAACAGCTGTTTTAACGGCTTTACTATTATCAGCATCAGCTTTCTCCTATACTAAAAAAAATCTTCTGAAAGCAGTTAAAGCAACTTCTGAAGTCCAAGTCAAGAAAATCCTGACAATGTCTCCCGAACTTGCCGGTCTCAAATTTGACAGCGACGGCAATTCAATTTTAATGCTTGCCATCATGTATGGCTGCAACGACAAGATTATTGATCACATTCTCAAAGCAGGATGCAGTCCTGACTTAAAAAACAAATACGATCAGACAGCAATCATGATTGCATGTAATCATGGAACAAAGGCAAAAATCATAAAACGGATGATTAACTACAATGTCTTTACCAAAGCAGGAAAAATCCGCCGCATCACAATGAAAGACAAAAACGGCAAAACCTGTTTTGACTACGCAAAAGATAAGCCTTCAATTTACAGACTCTTAAGTGAATATACGGTTGACCCTGCATCTGTCAAGCAGGAACCAGATTCAAAACTTCCTGTTCCAGAAAAAGAACCGGTAGTCGAAGAAACTCCAGAGGCTGAAGCAGCAGAAGAAGCTGAAGCAGCAGAGGAAACTCCAGAAGAAGCTCTAGAAACTGAAGAAGCACCAGTTGAAGAAACTGAACCAGAAATTCTGCCAGAACCAGAACCTCAACCAGCTCCAGAACTTCAACCAGAACCACAGCCTGCTCCTGAACCTCAACCAGCTCCTGAACCACAGCCTGCTCCAGAGCCAGAGTCTCAGCCGGAACCAGAACCTCAACCAGCTACTGAGCCAGAACCAGAGCCTGCAAAAACTGCCGCAGAAATCGAACCAGTTGCAGCTCCAGAAGTAGAAATCGAACCAGTACTGGAAGCAGAACCTGTCCCAGTACCAGAACCAGTTGTAGAAGCAGCGCCAGTTCCTGTTCCAATCCCAAAACCAGTTGTAGAAGCAGTGCCAGTTCCTGTTCAAATCCCAGAACCTCAACCTGAGCCAGAGCCTCAGCCTGCTCCTGAGCCAGAACCACAGCCTGAGCCAGCTCCAGAACCAGAACCTCAGCCAGAACCGGAAGTAATTGAACCAGTTCCAGAAACTCAGGAAGAAGCAGAAATTACCTCTCCAATCGAAGTTCCTGCAATCGATTACTACAACAGTAATCGACCGGAATACCTTTTCGATGAAATTGAAGCTGACACTACAGTTGAAGAAGAAACTCTTAAAGCACTTAAAGAAACAAAAGTTCGTGTTATACAGAATCCTGATGCGCTTGACAATATCGGCCGTACTCGTCTTATGAATGCCATCATGAACAATGATGAACGTACTTGCTATATTCTTCTCGAATCGGGTGCAAATCCTAATTCACGAGACAAAGACGGATGGACACCATTAATGTATGCGTGCCGTTATTCAAAATCAGCTAATATCGTTACCCTTCTCTTTGAATATGGGGCATCAATCAATACTAAGTCAAATTACAACGTTTCAGTTCTTCAGATTGCAGCCGCTCACTGTCAGAACAAGAATGTTCTTTCTATTATATTGTCAGAAGCAGTAAAGGAAAAATTAAACATTCATGATGCATTCATTTCTGCCCTTAAAGAAGAACGACCTGAAGACATTATCCGTGAATTCCTTAAGTTCAATGTTAAAATCAATGCACTTTATAAAGGAAAGACACCATTGATGTATGCAGCCCAGTATTATGAATCAACAGACGTAATCAAACTTCTGCTTGATAAAGGTGCCGATCCATACATTATCAGTTCTGAAAAGAAAAATGCCTTCTCTTATGCAAAAGAAAATGCAAAAATTGTACATGATGCAGTTTATTGGTCATTGAACGTTTCAAGCACAAAGAAAAGATAATTATGAGAATTACTGGCGGTAACTTAAAAGGTAGAACAATTAAATGTCCTGACGGAGTCATCAGACCTGCCATGGACAGAATGCGCGAATCAGTTTTTGCAATTCTCGGGGATTTAGCAGGAAAATCTTGGCTAGACCTTTTTTCAGGTTCGGGAACTATAGCAATCGAAGCTGTTTCCAGAGGTGCTACTCACGTTGAACTTTGCGAAAAAGATAAAATCAAGGTAAAAACTGTACTCGACAACGTTTCAATTACAGAAAAAGAAATGGGCGTAAAAATTAACTGTCATTTTATGGCAGTTGAACTGTTTCTTAAAAGATGCAAGGGAAAATTTGACTACATTTTCTTTGATCCGCCATTCCCTTATAAATTTCATGAACAGCTTGTCGAAGAAGCCGGTCAGAGGGAACTTCTGAACCAGGGTGGATTCATTATGGTACACCGCCCTGAAGAGCATTTTATGCCAGATGAAATCGGAAACCTTAAGCGCGTCGACCAAAGAATCTACGGACGTTCAATCGTTGATTTTTACACTTACAAAGTTTAATAATTCTTAAAACCTTAAGCTATTTTTAATATTACATTCAAATTTCATCTTGACATATCTTAAAAATATGTTACCATTTATTCAGTTCAAAAGGAAATTTATATGAAAAAAGAATTCGAATCTCTTCTGGTGGAAAAGCAGATTCCTGAAGGCTTTATCAAAGTTACTGATCAGCCTGTAACTTCACTTACCTCTGAACAGAAGGTTATTTTAAACCGCAAAGGCAATGTACTCTTTAATGAAGGCAATATAGAAGGTGCCCGCCGAATTTTTATTACTACCGGCTATTCGGACGGACTCACCCGCGTTGCTGATACATACGTAGAAAAAAAACAGGAATTGAAAGCACTAAAGCTTTATTTACTGGCTCACAATACAAGAAAGACTGAGCCGATATATGATAAAATTGCAAAGACACTGTCTATGATAATCCAGGACAATTAAAAAAAAAATATATACTAACCATTGCAGCCCGAATATACAGGAGATGTAAAAATATGTCAGACGAAAAAGTAATAGGCACCTTGGATCAGACACCAGAAATTGATATGTTTGATGCTTCAAAAGATCTTGAAAACGCTCAATCCGACGAAATTTCTACCCTTTCAAAAAAAGGATACCAGCTTTTAAAAGAAAACAAAATTGATGATGCAAAAGCTGAATTCAGTAAAATTCTTGATATTGAAAGCAATAACAATTACGCTCTTGTAGGTCTTGGTGATTCAGAACGCAAGTTGAATCACTATCAGCAGGCAATTGAATATTATTCAAAGTGTCTTTCTTTCCATCCTGGAAATAATTATGCCCTTTTCGGTCTTGCTGACTGTTACAAGGCATTAAATCAGTACCATAAAGCAATCACAATCTGGGAACAGTATCTTGTTCATGATGACAGAAACATTACAGTTCTTACTCGTGTTGCTGATGCATACAGAAAAATCCGTGACTTCAAAAAATCAAAGCAGCTTTACTTAAAAGTACTTGATATGGAAGAAAACAATCCATATGCCTTGATTGGTCTTGGTCACCTTCACTACGACTTTAAGGAATATCGTGATGCCCAGTATTATTGGACAAAAATGATGGAACTTAATGATTCTGCAGTAGATATCCGTGTATTGACTTCAATCGGAAACTGTCACAGAAAGCTCAAGACTTTCGACAAAGGTGTTTATTACTTCGAAAGAGCACTTGAAGCAGATCCTAAAAACTTCTATGCCCTTTTCGGTCTTGCTGACTGTTACCGCGGTATGAACCAGCAGTACCGTTCTGTTGAATACTGGAACAAAATCCTCGAAATCGATCCTAAAAATAAAGTTATCTTGACTCGTGCAGGCGATGCTTACAGAAACACTGGTGATTACAAAACTGCAACTGAATATTACAACAAAGCAATGAACATTGACTTTGATATTTATGCAGCACTCGGACTTGCTTTAATCTGTAAAGGTGAAGGCCGCTACGAAGAAAGTGTTGAACGCCTCAGTGCCCTTATCAGAAATGATCCAAAGAACTACAGACTTTACATTGACCTTGCAGACAGCTATCTCAAAATGAAACAGCGTCAGAAGGCAATTGAAACTCTTGAAAGTTTCCAGAAACAGGGAATCAGAAGCCAGGCTATCAACGAAGCTATGGAAAAACTTAAAAACAATAAATCACTTTCATAAGCTTTAATATTTTAGTATATTAACTTTATGGAAAAGATTCCTCTTACAGGCCTCACTCCAAAAGAAATTACTGACTCATTGCAGATTTCTCAAGGGTTCAGAGGCAAACAGATTTTTAAATGGATATATTCTCATGTAACTGATTTTTCTCAGATGACGAATCTTTCTAAGGAACTTAGAGATTTCCTTGAAGAAAAAGCAGTTGTTCGCTCCTCTACCGTAAATCAGGTATTAAAAGACCCTGACGGAACAATCAAACTTCAGATTAAACTTAACGACGGACTGTTCATCGAAACAGTTCTCCTTACCGATAAAAATGACCGTAAGACAGCCTGCGTTTCGTGCCAGGCCGGCTGTGCCATGAAGTGTGCCTTCTGCCAGACAGGAACTTTGGGACTTGCCAGAAATCTTACGGCAGGTGAAATCATCGAACAGTTCATGTATCTTGAAGAAGAAGCCGGCAATCTCGACAATATTGTCTTTATGGGAATGGGTGAACCTATGATGAACCTTGACGGTATCAGAAAAGCCATTTCAATTCTTTCTTCAGATGACGGACGAAACCTTTCTACAAGAAGAATTACTTTAAGTACCTGCGGCATCATCAAGGGAATTTACGATTTAGCGGACAATGGTCCTTTTATCCGTCTTGCAGTTTCACTGACAACTGCAGATCCTGAACTTCGCGAACAGATTATGCCGGTACAGAAAGGAAATCCTTTACCGGAATTAAGACAGGCCATTGATTATTACGCTAAAAAAACAGGACGCCGAGTAACCCTCGAAGCTGCCCTTCTTCATAACCAGAATACAAGTCCAGAAAGCGCAAAACGAATGATTGACTTTGCACGCGGAATAGACGTAAACATCAATCTAATTCCATGGAACCCTATTGAAACACTACCATTTGAAGAACCTGACTCAAAGGAATGCAAAAACTTTGTTTATGCCCTCGAAAAAGCGGGCTTAAATGTTACTTTGAGAACAAGGCGCGGAAGAACAATTAAAGGTGCCTGCGGTCAGCTTGGTAAGACAACTGCAAATCCATAAAGTGAATAAATTTTGGCAGTATAATTATTTTCACCTAAAATATTACAAAATTCATTTGGATATTTTTGAGATAATTGAGAAATGTGCAAATTCCTGCTTGCTAAATTGAATGTATCATTCTATAATAGAAGAAATAGGAGTCTTGACTCATGCAGAAAAAGATATATGTTGCTGGAATGTTCGATGATGATTCAGCTAATAAAGTAGGAGCAGCAGTAAGTGCTATTGCCGGTGTAACAAGTTGCACAGCAAATGCATTAAAGGCACAGGTACTAGTAGATTTTGATGAAGGTGTTGGTGGTATAGAAGCTGCAATCACTTCAGCAATCGAAGCTAATGGTGTTCAAGTTTTAGGCTGATTTCAGCATTCATTAAATAATATGCACTGGTTATTCAAGTAATAATTGAAAGCCGGTGCATATTTTTTGTTTACGCTTGACTTTTTGTTTAATTATATTTAATATTTTTAATAAGAATAAATAATTTAAGGGAGAATAAATTTTATGGGAAAGACTATCGCTCAGAAAATTTTTGAATCACACTTAGTAGAAAAACCATTTGCAGATACATACGTTCTCAAACTTGACCGTGTATTCTGTCACGAAATCACTACTCCAATTGCAATTACAGACTTAGTAGAAAGAGACAAGGACCGCGTTTTCGATCCTACAAAAATCAAAGCTGTTATCGACCACGTAACTCCAGCTAAAGACAGCAAGACTGCTACACAGGAAAAAATCCTTCGTGAATGGGCTTGCAGAAATAAAATTAAAGACTTCTTTGATATCGGTGCAAACGGTGTTTGTCACGCTATCTTCCCTGAAAAAGGATTTGTTCGTCCAGGTTACACAGTAATCATGGGAGACAGCCATACTTGTACTCATGGTGCATTCGGTGCTTTTGCTGCTGGTGTTGGAACAACTGACCTTGAAGTTGGAATTTTAAAAGGTGTTTGTTCATTCAAAGAACCAAAATCAATCAAGTTTGTTTTGAACGGAAAACTTAAAGACGGCGTTTATGCAAAAGATGTTATTCTCTTCCTCATTTCTAAAATCGGTGTAAACGGTGCTACAAACTGTGTAGTAGAATTTACAGGTCCAGTTGTTGACAACTTCGGAATGGAAGAAAGAATGACAATCTGTAACATGGCTGTTGAAGCTGGTGCTACAAGCGGTATCTGTTTCCCTGATGAAAAAACAGTTGAATACCTCTGGGAATTCATTCAGGACGAATACAAAACAAAAGAAGCTGCTATTGAAGCATATAAACAGTGGCGTTCTGACGACGATGCTGAATACGAAAAAGTATACACATACGATTTGTCTGACCTTGAACCACTTGCTACAATCAACTATAAACCAGACCAGGTTAAGACTGTAAGAGAACTTGCAGGAACTAAAGTTAACCAGATCTACATCGGAAGCTGTACAAACGGTCGTATTTCTGACCTTCGTATCGCTGCTGAAGTTCTCAAAGGCAAACACATCGCCCCTGGAGTACGCGGAATCGTTTCCCCTGCTACACCAAAGATTTACAAAATGGCTTTGCAGGAAGGAATCATCGACATCTTCATGGATGCAGGATTCTGTGTAACTAACCCAACTTGTGGTGCATGTCTCGGTATGTCAAACGGTGTACTTGCTGAAGGTGAAGTTTGTGCATCTACCACAAACCGTAACTTTAATGGTAGAATGGGAAAAGGTGGAATGGTACACTTAATGAGCCCGGCATCTGCTGCTGCTACTGCAATTGCTGGAACAATTACTAACTCACCTCTCTACAAATAAGGAGTGAATATATATGAAACAGTTTGGTGGAAACGTACTCTTTTTGGATCGTTCTGATATCAACACAGACGAAATTATTCCTGCAAAGTATTTGACAGAAAATACTAAACAGGCATTACAGCCATATCTGCTTGAAGACCTCAAGCTTGAAGGCTTTAATCCAAAAACAGACATTTTGGGAAAGAAAGTTATCATTACAAGAGAAAACTTCGGTTGTGGTTCTTCACGTGAACACGCACCTTGGGCTCTCGAAGTAAACGGAATCTATGTTGTAGTTGCAAATAACTTTGCCCGCATCTTCCGTCAGAACATGTATAACTGTGGAATGCTCGCAATTGAAATGGACAAAAAGTCTATCGAAGATATGTTCGTTAAATTTGCTGATAAAGATACAGAATGTAAAATCGTAATCAACGATGACGGTACTGCAAAAGTTAAACTCATTGCAGGAAGCCTTTCAGTAAGCTACCCATTCAGATTAGACGGCTTTGAAAAAGCATTGATCGAAAAAGATGGATGGGTTGGCTATGCTGACTCTAAATATTAAGTCTTAACAGACTTTAGGTTCCAGGAAGGGGCATGGAATCGATTCCAGGAAGGTTCCTGGAACTCGAGTCCGCCCTGTCGGGCGTTGGACTAAGGGCTGGGGGTCATTAACCGGCCTCTTGAATGGGAAGAGAACCACTACTTTCGAAGCGCGGTTCTCTTCCCCCTCAAACTCCCCCTTCTTTCTTGCACAACCAGAGTTGCACTCTGGACTGTCTTTGGGGTTGCACCCCTTGTCCCGGCTTTGTGGATATAAAAAAATCCCGCGTGATTTGACGCGGGATTTTGGTTTTATACTTCTTCAACTAATCCTTTTTCTTTCAATTTTTCTAAGATGATTGAAGCAACCTGTTCAGGGTTATTTACGCCTGTGTCGATTTCTACGTCTACGAAGTCGTATGAACAGTTGTCGATATTGTACAATTCCTTGTAACGTCTTGTATCTTCTGAGTCTCGCATCTTGGTGAACTTTTTGATTTCTTCAAGGTCGCCGCCTTCGCGGTTTAAGATTCTTTTTGCGCGGGTATCTTCGTCAAGTTTGAGGTATACCTTAATATCTGCTTCTTTTAACATCCAGATTGCAAGGCGGCTTCCGAGAACGCAGGATTCAGCTTTTGCAAGTTCTACCTGATGTGTGTCTGTGTATTTGTCGTAGCTGTCATCAGTTTTTGCATTTTCGATAACCTGTGCAAGTGTCATACCGCGTTCCTGGGCTAATGTGCGGAATGTGTAGTTAATTAATTTGATTCCGAGTATTTCTGAAAGCAGTGTGCTTACAGTTGTGTTTCCGCAGCCTGATTTTCCTGAGATTGCGATTCTTACTTCTTTTCCGTCTTTGATTTTGAATGCCATATTTATCTCCTTGGGTTATATTTTCTGTTTATGTGAATTTCGGTTTGCGCTTAAATTATTCCACGTTCTTTGACTGTTCGCGGATATTTTCGATTGCGTCTTTTGCGTTGATTACCATTGCGCCGACTTCTGCAAACTGATTTTTGCTTCCGATTGTGTTGATTTCGCGGTTGATTTCCTGGCAGAGAAAATCGAGGCGCTTTCCTGGTGCAGGATTGTTTTCGATTTCAGTTTTCATTGCGGCAAGGTGACTGTGAAGTCTTACGATTTCTTCATTGATTGTGTATTTAACAAGCATTGCTGCAGTTTCTGTCATAATGCGGTTTTCGTCAACCTGGTCGGCCAGAAGTTCCTTGAACTTGGCTGTTATTGTTTCTTTGAAAATGCCTTCCATTTTTGGTTGCCATTCCTTAAAAAACGATGCACATTCTGAAAGCTTATCAAGTTTTGAAAGAAGATCTTTTTTAAGATTCTCGCCTTCACGATTTCTGTCAGAATTGAATTTGTCCAAAGATTCCTTTAAAACAGGAAGAATCAAATCGTTGTATTTTTCAACATCATAATTTTTGTTTGTGTTCAAAACGCCAGGCTGATTTATGATAAGGCTTAACGGAATATCCTGGGAATAACCGCACACGTCAGAAATCTTTTTGATTGCCTCAAGGTAAGCTTTGGCGGCATTTGTGTCAGCGGCAATTTCGACATCAGATTCTGTTTCTTTAACGCGAATGTAAACATCGACTTTTCCACGGACAACTTTTTCTGAAATCACTGCACGGAAAGAAGATTCCAGCTGATTCAAATATGGTGGAAGATTGATTGTAAGATCTAAAAAGCGTGAATTAACAGATTTGATTTCTACGGAAACTGTTGAAGTTTCTGTGTTTTTTTCAACGTAAGAATATCCGGTCATCGAGGTCATAAGGAACTCCAGAAAATATTTATATAATTTTTTTTTTATAAAATTTGTTTTTTTAAAAATATTTTTGTAAAAATTAATATTTATTATTTCTATATTTTACTTCTTATGAAAAATAATGACAAGAATAGATGAATGTGATATATTTAGTATAAGTATCAGATTTGAGGTTTTTCTTCTCGAGCTTCTCTAGGAACTTAACCTTAAGTTTTGGTGACTTAAAGAGGATTTTCTTCCTCTTATTTTATTTTTAGGATTTATGCTTTATGCCTGCCGGGTCCGCGAGCTTATTAATTTCTCTTATCGCCCTGATTTTTCTTTCGGGATTTTTTTCTGCTACAGAAACTGCGTATTCATGCGCTTCAAAAATCAAACTCAGAACACTTTTTACAAATGGAAACAAACGTGCCGGTAAAGTTCTTGATCTTGCCGAAAACCGTTTTGACAATCTTTTAAGTACAATTCTTCTCGGAAACAACATTGTAAATCTTTCTGCGTCTGCAATCGCAACAATTTTATTCGCAAAACTTTTGATTAACCCGGCTGTTGATTCTGCAGTAATTTCAACTGCAGTTGTTACAGTGGCGGTTTTGATTTTCGGGGAAATTACACCAAAGTACATTGCTAAAACTTATCCTGAAAAAATTGCAATGGCCTTATACCCTTTCATCATCAGCCTTTACTATATTCTCTATCCGTTCAATCTTCTGCTCTGCGGATGGCAGTGGCTTGTAGGAAAAATTTTCGGCCTTAATAAAGAAGAAGTAATCACAGAAGATGAAATCATGACTTTTGTTGAAGAAGCTGAAGAAGACGGAACGCTCAAGGAAAATGAAACAAAGCTCATCCGTTCAGTAATTGAATTTGACGATCTTGAAGTCGGTGATATTTTTACACCGCGAGTTAATATGACTGCCGTTGAAATTCATGAAGAACCTGAAGAGATTCTTAAAGCATTCCAAAAATCGGGACATTCCCGCTTACCTGTTTACAAAGATTCAATCGACACAATTGTAGGCATCATTCACATCAAAGACTTTTACCGCATCTATACAGAAAAAACAGGTCAGCTTTCTGACATTGTACAGGAAGCTCATTTTACTACTGAACATACAAAGATTTCAAAGCTTTTGAAAAACCTTCAAAACAAGCGAAGCCAGATTGCAATCGTAATGGACGAATACGGCGGAACTTTGGGAATCGTCACAATTGAAGACATTATCGAAGAGCTTGTAGGTGAAATCTACGATGAACACGATGAAAAAATCACGCTCCACAGAAAGATCTCTGATAGCCATTTTGTATTTGACGGAAATGCGCCGCTTGATACAGCTTTCGAGGTTCTCGGAATTGATCCTGAAAAAGCAGAAAATTATGACGCAAATACAGTCAGCGGCTGGGTAATTGAACTTGCAGGAGACATTCCTGTAAATGGTCAGAAATTTGAATTTGAAAATTTCACAATTGAAGTCTTAAAATCAACTGTACGCAAGGTACTCAAAATCCAGGTATTTAAAGATAATTAAAGACAAAAAAAGTGGTCATTGTGATTAGTTTTACCTCATTTCGAATGACCACTTTTTATTTGAATATCTATATTTAATAACAAACAAACTGTTCATTATCCTGTCTTTAGTTCTTAGCCTAAAATGGCCTTACCCAACTTCCAGTTGTCGCCGGCACCCATTGTTACAAAAAGATATCCGTCAGGATATTTTGAATCCAATGTTTTTTCAAGTTCTGCCATTACAAAGTCTTTTGCATCAAGAATTTCTTCGTAATAATGAACAGTATTCTTGTCTTTACCAGTTTTAAGCACTTCTTCGTACAAAGTTTTTCCGGTTATTGTAAAATCTTCAGGTTTTTCGCGGGCAGAAGAATAGATTTTGTGAAGGATAACTTCGTCGGCACTTTCAAAGCTTGAGGCAAATTCTTTAAGAAGTGCTTGTGTGCGGCTGTATGTGTGGCTCATAAAATCTACGATGATTTTGCGTCCTTTGTAAAATTCCCTGAAACCTTCAAGCGTAGTTTTTACTGCTGTCGGATGATGGCCGTAGTCGTCAAGAACTACAACGTCGTTCCCTGATTTTGATTTAAGGCGCCCTACTATTTCGCTTCGGCGTTTACCGCCGGTAAAGTTCAGAAGTCCCTGTGCAATCTGTTTTGCATAAGATGAAGGTTCAAGACCTTTGTCGCGTAAAAGCTGGCAGACAAGGGCTGTTGCAGCACAGGCATCAAGAACCTCGTGACGGCCCGGAATCGAAAGGGCAAATTCCGGGTTTGAAGAATTTTCGAAAAGCTTTACGCTAAAGCAGTTCCTTTCATTTTCAACTTTACCGAATGTCAGTTTGTACTCGCCTTCAGCCTTTTCGCCGTATGGAATGTAGTTTATGTCAGCTCTTTTTGTTTTTACGATTGAGACTGTATCAACTGCCCCTTTATCGTCAGCGCAGTAAATTACGTCTCCACCTTCAGGTAATTTGCAAATGTAATCAATGAAGGCTTCGCGGATATCTTCATAAGTCGGATAATAATCCTGATGGTCAGGTTCTACTGAAGTTAAGATAATCTTTCTCGGGCAGAATGACATAAAGTGTCTCTGATATTCACAGGTTTCAGCAACAAAATATTTTTTTTCACCTGGTTCAAGTTTTGAAATTAAAGGAGATGTGTAAGTACAGGTTGCGCCAAAAGAATTGATGATACTTCCGGCAAGTACCTGAACAGGAAGATCAAGTTCCTTCAAGATAGTTCCAGTTAAACCGGTTGTACTTGTCTTTCCGTGAACGCCGCAGATTCCGCAAGAAAATGCACGTTCTGAATAATTCCCTAATGCCTGTGTGTATAAAAGGCATGGAACATTTTTCTTTACAGCTGCAATAAGGTCTGGATTTTTATCAAGATTGTATGCAGAAGAATATATTACGTACTGAACGTCGTCAGTAATATTATTTTCAGAAAACTCGAGAGCTTTAAGCCCGAGCTTTTCAATAATTTCGTCAGTATAGAAACGTTCACTTACATCACTTCCTGTGATTACAGCTCCCGCGTGGAATAAGATTTCAACAAGCGCTGCCATTCCTGTTCCTTTGATTCCGACAAAGTGAATGTGCACGCCTTTAAGGTTTTCTGGTAACTGGTTTTTCATTCCTTAAGTATATTCTTTTTGAGGAATTTGGGCAATTAAGAAAGATTTTAATAATCCGTAATTTGACATTAAAATAATATGCTGAAGATTTTTTTAACTTTGAAGTCATGCAAAAAATTGACGACTGACTTCGTGTGTGTTAAATTAAAAACATGGCAGAAATTTTAATTTCACTTTCACACTTAACATTCGCACAGCACTTTTTAATTGCATTGATTTTTATTGCTATTATCGCAATTATTTTTGAGGCTTCATCAACAAGTGTGAAACTCCTATAGTCTTCCGGGCAGGAAA
>JAEDED010000015.1 GCA_016293495.1 Treponema sp. | reverse complement strand
CCCAGTGGAATTCGCTGTAACTGTGTCCGTCCCGGTCTGATTGTTACTCCTCAGAATGAAGGACGTATTCCGGATGTACTGAAGGATATCTTCCTTTCCAATATTCTCGGAAAACGCTATGGTAACCCTGATGACATCGGACATTTGTGTGTATACCTTGCAAGTGATGAAGCTGAGTATATGAACGGACAGGTTCTCACATGCGATGGCGGACTTAATTCACATACACCCACGGTTGCGCAGTTCAGACAGATGGCAGGCCGCACCTGGTAACAGGGAATTGTTTGTGTATTAAAGTATAGCAGGTAGCAAAGCAATGTTACCTGCTATTTATTTAGGGGTTAATACAACCCCTAAAAACGGCCGAGTCAAGGCCTTGAGCAAAGCGTGTCTTGACCGGACGTATTTGCCTAAAATAGAACTATAATAAAAGATGATATTTTTATAAAAAGTCTTTGTCAATTGAATAAAGATGCTTTGAAAATGTATAGCGGAATTATCGAAAAATAGAAATACTTAACATTGTAAAATCATACAATTAGGTTTATCTTTATAATATGGATCAAATTAAAAAATTCAAACCTTTAACTACAGATGAAGTTCTGGCAGACGCGTATGGTATATACAATAAGGATAAAATCAAAATTGTCAATAATATTCTTTCGAAAGTAAACGAGAATAAACGCGAAAAAGCAAAAACTTTAATAGACGATTGGAGTCAATTCAGGTTCCTCCATTCAGATATTTATGATTTGGAACATTGTTTTGCTGTAGCAAAAAAAATTGAATATCTTGAGTTTAATTCAAAAGAAGAAGCAGAAACATATTTTTATAAGCAGAATGAAATTATAAATCTTTTTCTTATTATTTCTAAAGATTCTGAAGAGATAACTATGAAAGAGTGCAGTGATATTTTACAATCGGTAAGCGCAAAGCAGTCCGAAGACGGGGATTCTTTGTGGGATGCTTTTTATATAAAAGATGCAGGTTTTCTAAGAATGCTTGTACAGTTTGCTGGATAAACAGATTGGAGTGATGTAATGGACGATGAACTTTATAACGACGAACTTTATGACGATATGATGGAAGCCTATGATCAGGGCTATTGAAACTTGTTGAAGCAAATTTGATTACAACTACTTATGCTGAAAAGATTGCAAGAAAAATTAATCAGGTTAACCCAGAAATTAATAAGAAAGTTTTGAATTCTTTTTTAGATAAATTAAAGAAAATAAAATAAATTTATTTCCTACGCCTGACTAAACATTGGATATTCCTCTTTCGCAAATCCGAATTCCCGCTCACCAAACAACACCAATGTAATCTCATTAAAATCATCTTGATGCAGTTTCATAGTCTCAATCGCAACCTTAATGGCATCTTTCTGTGGATAACCATAAACGCCTGCAGAAATCAAAGGAAATGCAATTGTCTTAAGGCCTTTTTCCTTTGCAAGATTCAAAGAGTTTTCATAGCAGGAAGTCAAAAGTGCTTCAGCTTCAGCAGGAGTATGTTCGTAATAAATCGGACCAACAGTATGAATTACAAATCGAGATGGAAGTTTATAGCCTTTTGTGATTTTAGCTTCGCCGGTCCTGCAGCCGTGAAGAGTACGGCATTCAGCAAGAAGTTCAGGACCTGCTGCATAATGAATGGCACCATCAACACCTCCGCCACCAAGAAGGCTGGAATTTGCAGCATTTACGATTGCATTGCAAGACATGGTTGTGATGTCACCTTTGATAATTTTGATTTTTCCCATAATGGAGCTGATCGGACTTGAACCGACTACCTTTTGAATTTGTTTATGGATACTTTAGAAAAAAATAGTCCAGTGGACTGTTTTTTTCTAAAGTATTGAGTAATGGATTCAAACGCTCTAGCCAGGTGAGCTACAGCCCCGATGTTTTTATTATATCACAATTCCTCCAAGACTGTAAAATCAAGCATCGGTGAAACGTGCATAATGTACGAAGGCCGTCTGCCTACTGAATTTACAGAAAGACTTTCACAGAGTCGTATTATTATTTATTACGACTTTCCGCTATTATTTCTTTATACCAATAATAACTGTCCTTTGGAGTTCGTTTTAATGTTTCATAATCGACGTGAACTAATCCGAAGCGTTCATTGTAGCCGTGGTGCCATTCGAAGTTATCAAGAAGAGACCAGTGGAAGTAGCCGCGAACATCAGCGCCGCTTTCGATTCCTTTTGAAAGTTCTTCAAGATATTTTGAAGTAAAATCAATTCTCTGACTATCGTGACATTTTCCGTCGGCGCTTACAATGTCGGCATTGCTCATTCCGTTTTCTGAAACATACACTGGTTTTTTGTATCTGTCTGAGATGAACTTGAAGTAATAGTTCATGCTCTTTGGAGTGATCGGCCATTTTGCAGCGGTAATGTCTTTTCCAGGTTTAAATGGAACAATGTGCCATCCGTCATCTTTTACGCCAGGAGCTGAACCGGAAGCAATAGGGCGGCCTTCATAAATGTTGATGGCCTGGATTTCTGTCGGTGTCGAAATAATCTCCATGTCACCTTCTTTAATTTCGGGCATCTGGTCTTTGAAGATTTCGAAGGCCTGTTCAGGATATTTTCCGAAGTGAATAGGATCAAGGTAATAGATGAGACTATCCATCTGGATTTTTCCTGAGCCCGGCATAGGTGCGTAGGCATTAGGATTTCCTTCGATACAGTTCATTGCTTTTACAAATGCATCGTAATCTTCTTTTGAATCTGTAGCAGGGAAGTGTCCGAGACCATTGTGGGCACAGCCAACCTGGATGTCTTTCTTTGCATTTGCGTGTAATGCTCTGTTCATCATTCCGTGTGACAAAAGCATGTTGTGAATGATTTTAAGATGATCTTTCTGAGTACAGTTTAAGCCGGGAGCTGCCCAGCCTATGTAGCCTGCAAGTACCATCGGCATTTCGTTGATGGTAAAGAAATGAGTTACGCGGTCAGAAAAACGTTTTGCAACTTCTGCAGCATAATCGTAAGACCAGTTCATGATGTCGCGGTTACGCCATCCGCCGTAGTCTTCAAGCGCCTGTGGAAGATCCCAGTGATAAAGTGTAATCCATGGTTCAATTCCGTTTTTTAAAAGTTCATCAATGAGGTTGTTGTAAAACTCAAAACCTTTTTCGTTTACAGTTCCTTTGATGACACCTTTTTCGCAGGTATAAGATATTAGACGAGGCCATGAAAGAGAAAAACGGTAAGCGTTTACGCCGAGGTTTTTCAAAAGCTGAACGTCTTCTTTATAGCGATGATAGTGGTCACAGGCAACATCTCCCGAAGTTCCGTCATGGATTGCAAAAGGCTGTTTTGTAAATGTATCCCAGATAGAAGGTGACTTTCCGTCTTCGTTAGCGGCTCCTTCAATCTGATAGCTGGAAGTTGCACAACCCCAGATAAAATTCTTGTTAAAGTTCATAGTTCCTCCATATGTAGTAATACCAAATTATAACATATAAATGTTTGATTATGTATAAAGTAATTATTTAAAAGAATGAACGCGAAGCGGACGTGTATCTTATTACTATTAAATTTGTTATTATATTGTTATGAAAAAACATTTATTTCTTTCAACCATTGTTGTATTACTCACATCTGCGGGATTGTTTGCAAATTCCCCAGAACAGAAAAAAGAACCGCTAAAAATTACTGACAGTTGTTATTACTATACACTCGATAACGGCCTTTCACTTTTTGTAAACGAAAATCATACGGTTCCTCTTACTTACATCGAAATCGCAGTAAGGGCAGGGGCAATTACTCAGAGTCGCGAAACTGCTGGACTTTTTCATCTGTATGAACATATGATGTTTAAAGGAAATTCCCGCTTTGACAATTCTGCAAAAGTTCAGAAGGCGCTTTCTGACATGGGAACAGCTTCGTGGAACGGAACTACAGGCCTTGAATGCGTAAATTACTTTTTTACGATTCCAAGCTCAGAACTTGAAAACGGTCTTGAATTCTGGAATGCTGCAATCCGTGAACCTTTGATGGAAGAGTCAGAATTTGAAGTTGAAAAAAAAGTTGTAATTTCAGAAATTCAAGGAAACGAATCAAACCCTGACAGATATATCGGTTATTACATTAACTCTCATTTATTCCCGGATGCGCCATGGCAGCTTGATCCTTCAGGCAGCGTTTCTAATATTGAAAACGCAACTTTAGAAACTCTCCGTGATATTCAGAAAAAATATTATGTTCCAGAAAACGCTGCCTTGTTTGTAGGCGGTGATGTTGATCACGAAAAAGTTTATGAGCTTGTAAATAAGATTTACGGAACTTGGAAAAATAATGGTGTAAGTCCTGAAGAAATAGAAAGCGTAATCGTAAAGCAGAAGGATGCGCCTTTTGAAAAGCCTTATTTATGCGTAGTTCCTTACGATAAAATTTCTCCTCAGATTGCGCAGGTAAATGTAATGTACCGCGGGCCTGACAGTGATTTTAATGAAGAAGAAACTTACGCTGCAGACCTTTTAGGTTTTGCAATGGGAGATCCTGATTCTGAGTACAAGCAGACATTCATTAACGATAAAAAACTTTGTATTCCGATGGATCCTGATTATGTAAGCTCAGGTTATTCAACAAGACGAAGGACAGGAATAATTTCTTTTTCTGCCGTTATGATTTCTGATGACTTTGACTCTGTTGCAGAACGCACTGTATATTTTAAAGACAAAGTGAATGAATATATGACTTCACTTTCGCAAAAAGAATTTATAGTTCCTTTAAAAAACAGAGAAAGGATTTCGAGACGCCTGCGGGATGATAAAGTTTATGATACAGAAACTTTTAAAGGTCCGCTTTCAAGTCTTCGTTACAACTGGGTTACTAACAGTGTTGATTATTATCTGTCATATGATGACAAAGTAATTTCTGCTTCTGATAAAGATATTCAGAATTATATTAAAAAATACATCGCCGGCAAAAATCCGATTGTTGTAGTTTATGTAAATTCAAAAGTTTACGAAAAAACAAAAGAAGCTTACGAAAAGGCAGGCTTTGTAGAAGTTGACAAGTCACAAGCTTTCTGGTGGCAGGAATCTGAAGGAGAAAAATAATAATGAGAAGAATAAATATTAAAAAAACTGTATCCGTTATTTTTGCCTCTTTGTTTGTTTTTGCATCTTATGCCGGAGAATACAAAGTCGTAAAAGAACACGAATTATCAAGCGGAACATTCACAGAATACAGATTAAAAAATAATATTCCTGTTTACATAAATACAGAAGTTCCAAATCAGGTTGATGCCATTTACCTCATCGTAAAAGGCGGCACAATGTGTCTTAAACCAAATCAGTCCGGTCTTGAAAGCAGTCTTTTTGAAATGATGACTTTCGGATCAGAAAAATATTCTTATGAAATCATTCAGGCGATGAAGTATTTATATCAGAGTTCGATCGGTCATTACTCACTTTATTCAGGTTCTGTTTATACATTGAGCTGCATTAATTATTATCTTGATCAGATGCTTCCTGTTTACCTTGACGGATTTATGAGACCTTCATTCAACGAAAAGCAGTTTAGTCTTATGAAGGAACAGCAGCTTCAGAATATTACAAGTTCAAAAAATGATCCGCAGAGCATTCTGTTTGCTGCAATTTATAAACAGCTTTACAAAAATTCCCCATTGCTTACATCTTCATCTGTAAAAGAGGAATCTTACAAAAACATCACGATTGAAAATATGAAAAAGCATCATAAAAAAATTCTTGATGCTTCAAGAATACAGATTGTTGCAGTGGGAAAATTCGATCCAGATTCTTTTTTGAAGCAACTTGATGAAACTGTAGGAACTTTGAAAAGTTCTAAATTTAAAGAAATCGCGCAGGTTGAAAAAAAACTTAATATCGGAAATCAGAAAGTTGTAATGAATCATAAAGATGCAAAAGGTTCCGAAATTGCAGTGCGCGTATTCCAGAGTCCTTCTGTATTAAGTGAAGATTATGTAACAGGTCAGATTGTTTCTGATATTTTTTCTACGACAATGTTCAATATTATCCGCGAAAAATACGGCGCATGTTACACACCTGCATCCCAGATTGATTCAAGTTTTAATCCTATCGGAATTGATTACGGAATGAAAGTTTCGGATATGGAAAATTTTGAAAAGTATTTTGAGGAATGTGTACAATTGATGCTTGATGGTAAAGTAATTTCGAGCGTCAACGCTGAAGAAGTAGTGTACGACACAATCGAAAACGTACTTGAAGGCTATAAAAATTCTTACATAACAAAAAAATACACATCACAGAGCACAAGCTCGGGAATTGCTTCGCGTGTAAGTGCAAGCATTCTTCAGTTTGGAGATTTGACAACGGCCGACAAAATTCCGGGCCGGGCACTTAAAGTGACTTCTGACGATGTGCTTCGGGTATTTAAAAAATACTGGGTTGATTCAAAAAGCCAGTGGTTTATCATGAAGGGTGAAAATTAAGGTATTAAAAGGAATGTCGGTCAGTCGGCATTCCTTTTTTTTGTCGAAATTCCCTTAAAATAAGGCAAAAAGTCCTTAAATCTTGACATTACATAGGTATTTTAATATTTTTAAAGTCGGAATTTGCCTTATTTTGAGGCAGTTTTAAGGAATTTAATGTCAAAGAAAATTTATGTTGGTAACTTAAGTTATTCAACAACAGAAGAAACATTGAGAAATCAGTTTTCTCAGTTTGGTGAAGTTGAATCTGTTTCTATCATTATTGATAGAATGACAAACAAGTCTAAAGGTTTTGGATTTGTAGAAATGACAGATGATGCTGCAGCTGCAAGTGCAATTTCTACTTTGCACCAGAAAGATATTGACGGACGCCGCGTTCGTGTTAATGAAGCAGAAGAAAGAAAACCTCGTCCTCGCTTCAATGACCGTGAAGAATGCAACTAAATCAGAATTTATTTTTGTTAAAATAAAGAAATAATCATATACAGGAGTTTTAAGATGATTAAGACAGTAAAAGATGTTGACCTTAAAGGCAAACGCATCATCATGCGCGTTGACTTCAACGTACCAATGAAAGAAGGAGTAGTTCAGGATGACACACGTATCATGGCTGCTCTCCCTACAATCAAATACATTCTTGAACAGAGCCCACGTTCCCTCGTTCTCATGAGCCACCTCGGAGATCCAAAAAAGGACGTTAAAAAGGCTGCTGAAAAAGCTGAAAAAGCAGGAAAGACTTGGACAGATGCTGATGCTGAAAAATTCATCAACGGTAAAAACCGCATGGCTCCAGTTGTAAAATACTTCTCTGAAAAACTCGGAAAAGAAGTAACATTCCTTCCTGACGCACTCGGACAGAAAGCAGCAATTGACGCTCTTCCAGAAGGTGGAGTTGCAATGCTGGAAAATACTCGTTTCCACAAAGAAGAAACATCTAAAGACGCTGCAGAACGCGACGTAATGGCTAAAGAACTTGCTACATACGGAGACATCTTTGTAAACGATGCATTCGGTACAGCTCACCGCGATCAGGCTTCTACAGCTTCTATCGCAAAATTCATGGGATGTGAATCAGTTGGTGGATTCCTTATGGAAAAAGAAGTTAAATACATCCAGCCAATGGTAACAAACCCAGAAAAACCAATGACAGCTATCATCGGTGGTGCAAAAGTATCATCAAAAATCGCTGTTCTTGAAAGCCTTATGAAGAACGCTTCAACACTCATCGTTGGTGGTGGTATGGCTTATACATTCCTTAAAGCACAGGGACACGAAGTTGGAAAATCTCTCGTAGAAGATGACTTCCTCGGAACAGCTAAAGACCTCTTGGCTAAAGCTGCAGAAAAAGGTGTTAAAATCCTTCTTCCAGTTGACCATGTAGGTGCAAAAGAATTTGCAGACAAAGATCCTGTTGCAGTTGATGCAGTTGATCTTCCAGCTGATCTTATGGGTCTTGATGTTGGTCCTAAGACAGTTGCTCTTTACAAAGATGCAATTCTTGCTTCTAAATCAATCGTATGGAACGGACCTGTTGGAGTATTCGAATTCGAAAACTTCGCAAAAGGTACAGAAGCAGTTGCACGCCTCGTAGCAGAAGCTACAGGAAAAGGTGCAATGACTGTAGTTGGTGGTGGTGACTCAGTTGCTGCTGTTAACAAATTCCAACTTGCTGACAAAATGAGCCACGTATCAACAGGTGGTGGTGCTTCCCTCGAATTCCTCGAAGGAAAAACACTTCCTGGTATTGCGATTTTGGCTACAAAATAGTTTCTAGGGGAGTTCCCCTAGGCCCTCAATTTTCTGGGAGGGAGAAGTATGCGTGTTTTCTCTCCCTCCCAGACCCTCCCTCTTTGTGCTAAATTTTTGTACAAAAAATGGAGATTTTAGATATATTCTAAACGAAATTTACTATTTAATTGTAAGAAAAGTTCCATTATGATAAACTATATATATGAAAGAAACTGATCTTGATTATGGTGCTTTTGTAAAGCCACAGACAGGTTCTGTGGATGCTGATTCTGGTAATTCTAAAGAAAAAAATCTTGATGAAAATCTCCAGACAATAAATAAACATTTTAACTCTAAATCAAAAAAAACAAAAAATAAAAAAAACTCTGAAGCCCAAATCTCTGTCGTTGCAACTATTGATGATGAAGATGCTGTTACTATTGCAGCTCCTGAAAAAAAAGAAAAAAAATCTAAACAGAAAGATGAACCAAAAAAACATATTACTTCAATCGGTGTAAAACTTATTGGAATTATTACAACTTTGATTGTTGTTTCAATGGGATTGATAACTGTTCTTGTTTCATATTTTGTAACTAAAGATACTAAAGCAAATGCAGAAATTACAAACTTCACTTTGAATTCGCGCACTACATCTGATTGTGAAAACAGAATTAATTCAATCATTTCTGGTGTTTCACTTTACTGTGATCTTCTTGATGACAATCAGGCTTCAGAAGATGAACTTGCTTTGTCGACAGCAAAACTCTTTGACCGTAATCCTGATGTTCTTGCAATCGGTTTTGTTACTGATGATAATCTCTTTGTAAATCAGGCTCTTCTTGTTTCGAAAAATATTTCTGCCGATTCAATCAAGGCTTATATCAGTACAGAAACTGATGCTGTTAATTACGCAAAAAACGGTTTGATGAAAATTAGAAATGCTTCACCATTCCTCATGAATCCTGCAATTACAGTTTTCTTTTCTCAGAATATTTCTTTCAATGGTGAAAATAAAAATGAAGTTCTTGCTGTTGTAATTTCAACTGAAAAACTTTCTGAAAGTATTGCAACCGGTCGTATTAACGAATCGTTCCTTATCAATGATGAAGGAGTTATTCTTATTCATCCGGATGCACAGATGATGATGCAGGCTGCTGATTTTTCTGAAAATGCTTTTGTAAAAAATGTTGTTGAAAATGACCGTGACGGAATTCAGCTGACTTATATTGATTCAAAAGGTGAGGAATATATTGCGGCTTGTAAAAAAATTACTGCAGCTGACTGTCGTGTAATTACACAGACAAAAACTGCTGTTATTCTTGCTGCCATTAAAAATACAACAAAAAATAATATTGCTTTAACAGTTGCAATTCTTTCTATCGCAATTCTCATCGTTTGGATTTTTGCAAAGTCGTTAAGCATTCCTCTTAAAAAACTTACTTCAGTTACTGAAGAAATTAATAAAGGAAATTTCAATACTGTTCTTTTTGAAAAACTCAATGTTCATCGTAAAGATGAAATCGGTGTATTGAACCGCAGTACAAAAGATGAACGTGATATTCTTAATACTGTTACAAAACTTACAAACAAAGGTGTAACAAAGGCAATTGTTAAAAAAGAAATTGACTTTGAACCTCACCTTAAAGATATTACAATTTTCTTTTCTGATATCCGCGGATTTACTTCTATCTCTGACAGCTTTAATAAAAAATTTGGTGAAAAATCTGCTGCAGAAATTATCAGCTTCCTTAATGATTATATGTCACGCATGGTTAACTGTATTTCAATTTCTGGTGGTGTAGTTGATAAATTTGAAGGTGATGCAATAATGGCTGCATGGGGAGTTCTTCGAGAATCAAATCTTGATTATGAACAGCTTCCTGAAGGCAGTGAAGAAAAAGCTAAACTTGAAGAAATTCATAACCGTCATGTTAAACAGGATGCAATCAGTGCAATCCGTGCGACAATGGCAATGCGTTATGCTTTGATGAAATACAATAAAGATGCAAAAGCTTTTACAAAAGCACATAAAAATGATCCGCTGGCATCATATAAACCACAGATTAAAATTGGATGCGGTCTTAATACCGGTCGTGCAACTGTTGGATTTATGGGTTCATATGAAAAGATGGAATTTACATCAATTGGTGATGCTGTAAACCTTGCAAGCCGTACTGAAAGTTCAAATAAACCTTGTGGTACAGATATTCTTATTACACAGGACACTTATGATATTCTTAAAAAAGATTACATCAAGTGTAAAGAAAATGGTTATAAGATTCCTGAAGAAAACCGTTGCGATGAAATTAAAGTTGAAAAAATTCCTGTTTCATTCTCAGTAAAAGGAAAAGATGCCCAGCATTTTTACGGCGTTGTTAATATGCCTAATTTTGACATAAAATCCTTCTTTGAAGTTTCGGAACCTGGTTTTGTGCCAGATCCAGATTGTTTGAAAGCTGCAGGTCCTGAAGGTCCTGAAACTCTTGCAGATGTAAGAAATATGCTTGGAATTCCAACTCCAGATTTTTCAAAAGTGAATTTAAATGCAGAAGAAAATAAAGTCGCTGTTAAGTAGCATTATTTTTGTTACATTATGTCTTCTCGTTTGCGGTGCAAGCCTTTATTACTTCTTTAATAACCTTGAAGTTAATATGGTCAGAAATGAAGTACCGATTGCACAAATTTATTTTAAAAAGAAAATCGCACAGCGACGTTATTCTGACAGTGTAATCTGGGAACATCTCCAGGATCAGTCTAAACTTTATAACGAAGATATTATCCGTACAGAAAACGGTGCTGTTGCTATCATTAATTTTGATAATGAAGGTCCCACAGTTCAGATTGAAGAAAATACAATGATTCAGATTTTTGCTTCAAAAGACGGGGAACTTAATCTTTCTCTTACTGGCGGAAATGTTTCGATTGATACAACTCAGGCAAAGAAAAAAGTTCAGGTTAAACTCGGAAACGGTTCTGTTGTAAATCTCGAAAAGGGAAGCCGAATGTCTACCTCGAATGAAGCTGGAAAAGATTCAATCATCATTCAGGAAGGAACAGGCAGTGTAGTTTCTGAAAATGGCGATGAAGAAATAATTCCTGCTGGAAGTACAATCAAAATTGATGAAAATGGAAAACGCTCAAAGGTTCCTGTAAGTGTTGATAATCTTACAACTACTTATAAAGTTCTTAAGTTTGCTGATGAAGAAAAGAAAGTTGAATTTAACATCAAATCTGATGCAGAAATAAAAGACTCTAAAGTAATTGTTGAAATTTCGAAAGATTCTGACTTTAAGACAATTTCAGAAAAGAAAATAGTTTCTGCAGAAGATAAAATTGAACTTTCAACAGATTCTGGTAACGTATACTATCGAGTTTATTCAGAAGGCCATGTTGAAAATGCCTTTAACGGAAAACTTATAGTTGAAAATATTTCTCGTCCGCAGCTTATCAGTCCAAAACAGAATGTTGTTTTTGAAAGCGTAAATTTAATGCCTGAAATTCTTTTCAGCTGGGATGCAGGTTCATATTGTGATTATTCAGTTATCGAAATTTTTGACGAAGATGATGCTAGTAATCCGGTTATCAGAAAAGAAGTTTTCGGAAATAGCTGTAAAATTTCGAGTCTCAACGAAGGAAACTTTTTCTGGCATATTACTCCGCACTATGCAGTAAATACAGAAGTTGATGTAAAACCGTCTTCAGATTACAGATTCACAATTGTAAGACAGAATGTAAATGTTTCGCCTGTGCTTTCTGTTCCAACAGTCGGTTTAGAACTGGTTCTTGGAAAAGAAGATAAGCCTGTACTTTTTGCATGGAAGAGTGATGTTAAAGGCGGTGAGTATAATCTTCAGATTTCAAAAGATAAAAACTTTGAAAATGTAATTTTTGAATCACAGGAAGATTCACTTAAAAGAACTGTTCCTCTTAACATTAAGAAACTTGTTTCTGGAAATTATTACTGGCGTGTTTTCAGAATTGATGAAAATAATAAAAAATTCTTCTCGAACGTAAGAGACTTTACTGTAAGTGAATATGTTCCTCAGGAAACTCAGCTTGTATATCCACCAGAAAATTACAGTATTGAAACTGCAAGAGCTGGAATGACACAATTTGCCTGGAAGCTTTCAGATTCCTTTGATAAAGAAAACTGTGTCAGCGTATTTGAAATTTCTCAAAATGAAAACTTTAACAGCGTGATGAAGAATGTTAGAACTTCAGATTTAAGTCTTCGCGGAATTAATCTTGACGAAGGAAATTATTTCTGGCGCATAAGAGTCCTTGATAAAAATACTGAAAAAGAAATTTCTAAAACTTCTGCAAGAAAACTTGCAGTTGTGAAAGAGCTTGAAATGCCTGTTATTACAGGACCTGTCAATAATTCTACTGTCGGAATGATTTCGAATAATTCAATCAGGGTCGTATGGAATAAGGTTGAAGATGCTGATTACTACAAGGTTAAACTTTATGATGACGCAACAGATTCCGTTTTGACACAGGTTGATTCTTCTGCGGACAATTCAATTAATCTTGTTCTTCCTGATGATGTTGTAAAAAATCTTGCCGGTAAAAAATTCAGAACAACAGTTCAGGCGTTTACACAAGAAAAAGGAAATGCTCCTGCCCGTGCAAGTAAAATAAATTCTGTTTCAATCTCAATTGAATCAATTAAGAAAATTATTCTTGAAGCTCCTGTAAACAATGCAAAAATTGACGGACTTGCTGCACTTCGAAATCCTCTGGTATTTAAATGGACTTCGGACGGTTTAATTGCTTCAAGTGAATTTATTCTTACAAGAATTAATTCTAATGGAACTACATCAATTGTATCTTCTGTAAAGAATCCTGAAAACGGTTCTGTTTCTTTAAAAAGACTCGGTCCTGGAACTTATCGCTGGACTGTTAAGGCTGTAAATGTTAGCGGTTCAAATATAAGTCCGGATAGAAATAATACATTTACAATTTCTCAAGTTCCTGCATTGAAAGATCCGATTCTGGTTAATCCGTCTAATAATTTTGTAATTGATATTCCATATCTTCGCAACTTTAGGACAGTTCCGTTCAAATGGGCTGAAAACAAAGCTGTTAATGAATATCTTTTTGAACTTTATCAGCGAAATGAAAACGGTACATTAAAACGCATCCTTTCAAAAACTTTGAATGGTAATTCATTTATACTTTCTGATCTTACAGTTCTTGATGTCGGGGAATTTGAGTGGCACGTTACTGCGTTCAGAAAAGCTTCCGATGGTTTTGTAGAACAGAAGAGTAATGTTGTTTCAAACCGCTTCTCTGTTAATCTTGATTTGCCTGATACTGTAAAGGTTAAAGACACTGGAAGGTTGTATGGTGAATAAGAGAAGTTTTGTTTCTGCATTTATTATGTTCCTCACTGTGTTTTTTGTGAATGTAAATGTTTATTCACAGACTCCTGCGTTTACTCAGAAGCTTGCATGGGAGCAGGAAATAAATGCTCTTGAATATAAAGTTGAAATTAAAGATGAGTCTTCTGATAAAGTATTAAAATCAGTCAGAACAACTGATAACAGCATTGAATTCTCTTTACCTGCAGGAAATTACCTTTACCGCATTTTTGCCTATGACTTTTTAGGACGCCAGGCATCAGTTACAGACTGGAAAAATCTTACAATCATTAAAGCCTTGAAGCCAAAAATTAATCTTGTTGAGTCTTCAGTTTCAATTAATAAAAACAGCAAAAAGCCAGTTGTTATTCCTGTTGATGTTGAACGCATTACTGATGAATCTGTGATTACACTCATTAATAAAGAATCCGGTCAAAAAATCGAAGGTACAATTAATCTTGAAAAAGATGCCGAAGGTTTTGTTAAATCCAGTTCAGTTCAATTTCCTCATGTTGCAGAAGGAAAATGGAGTATGGTTGTAAAAAATCCAAGCGGCCTTGAAACTGAATCAGAAATGATAGTTGTTGTTCCAGTTGAAAACAAGATGATTGCAGAAAACGATGTTAATTCAATTAATGAATCAGAAAATGTTTGCGAAACACATGATAATGATGATGTCGAAATTGCAAACGAAACAGACACAAATAACGATGTCGAAATTGCAATCGAAACAGATACAAATGACGATGTCGAAATTGTAAACGAAACTGATACTATTGAAGATGCCGATAACACTTTAGATGAAGAAGAACAAAATTCTTCATTACAAAAAAATGTTTATATTTTACAAGATATAAACATAATGCTTGGTGGTGTTATGTCTGGTTTATTATATGATGATTATTTTAGAAGCTATAATGATTCCCCTATTATTTTAGGTCCATGCGCTAAAGTGTCTTATCTACCTATTGATATTAAAAACTTTAAACTTGGATTTGAACTTGCAGCAGATATTACAGAAATTATGATGCGTAATGAATACATAGAAGTGTATCTTCCTATGATACTTTTACAGTGTAATTTTGTAGGACGCTTAAACTTTTATGATGGAAAACTTGGTGTGAATGTAAAGCTTGGTGGAGGAGCAACTTTTATTAAAAAACAAATTATTTATCATTCAAGTATGCGCCAAACGCCAGAGGATAGTTATCACTTAAATTCTTGTGCAAATTTTGGTGTATCTTTTAATTGGATTCCGTTTAAACATTTGATTTTTGAGACTGGTGTTGATTTTACACATTTATTTATTCCAGATATGAACTCTGGGATTTTGAATACATATGTTTGTGTAGGCTTGAGGTTTTAATAGATAAAAGGGTAGAATTATTATTGTTTTATTTGTTAAGTAAATATAAATGAAAAGATTTTATGGTTTGAATAATATTTTTAATTTTCTCATTGTAATTTTATGTGCCTGTTTTTTTTCGTGCGATTATCTTTGTGACGAAGATTTAAAAATGAGGCTTGATGAAGAAACATTTACAAAAATACATTTTTATTCAAATAAAGAAGACTCTTTAGTTTCTGGAGAACAACTCTTTTTAACTGTTAGAAGTTATCGAATTGGAGATACAATTTCTGAAAAAGATTTACCAACGTATAATGATTCTGAAATTTCTCAATGGAAAACTGGTTATAGACTTGGTGGTTGGAAGTATTATAGATGGACTTTATCACAACAGCAAATACCTGATTCTTCGCTTATAACTTCTATAACAATAACTCCAGATGAACTTGATTTGTATGCAGTTTGGTTTGTACCATATACCGTTACTTATAAATATCAAAATAACGATAAAACTGGTTATGATGTAAAGAAAGAAATAAGATATGGCGAACCAGGAACATTTACCGATGTAAATCCTCCAGAAATTTCTGCATTTTCTACACCTGTTTATTTGGATACAACAATTTTAGAAGACGGAAGTACAGAAGTAGTAGTTACGTATAATAGAGAATATTTTACGAATGAAATTGATTATTCTAATCCTGATATAAAAGTTTACGAACTTGGAAAGGTTGAAAATTTTACAGGAACCATAAATCTTAGTGGAAGCACCAAAGTAGATTTTGCTGTTAACAATGACATTTATGAATATATAACAGATGCTGATGTTTCTGGCCAAAAGGTAATTTATGTTTCAATTATGAATGATAATGGAGATGTAATGTTTACAAATAAAGTAAATATTGATTCAACTACAAAAAAAGCAACTGTTGATCTGATAACCGATAGTTCTGGTAGTAACAGTATTACTAGTAGTGGAATTTATCATGCTGTAATTTATACAAAAGCTTCTTCTTTGTACGCAAATATTTATTTTGAACGGGTATACTTTAATATACTAGTACTCCCATAAAAGGTGTGAGATAAAATGAAGACTGTATTTAAATCTATTGTTATTTTAATGATTTCTCTTTTGTTCTATTCTTGCAACTTGCAAAGTGATAATATATTTGACAATCAGAATGAATCGAATAACCAATTAGAATCAGGTTATGCTAAAGTCGAAATTATCTTATCAGATGTTATTTCTCGTTCTGTTATTATCCCGGATTTTTCTGATTACAAAGATAAAATAAAAAGTTATTCAATAGATGTTTATAAATCTGATTTTTCAGAGAGTAATACTTATTCTGTGACTTCAGATAATCCTGTTGTGTCTGTAAATGTCTTATTCGATACTGAATATAGTATATTTGTTTCTGGAAAAGATGAGAATGATAATGTTATAGCTGCAGGAAGTTTAACATTTACTCCTACTTCGACTAATCAAAATGTTAAAGTTACTGTTTCTCCCGTAACACAAGAATCAGTACAAGGTAAAGTTAATATTCCTATTGAATTTGCGGTAAGTGACTGTTCTTATGATGTTGATATTAAGATTACAAACACAAACACAAACTCTGTCAGTTATTCTGGTAATAAAACAATTGATTGTACTTCAAGCAGTCAAACCATTAATATTAATCAAGCGCTTGATTCTAGTATTTACAAAGTTAAACTTTGCATTACAAATTCCACTTATCCATCAACTAAGATGAACTTTGAATATGACTTGGTTGTTTACCCTTATTTAGAATCAAAGTGGCTATTAAAATCATCTTCTGTAACTAATCTGGATAAAATAAGTTTTGAAAAAGACGATTTGATTCCTGTCTCTCTTGAAGATTATGTATTTTACGTTGTAGGAACAAATCCCTCATCTTTAGGTGACAAAACTCCTCAACAGGCTGCAGAAACGCTTGGTTTTAAGAAAGCTGTAAAATTTGATACAGTGCAGAAAGCCGTTGATGCAGCAGTTGCACTTGATTCTACAGGAACTATTGAACGACAAATCGTGATTGACGGAATTGTTACTCAAATACCAGAGTCCTCTTCTGATAGTCTTGTTATGATTGGTGACAAAACAAATACACCAAACATTTTAATTAAAGGTTTTGACATACATGCTGTCATTCAAAGAGATGTAAACTCTGTTAATGAAGCAAGAATATTTTATGTTAATGAAGGTGCAGAAGTTTCGATAGAAAATCTATCAATAAAAAATGGAAAATTAACAGGGAATGGCGGAGGAATTTTTAATGCCGGTAAGATGACATTAAAAAATGTAAATATTTCTGATTGTAATGTGAGTGGTACTTATGTAGGATATGGCGGTGGAATTTATTCTGATGAAAATTCAGAGTTGATTTTTAATACTGGTAGTATTAACAATTGTTCTTCAACTAACTCAGGCGGTGGCTATTATTATTCTGCTTCATCAGGCTCAACTGATTTTATTGATGTAAATATTGAACTAAATAGGGTTACAGATTCTAATAGCTCTGGTGGAGGAGTATATATTAATTCTCCAGGAAAATTTTCGATGACTGGAGGATCAATTTCAAACAATACTTCAACATCGAACGGTGGTGGAATTGTAGTTTATGCTAACAAGGGAAATGATATATATACAAACTGTTACTTACAGAAAGTTACAATGAAAGATAATACAGCTAATACTTCTGGTGGTGCAGTATTTATTCCAACAACTCAATATTTGTCCCTTATTGATTGTACTATTAGCGGTAATAATAAAAACAACGAAAATGATGTTTGTACAAACGCAAATCTTTATTTATACGGTTCAACTACAATTGAAAAATGCTCTATTTTGTCTAATGGTAATGTAAAGGTTAATTCAGATATTTCAGGAAAAACCACTATTTGCCTTGAATCATATATAACAGGAACTCAAGTACTTTCTGCAATTACTGGTTCGCTTACTCAAGAAATGATAGAAAATTTTTCAATTGATAATTCTAAATACTATATTGACAGTGATGGTAAACTTGCTGAACTTACTGGATATACAGATTGGGAAACACTTGTAAATGCTGTTAATGCAATACCTGCAGGCATCATGACAGAAACACCATTTGAAATTGGTGGTGATATGATTATGACATCTGCATTGACGTCATCTTGTCCAATCAGACTGTATTCAAACCGTAATTGTACAATTACTCGCGACCCATCATTTTCTGAAAACATCTTTTCGCCAAAAGCTTCTCTTAAGATAGAAGGTGTTGGTAGTGCCACAATTACATTTGATGGCAATAATATAGAATCAACATCTCCATTTATATTACTCGATGATTCTCCTGAAGCAACATTTACTAATATTGTATTTAAAAATTTTTCTGCAAGTGATGATGGAGCTGTTGTTTCTTCATGTAATACTACTGGCGGTACAACTACGGCTACATTTAATGGCTGTAAATTTGAATACAATAAAAGTTTACAAAGTGCTGATGGTGGAGCAGTTTGTATAGATCAAAAATCAAACTTTATATTTAATAACTGTGATTTTTCTAATAATCAGGCTGCACTTAGTGGTGGAGCAATTTCAATAACAAATACTTCTGCTGAAGTAGAAATAAATAACTGTACTTTTAATGATAATCATGCTTCTACTGAAAATCAGGGTGGTGCTATTTATTTATATAAAGGTAAATGTACTATTATAAATGTTAATATGAGTGGTAATACAGCTGGTACTACAGCTGGTACTACAAGTGTTACTAATAATGATATTTTTTATAATATTTCTTCTGCTACCCCAGAATTAGTGTTAAGCAATAATTGTAATATTCCTTGTGTTTTTTATTCTGTATCTAATAGTTCTTCCGCTCCGAGTATTATTAAAACAGATAACTTAGACTTAAGTTCAAGTGTGGGCATTCAAATGTCATTGTATACATATGATCTATCAAATGATGTAGTACAAAAAACTGATTTATCAGAAATTGGTACAGAATATTTAAAATGTTTTAATTTGATAGATTCAGGATATAATCTTAAGTTAAATGATAATACTAACGGCATTTGTCTAGAAGCAAACCCCTGATAATTGGCTTTTGATTTGTATGATATAAAAATGTATTGCAAAATAGAATTGATTTTTTTATGGTCATTAAAAAAAGGGCTTTCTTTAGTATTAACAGAAAATACTAAAAGACAGCCCCTTTTATTGATTAATTAATTCAAATTAAATTAAAGTTCACAGATAGGAACAAATGTAGAAGCTTTAAGAGAAGCTCCACCAATCAATCCACCGTCAATGTCTGGCTGAGCCAAAAGTTCAGGTGCGTTTTCTGCTTTCATTGATCCACCGTACTGGATGATTACTTCGTCAGCTACTTTCTGGTCGTAGAGTTTTGCAATGTAGTTACGGATAAACTTGTGGATTGCCTGAGCGTCTTCAGGAGTTGCAACTTTTCCTGTTCCGATAGCCCAAACTGGTTCGTAAGCGATTGTTACGTTCTTCATCTGTTCAGCTGTAACACCAGCAAGACCTGCAGAAAGCTGGAATGCACAAACCTGTTCAGCTTCACCAGCTTCTCTTTCAGAAAGAAGTTCACCGATACAGAGGTCAACTTCAAGACCGTCAGATAAAGCTTTGCGAACTTTTTTGTTGATAAGTTCATCTGATTCACCGATTTCGTGGCGGCGTTCTGAGTGTCCAAGGATTACACACTGACAACCAATGTCTTTAAGCATAGTTGTAGAAACTTCACCAGTGTGAGCTCCGTTTGATGTTGCAGCACAGTCCTGAGCTGCGAGGATGATGTTAGATCCTTTTACAACCTGAGCAACTGCATCGAGGTATACGAAAGGAACGCCGATCATGTATTTGTTTGTTTTGCCTTTGAGCTGTTCAACGAGATCTTTAGCAAGAGCAACTGCTTCTGCTTTAGAAGTGTTCATTTTCCAGTTTCCAGCGATATAATGTGTGCGTGCCATATTATGACTCCTGATATTAAAAAATATGCCTATATTTTAATAAATTATTGAATTTATCTCAATATAAAGTATTAAACTTAGCCTTAAAAAAAGCGATGAGGAACGTATTGGCTCGAGAGCACTTTTTGGGATTAGGAATAGTTGAAGGATAATATCTATTCAAAATCGATATTATGTTCTATAATATAAAGGTTATTTATCATAGGGGAAAATATGTCATTAGAAACAATGCGAAACATCGGTATCATGGCCCACATCGATGCCGGAAAAACTACAACTACAGAAAGAATTCTTTACTATACTGGAAAAATACATAAAATCGGTGAAATTGACGACGGCCAGGCTACTATGGACTGGATGGCTCAGGAACAGGAACGTGGAATTACAATCTGTTCTGCAGCTACAACTACTTACTGGAAAGATCACCAGATTAATATTATCGACACACCGGGACACGTAGACTTTACTGCCGAAGTTGAACGTTCACTTCGCGTACTTGACGGTGCGGTTGCCGTAATCTGTGCGGTTGACGGAGTTCAGCCACAGACAGAAACTGTATGGAAGCAGGCAGACAACTTTAACGTTCCACGTATCGGCTTTATGAACAAGATGGACCGTATCGGTGCAGACTTCTTCGGTTCTATGGAAGATGTGCACAACAAATTCGGCGCTGACTGTCTTGCACTTCAGATTCCAATCGGAGAAGGTCCAGAATTTGAAGGCGTTATCGATCTTATTAAAATGAAAGAAATCCGCTGGGACGAAGCTTCTGAAGGTGAAAAGTTTGAAGAAATTGACATCGATGCAAGCCGCCTGGACATGGCAAATGAATGGCGCGAAAAATTAATCGACATGGTTGCTTCAAGCGACGATGCTCTTGCAGAAATCTATCTTGAAGGCGGCGAAATTACAAACGACCAGCTTAAAAAAGCAATCAGAGCCGGAACAATTAACCGCACTTTCGTTCCTTTCGTAATGGGAAGTGCGCGTCACAATCAGGGGATTCAGCCATTGATCGATGCTGTTGTTGATTACCTTCCAAGTCCAGTCGAAGTTCCTGCTGCAAAAGGAATTCGCATTAAAAAAGACAAAGAAGAAGAAGTTGAAGTTCCTGTTAAAGAAAACGGAATGCCTGTCGGACTTGTTTTCAAAATCCAGCATGACCGCGAAATGGGATCTCTCTGTTATGTCCGCATGTACTCAGGAAAAATCACATCCGGCTCACAGGTATTCAACGTAGGAAAAAATAAGCGCGAAAGAGTTAACCGCATCCTTCGCATGCATTCAAATAAATCAGAGCCAATGGATTCAGTTTCTGCAGGTGACATCGCAGTATTCATCGGACTTAAACTTTCACAGACTGGTGACACTCTCGGAAGTGAAGGTTTACCAGTAGTGCTCGAAAGCCTAAAATTCCCTGAACCTGTAATCTCAATCGCAATTGAACCAGAAAGCCTTTCGGAACGCGACAAGATGAACGAAACACTCGAGATTCTTTCTAAAGAAGATCCGACATTCACTCATCACGAAGATGCAGAAACTGGACAGCTTATCATTTCGGGAATGGGTGAGCTTCACCTTGACGTTCTTGTTACCCGCATGAAGGACGACTTCGGCGTTCAGTGCCGTGTCGGTAATCCTCAGGTTACTTACCGCGAAGCTGTTACAGCAGAAAATACTGCTAAAGAAGAATTTTCTAAAGTACTTGCAGGTAAAGAAAATACTGCAGGCGTTACAATTAAAGTTTCTCCACGCAATCAGGGTGAAGGAAACGACTGGAGAATTTCTGCAAGTCGCAAAGACATTCCTGATGAAATTATCGAAGCAATTGAACAGAGTGTTAAAAGCTCACTCGATTCCGGCATTCAGTACGGATATCCTTGTACAGACACAATGGTTGATGTTACTGCAATCGATTACAACGAAACTTCATCGACAACATTTGCATTTGCTTCTTGTACAGCAATGGCATTTGATAAAGCCTGCAAAGATGCAGCTCCACAGCTTTTTGAACCTGTAATGAATGTTGAAATTTCCTGCCCTAAAGAATTTGTCGGCGAAGCAATGAGTCAGGTTACTCAGCGCGGCGGAATGGTTATGGGCCAGGATTCTAAGGCATCATCTGAACTTGTTCATGCTCAGGCACCTATGGCAAAAATGTTCGGTTTCTCAACAAACCTTCGTTCTGCAACACAGGGTAGAGCATCGTTTACAATGGAGTTCAGTCACTTCCAGCTTAAACCGGATGGCCTCGGCAGCGCATGGTAGCTCATTTTTTTGCAATCCTGTTTTTCGGGATTGCATGTCAGATTTTTTTTCTAATTTATGGATTAAAACATAAGGCAAAATCTGACAAATATTTTTTCAGTCTGAGTATCATTTCTATTGTCTTACTTGTGACACTTGGAGGAAATATATTTTTTCTCCATTTTGGTGTTGAAGGAATTTTTATTTCAAAACTTTTCTTATCTGCCTATGTGTCACTTTTTACAGTGCTTTCTGGTACTCTGACTGCAATTAATATTGAGCGCTTCAGTTCCAAATCAAAAAATAGTTTTCTTGTAAAATTTATTGTTTCTGTAATTGTCTTTGTGATCTGTTCAATGACCTTCATTAATATCCAGACAGAAAGCTTTTATTCTTATGTAATCAGATCATTTGATCCGATAAAACCAATCGTTGGAAAATATTCAATGATTCTCATCCCGGAATTCGGTTCTTTGTGGGAATTGTTTGAATTTTTCTGGATCAGCATTATTTTAATTTACCTTCTTGTAAGTGTTGGCAGAATCATTATGCGTGGTCCTGAAAACAGTGTAAAGGAATTTTTTATTCTCGCTGTATTCTTTCTGGAATTATTTTTCTTTGTTATTTATGTTAATGCACCGCAGAATTTTATTGCAGAAACAATAATTTTTGCGTGTTGTGTTCCTTACTTTTATTATTTAATTACTTATTGCTCTAAACCTTTTTTTGTTAAAAAGACATTAAGGTCAAGACTTTTTGATCATCTGACAGAAGCAGCTGTTATTTTTAATGCTGATGGTCTTTTAACAGATTATAATAAACAGGCTGCCAGACTTTTTGATTTTAACTCAAAAGACATTTATAAAGTTACTTTAAAAGATTTTGTAAAAGATTATGTTCCGCTGGGAACTGTTCCTTCTGACTCTTTTTCAATTGATCAGATTTATATCAAAACAAAAAATAACGACAAACTGATATGTCAGCTTGATTTTCATAAGGTTACTAACTTTTCAAAAACAACTGTCTGTACATATTTTATTCTTCACAATATTTCAAATCTGTTTGAAAACTTTGCAGAAATTCAGCAGGCGTCAATGACTGATCATATAACGGGTTTATTTTCACAGAATGTTCTTGTAAAAAAAATTCGCGAAATCAATATTTTCCGAAGATTCCCTTATACAGCTGCTTCGTTGAGCGTTCATATTAATTCCAGCAACGAAAAAATAAACGAAAACTTTGCACTTATCAAAGTCGCAGAATGTATTAAAAATAAAATTCGCGGTTCTGATTTTGCCGCATATGAAAATGGAAATATTGTTCTTCTTTTTAATTCTGATATTAAAATTGCTCAGAATGTAATTGAAAGAATTATTTCTGCTATCGAAGATGATGAATATTTGAAAAATGATTTTACTGTTAATTACGGTCTGACTTCAAAAGAAAATCCTGATGAAGATATTCAACAGACTATTAACCGTGCTCATGCGATAATGTTTAAAAATAAAATTGAATCCAGTATTCATGGTTTTTAATTAAGTATATTTACTTAAACTTTATAATGAGGTGGGAATTATGGATTTAAATAAATACAGATTGAATGCATATCAGAATGCTTCAGGAAAAAAGAACACAGCTTCTAAATCGAATCATTTCGTTTCTGATCCTCAGGTTCAGGCAGCAACTGATGCTTTGACACACGGCGGACTTTTAAAAGTTCCATCTCCTGAAAAAGGCAAGGAAGACGTTTACCGTCGTGTTGCAAAATTCCTCATTCTCATTGGTGTTGATCAGGCCGCATTAGTATTAAAAAATCTCACTCAGGAAGAAACAGAAAAAATTATTCCTGAAATTACTGCGATTAGAAAAATTGATCCTGATGAAGCAACAAAAATTCTTGAAGAATTTAATTCCCTTATCGAAAGAGTTAAAGAAGGCGGCGGAACTCATACTGCCCAGCTCATTCTTGAAAAAGCCTTTGGTCGTGACAGGGCACAGGACCTTATGGACCGCCTCAATTATAAAGAAGAACAAAAACCTTTTGTTTACCTTGCAGACAAACAGCCTGAACAGATTCTTCAGCTTTTGAAAGATGAAGCAAACAATACACGTGCCGTTGTATTTTCATATCTTCCGCCACAGAAAGCCGCAGATGTTATTAATAAACTGGATGACAAGGATAAAAAAGAAGTTATTCTTAATCTTGCTCAGAGCAAAAAAGTTTCGCCTGATATTTTAAAACGTCTTGATAAAGTAATTCACGAAAAATCTCTTGCTCAGGTTGAAATTAAAACAACATCAATTGACGGTCAGTCTGTTCTTGCAGAAATTCTTAAGAAAATGGACTTTAAATCTGAACAGGAGATTCTTTCTTCAATCAAAAATGATGATCCTTTATTAGGTGATGCACTTCAGGAAAAACTCTTTACCATTGATGATGTCATTAACAGTGATGACAAATACCTTCAGGCCTATATCCGTGAACTAAATGATACTGAACTTGCATATCTCATTGCTGACAAAAACGATGCTTTCAGGTCTAAGATTTTCCATAATATGTCAGTTATCAGAGCTGATGCAGTTATGGAAGAAGAAGAAATCAGAAAACCGATGCTTAAAAAAGACTGCAATGAAATTACTCAAAAATTTTACAGTCATCTCAGACATGCATGGGAAAGCGGCGAGCTTATAATTAAAGGCCGTGACGAAGAAGAATACGTAGAATAATTTTACTATAGGAGAATATAACTTAATATGGAAAATAATATAAAAGAATATAAAGGTTTTGAAGTTATCTCATATGATGATATTCCTGATTTTGCTTCAAAAGGAATTCATCTTCGCCATAAAAAAACTGGTCTTGAAGTTTATCATCTTTTTAATAATGATGTAGAAAATCTCTGCAGTTTTTGTTTTAGAACTCCGCCTGATTGTTCCAACGGTTTTGCACATATTCTTGAACATTCAGTACTTTGCGGTTCTCAGAAATTTCCGTTAAGAGATCCTTTTATCAATCTTGAAAATCAGTCTCTAAAAACTTTTTTGAATGCGATGACTTCACCTGACAATACAATGTATCCGGTAAGTTCAGTTATTGAAGAAGATTATTTTAATCTTATGTCTGTTTATGCAGACAGCGTATTCTTTCCTAATCTTAAAAAAGAAGCGTTCATGCAGGAAGCTTATCATCTTGAAAAAGATGCAGAAGGAAAATATTCAATACAGGGTGTAGTTTATAACGAAATGAAAGGAGTTTATTCTTCCTTTGATGCTGCGTGTACTTCTGCCGTCTGTAAATCTATTATTCCGGAAACAATATATGTAAAGGACTCTGGTGGAGACCCTGCAGAAATTCCTTCATTAACTTACGAACAGTATCTTGAATATTACAATAGATTTTATCGCCCGGATAACTGTTTTGTTTTTCTTTACGGAAATATTCCAACAGAAAAACAGCTTGATTTTTTACAGGAATGTCTTATTGACAGACTTGAAGAAAAACTTGATTCATTTCCTGTTCAGACAAAAACAGCGCTTGAAATTCTTAAAAATGAAAAAGCTCCTGTATTCGAGAAAACAAACAGAATTGAAGTTTTAGCACCGAATGTTGTTGAAAAAGATAAAGAAGAAGATCCATCAGTGTTCTTTTCGTGGCGTCTTGAAGATACCATTAATATTGAAGATACAATTAAATACCGTCTTATCAGTCAGATTCTTGTTCAGAATGATGGGTCTCCGCTGCTTAAGGCGATAATTGATTCTGGACTTGCAAAAGAAGTTTCTCCGTTAAGTAGTTTAGTTATACGCGGTCATTTTAATTTCTTTACGGTTGGCGTTGACGGTATCAAAAAAAATAAAGTTGAAAAGCTTAAGAAAATTATAAATAAAACAATCGAAAATCTCGTTAAAAATGGAATTGATCAGGATGACATTGATTCTGCCCTGATGGATATTGAGATTTCAACTAAAGAAGTTAAAAGAGCAAGCGGTCCTTATTCTCTTGTTCTCCTTCGTCGTGCGTTTAAGCAGTGGATGATGGGTGAATCTCCGTCGGACGGACTTCATATTCAGAAAGCCTTTGATAATGTTAAGAAAAAAATCAAGGAAGATGATAAGTTCCTTGTAAATCTTCTTAAAGAATATTTTATCGATAATAATCAGACTGCTGTCTGTGTTGTTACTCCAAGCCCTGAGTTTGCAAAAAAATACCGCATTGTTGAAAATGAACAGATTGAACTTCTGAAAAGTAAAATCTCTGATGAACAGCTCGATGAAGATATTTCAAAGCTCAGAACTTTTCAGCAGCAGGATGAAACAGAACTTTTAAAATGTCTTCCTCATATAAATGCAAGAAAAATCAGATATTCAATTCCTCAAATTAAAACACAATTTGAGATGCTCGAATATTGCCCTGATAAGAAAGTTCCTTTTATGTGCAATGTTGAAAATACAAAAGGAATCAATTATTTTTCCATCTGTTTTCCTTTTGATGTTCTTGATACAGAAGATTATTATTATCTTCCGCTGCTCATGTTTATGATTACCGAAATCGGCTGGAAAGATCTGCCATGGCATAAAGCTACAAGACTTGCAAATAAATATTCTGCTGATTTTTATTGTGATTCAATTACCGGGGAATGTTCAAACACAGAACTTGGAAAAAATATCAGAAACGAATATTCAAAGTATGGATTTATCGGAAGGGAATGGATGTGCATGCGTGTCAAAATGCTTGCCGAAAATACAAAGCCGACACTTGATTTCATTTCTGACTGTATTCTTTACCATAACTTGAAGGACATAAAAAGAATTAAACTTCTTTTCGATGAATTCCTTCTTGATTTTGAAAGTTCACTTTCTGGAAACGGTCACGTTTATATGGGCTTAATCGCAGCAAGTTTTATGAACAGATCTAAGGCAGTTGACGAAGTACTTTCTGGAATTACAAACCTTTATTTTCTCCGTTCGATTAAAGGAAAATATAAGCTTGTAAGCAGAAGACTTACAGAAATTGCAAAGAAGATTTTCTCCTCAGGAGCAGTTATTGATCTTGTCTGCGATTCTTCTTCAAAGACAGCCGCAGTTGAAGATATTAAAAAATTTGCAGAAAAACTTTCGCTTAAACAGCCAGAAGCTGTTAATCCTGAAAATACATTTGAAAAAATTAAAAATCTGATTAAGTTTAAAAAGGAAAATTCAGATGAGCTCTGTTTTGAAAAAGACGTTCAGGTAGGTTATGGTGCATGTCATTTTGAATGTTCCCCTTACTCGACAATAGAAGCGGCTGCCGAAGCTGTTTATGCGCACTGGCTTTCGAATTCTCTTCTCTGGGAAAGAATCAGAACTGTGTGCGGTGCATATGGCGCATTTGCCCATAATGATTCAGTTGAACAGATTTTTACCGTGCTGACTTACAGAGATCCAGATCCTGAAAAATCAATTCTTGAAATTTCTAAATGTCTTAAAGAAGGGGCAGAACATAATTTTACTGAGGATGAAGTAGAAAAAGCCGTAACAGGTGCTTTCAGCAGTGAACTTAAACCTCGTACTCCAAAAGCCCTCGGATATGTCGGATTTGAACGTTTTTTGACCTGTATAGACCAGAAAGACGTCAATAACAGAATCCGTCTTACACTTCAGGTAACGCCTCAAGACATGCATAAAGCCGCAGTCCGTTTGTATGAAAATTCCCTTAAACACTGTTCAAAGGCAATGTTCTGCATCAAAGGCAAAAAAACTGCTGGTAAAACTGACAGAATCGAGTTATAATAGAACAAGTGGTAACATAATATGGATAAAAAACTCGAAAAATGCATTGAAATTATAAGAACTCTTGTTTCGGATGTTCAGGGTGCTCCATATCCTGGAGAAGAAGTTAAACCTGAATTGTATTCAATCTGGTACGAGCATGTACAGCGCGATGCCGTAAATGCGTTCGAATTTCTTGATGAAAACTATCCAGATAAGAATGAAATTGGAAAATCTTTAGATAAAATTTTCAAATAATCTAAATTCGTGTTTTAGAAATGCCGATAATCTTTTAGAAGACTTTAAAAAGGATTAATTATGGCAGTTTCTAAAACTACGATTAAAAAAAATGAATATAAATTAAAAGGTTCCCTAAGAAAAACCGGATTTGATTGCTGGAGATATTTTTTCATCGGAAAAAATGTCACAACCGGCAAGGAAGAGTGTTTTTTCATTGAACTTTTAATAGAAAATCCCGCAGTTTCTCCTTCTGATTTTGTATTAATTCAGAAATCCAGACCAAAAATAAAAGTTGAAGACCTTCAGGCTGCTCTTGCCGGAAATACAGAAATCCAGGACCAGAGTGCCGAAGAAACTGTTGTTCCGTCATTTGTTGCAGTTCGTGCAGGTGTTTATGGTGATAAAAGAAAACAGATAAACAGATTCTATAATTTTAACGAACTTCAGATTGACAAAAAATGCTTTTCTTTAAAAGTAGCAGAAAATATTTTTACTGATGACGAATTAAATGGAAGTTTGTCACTTTCAAAATCAGAATCTGTAAAATTCCCTGAGTATATGAGCCAGAACGGTTCAATTCAATGGAATCTTCGTTATGAAAGAAAAATTGATTTTCCTGAAATTGTTTCAAAGGAAGATAGTGCATGGCTTCCTGGCGGTGTGCTGACTTATTTTACCGGCAGCGTAGTTCTTGATAATGAAGAATATACAGTTTCTCCAAAACTTTGTTTCGGTTACTCTGACAAGCACTGGGGTAAATCACTTCCTAATCCTTACTATCATTTGAGTTCAAACAAGATGACCAGTATTTTCTCTGGTAAACTTATCGAAAATGCAGGTTTTGTTGTTAAAGGGCAGTATGGTCAAAAGCTTTGTGTTCTCTGCAGATTTGGTGATGAGGAATTTAATTTTTCAACATCAGGCAAACTTAAAAAATATGAAGTGATTTACGACTGTGCACCTGTTCCTGGTGAGGAATCTGAAGAACAGCTTCACTGGACTGTAAGTCTCAATCACAGTAATTATGTCTGTGATATTGATATCTTCTGTTCGGCAAAACTCATGATGGTTCGTGATTATGAAAGTACTGAAGGAAATCATAAAGTTTATAAGATCTTGAGCGGATATCACGGAAACGGTGAAATCAGAATTTACAAGAAAATTAAAAAGAATCTTGAACTTATTCATCATGCAAAAATCGAAAACTGTATCAGTGAGTTTGGTACAATCGACGAAGTTAAATAGTATCTGCGAACTTTTCGAATATTTCAAATAACTGAAATAATTAACAGAGTGTATCCAGAAAACTGAAGGGTTTAAAGGATACACTTTTTTATTGTCGTTATGTGAATTTGATATTAAATTCATAAGTATGAATTACGAAAGATTTACAATTAAAGCTCAAGAAGCTTTGCAGGAAGCAAGCTCAATTGCTTCAAAAAACGATCACGCAGAAATCACAAATGTTCATCTTTTAATGGCCTTGCTTGAGCAGCAGGACGGAATTGTTCCTCCTGTTGTTGAACACATCGGGGTTAACGTAAATCAGCTGCTCATTAAATTAAAAGATGAGTTAAAATCGATTCCTAAAGTTACAGGAAATGCACAGCTTGCATTGTCTTCAATGTCACAGAAAGTGCTTTCAAAAGCTGAGGCCGAAATGGAAAGCCTCAAAGACGAATATCTTTCCTGTGAACATATTTTGCTTGCCATGTCGCAGACAGGCGATTCAGTTTCAGAACTTTTAAAGCGTAATGGAATTACAAAAGAAAAAATTCTTGAAGCATTAAAAACTGTCCGAGGAAACAATCGTGTTGATTCCCAGGATCCTGAAAGTTCAATGCGTTCGCTCGAAAAATATTGCCGTGATTTAACAGCTCTTGCCCGTCAGGATAAAATAGATCCTGTAATCGGACGTGATGATGAAATCCGTCGTGTAATGCAGGTTCTCAGCCGCAGAACTAAAAATAATCCAGTCCTTATCGGTGAACCTGGTGTCGGAAAAACCGCGGTTGTTGAAGGTCTTGCACGCAGAATTGCTTCGGGAGATGTTCCTGACAGTCTTAAAAACAAACGGCTTCTTTCTCTTGATATGGGTTCCTTGATTGCCGGTTCAAAATTCCGTGGTGAATTTGAAGAAAGATTAAAGGCTGTTATCAAGGAAGTTCAGAAAAGTGAAGGTAATATAATCCTCTTTATTGATGAGCTTCATACAATTGTCGGAGCCGGAGCTTCTGAAGGCGGAACAGACGCATCAAATCTTTTAAAGCCTGCACTTTCGCGCGGTGAACTTAAAGTTGTCGGCGCTACAACCCTTGATGAATATAGAAAATATATTGAAAAAGATGCAGCGCTTGAAAGACGATTCCAGCAGGTATACTGTCAGGAACCAAGTGTAGAAGATACAATTGCAATTCTCCGCGGACTTCGAGAAAAATACGAAGTTCATCACGGTGTAAGAATTAATGACGAAGCGCTTGTTGCCGCTGCTGTATTGTCTAACCGTTACATTACAACAAGATTTATGCCGGATAAAGCAATCGATCTTGTTGATGAAGCTGCAAGCCGCATTAAAATAGAAATCGAAAGCCAGCCGACTAAACTCGACCAGGTTGAAAGAAAAATCATGCAGCTTTCGATTGAGAAACAGTCTTTGTCAAAAGAACAGGATTCTGCATCAAAGGAACGTCTTGAAAAGCTGGAAAAAGAGCTGCAGTCAGAAATCCAGCAGCGCGATGAGTTAAAGGCAAAATGGCTTTCTGAAAAGACAAAAATTGATCAGTCACGAACCTTAAAGGAACAACTTGAAAAAGCTCATTCTCAGGAAGAACTGTATACAAGAGAAGGTAATCTTGAAAAAGCTGCCGAATTAAGATACAGCATTATTCCAAATCTTACAAAGGAACTTGATGCTCTCACAGATGCTGGTGCATCCCAGGAAGACCTTGGAGAAAAAGATGAAGCTTCACTTTTAAGACAGGAAGTTACTGAAGAAGATATTGCAACAGTTGTTTCAAACTGGACAGGAATTCCTGTAAGTAAAATGATGAGCTCTGAAAAGAAAAAATTTGTTGAGCTTGAATCTGTTCTTCACAGACGTGTAATTGGTCAGGATGAAGCTGTGCAGGTTGTAAGTGATGCAATCCGCAGAAATAGAAGTGGATTGAGTGATCCTAACAAGCCGCTCGGAAGCTTCCTTTTTATCGGACCTACAGGCGTCGGTAAAACAGAGCTTGCTAAGACACTTGCAGATTTCCTTTTCAATGATGAAAAGTCCCTGACAAGAATTGATATGTCAGAATATATGGAGAAGTTCAGTGTCAGCCGTCTTATTGGTGCTCCTCCAGGATATGTGGGTTACGATGAAGGCGGTCAGCTTACAGAAGCGGTAAGAAGAAGACCTTACTCTGTTATACTCTTTGATGAAATTGAAAAAGCCCATCCTGATGTATTCAACATCCTGCTTCAGGTTCTTGATGATGGACGGCTGACTGACGGTCAGGGAAGAGTAGTCGATTTTAAGAATGCTATTATTATCATGACAAGCAATCTTGGAAGCGATCTTATTCTTCAGGCAGATACTAAAGAAAAACTGGATTCGATAAAAGAATCTATCGATACATTGCTTAAATCAAAGTTCAGACCGGAGTTCCTTAACCGAATTGACGAAACTGTAATGTTCTCAAGATTGAGTAAGGATTGTATTGAACAGATTGTAAAGGCGCAGCTTGATAGAGTTCAGGCAAGAGTCCAGGATAGAAAAATTACTCTCTGTGTTGAACAGTCTGCAGTTGACTTCCTTGTTGATAAAGGATATGAGCCTGAGTTTGGAGCACGACCTGTAAAAAGAGCAATCCAGACATATCTTGAAAATCCTCTGGCAAAAATGATGCTGTCAGATATGATTCACGATAATTCAAGAATCAGGATTTTTGCAGAATCAGGAAACGACTTCCTTTCAATGAAAGAAGAACGTTAGAAAGTATAAACGTTAAAAATGCCTGTAGAAAAATACAGGCATTTTTAAACGGCATCTTTTAAGGTGAATATTAAATGTTACCTTAAAGATGCAATTTTTTTGTTAGTACATTTTAACTTCGTAAGAAGTTTTATTTTTTTTGTAAATCTTTTTTGAGATGTAAGAAAGATTTGTAGATGTTTTTTCGTCAATTTTCCACGGACAGTTTAGAACAAGCATTCCGCTTCCGTAAAGGCGTGGTGGACCTTCATTGTCTTTCAGCTCTGTTTCTACGTGTGAGTCTTCGGTATTAATCAAAAGCCTTGCATCCATTATCGAAGTGTTTTCGTTCTGTGCTTTTGCATGGGCGATAATGTCATTTTTCATCTGTTCGATTTTGATTGCTCTGTGCGCAAGAAGCGGATACCAGACTGCGATAATTCCTACATTCCATTTAGTGTGAAGTTTTATTACCGCTTGTGATGTTTTTTTGTAATCATCCTTTTCTTCATAACTTGGATCAATGAGACACATTCCTCGCTTGATCTGGGGCGGCGACATTGAAATAACTGTTTCAAAACCGTCACGATGATGAACCTGTGTCTTAACAGCTTTTTTACAGTTATTGATAATCACAAGCGGTTCGTGACTTACATTTTCTTTAAGGCCGTCAATTTCGGCATTGTTTAATTCACTGATAATATGTGCACAGTCAGGACGTATAAAAATTCTTTCAAATTCAATAGAGCCAGGGTAGGTTTTGTGCCGTTTGTAAAGAGAAGTAATTTTATAATAATTACTCAGTGAATCAGGAAAATCAATTTCGTCCATTTCTGGAAGTAAAGAGAGAATGCCGTTCAAGGCTTCATTGGTTTTAAGACTTCTGTCATCTTCAAGGGAATAAATTCCGCTTCCGGCATGAGAATCAAAAACAGTATAGCTTTTGTCCTTACTGTTTAATGTTTCAAGTAGGTTAACCAGCAGAGAATGCTTCAGAATATCGGCATGGTTTCCTGCATGGAATGCATGTCTGTAACTGAGCATAATTTATTTTTTGAAAAGTTTTGCTATTGCGTTGAAAATCCATTCAAAGAAGGAACATATTGCATTCAATATTTTTCTGAGAATTCCAGGATTTCTGAGGCGTTCAAGTCTCTTGTATCCTTCAAGAAGTTCTGCATCTGTAAATTCTTTGCGCTGATTATTTTCTTCAAGTTCAATTTCGAGTTTTGTAACAGGAGTAATGTTATTTACAATTACAGCGTTAATGTTTGTCCAGCCAAGAAGCTTTGCGGCCTCAAGACGTCGTTCGCCGGCAATAAGACGATATTTGCTGTCGAGAGTAATAGGATTTAATAAACCGTAACGGCGTAAACTTTCTTTAAGTGGTTCAAGATCTCCGAGATCTCTTCTTACTCTATGCTTTACCTTAATGTCGCGAATACTTACAAGCATCTTTACTCCTTAAAAAAAATCAGCTAAGTACTGATATATTATACAGCACTTAGCCGAAAAATGCTAATCCATAAAGAAATTTTCTGAGCCTTCAAAGACTCCGAGTTCTTCTTCCTGTTTTGCAGGAATCTTTGGTTTATTAGATCGTGAATCACCTTCATCAAGCCAGTCGAGGTCAAGTTCAAGACCTTCATCGTCTCCGATGGCACTTTGAACATCTGTACCTGAAACTGTTGCATAGTCTTCAAGACGTTCAAGGATTACATTCTGCGCCGAATTATCATCGTGTAATGTACAGCGTTTTGTTGCACCAGTTCCTTTCATAAACCAGAGAGTTACAACATTAGGACAGCCTTTAACAGGCCAGTCACCGGTTTCTGCACAAACAGTTGCTTTAGTAACTTTACCTTCAGGCATTGGGAATTCTTTATAAGGCAAATCCTGGTGAGCAAACATCATAAAGTCACCCCAAGGTGGTCCTGACAAAGAAGAACCTGTCATACTCATACCCATTGATTTTCCTGGAGTATCAAATCCGAACCAGACAGCACAAGTGTAATATGGTGTATATCCGATTGCCCATGCATCCCCCCAGTTCTGTGTAGTACCTGTTTTTCCAGAAACAGGCATATCAAATTTCTTGCCTGTCTTTTTATCTGTAAAGGTAAATTTAGATCCTGTAAGTTTAGGGTCAATTGATCTCATTGAAGCACCATATCTTAATGTACCGATTGTAACTGAACTCTTCATGATTTCTGTCATGAGGAATGCGTTTTCAGGAGAGATAACCTGTTTTGGTTTGAGCATGTTATCGCGAACCTTCTGGTCATTGTTGATAATGATGTTTCCGTTGCGGTCTTCAACTGTTCTGATGGCTGTAGGTTCAATTGCCTTACCGCCGTTTGCAAATACAGCATAGGCTCTTGCCATTTCAATCGGACGAACTGAACAAGTTCCAAGTCCAAGAGGGTATCCAGGAACGAATCCGCGTTTTGGAAGTTCATCAGAAGGAATGCCGAGAAGGTCAACCATGCGGTCAATACCGCGTTCAAATCCAACTCCTTCAAGTACTTTAAGAGCAGGAATGTTAAGAGAAAGAGCGAGGGCTTTCCAGAGAAGAACGTTTCCGTGCCATCCGCCGCCATAGTTGTTCGGAAGGTAAGGAGAACCATCTGGTGAAGTAAATTCATATGGAGCATCAATAAGATTTGTTGCTGCTGTAAATTTCTTAGTATCAAGAGCGGCAGAGTAGTACAGAGGCTTGAGTGAAGAACCCGGCTGTACACGAGCCTGTGTTGCACGAATGAACTGGTTACTCTGATCAAACTTGCTTCCGCCTACGATGGCAGTGATATAACCTGTATCGTTTTCAAGGTTGATGAGGGTTCCTTCGACAGTAGTTTCTTTTGCCTTGTCCTGAGCCAGCTGTGTAGCTTTGTTGATAATTCCTACTTTCAAATCTTCAAGACCGCACAGAATTGCGAAAAGGTCAATCATCGGTGTAATGTTGTTTGTAAAGTTAGAGAAAGTCCGCGATTGAGAACGCATGTGAGACATCTTAAGTCCCTTAAGGTTAAAGAGGAGAATACAGAATTCGCTCATAGGAATGTATGTACCAAGCGCATATTTTCTTTTGTACTTTAATTCATCCTGAAACTGCTTGTTTGCGTTTACAATTGCTTTTTCCATGATGTCAGTTGCAACGCGAAGGTGATCAAGGTTACCTGTCGTGTTAACAGTAAAGCCGCTTGAATAAATATCGTCATCACCATAAATAAGATTGTTAAGTTCACGGCGAACGTATTCAGAGAACCATGGTGCTTTGTCTTCACGCATAAAGAATGCTGAAGTATCAGTACGGTTGTAGTCGAAGTTCAACCAGTAATCATCATATGAAGATTCACTTTCGTCACGAGAAATGAGGCCTTCAGAAACCATTGCATCAAGTACGTATTTCTGTCTTTCTTTTGCAACATTGGGATGTTCGAAAGGATTGTAGAAAGCAGGGTTTGAAAGCTGGATTACGAGAATTGCGGATTCTGCTGGAGTAATATCGCGGGCAGAGTGACCGAAGTAATATTTACTTGCGGCATTAACACCGTATGTACCGCCACCGAAATAAATTTTATTAAGATAGATTTCAAGAATTTCATTTTTAGAATAACGGCGTTCCATCTGAATGGCCCACCATAATTCCTTGAGCTTACGTTTGATTGACATTTCTTTACGGTCACAGTAAAGGGTACCGGCAATCTGCTGAGTTAAAGTAGAACCACCACCCCAGGAAATATGAAGAACCTGACCGATAACGGCACGGAAAATAGCCATCATGTTGAAACCGGAATGTTCAAAGAAGATGCGGTCTTCACGGGTAATGAGCGCATTAAGCATGTGCTGCGGAATTTCGTTAATTGTAATGAGATCACGTTTTTCTTCAGATGTAAATTCGGTAATCAATTCACCATTGATATCAAGAATCTTTGTAGGAAGAGCCTGTGTAATTTCGTTAAACTGTTCAGAATTTATTGTATCAAAAGTTTTTGCAGCTCCAAGACCTAAAGTACAGCCGAAGAGTATTGCAAAAAATGCAGTTAGCCCAGTAACTACTATTGTAGATATTTTTAGTTTCATAATTATATATAGTAGAAAATAATCGAAATATGGTCAATAAGTTAGATAAAAGGCCTTAAGCCGAAAGTTTTTCGTGGAAGTAAAAAAAAGAATTTAAAATATAAAATTTCGTGGAAGTAAAAAAAAGGGAATTTAAAATAAAAAAGGCCAGAACAAGTCTGGCCATGCCCATCAGGCAGTCGGAAACATGGGTGGGAGGGGAAAATGTTCCCGACATTTATATTATCGACCCAGCCTGTCAAAATCTTTAATAAAAAAGTAAAAATTATGAAATTAATTTTCAGTGAAATCAGCGTCAATAGAAATGTTCATTGTGTAAGAACGGCCTTCCTGGATTGTGACCTTCTTTACGACTTCGTAGCCGCCAAGGGTAAACTTCAAAGTATGTTCTCCAGGAGAAAGCTCAAGTGAAGAACCTTTTACTTCTGCATTCTGGTTATCAACCATTACGTGAGTGCCCTGCGGCATATTTATCTGGAGTGTAGGCATTACGCTCTGTAATTCGAAATCAATTTTAGTTACTTTTGCAGTCTCAATTACGACAGAGCAGTTCTGGTTTCTGTAGCCGTCGGCGCTCAAAGTAATGTTATGAGTGCCCGTTTTAAGAAGACAGGTGCCGTTTTTTGAAAGTTCCACGATATTTTCGTCAACGAGAACAGTGATGTTTTCAGGTTTTAGCTTACCGCAGTTGACCTGAATTGCACCCTTGTTGATGTAAATAGGTTTTGCTGTTACAAGGAATTTTCCGTTGATGGTATCTTTTGGAACGCCTTTCATTGCGAGCTGGTTTCTGATGAAGATAAAGTTACGGGAATGTTCGGGAATGAAAGTTTTGTCGGCATACGGACTTTGCTTGATTGTATTGCCCCGTACTAAAGGAATCTGTATAGTCTGCGAAATTTTTCCAGGATATACGCTTGTGTAAAGCTCTTTGCCGGTATAGTCAATTGTTTTTGGAGACGGCATAGGGCTGATATTGTCATAAAGGGAATATACGATTGTATTCGGGCATCTTGCGATTGCTTCAGGAATTTTTACAATAACTTCGATTCCCTGGATAAATGTAAGGTCATCCGGAAGAAGAATGCAGATTGAGTCATTTGTTCCTACAGAGGCTGTCTGAACGGCTGATTCTGAAAGCTCTGATGAAGGTTTTTCAAGACCTGTAAGGGTAAGAATATGTGTCTTTCGTACACGAAAGGCTTCTGCATAAAGAGAAGAGCTTATTGCAAGCAGAGAGAAAATCAAAGGTTTTACAATTTTTTTAATATTTACCAACTAATTATTCCTTTTAAGGAAATTACCTTTTTATATAAGCACCCGGATCTGTTGGCTGACCATTATGGCGGATTTCGAAATGGAGGTGAGGGCCGGTAACCTGACCGGTCATACCTACAAGTCCGATTTCTTGACCTGTTGTAACTGTCTGTCCAGTTTTTACTTCTATTTTTGAAAGATGCGCATAAATGCTTGATAAACCGTTAACGTGCTTAATTACGATATAGTTTCCAAACACACTGTCATTCTTTACAACCTGGGCTACTGTTCCTGACTTGCAAGAGTAGACTTTAGTACCTTCAGGGGCAGCCATATCAATTCCCCGATGGAACTGCTTCTGACCGCTGAAAGGGCTTGGTCTGTAGCCGTAGTCTGAAGAAAGCCAGTATTTGTCCAGCGGAGGCTTCATCTTGACGTCAAGAAAAAAAGCCCTTGTTGTCTGGTCAAGGCGGTCTTCCGGCAGATGTAAAAAATACCTACCATCTATAATATAACAAAAATAATCACTTTCGTGCAATTTGTCATTGTAATTTTTTTGAATTAAAGCTTCGAGCGAAGTTAATGGTTTTTCAAGGTGAACAGTCCCGTTGTCAGGCACAAATACGCCTGGAGCTGCCGGAAGAATGAGGAGTTTTCCTTCAAGCTTGACATCAGCGGCGGTAATCTCGTTAAGTGTTGCAATTGTGTCGTATGGTATGTTGCAGCGGGAAGAAATCGTAAAAATGGTATCATCTTTTTTTGCCGTGTAGGAATAGAATACCATTGTAGTTTTTTTATTCTGCGCGAGGTCTTTGTAATACTGCTGGAGGTCTTCTGAATACTGCTTGTAAAGAAAATCTTTGTATTCAAGATTAGGAATTTTAGGGCAGTTTTGTCTCTTTACTGAAGGAATTACCTGAATTTCTGCAGGGCTGTCAGAAACTGTCTGAGAATAGCCTGAAAAGGAAGCTGATGAGAGAACTGTAATAAAAATAATGCCGGCTTTAGAAATTCCCTTTAACATTAAAAGATAAACCCTATAAATAAAAAAGGACTTAAGAGTGAAAAAGAAACACGCTTAAGCCCATTTTTCAGTAAAAAATATTTACTTATGCTTCTACAATTGCACTTGTAGGACATGTTCCAGCACAAGCACCACAGCTGATACATTTGTCAGCATCGATAGCGCGAGCGCTTCCTGTGTCAGAGATAGCTCCAACTGGGCATTCGCCTTCGCAAGCACCACAGTTTACACATTCTTCAGTTACTTTGTAAGCCATGTTATTCTCCTATGCTTCCAGATTCAAATTGTCTCAAATCTGAATTCTTACTATAAAAAAATAGCATAATACAATTCAAAATGCAATAAAAAACTTTATTTTTCTATTATAAAGCATTATATTTAAGTTAAGAGGTTTAATTATGACAAAAGCACAGATAGCAGCAATGATTGATCACACAGCACTCCAGGCCTTCGCTGATGAAGCTGAAATTTCAAAACTTTGTAAGGAAGCAAAAACTTATGGTTTTGCATCTGTCTGTATAAATCCTTCGTATATTCCCTTTGCTGTAAAAAAACTGGAAGGTTCGAATGTAAAGGTTTGTACTGTAATAGGATTTCCTCTTGGAGCTGACACTACTGAAACAAAGGCGTTTTCTGCTGAAGATGCAGTTTTAAAAGGCGCTGATGAACTTGATATGGTTATCAATGTAGGTGAAGCTAAAAATAAAAATTTTGATTACGTTGAAAAAGATATAAAAGCTGTCGTAGATGCTGCCAGAAAAGCAGGTTCCGAGGTTAAGAAAAAAATAATCGTAAAAGTAATTCTTGAAACCTGTTATCTTACAGACCACGAAGTAAAAAAAGCCTGTATTGCTTCAAAAAATGCAGGGGCTGATTTTGTCAAAACTTCGACAGGCTTCGGAACTCCAAAAGCCGCAGACGGAACTGCGCTTCCAAACGGTGCAAGCGTTCATCATGTCCAGCTTATGAAAAAGACAGTTGGCGACAGCATGAAGGTTAAAGCGGCCGGAGGAATCCGTTCGGTAAGAACTGCACAGGATCTGATAGAAGCCGGAGCTGACAGACTTGGAACTTCAAGCGGACTATTAATCATACAGAACTGGGAAGAATAAAAATATTGACGAATAATAAGTCGTAAAGAAGACGTGGTTTTATTAAGCTTCTGGCTCAGAAGGAAGCTTGATTTTCCAGAACATTCTGTTTTCTTTGAAAACCCATGTAATTTTCTTTTCTTCATAAAGGTATGTAATATAAGACCTGATTGTGCTTCCGACAAGCATGAACTGAGAAAGTCTCATCGACATGTCATTGCTGTCTGCGATGTACTTTAAGATATCTTCGAAAGTTGCATATTCCTTTTCTTTAATGCACTTGATTATTGTCTCTTCATTCTGAAGTACACTGAGCATGTTAAGTTCGTACAAAGCAGAAATCTCGGTATAAATATCTCCGTGGCTTGGAACGTAATAGTCCGCTTTTACAGATTTTATAACCGAAAGGCTTTCTTTGAAGCGTCTTACGTCATAAAGAAACGGAATCCAGTATTTGGAAAGCATTCCGCGGGTAAAAATACCGTCAGAGGTAAAGAAAATCTTTTTTGATTCAGAGGAATTTTCAGAGGCTGGAACTGTGCAGAGAACGCCTGCCATGTCAAAGTAATGGCCGCTTAAAGGAACACATTCAAGTTTTATGCCGTCTGCGAGGTTGATTACCTCATCGCTGGTAATGACTCTGTCAACAAGTGCAAGTTCTGCAAAGTAGTAGGAAGTTTTATATTCCGGTAATGGATTAGCGCCGTATGAGATTGCACTCTGGATTTCGGGGCATTCGATTGATGACTTTTCTTTTTGTGTTGCAAGCAGGGAACAGCCTGTAAGCCGGATGAATTCTGCAGCGCCACCTGCGTGGTCAGCGTGAGAATGTGTTGCAAGAATGAATTTGATTTTGAAAGATTTGAGTTCCTGTGTAAGGGCTTCGTAAATAAGCTGTGTGTAGTTTTTGTCAGGACCAGCATCGATTAAGTAAACATCTTTACTGTCAGGATTTTCAGGTGAGGGAATTGCAATGATTCCTACAGTTGTTGGTCCTGGATAAACAGCGAGATTTGGAGTAAGCCAGTAAATGCCAGTTTCTGATTTTGTGTCAAAGGTAAAAACGTTATTCTTGATCATCTTTCTATATTGTTAAAGATAAATCAAATTATTGATATTTTCAACAATTGGATTTAAAATGTTGCTTATATATGGTAAGTATTAGTTATTTTGAAAACAGTAATTTAAAATTCGAATTTCCCATTGATGTAAAAGAAAATAAACGTCCTCTCACAAAAGAGGAAATTTCAATTCTCGAAAAAAACTTAAACAAAAATGAACAGGCAGACTGGTCCAATGTGCTTGTAAGCAGCATTCCAGGAGAGTTTGACCCTGAATTAATTCATAATACTCATTTTTCTGGCTTTGTCGTTCTCGGCCGTCTTAAAAAGGGAATCCTCAAGTACCACGATCTTGAACTTGTTATCGGTATTTATAATTCTTCAATCGGCGATGTCGTTACTAAAGACGATGTTGTAATCAGCAATGTAAGATATTTAAGAAATTACCGTATCGGAAACAGGGTAATTCTCTTTAACATTCAGGAAATGAGCTGTACCAATCATGCAAAGTTCGGAAACGGCTGGCTTAAAGGTGAAGAGCCAGAATCTCACCGCGTATGGATCGGCGTCGGAAACGAAAACGATAACCGAGCAGTTCTTCCATTTGAAAGTCTTATTCCTGCTGATGCATATATATGGTCAAGAAGAAGAGCTGATAAAAAATTAATGGAACGCCTTGTTGAACTCACAGAGCAGGGGAATACAAAAAAACTTGATACTTACGGAATCGTAGAAGACGAAGCCGTTATTAAAAATACTACACTTTTAAAAGATGCTAAAATCGGAAGCTGTGCTTACATCAAAGGCGCATTCAAACTTAAAAACATTACAGTTCTTTCAAGTGCAGAAGAAGAAAGCCAGATTGGAGAAGGTGTAGAACTTGTAAACGGAATTATGGGCTACGGAAGTCACATTTTCTATCAGGCTGTTGCAGTACGATTTGTAATCGGAAGAAACTGTCAGTTAAAGTACGGAGCAAGACTTTTAAACTCAATTCTCGGAGACAACTCTACTGTTTCGTGCTGCGAACTTTTGAACAACCTTATTTTCCCGTTCCACGAACAGCATCACAATTCGTCATTCCTTATTGCGACAACAATGATGGGACAGTCAAACATTGCAGCCGGTGCTACAATCGGAAGTAACCACAACTCAAGAAGTCCAGACGGCGAAATCATTGCAGGTCGTGGTTTCTGGCCTGGACTCTGTTCTGATTTTAAGCACAATTCTAAGTTTGCGTCATTCGTGCTTGTTGCAAAAGGTTCATACCAGCACGAGCTTAACATTACGTATCCGTTCTCTCTTGTTGCCTTCAGGGCAGAATCAGAACCAGTTCACATCATTCCTGCATACTGGTTCTTGTTCAATATGTTTGCCATTGCAAGAAATAAATTCAAGTTCAAAAAAAGAGATAAGCGCGTTATTAAAGTTCAGCATATTGAAACTGATCCTCTAGCCCCGGACGCCATGCAGGAAGTTTTAATTGCCGTTGATCGCCTGATTTTACTAACACGTGATTACCTTAAAAAAATCGGCGAAGAATCTGTAATGCAGGCAGCTTCTGATGCAGAAGAACTTCAGGCTGCAAAAGATTATCTTCATAAAAATACAGAAGCCGATTTTACACTGTTTGATGAACTTGCACAGAAAAAATACGGCGCAACAATTTTCAAACCTGTAAAGGCTTATAAAGAATACCGCAAGATTTTAAAATACTTTGCAGCCCGTTCAATTGTTGATTACTGCAAGTCTAACGGCTATCCGAAATTCAGTCGCGAAGTCCTTAAACATATGGAAAAGATTTCGCTTTTTGACAGATGGCAGAATGTGGGCGGACAGATTATTCCTGCATTAAAAGTTGACCAGCTCTGCGAAAAAATCAAAGATGGAACAATCAATACTTGGGACGAAGTTCACGCATACTATGATTCGTGCGAAAGAAACTATGAACTTTATAAAACCCGATATGCGCTTTACATTCTTGAACGTCTTTATTCAAGATCAATTCTTGAATTTGATTCTGATATCTGGCAGGACATAGTAGACGATGTAACAATCGTTTCTACCGATATGTACCGCGATTCGATTTATTCCCGCAGAAAAGATTACACTGATCCGTTCCGCGCAATGACTTACGAAAGCCAGGAAGAAATGACGGCAGTTCTTGGAACAATTGATGACAACGACTTCCTGCATATTCTGCGTGCGCAGACGGAGAGTTTCAATCTTGACCTTCGTGTCATTTTAGGTGTGTAAAAAAAGTATTTAAATATCAACGGGGCTTACACAGAAATCCCAGTCTGTCCTCCTGAGCTCGCGTGAGCGAAGAAGCAGAACAAGCCGCAAACGAGTCCAGCCTGTTCTTTCTGCTACGCCCCTTTGTTCTTTACATTCATTTTTTTTCAAATATAAAATGTCTCAAAGGTCTGCAGCATCAACGGGGCTACACAGAAATCCCAGTCTGTCCTCTTTTAGCTCGCGTGAGCGAAGAAGCAGCACAAGATGCAAACGAGTCCAGCCTGTTTTCGGGGGCATTGATTTATTGACAAAACTACTTATATTAGGCAAAATAACATTATGAATAGATTTACATCTCTACTACTACTTAGTGACTCATTTTTGGCCGAAGTTGATGGTACTGTGTAGATTATATTCTTTACATTAAAAGATTACAGGACTGTTGCTTTGGCGGCAGTCCTTTTTTGTCATTTCTTTATCCGGAAAGAGAATGTAAATCAGACTGCAGCAAATACAACAATCTGGTAATTAATACAAATTATTTTGGGAGATACTAAAATGCAGATTAATGGAAAGTACAGACCTTTTGAATCAGTTCCTTTGAAGAACAGAACATGGCCAGACAATGCAATTACAAAGGCACCTATCTGGTGTTCAGTTGACCTTCGCGACGGAAATCAGGCTTTGATTAACCCGATGACTGTTGAACAGAAACTTGAATTCTTTGATCTCCTTGTAAAAATCGGTTTTAAAGAAATCGAAGTAGGATTCCCTTCAGCATCAGATACTGAATTTTCATTTATGCGCAGACTGATTGAAGAAAACCATGTACCTGAAGATGTTACTTTGCAGGTATTGTGTCAGGCACGTGAACACTTGATTAAGAGAACTTTCGAAAGCCTTAAAGGCTGTAAGAAGGCAATCTTCCATATGTATAACTCAACAAGCCCGGCTCAGAGAAAATATACTTTCAATAAATCAAAAGAAGAAATCAAGCAGATTGCCATTGACGGAATCGCATGTGTTAAAAACTGCCTTTCAATGAGCGAAGGAACAGATGTCCGCCTTGAATATTCACCAGAAAGCTTTTCTACAACAGAAGTTGATTATGCAATTGAAGTTTGTGAAGCAGTAGTAAAGGCGTGGGGCGATGCTGCAAAAGATGCTGACCACAAAGTAATCCTTAACCTTCCTACAACTGTAGAATGTGCAATGCCAAATCAGTTTGCAGACCAGATTGAATATTTCTGCAGAAACTTCCCTGGCCGCGAAAATGTAATCATTTCGCTTCATAACCACAACGACCGCGGTGAAGGCGTTGCTCAGTGTGAATTGGGATTACTTGCAGGTGCTGACCGTGTTGAAGGATGTCTTTTCGGTAACGGTGAAAGAACCGGTAACCTTGATATCGTTAATGTTGGAATGAACATGTATACTCAGGGAATTGATCCTGAACTTGATTTTTCAAACATGCCGATGCTGATAGAAGCTTATACACGCCTTACAGGAATGCAAATCCATCCACGTACTCCATATTCCGGAGAACTTGTATTTACTGCTTTCAGCGGAAGTCATCAGGATGCAATCCGTAAAGGTATGGCTGCGCGCGTTAAAATGGACGAAAACGCATACTGGGATGTTCCTTATCTTACATTTGATCCACATGATATCGGACGTCAGTACGAAGGAATCATCCGTATTAACAGCCAGAGCGGTAAAGGCGGAGCTGCATATATTCTCGAACAGGACTTTGGCGTATGTGCACCAAAAGCAATGCACCCTGCAATCGGTGCTGTTATCCAGAAGCATGCTGACGAACTTAAACGCGAACTTCAGGCTAAAGAGATTTATGACTTCTTTGCAGAAAAATGGCTTAATACAAAATCCCCTTTGAATGTTCTCGAAATTTCTGAACGTCATATCGAAGGTGAACGCGGCGAAGAAGTTGAACAGGTTGCAGCTATGGCTACAGTTGAATGGGAAGGAAAACAGTACGCAATTGCAGCAAACGGAAACGGTCCACTTGATGCATTCGTTTCTGCAATGAAACAGACACCTGCACCTAAGTTCAACATTACTTCATTCCATGAACACTCAATCGGTAAAGGATCTGATACAAAGGCTATCGCTTACGTTCAGATTACTAAAGAAAACGGCGATCAGGTCTGGGGTGTAGGTAAGAGCTCAAATGTTGGACGTGCAGGTATTGCTGCCGTTGTAAGTGCCTTAAACTTTCAGTAATCAGTTTTTCTTTTAGAAATCTTGTGCTATTTAAGTTGTTAGATGATTAAGAAAAATAAAATAGTTTTGATCTTGTCTCTGCTCTTTTCCGAAGTATTGTTTTTTAACTGTGCTTCAACAAATGGAATATCGGGCGGGACTAGAATCAAAACTCAAAACTATGATTCACTTGATGAAGAACCATTTTATTCACAGAACGCCGAAACTTTTTTTGAAAAAAAATTGTCCAACGGAATTCCTGTAATAATCAAAAAATCAAAAAATCAAAACAGCTGTGCTGTGCGCCTTGTAATTGATTCTGTGCCTCTTTCAGATTCCTTTAACAAATCAGGACTAGAAAAAATTACCCTTGAACTTATGCGAAAGGGAACTTCAAAATACAGCGAGCTTTATATTTCTTCAATGGAATATACTGACTCAACTGTGTTTACGACTAAGGTTCATCAGGATTATCTTGAATACGGAATTTCTTCGCAGAAAGACAGACTTGATACTGTCGTAGAAATCTTTGCTCAGACCTTCAAAAATCCTTTGATGGACGAAGCAGAATTTAATGAAATAACTGATCAGCTTAGAAATTCCGCAAGTCCGCTTTTAACTCAAGTTTATAAAATTCTCAATTCGCAGGATAAGTATTTTTCGCCATGTTATCTTACAGAACAGGCTTCGGTTTCGTACAAAGATGTGCTTGATTACCAGAAAGGACTTCTTAATGCTGCAAGAATCACGATTATTGCAAGCGGAAATTTTTCTGACGAAGATGTTGAAAATCTTTACAAGGTTCTTGAAAATAATTTTTCTTCACTTAAAAAATTTAATTACAGAAAAAAACAGCCTTCTAAAAAACTTGTTCAATATGGAAAAAAATTTACTTTCGTAGAAAAAAAAGCTTATCAGAATATCAGCGCTTTAGGCTTTGCTGACATTCCTTTTCCTTTAGGCGATTCTTACATTTCGTACGCTCTTCTTTCTCTTTATCTTGATGACTTGATTTACAGCCATGTTAAAGAAAAACATAGCGCCGCACAGGATGCAGGAACAGGTGTGCTGCTTTCAAAACTCAATATCGGGATTATTTCAATTTATGATATTTCGTCTGTTGATAAGGCAACTTCAAATCTGAATGAGATGCTTGAAAATTCCCTTACTGAAGACTTTATCGAAAAAAAACTTGACTCCTATAAAAGGATTTATACTTCGTTTGTAATGAATTCAGAAATCAAAGCAGAAAAAACCCTGGACCAGATGGCAAGTTCACTTGTATATTGCGGCGATGCAAAGGAATATTTGAAAAGACCTTATAAAATTTCAAAAATAACTGCAGCTCAAGTTCGTGAAGTTTTTGATAAATATTTAAACGGAAAGATCTGCTGGGTAATAAACAATATAATGACAAAATAATAAAAAATGTCATATTGACTAAAAAATTATAAACACATATTATAATATCAAAATATTTAAGCCGTAATAATTTGCGGGAATATGAGGTTCTAATGGAATACAATATTGAAAAACAGCATGCTAAGGGAAAACTTCATGCTATTGAAAGAATCAATGCTCTTTGTGACAAAGACTCATTCAAGGAAATTTATTCAGGAGTTCGTCACAACTGTTCAAGCTTCGGAATGGACAAAAAAGATCTTCCATACGATGGCGTTATTACAGGCTTTGGAAAAATTAACGGCCGCAAGGTTGCAATTTACGCACAGGACTTTACAGTTCAGGGTGGTACACTCGGACTTATGCATGGAAAGAAAATTGCTGAAGTAATCGAAATGGCAATTCAGGCTCGCTGTCCTGTTATTGGTCTTAACGACTCTGGTGGAGCTCGTATCCAGGAAGGTGTAGACGCCCTCTGCGGTTACGGTGACATCTTCAATGCAAACGTTAAAGCTTCAGGAAGCATTCCACAGATTTCTGTAATCGTTGGACCTTGTGCCGGCGGAGCAGTATATTCACCTGGACTTACAGACTTTATCTTTACAGTAGACAAGATTTCTCAGATGTTCATTACTGGACCAAAAGTTGTAAAACAGGTTATGTTCATGGACATTACAGAAGAAGACCTTGGTGGTGCTTCAATTCACTCACAGAAGTCAGGTGTTGCTCACTGGAAGTGTGATGACGAAAACTCTTGTTACGAAAATGTTCGTAAACTTTTGGATTACATTCCTCACTACTATGGTGACACAGAACCTTTCGAACCAAAATCTGCAACAAAGCGCGGAATCTTTGGTACAAAAGTTGTTCCTAACTTCAAATTTGACGAAAGCAAAATCAATGCAATCAACTCAATCCTTCCTGAAGAAAGCAAGAAGGGTTACGATATGCGCGCTGTTGTAAACAGTGTAGTTGATGATGATTCATTCTTTGAAGTAATGAAAGAATTTGCAGTCAACACTTTGACAGGATTTGCAAAAATTGAAGGTAAGACAGTCGGAATCGTCGGAAACAACCCAATGGGATTCGGTGGTGTATTAAACTGCGATGGTTCTGACAAAATCGCTCGTCACGTTCGTTACTGTGATGCATTCAATATTCCTCTCCTTAACTTCGTTGACGTACCTGGATTTATTCCTGGCCCACAGGAAGAACAGAAAGGTATCATCCGTCACGGTGCTAAAGTTCTTTATGCTTACGCTGAAGCAAGCGTTCCAAAAGTAACAATCATTACAAGAAAAGCTTACGGTGGTGCATACATCGCTATGTGTTCTAAACACCTCGGAGCTGACTTTGTATATGCATGGCCTAAAGCAGAAATCGCCGTAATGGGTGCTGAAGGTGCTATCGGTGTACTTTATGCAAAAGATATGAACGATCCTAATAAACAGCAGGAAATTGCTCAGAAATCACAGGAATACAAGACAGAAATCATGACTCCAAAAATCGCAGCCCGCCGCGGTTACATTTCTGAAGTTATCGAACCTTCTGAAACACGTGCACGCATCATTGCAAGCCTTGATGTTCTTGAAAACAAGACTTCACTTGAAGTTGTTCCAAAGAAACACGGAAACATTCCACTCTAATTTTTAATTAGAAAATAAAAAGAGCCCTGTTGAATTAATAGTTCATCAGGGCTTTTTTTGTTAAAAATAATTATAATGTTATTTAACGTTTGATTTTTAATATTCGACTTTGAAGTTCTTTTGAGCGTCAATTACAAGAACAGCATCGAACATTGCTCTTTCGTCAGGAAGCCATTCGTATTTTGGGCGAAGCTGTCTGATAATCTGAGGACAGTCTTCTTTGTTTTCCAATCCTTCAGCAACTTCTTCGTAATCTTTTTTGAATTCGTCTTCATAATAATCAGTCTCACTTACAGTTTCGTCAATTTCTGTTATATACCACTGGTCTTTGATATATTCGCAGGTAACTGTGTCAGAGACTTCGCTTACGATAAAAGGTTCTTCAGCCCCGTTTTTGAGAATCCTGTAATAAGTAACTTCATGAGTTTCTTTTAACGGACCTTCAGGTTTAGAAAGCATTCCGTTTTTTTCAAGAGCTTTAATTTCTGCACGGGTTTTAGGAATCATTCTGTTATGTGCAAATTCCCCGTCAATATTGAAATTGGTAATGCCAAAAATGTAATAGGTTGAAAGTTCCGGGCGAGAAAAATATACTTCTGGCGCAAGGTTTGTGTTTTTGCCTTCAACAGCTGTTCTTAATGTGCTTGAAACATAAAGGGTAGAAACCATATCAATAAGATTAGAAGCTTCTTTTGATTTTGCAACAAGCTTCATAAGATCGATGTTCTGTTCGTGCATGCCGGTATAGAAAAGTTCAATTGTCTGGCGTGGGTTAAGGTTTTTAGCTGATGGTTTTTCAAGATCATCTGTAATTTTTTTTACCATCAGGTTTGCGCCGATAATGACAGCAATAAGGCTCAATACAAGAATTGTGATGTTGCGTTTGAAAAATCTTTTTCTGTTTGTTTTTTTCTCGTTGTGCTTCTGGTTATCGTGAATGCGTTTTTCAAGTTCCTCTTTTGAAAGCTCAGAGCGATCTTTATGATTAACAGTACCGTCATCATTAAGTCCCAATTCAGTTTTTAATAAATCCGAATCAATTAATGACTTGTCTCTTTCGTATTGACCGTCAATGTTAAAGCCCATGTTGATGTTTGCTGCAAGATTTTCATCAATGGAATCTACGAGGTTTTCAATTTTAATAAAGTTTGAATCAATGATGTCTTCCTGACGTTCCTGTGTATCAAGCTTCATAAAAGGAAAAATTTTAGTAAGGGAATAATATGCAAGAACACTCTGTGTAAAAATATGAGCATTGTTTGAAGCAAGTGCCTTGTTCTGCCAGAATTCCTGGTTCTCCGCATATTCCTTTTTATCTGCATTTGATGAAAAAAGTTCAAAAAGATTTTCAGGTAAGAATAGAGCTTCAATCTGATAAATGCTGCTGTTTTTCTTACTGATTTTTTCGTTAAAAAGAATTCCGCCTAAACCGTTGCATGGTAATTCAATTTTTGATTCAATTGCTTTTGAAAAAATCTTATTGAGGGCATAAGTCAGGTGAACGATTTCAGTTTCGTTATTTGATTTAAGAACCGAAAGTGCAGTTCTGCCGGAAAAAGCTTCGCCCTCAAAACATACAAGGTCATCTCTTACAGTTGTTCCCGAAAAAGACCACGGAGTAAATTGAAAGTTGTTTTCAAAAAGATTAAAACGGACAAGAATTCCAGATTCCATAAAGTTGAGCCCATTTGCAATTTTTGAAAATGAAGTTTCATTTAATCCGGAATTGAGAAAAACAGAGTTTTTTTCTGATGTAGTAATGTCCATATAAAATCCTCAAAATAAGTATATTTAAAATAATGAAAGTTTTTAAGTATGACAAGTGCAAAAATATTTAGAATATTTATTATTTTTTAATTAAATCTATTGACATAAGTCATCAAATTATATATTATACAATCATTCCGCGGGGATGGTGGAATTGGTAGACACGCTAGCTTGAGGTGCTAGTGGCGAGAGCTGTGCCTGTTCAAGTCAGGTTCTCCGCAAAAGGATTGACAGACAGTCAATCCTTTTTTTTTGCTCAAAACTGTTTTTATATATTTATCGCGTAAAAGGTTAAGTTATGATTGCTGTTTTTGTAAACTGTATTTCTGTTATAGCAGGTTCTTTTATCGGTCTGCTTTTTGCAAAACATATTTCTGAAAGAATGTCTTCGGTGATTCAGGATGCGGCAGGAATCATAACTGTGATTCTCGGAATGCAGATGGCATTTAAATTCAATAGTGTCATTTACCTTTCACTTTCTCTTTTAATCGGCGGACTTTTAGGAACTCTTTTAGACCTCGACGGAAAAATTCTCGGCATCGGAAATTCCCTTGAAAAGATTCTTAAAAAATCAGATAAGACTTCGAATGAATCTTCTCGCTCTGAATCTGTTTCTGAATCTGTTTCTGAATCTGTTTCTGAATCTTCTGCTTCAGTAAAGCCTGCAAGTCTTGATAATAAAAAAAATTTTGGTGCTGCGTTTTTGAATGCCTCTTGTCTTTTCTGTGTTGGGGCAATGTCAATTTTAGGTTCATTCGAAGCAGGAATTAATCACAACTATACAATCATTTTTACAAAATCAATTCTTGACGGCTTTATGGCTATTACGTTTGCCGCATCAATGGGTCTAGGAACTCTTTTCTCTTTTGTTGCAATTTTTGTTTACCAGGGACTTTTGACATTACTATCAACCTTCCTTCAGCCGTTTGCAACAGAACAGATGCTAGCAGAAATTACAGGCTGCGGCGGCGCAATGATCATCATGATCGGTATAAACCTTCTTGGATTGAAAAAAATCAAAACTGCAAATTATCTTCCTTCTATCATTTTCGTAATTCTTTTTGTTGAGTGTGAACCATGGTTTAACCAGGTTAAAGATTTTGTAACACGTTTGTTTGCATAGGAATTTTTATGGCTAAGATTTTATGTATTTGTTTAAGTTCAACAATTCAGAGAACTGTAAATTTTAAGGAAGTTAAGCTTACAGAAGTAAACCGTTCAACTTCGTACAGAATGGATGCTTCCGGAAAAGCTTTGAATTCTGCAAGGGTATTAAGTCAGCTTGATAAAAATTGTGTAACAGCATTCTGTCCTGTCGGAGAAAAAAATAAAGAGCTTTTTCTCGAACTTGCAGAACGCGATAATCTAAACATCAATTATGTTGTAATTCCCGGTTTTACAAGGGAATGTTGGACGCTTCTTGATAACATGCTGGCAACTACAACTGAACTGGTTGTCGGTGAGCCTGATATGGATTTTGACGTTGCATCCTGTGAACAGAATATTATTGAATCAATAAAAATGAAACTTCCTGAAACTGATGCTGTCCTTTTTGCCGGAAGCAAGCCATCATATTTTACAGATAATCTTGTGCCCGAAATTGCAAAGCTCTCACTTGATTCAGGTAAAATATTCCTGGCTGACTATCATGGTAAGGAACTTCTTAATACATTAAAAATCTGCACACCTTCAATTATTAAAATCAACGAAATAGAATTCGCACAGACTTTCGAACCTAAAGCTTTTTCAAACGGAAAAGTCAACGAAGAAATCCTTAAAACTGCTCTAAAAGAAAAAAGCCGGGAACTTGATAATATCATCATTGTTACCCGTGGTGCCGATTCAACTTATGCTGCAGAAAAAGGAAAATTTATCGAATGTGAAGTAGAGAAGGTAAAGCCTGTTAATACGACTGCATGCGGAGATTCTTTTTCTGCAGGCTTTATCTACGAATACATGAATACAAAAGATTTTAATGCGGGAATAAAAAAAGGCACCTGGTGTGCTTCAAGAAATGCTGAACTAGAAACTCCCGGCGCCATCAGATAAAAGTAATCAATACGCGATAAAAGCTTTTGCTGCGGTAAATGAAAAAATTTAAGCTTTATAGTTAATGTCGTTCATTGTATCAATGCTTTCAATTTTTTCTGTGCTGTGATCTTCGATCATTGCAATCATAATCTTTGTAATTTTCGGATCAAAGTAAGTACCTGAACATTTTTTGAACTCTTCAATAATCCGTTCCTTCGGCAGTTTAGGTCTGTAACAGCGGTTTGTATTCATTGCGTCAAATGCGTCGCACACACCTACAATTCTTGCGCCAAGAGGAATTTCCTGGCCTTTGAGATGCTCGCAGTAACCTGTTCCGTCCCAGTGTTCATGGTGAGATTTTGCAACTTCCTTGAGCATCGGCATTGCTGTAAAGTCAGCGAGCATTTCGTAGCCTTTGAGAACGTGTGATTTGATTTCGTCATATTCGTTGTCAGTTAACGAAGTTGGCTTATGAAGAATGCTGTCAGAAACACCGATTTTTCCTACGTCATGCATAAGTCCGAACCAGAACATTTCCATCTGTTCCTGTTCTGTCATTCTCATTCTTGAAGCAATTTCTCTTGCGTACGAAGCGACGCGGAGGGAATGACCACGGGTATAAGGATCTCTGGCATCAACAAAGTTCGCAAAAGTCTTGAAAGACTGAATGATAATGTCAGAGTCAAGCTTCTGACGTAATTCGTAATATCTGACTTTTTTGTTTACCGTAATCTGAATCGTAATGAGAACTAAAAGCAATAAAACATCAATTCCTATTGCAATAATAAGAAAATAATATGCGAAGCTTTCTGTCGGTTCATAAATAAAACGGCCGGTAATCGTAACTCTTTTGATTGTAAGAAGCGAAGGGGTATACATAATCATTCCGACCATGAATGGTTCAGAAACAAAAGTGTTTTTTCCTTTTACTTCAGTTACTTTATTACCATGAAGCTTTTTCATTACAATGTAGTTTTCTTCGGCTTTGAACTGATTATTATATTCTGGATAATTAATATGGCTTTCAGGAATAGGCTGGACATTTCCGGAATAGTAAAATTCTCCGTCGAAATTCCAGAAACTGTCTACCCAGTAATTCTTTGGAAGCTGAACAGTTACAGTCCAGTCTGTAAATAAATGATTTGTGTTGTTGAAAAATTCTCCGTCATACTGAGCGCCGAAGGTACCGTTGCTTTCTGGCCAGCATTTTCCATCTGGAGTGGAGAAAACGATATAGAGATCTCTGTCATTTGTAAGAATAGAATTGGCATCCTGTTCAAAAGTCACGAAGGTCTGGCTTTTTCGTTCGCAGTAAAGAACAAAAAACAGCAGGCCAAAACCGAGGATGATAAGAAGTGTAAATGCCATCTGTATCACAGGAATTTTGTAAAAAGATTTTCTCGATATCATTAATTTATCATACCACGAAAAAGTGTGATTTACAACGAAAAAGAAATTATTTTACTATATTATATGGAAAAAATTAGTAAAAATATTACTTTATGACCTTGACTAACAGACAATATTTTTGATATTATAACATTCGTCAGTAGATATGGTGCCTGTAGTTCAGGGGTAGAGCGCCAGATTGTGGATCTGGTTGTCGTGGGTTCAAATCCCA
>JAEDED010000003.1 GCA_016293495.1 Treponema sp. | reverse complement strand
TAAAAGAGCAAAAGCCAGATTTATGAGATTTTTTTCTCAAAAATCTGGCTTTTTTATTTCAGACCTTAAAATTGGAGACCTTTTTCAGTGGCCTCGTCTAACCTGCCCATTTTTTTGTTTAAACAACAATGGCTGAGATTTTATTCCCGGCCTTTATTGTTTCTAATAACACAATGACCGGTACTCCCCCGGCTGTTGCTGTTTATTCTTTACTTATTTTATCTTTGCCTTTATGTCTTCAAGAACCTTAAGTGCATTCATTCCAGTTTCAAGAGTTGAACGAAGCGGTGCTTTTCCGTCAAGAAAGTCTACTCCGTTTTGAATCATATTTGCAAAATAGCCTGTCTTTTTTGAAAGCTTTACAGTTTTATCTTCTTTAAGGGAATAAAATCCTGTATAAAGATTTGATTCCTGGCGCTTAAAGAATTCTGCATGACCGTTTCCGATGCAGATTTTTCCTTCTGTTCCGATTACATCAACTTCAAAGCCAAAGTATCGGCTTCGTCCCGACATCAATATCGAAATGTCACTAACCTGCTTTGTTGAATAGTTTGCAGTAAAGCCGCGGATAACTTTCTTTTCTTTTGTGTCTTTGAAAAGACCTGTGATTACAGGCTTTTTAAGTTCAGAATCGCCAAGAGCTTCAAGAAGATACATTACGATATCAACAAGATGCGTACCGTCATGAAGAAGACTGTATCCGCCGTTTTTCTCAGCCTTTGGATCATAAAGCCTCATGCCAGAAAACAGACACGCATTTATTTTCTGAACATCACCGATTTTTGTAATATATTCCTTTGCCATTGCATAATCAGAAGCAAAACGGCGTTCATGGTTTACAAGTACAGGAACCTTATTTTTTTTAGCAGCCTTTACAATTTTCTTTCCCTCTTCAAGATTAAGAGCAACAGGCTTTTCGAGAATCACAAGGCGTGGCTTTTTTTCAATTACTTTAAGTGCTGTTTCAAGATGGGAATCTTCGTTGACCGCAATAATTACAATGTCAGGATTGCAGGATGCAAACATCAGGTCAATCTGCTTTTCAGAAAAAGTCTTAACCTTTTTATCTTCACTGAAGGTAATTTGAGAAATATGTCTGTCTACGTATTTTTTCCATTTTGCAAGAGCCTCTGCGTTAGAATCACAGCCGCCTGTAATTCTGATTTTTGGATTGTTGAGGCAGGCCATTGTGTGACTTGCAGGCTGTTCACGTTTTTTGTCAAAACCAAGAGTAAAACCGATTCTTCCGGTTCCAATTAAACATGCTGAATATTTTTTTTTCATAAATAAATTATCGGAATGTTCCATCATTTGATGAAGCATTCCGATAACTTTTGAGATTAGTATGTAAATCCGACGAATACGCTGCCGTTCATTACAGGAGAACTTCCCGGTTCAAGACCAAGTTCTTTTCCGTATACAGCCATATCAATATTGAAGGTTCCGAGCTTAAATCCAAGTCCACAAGCAGGGAGCATTTCCTGCATACCGAAGCGAAGTGAACAGATATTGCCGAATACGATTTCTGTACCACAAGACAGTTCAAGCCATGGATTTCTTGAACCTTTCTGGAACATGCCGAAGATATTTCTGTAATCACCCATAATTCTAAAGGAAGTAATTACACCATTTGTCCATGCTACAGGAACATTGTATGACACGCCTGCAGAAAGCTGCTGGTCAAGTTTTGTAACGTCCTTAAAATCATATGACGGCTTTCCGATTGTTCCCTTTGCTACCCATGCCATGCTGAACGGATTGTTGTAAACTACACCGACATTGATTGTATTACAGATTGAAAGGTAAACACCAGCATCAAAAGTAAATCCTGCTGAAAGGTACAATGGAAGGCCCGTTGGATCATCTTTCATTTTAGAAATGAAAGTTACAAGGTTACCATTATAGGCTGTTGCCCCCTGTCCGAAACCTTTTGCAGTTGCACCAACAGAAAGAAGGAAGTTGTCGCTGTTAATAAGTGGTAAAGCAAAGCCCAAAGTTAATACAGCTTCTGCTCCACCCTGAATATCAGCAAGTGCCATTCCTGGAACTGTTGCGTTCATAAATGCCTGTGTTGTAAAGCCCCAGCCAAATCCCCAGCTTGAAGTATGTCCGAAAGACAAAAGAGGCTGAACATCAACATCAAGTTTAAGACCATTGTTATCTGAAATAACTTTTGTAAGCTTGTCAGTATCCATGTTCGATACGCCTGAAATAATTTCAGGAATATCCTTTAACGGACCGCCTACATGTACATCAAGACCAGGAAAAAGTGAGTGAGCTCTTCTTCTTCCAAGAGATGCCGGGTTTGAATACATTGAGTAAAAGCCTTCTACATCAGTTGTATAGAATCCACCGTATCCCTGCTGGCGAACTGATGGAGTTGTATGTAGTTCCGGTTTAAAATCGCCGGCAAAAATCATTGAACCTGAAATTAATAAGGTGCTTAAAATAACTGTGATTTTTTTCATTGTTCTGCTCCTTGTAAAATGAAATAACATAATCAGAAATTACCGATTATGCCCCTGCACCACCAAAGAGTGATTTAATTGTAATACCAGGGAAGACTTCTGCATTAAGGTCACCAAGTTTGACTGCAGCATTAACTGCAACCTTAAGAGAATCTACGTCATCATCAGAAAGACCAAGAGAAGTTTTTGCCTCATCAATTTTTTCAGTTCTTGTTGAATCATCAGAAGCATTCATTATGTCTTCAACCTTTTGCTGAACAATATCATAGTTAATAGATGAGTCAACATTTTTTGCAACCTGTGCAACAAGACATACAGTTGCAAGAGCCGCACTTGAAGGATCAACATCATCAAGATGATCTGTATCTTTAAGAATCTGTTTTACAGCTTCAACATCTGTCTTATCAATAGAAGAAATTATCTCTTTTGCAATTTCTTCCGGATTAGCAGACTGTGATGAATCTGATTTTGTAAGTTCACTTACAACTGATGCGATTGTTTCTGCATCAATTGAAGAATTTATCATGAGATTCATTACGCTGTTCTTATCTTCGGCAGACAAATTCTTTACGTCATCACGCTTTCCAAGTTCAACGAGAAGCTGCTGACCTGCAGCTTTGTCATTCATAATAGCAGGATCATTAATCATTCCTGCAAGCTCTTTAGATTCCATCTTTCCGTATGTTTCAGAAAGATCACGCTTCAAACCTGTACCCCAGCTTGATGTAAAAAAACCGTTAGCAGCATCAACAAAGGCACACGAAGTCATGCACATTACAAAAAGTGCTGATATTATTAAATTAGTTTTTTTCATAAAAACTCCCTGCAAGCATGCGGACATAGTCCTTCAGTTTGCTTCTTTTATTCTATTATTAAATGAATTTGCTGTCAAATAGTTTCAGAAATATAAATTTTTTCTTATTTTGTCAAAATTCCCGTAAAATTTTAAACTTTGACATTATTCCAATTAATTTTGAAAAATGGTATTACATATATTATGGAGAATAAATATCAACTGGACTTAACCCAAGGTCCAATTGTGACAAGATTATTACAGTTCTCAATTCCGATTATTCTGTCAGGAGTACTGCAGCTTGTATTTAATGCGGCTGATGTAATAGTTGTCGGACAATTTGCCGGTGACGAAGCTCTTGGTGCAGTCGGCTCTACCGGTTCTCTCATCCACCTTATGGTCAATCTTTTTGTCGGTCTTTCGACAGGAACAAATGTCGTTGCCGCAAACTTTTTCGGCTCAAAGAACAAAAAAGCGGTAAAAGATACAGTTCATACAGCGATGTATGTAAGCATTATAAGTGGAATTTTGATGACAATTGTCGGCGTCATCTGGGCCAAAGAGATATTAAAACTCATGAAGGCTCCTGAAGACGTGTTAATTCCGGCAACTTTATACCTTAAGATATATTTTGCAGGAATTACTGCTACAATGGTTTACAATTTTGGCAGTGCCCTTCTGCGTGCAAAAGGCGATACAAAAAGGCCGCTTTACCTTCTCTTTATTGCCGGGCTTGTAAACGTTCTTCTGAACCTTCTTTTTGTAATAGTTTTCAAAATGGGAGTAGCAGGCGTCGGAATTGCAACTGTCATTTCTCAGTCGGTTGCAGCAGCACTTGTAGTAATGCTTCTCATAAAAGAAAATGATGATTTTAAGCTTATTCTCAGGGAACTTCGGATAAACCGCGACATTCTCATAAAGATAATGAAAATCGGAGTTCCGGCAGGCTTTCAGGGAATGCTTTTCTCTTTCTCGAATGTAATCATCCAGTCGTCAATTTACAGTTTTAACTCCGCTCAGATCATTGCCGGAAGTTCAGCATCAAGCAGCATCGAAAACTTTGTCTACATCTCAATGAACGGTTTTGCCCAGGGAACTTTGACTTTTGTCTCACAGAATTACGGTGCAAAAAATTTCAACAGAATCAGAAAAACTGCTTTCATTGCAGAGTTTTTAGTAATACTGATCGGCGTTGTACTAGGTTACTCAGTAATTTATTTTTCTGACAAACTGTTACCGCTTTATTCAGATAATGCCGGTACTATAGCTGCAGGTCATGAAAGACTTTTCATCATCTGTTCAACTTATTTTTTATGCGGAATGATGGATGTAATCGGGACCATAATCCGCGGAATCGGACACAGTCTTTTACCGATGCTCGTTTCGATGGCTGGTGCATGCGGCTTCAGGATTCTCTGGCTCATGACAATTTTCAAGATGGAACAGTTTCATAAAACCTCAATGATTTATATAACATATCCTCTTTCTTGGATTCTGACCTTCGCTGTAGAACTCGTATGTTTCATCGTTATTTTTACTAAAATAAGCCGCAAAAACACTAATTAATCATTGCAAAATTAAACCAGCAAGATTAATATTTTATTATGAAAAATACAATTGAACAAAATATTAACCGCCTTGTTGGCTATGGTTTAAAAACAGGCCTTGTTACAAAAGGAGATGTTATTTACACACAGAACCGTCTTCTTGAATTATTCAAAATGGACGGATTTGAATCTGTTGAATCGGCAAAGAAAATTCCTTCTGTAAAAGTATCTGAACTTGAAAACATTCTTTCAGAGCTTATGGAATATGCTGCAGAACACAAAATCTTTGACGATGAAAGCATTGTCCACCGTGATCTTTTTGATACAAAAATTATGGGCATGCTTGTTCCTCCTCCTAGTGACATCATCGATATTTTCAACACTCTTTATACTGAACATTCCCCAAAACAGGCAACAGACTGGTTCTACAAATTCAGTCAGGACACAGATTACATCCGCCGCTACAGAATCTGCAAAGACAAAAAATGGAAGGCTTCTACAAAATACGGAAAACTCGATATTACAATCAATCTTTCAAAACCAGAAAAAGATCCGAAAGCAATTGCGACTGCACGTAACGCAACAAAAGTCAGCTACCCGCCCTGCCTCCTCTGCCCTCAGAACGAAGGCTACGCAGGCCGCTTGAATCATGCAGCCCGTCAGAACCACAGAATCATTCCGCTTACATTAAACGGAGAAAGCTGGGGATTTCAGTATTCACCATATGTTTACTACAACGAACACTGTATCGTTTTCAATCAGAAACATACACCGATGAAAATCTGTCACGAGACTTTCGCAAGACTTCTTGATTTTGTTACTCAGTTTCCGCATTACATTCTCGGGTCAAATGCTGACCTTCCGATTGTCGGCGGATCAATTTTGACTCACGATCACTTCCAGGGCGGTTCATATGAATTTCCGATGGCACTTGCACCGCTGGAATCAACTTTCAAAATGAAAGACTTCAAGGATGTAAAAGCAGGAATCGTAAAATGGCCGATGAGCGTCATAAGAATTACAAGCAAAAACAAAGAGAGCCTTATCAAAGCCGCAGATAAAATTCTGAACACATGGAGAAAATACTCGGACAAAGAAGCTTTTGTATTTGCAAAAACTGACGGCGAAAATCACAACACAATTACACCGATTGCACGTCGCCGCGGAGAAGATTTCGAACTTGATTTAGTTCTCAGAAACAACATTACAACAGAAGAACATCCGCTTGGTGTCTATCATCCGCATGCAGAACTTCATCACATCAAAAAAGAAAACATAGGTTTGATTGAAGTTATGGGCCTTGCAGTTCTTCCGTCGAGATTAAAGAAGGAACTTGAACTTCTTGCACAAGCAATTGTGGCAAAGAAAGACATTTCAAAAGATGAAGTTCTTTCAAAGCATGCACCTTGGGTCAAGGAATTTATGCCAAAGTATGAAGCAAAGGCAAAGAAACCTTTGACAGTAGAAGAAGTATCAAAGATTCTCGAAAAAGAAACAGGTATTGTATTCTCACAGGTTCTCGAACATGCAGGCGTTTACAAATGCACACCTGAAGGTCGAAAAGCATTCAACAGATTTATTGAAAAAATCCAGTAAATCGCCGATAATATAAGCATGAAACTTTCAGAAGCAATGCCAGTAATTAAAGCAGTTCTCTTAAACCCTTATGTTATAGGAGCTGCAATTGCAGTTATTTTTTACTGCAATTTTATGAGTTACGTCGCACGTTATAAAAAAAAGCCGCCAAAGCCTAAAAAACCGAAAGCGGTAGAAGCAGCTCCTGCTCCAAAGCCAGAAGGCGAAAAAGATGCAGAAAACGAAGAAGCAGCTGAAGAGGAATAAAAAAAGCGATTGAGAAACTTGAAATAACTTCAGTCTCTCAATCGCTATTTTTTTGGACTACTATATTTTATCTGTCATCGACAGCAGTAGACTTTGTTTTTGGATTTGGTTTGAAATCCGAAATGTACAGATAAAGGTCGTGATGTTCAACATCAATTACATCATATTCTGGAACGCCATTTGTACATTCAATTTCTACATACTTATATTTCTTAAGCTTCTTTTCTAATGTCTTAAGATTTGTATCATTTTTTCCAACCTGAAGCATACAGAGAAATTCTTTTTCTGAATCAGCTTTTTTCTTTCCCCATACCTTAAAGTGAATAAGGTTATCTGTGCTATTAATAAAACGGATATTATCGCGGGCAAGATAATGCTTTTTAGAATTGAAATTTTCAACGGTAATAACAGAATTATTTGTTTCTGTCTTAAAATTAGTCTGTGCAAAAACAGAAGCTCCAACAACAATGCTCAATAAAATCAACAATGTCTTTTTCATACTCTCAATCTCCTTGTAAAACAAAAAAATGATATTTAGTAATAAAGTATTTTACGCACTTTAATCGTGCTTTTATAATATAAACCACTTTAAACATTTTTGGTTACATAAATTTTATCTTTCCAGAGCCCTTTACCTTTACTGATTTTATTTTCGTCTTCAAGCTGTTTGACAACCTCCTTTACATCATTTTCAGTCCAGACATTATATCCGAAAAACTTCACATCTTTCTGATTAAATTTTTTCTTTATAAGAGGAAGAAGCGCTCCCATCGAAAATTCCTTCTGATGCCTTTTTATAAATTTAATAGCGGTAACTGCATCGAAAGCCTCGTCAATTCTTTCTAACCGTTGCCCGTTTCTTAAGGAATTGCAGACATCACACCCGGAACAGACAGCCTGCTCTCCTCCGAGTGCATCAAGCAGTACCTGACGCCTGCACGTTTGCGTAAGCGCAAATTTTTTTATCATTCTCTGCCTTGAGTTTTCAGGGAACTGATCAAACCGCTTTGAATCTTCAGGATTCCATAAAAGGATTGCATCTGCATCTTTTCTGTCACGACCGCCTCGTCCAGCTTCTTGAATGTAGCTTTCTGCAGTAGTGCTTGGCTCAAGGTGAATTACGGTCCTGATATCAGGCTTATCAACTCCCATTCCAAAAGCACAGGTCGTACATAAAATTGCATTCTTATTCGGAAAATACCATTTTTCTACGGCAGACTTTTCTTCTCTTGATAAACCTGCATGATAGAACTTAACTTCTTCCGGCGGAAAATACGCTGAAAGTTCGCGGGAAGTTTCTTCGGCCTTTCGTCTTGTTCCGCAGAAAATCAAAATAGGTCTTGGAGCAGTTTTGCAGATTCTGAAAATTTCCTTTATCTTGCAATAAACATATTTTACATAATAATGAATATTCGGTCTGTCACTTTCTGATCTTACAATATGAGAATTGTTATCAAACAGAACTTCTGAAATTCGTGAAAGAACAGCAGGACTTGCAGTTGCAGTAAAAGCAGTTACAGTATTAACGTTAAGTTTTTTTATTACATTTCCAAGTTCAAGGTATGCAGGCCTAAAGCTGTCTCCCCATTCTGAAACACAGTGTGCTTCGTCAATTGCAATGTGACTGATTTTACATTCTGAAAGCCGTTTAACTAAAGCATCATTTTTGAGAACTTCCGGATTTGCAAGAATAATCTTTGCACCGTTTTTAAGCTTTTCAAAATTTGATTCGCGTTCTTCATCGGTTTGTCCGCCTCTGAAGGTTACGGCTTCAATGTTTCCGTCTTTCATTCGGCGTTCCTGGTCTGACATCAAGGCTAAAAGCGGATAAATAATCAGCGTTGGTCCCGGAAGCATTATTGAAGGAACAAGAAAGCACATCGATTTACCAGCACCTGTGGGAAGCAGAACAATCTGACGACCGAGACAGAATGCATCAGTATAGTCATCATCACCTGCTGCTTGTTCTTTAAGCCGCTGGACTTCCATCGAATGCTGGTCACGGTAAGAATCCATGATGTTTGAAATAACAAGCCGCTGCCACGGGAATAAATATTCCACATGAAAAGCTTTTTTTGCAGCTTCAAGCGCATCATCATCATTTACAAAAATGTGGGTCGCGTTAAATTCCTCGAGCTCATCAAAAGTTCTGTTAAACTCGCCTGAGCTTGTAAAATCATCGTGATTGTTATTATCTTCCATATAGATAACATACTTTTTAGTTTGTAAAAATTCCTGCAAAAAAAAGCCATTACGAAATAAAACGCAATGGCTTGAAATTTCAATTAATTATTAAAACTGTCTGATTAAAAGTTTCTGATTAAAAACTTTTGATTAAAAATTTACGGCTAAAATTTTTCTTCAACCTTTGACATGAACTTATTTCCACGCTCAAACTCGTTTGTAAACATTCCAAAGCTTGTTGCTCCAGGCGAGAATACTACAACATCAGTAACAAAATCTTTTGAGGCATTTTCAAGATCAGCTTTTACGGCATCAAGAAGTTCATCTAAAGAATTATAAGGACCTTTGTATTCTGTCTTGTCATTATCAAGAAGTTTAACAAGCTTATCAGTTCCTGTTCCGGCAAGAAGATAATTGCCTGCAGTTTTTGTAGAATACGAAGCCTTGTAATTTAATGTATCGGCAAGTACATTAAACTCAAGTCCTTTGTCTGTTCCGCCGGTAATGAAAACTACAGGTTTTCCGAAAGCCTGACTTGCCGCAGCAGCAGCTTCTGGAACAGTGGCACAGGAATCATTGTAGAACTTGAATACCTGTCCGTTCTTTGATGTCCATGAATGAAAGTACTGAAGTCTGTGAGGAATGCCCGACCATGATGCAAGTACTTCTTCAATCTTTGATGGTTCAACGCCCATAATGGCAAGAACCAATGCTGCGTTCATGGTATTGCATTTCATATGCTGGCCTGGAACTTTGAGCTTGCTTAATACCTTTTTAGGTTTTGTCCAGCCCGGAAGTTTTACCATTCCGCTGAATACATTGTCGTCATCGTAACTCTGCCATGCACCGTCAGTTCCTTTTGCATGAGCTTCAAGATCGTTCTTGCTGTAACGGATAACTTTACCTTTAGTTTCGCGCGCAAAAAGGTCGCCCCATGTTCCACCACATGAAGGTCCCGTACCGATTGCGTCTCCGTCATAATCAACAACTGTAAAATCTTCTGCAGTCTGATCTGCATAAATAAGACGTTTGTCTGCAACATAATCGCCCATATTTCCGTACCAGTTCTGATGGTCAGGAACAATTTTTGTAATGAGCGAAATGTAAGGTTTAAGAAGTTTTCTTCCGCGAAGATCAGCAAGCTGCCAGCTTGAAAGTTCAAGAACGACAACTGAGTTTTCTGATGTTTCTTCAAGGAATGTCAAAGGACTTACAGTAATGTTTCCGCCGAGGAATGCATCAAAGCCTGTGTGCTGCAATCCGTAATAAATTGCACTTACTGTGCTGCTCTTTCCTTTGCTTCCTGTTACGGCAATGATTTTAGCCTTTGTAAATTTGAGGAACAAGCTGATGTCAGTTTCAATTGCTTTTGCAGCCTGAAGGTATTTGTTTCCTTGGATTTTTACGCCGGGATTTTTTATTACACAGTCAGCGTTTGCAAAGTCGTCAATACGATGTTCGCCGAGAACGTATGTAAGGCGAGAAGTATCAAGGCTCTTGTCCTGGCTGATTGAATCAATTGTCGGTTCTAACTGTTCAGGAGTTTTCATGTCAGTAACGAGAACATATGCGCCATGTTTTAATAAAAAGCGTACAGATGCTTCTCCTCCGCCATTCAAGCCTAAGCCCATTACTGTAATGTGTTTGTCTTTAATGTCTTCGAGGGAATTAAAAAAACATCCTTCCGGGTAAACAAATGGTGTTGTACTCATTGACAAATTCTCCTGTTATAACAGTTTTTATAAAAATATTTTTTTAGCGTGAAGTTGAAAGCTGTTCCTTGCATTCATGCTTAACAACAGCTTCGTCTAAAAGCAGTTCAATTAAATCTGCATATTTAAGTCCTGACGCATCACACATTTTCGGGAACATACTGATTGAAGTAAAGCCCGGCAATGTATTGATTTCGTTCAGATAAATCTTTCCGTCATCTTTATCGATAAAGAAGTCAACGCGGCTCAAGCCTGAGGCATCAACGGCACGGTAAGCTTCAACTGCTGTGTTTTGAATGTTTTTGATTTCTTCTTCAGAAAGATTTGCAGGAATCTGAAGTTTGGCGCCGTCAGGGTCATTATATTTTGCATCGTAATCGTAGAAGGTGTGAGTAGGAAGAATTTCTCCAGGAAGGTATGCGCGGCAAACAGATGATGGCTTTGATTCATCTTCGAGAGTTGCAATACCTGTTACGGAACATTCTACTTCGCGTGCATTGATTGATTTTTCAATAAGAACTTTGTCATCCCACATGAATGCTTCTGCCAGAGCCATTGAGAATTCTTTTTCTGTAGAGGCTTTTGAAGCGCCGACAGAAGAACCTGCATTACAAGGTTTTACAAACACTGGAAGTCCAAGCTTATCAATTGCAGCTTTGAATACTTCATCATATTTTTTTGAATCATTCAGAATTGTACGAGTCATCAGCACATAAGGAACAACAGGAAGTCCAGCATCGTTCCAAATTACCTTTGTCTTTTCTTTATCCATTGTAATACCGCTTGCCATACAGCCGCAGCCTACATAAGGAATTTCTGCAGTATCAAGAAGTCCCTGCAAAGTTCCGTCTTCGCAGAATGTTCCATGAACAACCGGAAAAACAACATCAACATTTGGTGAACCCTTTGCAGTAATGAAACAGTTTGCTTTGCCTGCAGGTCTTACCCACACTTCTCTGTCAGAATCTTCGTTTACTTTCAATGTTGTTTTTGGATCGCCTAAAACGAGGTCGAGTTCACTTGAAGGCTGAAGATACCATCTTCCTTCTTTTGTAATTCCGATAAGTTCAATATTAAATTTTGAACGGTCGATGTTTCTTACAACGCTTGAAGCTGATACTAAAGAAACTTCGTGTTCGCTTGATTTTCCACCATAAATAACTGCTACAGTTTTCATTTAACTTCCCCTTTGTAAACTGTTTTATTTTTTCATTTCTTCCAATGCTTTTTTTGCTTCTGCAATTTCGTCATATGGCATTGTATAATCTTTGTAGATAATTGAATTTTCATGGCCTTTACCAAGAAGAAGAACGATATCTCCTTTCTGAGCCATGGCAAAAGTTTTTCTGATTGCAGTAGGTCTGTCTGGAATGATAAAAAGATCAATACCGCTTTTCTTTCCAGCCTTTCTTGCACCTTCAGCAATTCCTTCGAGAAGCTCACGAGGATCTTCACCGCGAGGATCTTCATCAGCAAGCACTACTACATCACAGAAGCGGCCTGCAATTTCTCCCTGAAGCGGACGCTTTGTAAGATCGCGTTCTCCGCCTGAACCGAAGAGAGCAAAGATTCTTCCTTCGCATCTTTTTCTTAGCGGCGGAAAAATTGTTTCAAAGCTTGAAGGTGTATGAGCATAGTCAATGATTACTTCAAAGTCCTGTCCCATATCAAGAGTTGTCATGCGGCCTGTAATCGGTTTAAGTTCAGGAACAAGCGCAGCAAGGGCTTCAAAATCAAGACCTGTCAGTCCGCTTACAGCAATCATTGTTGCCATAATATTGTATGTATTGAAAGCTCCTGGAAGAGTTGCCCTTACCTGAATGCTCTTGTGTTCACGAGGAACTACGGGGTCAGCTGCAAGCGCATCACCTGCCCTTTGTGCATCTGCATCAAGAGTAAAAGTAATACCATAACGGGCAGCTGCAATATTTTTTGCCTTAAGGTGTGGAAGCCCGTCAGGAATTTCTGGAAGCTGGATTGCATCAGCACCGGTTTTTGCAGCTGCAACACCAGCCATTCCTTCTGTTGTAAATCCATAAACCTTCTGCTTTGTAGCATCAATAAAATATTTTGCAGAATTATCTTCAAGGTTTACGATTCCGAATGAAGGAATAATCTGTTTAACGCCATTAATTGTTTTTACATGATCATGTTCATCAAGCGCTCTAAAAAGATTTGCCTTGTCATTGCGATACTGATCAAAAGTTTTATGAAACTCAAGATGCTCGAGTGTAACGTTCATGAAAATTCCACAGTCAAAATAAACATTACCGAGACGGTTAAGTTTTTTTGAAAGACCATGACTTGAACTTTCGACTACTGCGTATTCACAACCGTTCTGAACCATATCGTACAAATGCTTCTGAACAATCGGTGCTTCAGGAGTTGTTGTGTGCTGAGGATTAGCCAAAGCTTCGCCGCCAAGAGAATACTGAACTGTTGAAATGAATCCTGCTTTGTGTCCTGCAAGACGAAGAAGTTGCCAGACAAACGAAACAGTGCTGGACTTACCTTCAGTACCGGTAATACCGATTACGCATAATTTTTTTGAAGGGGAATCATAAAAGGCATCAGCAACCGGTGCCATAGCCTTCTGGGCGTTTTCAACTTTCAAGAAAACAGGAAGAGTTGAATATTTATTTCCGATTTCGTCTAATCCGCGACGAACAATTAATTTTGCAATTTTAACGCTGTCTTCGTGTGAAATTTCACCCTGATAAATAATTACATTCGCACCTTTTTCGATTGCATCAGCGATATATTTATTTCCATCAGTATGAAGCCCTGGGAGAGCAAAAAAGAGAGAGCCCGGAATAACTTTACGGGAGTCGAATACAACATCAGTAACAGGTGTCATTCCAATGACATCTAAATCTAAAGGCGACTTTCCGTCAGCTGCAACAGCTTCAAATTTAATGACAGAAAGCAAAGAAGACAATTTCTTTTCCATAATATTTCTATTTTAATGCATATAGGGAATATATACAATTGGTAAACTGTTACCTCAATCACCCCAATTTGTTTATAATATAAAATTATATTACGACGGAGATCATCTTATGAAAAAATTAATTCCTGTTATCGCAATTGCAGCGGCACTTTGTTTTACTACTTCCTGCGGCAAGAAAAACACCTCTGATTATTCAGATGTCTGCCAGTCAGCATCATTTGATGAATGTTTCGAAATGGAACAACCAATGGCTATGAAGTCTGAACGCGCAATGTCTTCAAACAGCATGAACGATGCAGCTTCAAGTTCAGTTGAAAGAAAACTTATTCTTAACGGTTCAGCTAGAATTGAAACAAAAAGCCTTAAGGGACTTTCAGAAAAAGTTGAAGAATGGGTAAAAAAATATGGCGGTTATATTTCTTCTTCTGACAGCTGGGAATCTGCCACTTCGGTTACAGTAAGAATTCCTTCTAAACATTTTTATGAAGCAATGAACGCAGCAGCTGGCTTTGGAAAAATCATCAATCACAGCATTAACACAAACGACGTAACAGACACTTATTACGATCTTGAAACAAGGATCGAAACTAAAAAAATTCTTCGCGACAAACTTCAGGGATATTTAAAACAGGCAACAAATCTTAAAGATATGCTCGAAGTTGAACGCCAGCTTAATGAAGTACAGACAGAACTTGAATCAATCGAAGGAAGAATGAAACGTCTTTCAGGTCAGATTGATTATTCAACAATCACAATTGAGTTCTTCCTTCCTACAGGACAAACAGAAACAGGATACGATTATCCTGACTATGGCGAAGGCTTCAGAGAATTTAAACTTAACGTTCTCTACTTCCTTAAAGCCCTTGTATTTGGAATCATCTACATAATCGTTTATGGAATTCCTCTTGCAGCGCTTGCACTTCTCCTCTTCTGGCTTCTGTTCGGAAAAGTTGGAATCATCAGAAAACTTTTCAACAAGCTGAAAAAATAATTCCCAATAAGGACTGTTTTAAGTATAATAACATTATGTACAAAGTAAGAATTGAAGACGATTTTGCAGCCGCACATTTTCTTCGTGACTATCACGGAAAATGCGAAAACCTCCATGGACACAACTACAAGGTATACGTTTACCTTAAAGGCGAAACTCTTAACGAAGGCGGAATGCTCTACGACTTTACATTTCTGAAACGTGACTTAAAAACAGTCCTTTCTAAAATCGATCACACAAACTTGAACGACCTAGTCGAAAACGGACACGAAGTTTTTGACCAGAACCCAAGCGCAGAACGAATCGCAAAATACATATTTGATTCCCTCTGCTCTCTTTCTGAAGACTTAAAAAAATTGCTCTATCGCGTAGACGTTTTCGAAACAGACCGCAATAGAGCAAGTTATGAAGTGTAGGTTGTAAATTACGGAACTCTAAACCTTCACTTTATTGTTAAAAATCCAATTTTCGTATATTCTTTAACCATGATTGGAATTGTTGATTACAACGCCGGCAACATTACTAGTGTTGAACGTGCTCTTAAAAGCCTTGATATTGAATTCATTCGTTCGAAAAATCCTGCTGATTTTGCAGACTGTGACAAGCTGATTTTTCCTGGTGTCGGAGACGCAGCTTATGCCATGAAGCAGCTTGAAGAAACTGGCCTTGGAAAATTCCTTAAGGAATGGGCAGCTGCAAACAAACCGCTTTTGGGAATCTGCCTTGGCTCGCAGATTATTTTTGACTGGTCACAGGAAGGAGACACAAAATGTCTCGGTCTTATTCCCGGAAAAATCATTCACTTTGAAAACCTTATGGAACCTGTTTCTGATTCCTCTAAATACAAAATTCCTCACATGGGATGGAACAACGTAACACAGGTAAACGGAGGCTGTAAGCTTTTTAACACAATTGATGGTGAAAAAGATTTTTACTTCGTTCACTCTTATGTAATCCAGCCGGATGACCCTGAAGTAATCAGAGGCGTTGCCGATTACGGAATCAAAGTTCCTTCATGTGTTCAGAAAGGAAACATCATCGCCTTTCAGTTTCATCCAGAAAAATCAGGCAAACACGGTCTTGAACTTTTGAGAAACTACTGCAATGCAACAATTAACGAAAAGGGAGAACTTACATGCTAAAGAAGAGAATTATTGTCTGCCTTGACGTTAAAGACGGCCGCACAACTAAAGGCGTAAAATTTCAGAACAACATTGACATCGGAGACCCCGTAGAAATGGCGGCAGAATATTACCGTCAGGGTGTCGATGAACTTGTATTCTACGACATCATGGCAAGTGCAAGAGGTCGCGGTCCTATTCTTGACCTGATCTCACGCGTTGCAAGCAAGGTATTCATTCCTTTCTGTGTAGGCGGTGGAATCGGAACAATCGAAGACATCCGTTCTACAATCCTTGCAGGGGCTGAAAAAATCAGCTTGAATTCGCAGGCTGTTAAAAATCCTGGTCTTATTACTGAAGGCGCAAGAGTTTTCGGTAATCAGTGCATCGTTTTAGGAATGGATGCCGCAAAAGATGAAAGCATGCCTTCTGGTTACCGCGTTTACATTAACGGCGGACGAGTTGCTACAGAACTTGATGCTCTTGACTGGGCAAAGAAAGCAGTAAGCCTCGGTGCCGGAGAAATCGTATTGAACTCAATTGATGCAGACGGAACTAAAGCTGGCTATGAACTTACACTTACTAAAATGATTGCTGATAACGTTAGCGTTCCTGTAATTGCTTCAGGCGGCGGTGGAACTGTAGATCACATGGCAGATGTTCTTACAAAGGCAAATGCTGATGCAGCCCTCATTGCAACAATGGTTCACTCGGGCCGCTACACTGTTAATTCTATCAAAGACGAATTAACAGAAAAAGGTATTCCTGTCAGACACTAAATCGAATTTAAAATAACAGAAGATTTACAATTCATCCCATTCGACATCAACAGACCTTAAATCTGCATTCGGGATACGTTTGTAGATATAACAGTCAGCGCGGTGAATTGTAATTCCTCTGGCTCTTGAAACATATCCTACAATTTCGTCAGGATATTTTGGCGAACAGCAACCGGCTAAAGTCATTACGAAATTAGTTGTATTTTCAATTCTGATTTTTCCGGAATGAACTGTCTGTTTTTCTTTTTTTCCTTTACCCTTTTTGTGAGGCTGTTTTTCTTTCTGCGAATCTTCTTCTTCAGTTTTTGGAACAGGTTTTGCTTCTGCTCCGTTTGCCTGAAGCCATGCATGAATCTTAGACTTAGCCTTGTAAGTTACGACATAAGACAGCTGGTTTTCTGTCGGATGATTCTGAGGTGAAGTTATAATTTCTATAATCTGAGTATTTTTTAACGGTGTAGAAAGCTGGATGATGCGGCCGTCAGCTTTTGCAGAAGCAATTGTTTCACCGATGTGGGTGTGGATTGCGTATGCAAAGTCAACGGCTGTCGCTCCCTGTGGAAGCTGGATTACATCGCCGTTTGGTGTAAATACTACAATTTTATCTTTGAGAAGATTATCCTTAAACTCGGTATACAAAGCTTCGTCGCTCATGCTGTCTTCGCAAAGCTGCTGAAGCTGATTTACAATCGGAAGGTCTTTGACATCAACATTATCTTTGTTGGTTCCCTTCTTGTAAAGCCAGTGACTTGCAATACCGTGTTCGGCAATATTATGCATTTCGTTTGTACGGATCTGAACCTCTAAAGGCTTTCCTTCGGCCATTACTGTTGTATGAAGCGACTGATAGCCGTTTGCTTTAGGCATTGCAATGTAGTCTTTAAATCTTCCTTCAAGAGGCTTCCAGAGATTGTGAACAATACCGAGCATCTGATAACATTCTGCATTTGAGTTACAGAGAATGCGCATTGCAAGAAGGTCGTACAGCTCGCCTGCTTCTTTATTACGCTTTCGCATTTTCTGGTAAATCGAGAAAAAATGTTTTGCGCGGCTTGAAATCTGTACTTCAATGCCTGCACGGTTTGCAGCTTTATACAACGCCTGTTTTGTTTTTTCAAGATATTCGGCGCGTTCGTCTTTTTTTTGTGAGACAATTGATTTTATCTGAAGGAATGCATCAGGATGAAGATATTTTAATGTAAGGTCTTCAAGTTCGTTCTTACCCTGCTTGATACCGAGACGGTCTGCTAGAGGCGCCCAGATTTCTAAGATTTCCTGAGAAACAACTTTCTGAGTATGTTCATCTTTGTATCTTATGTAACGCATGTAATCAATGCGGTCTGCAAGCTTAATGATGATTACGCGCATATCAACGGCAAGTGCAAAATACATATTACGTACGGCATCTGCATGATTTAAAGTACTTTCGCTAAAGTGAACGTTTGATACTTTTTCGATATTCTTAATTAGGTTGAAGATTTCAGGACCGAACTTCTGTTCAACTTCTGATTCCTCGATATTTTCAAGAGAAAGAAGGTCATGAAGCAAAGCAATGACTACAGAATCGGCATCAAGTTCAAAACCCGCAATGATAACGGCAACCCTGTAAGGATGAAGATAGAACTTAGTTCCGTCATCACGAGTGAGGCTTTCTGTTTTTTCGATAAGATAATCCCAGGCCTTAATGATTTTATCTTTTTTTTCGTCTGCATAAAAATCAAAGCGTTTGAAAAAATCATCAATTAAAACCTGCGGATTTTCCGGCAGTGCTTTTTCTTCCATATTTTTCTATATATAAGATAATAAAAAAAATGAAAATGTAGAAATCTTTTTTTTTACTTATTACCTTCCCGTATCGCGAACCTTTCCTTCAACATAACCGTTATCTTTTACACGAAGCAATGTACCTTTCTGCAAATCATACTGTGTATAAAGAACACATTTGTGACCGTTACAAACCCAATTACGGACAGTTCCGTTTTCAGGATCAAGCAGAAGCCATTTGCCTTTTTCTGCAGGTGTTGAAACAACATCAGGAGAAACAAATTCAAGCTGACTGTCATAGTCAACCATGTTAAGGCCTTCATATTCGTACATGTGCCAGCCGTCTTTTTTTTCTGCAGGAACGATGCGACGGTCGGGATTTAATTCATAATCTTTAAGACGTGCTTCACGGGCTTTTGGATGCATTGCTTCAAGCTCGGCTTCAAGATCACTTTTAGTTTTTAAAGCAGTATCGAGCACAGTTTTCATTTCGTCATCTGTCAGTTTTTTACCGATAGTAGCACTCAAATCATAAGCACTGTCAGAAGCGCCTTGTGTTGTTTTATCTGCATCTGCGCGGGAATAATAAAAGCCCGTTGTTGATTCACGATGACTTACATTTTCTAGTTCATCGATAAAAGGCTTTGCTTCTGCCTCTGTAATTTTACCGTCAAGGGCGTCAAGTGCCTTTCTGTATGCGCGTGTAACAAGAGCAACGTAATAAGTACTCTTCATGCGGCCTTCAATCTTTAAGGAATCAAGACCTGCATCGCGCATATCTTTTAAGTGCTCAATCATTCTGATATCTTTACTTGAAAGAATCGCAGTAAAATCATCGCCTTCATAAATCGGAAAATATTCGCCGCGTCGGCTGTGTTCTTCGATTGCAAGGGCACCGCTTTGAGCAAGCTGCTTTGGATCTGCATGAAGGTCAAAATCCCAGCGGCAGGTATGAGAACAGAAGCCGCTCTGTGCACTGCGGGCTGTCAAAAGCGAAGACATTAAACAGCGTCCCGAATATGCAATACACATTGCTCCGTGAACGAACGCTTCAAGCTCAATGTCAGGGACAGCATCTTTAATTTCTCGGATTTCTTTAAGGCTTGCTTCCCTTCCCAAAACTACGCGGTTAAAACCGATTGACTTATACATCTTTACAGCTTCACGATTTACGCAGCTTGCTTGTGTACTTAAATGAAGTTCAGCGTTAGGAAAATTTTTCTGAATAATCGGAACTATTCCAAGATCCTGAACGATAAACGCATCAATCGGATATGCTTTAAAATAATCTATGTCGCTGAGAAAATTATCAATGTCCTTATTGTGAAAACAGATGTTAAGTGCGCAGTGAAGTTTTTTACCAGGAAATTTTTCTTTAAGCTCGATTACCTTTTTATATTCATCTTCATAAAAGTTATCTGCCTTAACGCGAAGTGAAAATCTTTTTAAACCGATATATGCAGCATCTGCACCATAAGCGTAAGCGTAATATAATTTTTCTACATTGCCTGCAGGTGATAAAAGTTCCATAATCAGAAATCCTTAAAAATAATTTTACGCTTCTCTATCAAGTCCGCTTTCAAGAACCGGTGCACGGTTTAATGTTGCTTCATCAATCTTCTCTGCTTCGTAAGTAATAAGCTTACCGATTTTATTTACAGCAAGATGAGCTTCTTCAATATATTCATCAGCCATCTGGAACATGAACATCATTCCAGGCCAGATATCAAGTTCACATTCAGAACCTGCATCATGAAGATTTCTCTGGAGCTGCTTTGCATCTTCTACAAGAATTTCTTTTTCGCCCATCTGAATATATACAGGAGGAAATCCTTTTAAAATTTCCTTTGAAGCCATAATCGGAGATACAAGTGGATTTGAAAGATTTGTTTCGTTTGTATAAACATCAGCACTTCTGCGAAGACAGTCTCCCGACATAACTTCGTCATGAACTTTTTTCTCTTTAATCAATGGGGAATCTGAAGTAACGTTCAACCATGGTGAAAGAAGAATCACGTGACTGATACATTCACGATAGCGCTCGCGAAGATTAAGCAGAAGTGCCATTGCAAGTGAAGCACCAGAACCGTCAGCGGCAATAATAACTTCAGGCAGTTCAGCTTTTTTACCGGCAGCTGCATCAAGAGAAAGAGCAACCTGTTCCTCTGTAAACACTGAACGGAAAACAATCTGAAGGTCTTCAATACCATTTGGAAAAGCAAATGACGGCGCAAGTCTGAATTCTGGAACTACTACACGACATGAAGTTGCGTGAGCAAGACTTGCACAGAATGAACGGTACGCTTTTTTAGAACCACCGACAAATGAACCGCCATGAATGTAAATCATGATTCTTTCAGTTGCATAAACCGGAGGCATTAAAACATCACAACGAATATTGCCGTAATTGTGTTCATTGCATTCTACATCGTTAGGAATGGCAGGTGAATAAAATGCTTTTTCGATATTTTTCCTGAAAACATCAAGATCCTGCTTTGTAGAATAAACTAATGTCTTTAATTTTTTAACTGCGGCTTTTCTGTCATGAGAACTATTCATAATTGTAAAGTATAGCAAAAATGTCCATTTTGTGCTATATTTCGGCTTATGCCAATAAAAATTGATTCAGATTTGCCGGCTTGCAAAGTCCTTGAAAGTGAAAACATCTTCGTAATGACAGGTTCTCGTGCCGTTTCTCAGGATATTCGTCCTTTGAAAATTGCAATCGTTAACCTTATGCCTACAAAAGTAACAACAGAAACTCAGTTACTCAGGCTTTTAGGAAACACTCCTCTCCAGATCGAAATTTCACTTGTACAGATGGAAAATCATGTTTCAAAAAATGTTGGTACTGACCACCTTGAAAAGTTTTACATCAATTCAAGCGATGTTTTTAAACATAAATTTGACGGAATGATTATTACAGGTGCTCCGGTTGAACAGATTCCTTTTGAAGATGTTGATTACTGGAATGACCTCTGCAAAATCATGGATTACGCAAAGACAAACGTTTTCTCTACCCTTTACATCTGCTGGGGAGCTCAGGCAGGTCTTTACCACCATTACGGCGTTCCAAAATATGGACTGGATCAGAAGATGTTCGGCATCTACAAAAACAAGCGCTCAACAGGACCAGATCCGCTTCTTCGTGGCTTCGACGATTTATTCCCGATTCCGCAGTCCCGTCATACAACAATTAAAAAGGAAGATATCGTAAAACACGATGACCTTGTAATTCTTGCAGAAAACGACAGCATCGGACCTACAATCATCAAGACAAAAGACAACCGCGCAATTTTTATGACAGGTCATCTTGAATACGATTCAGAAACCTTGAAGACTGAATATTTCAGGGACGTTGATAAAGGACTTGAAATCAATCTTCCGATTAACTACTTTCCTTATGACGATCCTTCAAAGGAACCATATTCAAGTTGGAGAAGCACTGCTCATCTTTTCTACTCAAACTGGCTTAACTATTACGTATATCAGGAAACACCATTCAACTTTGTAAAATAGGAATTTAAATATGAAAATCAAAGCATCCAGAGCCTCAAACTTCGGTAACGGAAAATCTATCAGAGTACCAGGATCTAAGAGCCATACAATCAGAGCCCTGATTCTTGCTACAATGAGTGAAGGAAATACAAAAATCACAAATCCGTTAAAAAGCGCAGATGCACTTTCTACAGCAAAGGCTGTGCAGAAAATCGGAGCTAAAGTAACTTTTGTCGATGACGAAAACTACTGGCTCGTTGAAGGATGCGGAAACAACATTCACCTTCCAGAAGATGAAATTGATGTAGGAAATTCCGGTTCCCTCATGTATTTTATTTCTCCGGTACTTGCAACTTTACCGGGACGCTGTGTAATCAACGGCGATGAATCAATTCAGAAACGTCCTGTAGTTCACTTAACAGATGCTCTCACAAAAATGGGCGCCGCATCTTTTTCTCAGAGAGAAGGCTCTGTCTGTCCTCCATTTGAATTTACAGGCCCTATCAACAACGACAAAGTTCTCGTAACAGAAGGAAAACTTTCTCAGTACATTTCCGGAATCATGATGGCTTCTACCCGCCTTAACGGAACAACAAAACTCGAACTTACAGATCCTCAGGAAACACCATATCTTTCGATGACAAAATACTGGCTTGATAAATATGGCGTTACAAGCACAATTTCTGAAGACTATAAAAATATTTCTGTAACAGGACCTGTTACACTTAAAGCTCACGACGTAATAATTCCTTCAGACTGGGAAGCAGTTGCATTCCCGCTGATTGCAGCCTTGATTGCAAACGAAAACATTGTAATTACTGACATTGATGATTCAGGAACACAGGGTGATGAAAAAATCGTTGAACTTTTACAGGATTACGGTGCAGACATTATCTGGGACAAAGATGCAAAGACACTTGAAGTAAATCCACAGCTTAAAAATAAAACTGCTGAAGAAAAAAATTCCCTCTACAGAATATTAAATGTAAAAGGAACTTCGAAAAAAATCAGCATGGCAGCTTACCCTGATGCAATCTGTGCACTTTGTGTAATCGCATGTTTTGCAAACGGAAAAACTGTATTTACAGACATCGATATCTGCCGCAAAAAAGAAACTGACAGAATCGTCGTAATGACAGAACTTCTTAAAAGCCTTGGTGCTGATATCGAAGACAAAGGCGACACACTGGTAATCAACGGCCACTCACCTTTCGTAAAAACTTCAGGCGGAATCGAAAAAAATCCAGACTTCAAAATGCATGGCGGAACAGTTGATTCTTATCTCGACCATCGCGTTGCAATGAGTCTTGCCTGCTACGGATTGTTCTTACCTGAAACAGATGCAGTTTACGTAAAAGATGCAGAATGCTGCAACGTTTCTTTTCCGGGATTCTTTGATACTATGAATTCAAGTCTCGGAACAAACTTTACTAGCGCTGAAAAGTAGTTTCGATGAGATTTAATTCACCGGCTTTTACTTCGTAGTCGGGAATTGCTGTCGACATAATTGATCTCTTGGAAGAATCATAGAAGGTTACTACAACTGTGTAGAAGCCTTCTGGAATATTGATTCCGCCTACGCTTGCAAAGCCTGGAAAATATCTTGAGATTCTTGTATCAGCAAATTCCGTAACTTCAGTTCCAATCTGTGATGCAAAATTAAGAAACTCGAAGAGTCCTCCAACTGAACTGTCTTTTGAGTTTTCTGCAATAAATCCATAAACTCCGGATTTTATTGCTTTACCAAATGCACGTCCAACAGCTCTTCCGTAAATTGCTGCAAAATGCTGCTTATAAGTTTCACTTGCAATATTTTCAATACTTTCAATTGCATGAAGATTCAGCTTGTATACCTCATCTGATTCATGGGCACGAAATACAGCCTGAATACCGTAAATCTCAGTAGGTCTTCTTTCAAGAATAGGAATTGCAAATTTAAAATATGTATCACCAAGAGGAAGTCTTATAACCTCTTCAACCTTAATCGGACTTTTTCCTGTAAAACAGACAACATTGACACGCGCTTTATCTTTAGGCATTACAAGTTCGTCTTCAAGATTCTGCGGCATACCGAAGTTATAAATCTCCGGCTGGTATTTGAATGCATCTTTGATTTTTTCATAATCAATTTTTGCTGAAGAATAATCACCTGCAGTTCTATAAAGAAGCATACTCAGATATCGTGCAAATGCACTGTTATGAAATTTAACTTCGGAATCTGCAGCACTCATTGCGCTTAGTTCATCTGCAGAATTACAGTTCTGTTTCTGAGCATCAATAATTCCCTGATACTCATGACCTACAACTTTCATCTTATTATCGAAGCGCCTGATTTCTACCATTGCATCTTCAATTTTGTTAAGGTGAATATAGTTGAGACATTTAAATATATTCGTGTAAATATCTTCGTAAGTTTCACCGGCATAATCTGCAACAGTATCATTTATTAAAGCCTGACCAAGTGCCTGACTAATACTCTTTGTAAAGTTCTTTTCAATTTGCACTTCTGCCTTATGAAGATTCTCATTCGACTTTTCATAATAACCTGCAAAGTGTTCGAGAATTCCTTTATCAAGATACACAAGAACTTTGTCATTGAGTCCGTAATAGTATGAAACTTTTGATTCAATAATATTCAGCGCATCCGAATAATCGCTGCTGTGAATCTCTGAATCGACTTCTGTATAATCAAGGTTTGCTGATACACACGAAGTAATGCACAACGCAAGAGAAATAGAAACTGAAAGTTTTTTTATTGTTTTAAGAAATTTCTTTTTGATCAATTTTTTTATTTACTCATTAAAACTGCAAGAGTTTCTGCGTCTTTAATAATATTATCAATAATACAATATTCATTCGGCATATGAGCACATTCATCAAGTGTTCCGCAGACAACACAGTTATAGCCAAGATTACGAAGTTCAGCAGCAACAGTTCCGCCACCAATACCGATAATTTTTGAGTCAATGTTATGAGTTTCTTTCAAAGCCTGACTGTAAAGTTTTACGACAAGTGAATCCTTTGGAGTCGCAACAGACTGAGCTTTCTGCAAAGTTCTGTAAGTAATCTTAACTCCAAATTCTTCTTCTACACCTTTACAGATTTCTTCGACCTTTGCGATTACTTCATCACAGGTGTAGCATGGAAGAATACGGCAGTCCATACACATGACATCGCTGCCTGGAATAATATTTACGCCTTCAACATTTGCAGAACGCATTGTAGGTTCGAAAGTTGAATAATCAGGCGTAAACATTTCATCAGTTTTATTGAAGTTTTTCTTTAATTCAGAATTCAATCTAACGGCAAGATGATTTGCTGCAAGGCAGGCATTTTTTCCTTCATCAGGGCGTGAACCATGACACTGTTTACCAATAGTTGTAAATTCAAACCAGATGATATTCTTTTCTGCAACTTCGATTGTCTCGCCCTTTGAATCTCCGCCATCAGGAATAATTACAAGATCATTTTTTCTGAAAATATCAGTATTTTTCAAAAGCCAGATAATACCATATTTACTTCCGACTTCTTCATCAGCGGCAAAAAGAAGTTTTACAGTATGTTCAGGCTTCTGGCCGTTAGCAACATATGCCCAGGCCGCAGCAAACGCACTTACAAGTCCCTGCTGATTATCTTCAACACCGCGACCGTAAAGCTTTCCGTCTTTTTCAACAACTGTCCATGGATCAGTCTCCCAGAGCGAAAGATCGCCTGTCGGAACTACATCAAGGTGAGCCATAATCCAGATTGCGTAATCATCTTTGTTGCCTTCAATTGTTGCAACAAGATTAGGACGGATTCCGTTTTTGGCACGGCTGTCCGGAGCATCGTAACGTTCAAGTTTTGTAATACCGTGGGAAATTAAAAATTCCTGCAAAGCTTCACATTTATCAAGTTCTCCTACACCACCATTTTCCGGTGCAAGAGCCTTATGCGATGTAAGAAGTTTTTCTAATTCGATATATTCCGCTTTATTATCTTTGATAAAAGTTCTGAGTTTTTCGATAGTTGCAGTCATTTAATAAATTTCCCGATTTGTTTGTTTTGTCGATTTTCTTGTTTTGCCGATTTGTTTGTTTACTACGATTTATTTTTTTTCGCTGTTGAATTTCTTATAAGCTTTATAAGTTGAATTGATTAATGTGTCGACATCAGAATATTCTGCTTTCCAGTTAAGTTTTTCAGCAGCAAGCTTTGCAGAAGCAACAAGGCATGCAGGGTCGCCAGGACGGCGTTCTACATAATCTGCAGGAATTGGCTGTCCTGTAATTCTTCTTGCAGCTTCAACCATTTCTGTTACAGAAGTACCTGTTTCGCTTCCGAGGTTAACTGTAAGGCTTTCGCTATTCTTTGCAATGTAATCCAAAGCCTTAACGTGTGCTCTTGCAAGGTCAGTTACGTGAACATAATCACGGATACAAGTTCCGTCGCGTGTATCATAATCGTTTCCGAAAATTTTCATTTTTTCGCGCATTCCGCATGCAACTTCCATAATGATAGGAAGAAGATTTGCCGGATTCTGTTCGAGTCCGTAAAGAACGCCTTCTGGATCATAACCTGCAGCGTTAAAATAACGGAGTGCGGCAAACTTAAGGCCTTTAAGCTGGTCGTACCATTTCATAAACTGTTCAATTGAAAGTTTTGTATAGCCGTAATAGTTTTCTGGATTTTTAGGATGATTTTCATCGATAGGAAGATACTGTGGTTCGCCAAATACTGCAGCACTTGAAGAGAAAACCATAAGTTTACAGTCATGTTCAACTGCAGAGTTCAAGATATTCAAAGTACCTGTAATATTGTTTACTGAATATTTTTCAGGTTTGATCATTGATTCCCCAGCAGCCTTGAATGCTGCAAGATGAATGTAGGCATCGAAGCCTTTTGCAAAAGCAGCATCGAGCTGTTCCTTGTTAAGAATATCACCTTCGATAAAATCATTTTCCTTGAATAAGTTCTGTTTAAGTCCGCTTGATAGATTATCAAATACAGTTACGTTGTGTCCCTGAGCCATCAATTCCTTTACAACATGGCTTCCGATATAACCTGCACCACCAATAACTAATACTTTCATACTTCTCCTCCTGATAAATGAAGTTATAAATAGATATTTTTAATTTAATGAATTCTTACACTTTTCACAGAATTTATCAAGTGATAGTACCACTATCAGATAATTTTTTTGCTACTTTTTTTGAATAATCGCAAAACTGCCGGAAAACCGAAAATTCCCCAGAAGAAAAGTACAAAATGAGTAATAAAGCCTCTGACAATTACATCAACCGATTTTAATGAAAGAGGACAAATCACCTTATACAGAAGCGCTGCTGTCAAAAAGCCGAGAACTGTAGCAAGAACTTTTTTGCCTTTAGTTTCGGGAATTTCAAAGTTAACAAAACGGCGTTCTAAAAACCAGCCGATTAAAAATCCTGCAAAATTTGCAATATTCTTTACGCCTTCAGCTTTCATTGAAACAACATCAACAAGAAGTTTACCTTCAGCATCAAGGATGACAGGATACGATTTTGTTAAAAGGAAATAAATTACTCCGGCACAGAATAAAATGCCTGCACCAAAGAAAATAAGTTCGGCCTTAAAAGAAGCTTCAATCTTATCAAGAAGAAAAAATGAAAGAAGCATAAAACAGGTTCCGATTGCAAAGCCTGCAGAAACATCAAGCAACGTATGACAGCCAAGCCAGTTTCTTGCAAAAAGAATGACGATAACAAGCAGCCAGAAAAGTACCGCGATAAGTTTTCTCGCTCTTTTCCAGAATGCAATACCGCCAAAAACGCTTGCCGCAGTTGTAGAGTGTCCGCTTGGGAATGAATAACCGGTTGCTGTTTTACTTGCGATCGGATCTACATGAAGTCTTGCATCACTGATCCATGGGCGCGAAATGCAGAAGATATCCTTAATGAAATTTGAAAACGCTGTTGATAAAGCAAAGCCACAGATAATTTTTTTTCCGCTTTGTTTGTCGAATGCCCAGTAAATAATAAAACCAGCAAACACAGCGATTACAAGTCCGGCTTCTGAAATACAAAGGAGAATTGGATTAAGAAAACTCAATGCACCTTCACGAAGATTCTGTAAAAAATATAAATAGTCCATATAAGTATTATAACAATATTAAAAATAAAAACAAATGCCAGGCTGTTTAAAAATAAACCTGGCTGATTAAAATAAATGTTTCGTTTATTAAAATAAATACTTAGTTGACTTTTGACCTTTCTATAATAAGAGTACAGACAAAAACCAGTCCCATAAATACAATTCCAACCAATGGAACAATTTTAAAACCTGTAAAAACTGCGATATTACCAAGAAGCGGCGGGAACAAGGTCGAACCTACATAGGCGCATGCCATCTGCTGTCCGATGATTTTAGGTGAAAGTTTAGAACCGTAACGTCTTGGAGTTCTGTGAATCATTGACGGATAAATTGGACCGCATCCGAAACCGACAAGAACCGCAGCTGCAAATGATAAATATACATTCCCAGAAAGAAAAACAACTGCAGAACAGACAGCCGCAATGACTGCACTGATATAAACCATATTCTTTACACCGATTTTTTCTGATACAAAACCAGAAACCAGACGGCCGGCTGTAATTCCTATAAAGAAAGCGGAACTTGCAGCTGCACCAATCTGTTCAGAAGTTCCAAGAACATTTACGAAGAAAGTTGCAAACCAGAGAATACAGCTTGTTTCAAATGCGCAATAAAAGAAGAAAGAAAGCAATGCCAGTACTTTTGTCTTTGCCTTAACTGTCGGCTTGAAAGTTTCATTTTCTTCTTCACCTGCTCCGCCTTCATCTCTTCCCTTCCACATCGGGATTGAAGCATATTGAATCATCGCAAGCACAATCTGAATTACAGCAATGATTCTGTAGCCGGTTCTCCAGGTTGAATCAGTCATTGTATACGAAAGAATCAGCGGTCCGAGAGTACAGCCGACGCCCCAGCAGCAGTGAAGAAATGACATGTGGCTTGCTTTATAATGAAGGGCAACATAATTGTTTAATGCTGAATCAATCGCACCGCCGCCAAGTCCGAGAACAATTGCAAGCGGAAAAAGCATCCAGAAAGAAGGAACTATCGAATAACCGATAATTGCCAGCGCTGTCAGAGTTGTTGAAATTGCAATTGTCTTTCCAGTTCCAAACCATTTATGAAATTTCTGAGCCATTAAAGAAGAGATTACAGTCAGGAATGAAGTGGTCATACCGACATATCCGCCGAATGCAACAGGCACTCCGAAGTCATGATGCATTACAGGCCAGACTGCTCCTAACAGGCTGTCCGGAAGCCCGAGACTGATAAAAGAAAAATAAATCAATATCAAAAGGAATGTCATAAAGCAATCACCTCATTTCAAAATCAAAAATTTTTTTTTCTATCACTCTTCTTTTTTACTTTATAAATAAAAAAAAGACCTGTTATCATACTAAATAACAGGTCTTAATAAATCAATATTACAAATTATAAAACTATTGTTTTAATTACAAATCTATGGTTTTAGTTACAAAACCATAATAATGATTTTTGAAACAAGTACGATTGATACAAGTGCAAATGGATAAGTTGCAGCATAAGCGGCAGAAACTTCATCAGTTCCGGCTGTTGCAATCAAAGTTCCGAGAGCTGGAGTAGAAGTCATACCGCCAGTGATAGAACCAAGGTTGTTCAAAATGCTGAGCTTGAATACATAGCGTGCAAGGAGATAACCTACAATCATTGGAACTGTTGTCATAACAGCACCATAGATGAAGTATGTCCAGCGGAACTTAGAAATAAAGTTAACGCCACCTGGAACACCTGCTCCTATAAGGAAGAGTACAAGACCAAGTTCACGCATAAAATTCAATGTCTGTTTTGTAAGGCGAAGATCGATTCTACCCATATGAGCAATGTGTCCTACAATAAGACCACCAATCAAACATCCACCAGAGTTACCAAGTGAGAAGTAAGAACCGTTTCCAGTAGGAATCTTAATTGCACCAATTAAACATCCCAATGCAACTGCAAGGAAGAATGGGAAGAATCCGAATGGATCAATCTGTGTAAGTTTGCCTTTTGGTTCAGGAATCTGAATCTGGTTTGCAGCCTGGAAGTTTGCAACTTCTTCAGCCATATTTACTTTAAGAATCTTAGGAAGAATCTGTACAAAAAGAACTACGCCAAGTACACCGAATGTGTAAGCAATACCATACCCTGCTGTTACGTCTGCTTCAAGTGTAGATATAACAACAGAAGGATCAATAGCAGCAGCAGCTTTAGAAGCCTCATCAAGTGCTACGGCAACTTCTTTACCGGCAGAGAATCCAGGAGTAGAAGTTAAACCACCAGTCAAAAGTCCAACAGCCATAGATGAAGAACAGTTAGGATCAAACACAGCAAACAATGCTGCTGTTGCACCACCGATAAGGATGATTACAAATCCAAGTACGATATAAGCAACTGTACTTTTATTGAAAGAACGGAAGAACTTAGGACCGGCAATCAAACCAACAGCAGTTACGAACAAAGCTGTACCGATGTTTGATACGATTCCAAAGTTTGATTTAATTTTGTCAGACCAGAGAACGATTTCTTTTACGCCTGCAAAATTGAATGATGGAACGAAATTAACTACTACGCCCCAGATTAAAGCAACAAGAAGAACACCTGCAGTTCCAAGTTCGATTCCTTTTACCTTAACAGCACCAACAAGATAACCGATTGCACCGATTGCAAATACGATGAAAATAAATGACAGGAGAGAAGAAACCACTCCAGCTAAGTAAGCAGTCATTTTTTTACAACCTCTTTATTAAAATAAGATAAAATTATTTTACAGTTTTTTTACTTATTAAACTATATGTTTTAATAAATAAATTAATTTTTTGGGGAAAACTTCACTCCCCTGTTTTTTTTATTTACTGAAAAAAAGGACTGCTTTATTCAAGCAGCCCTTTCTGGTTATTCAGTTAAGAATTATTTCTTTGCTGTTTTTTTAGCTGGTGCTTTTTTAGCAGGAGCTTTTGCAGCTGGTTTCTTTGCTGCAGGTTTTGCAGCAGCCTTTTTAGCAGCAGGTTTTGCAGCTGCTTTTTTTGCTGGTGCAGCTTTAGGAGCAGCAGCCTTCTTTACTGGACATGTAGAAGCACCTGGAATTGCTTTTTCGAATTCTGTGTTTCCATGTGTGTATGTAGGAAGAACTTTTGGAGAAACTGCATCTCCCTTAATCTTTGCAGCAGCTCTTTCTTTTTCGAATTCTGTTACGTGTTTAAGAGTCATCTTAGCTGTTTCTGTCTGTTTGATCTTCTTGAACATCTTACCAGCTTCAATACCAGCTTCGCGTCCGAATACAACTACATCGAGAAGTGAGTTACCCATCAAACGGTTTGTTCCGTGAACACCACCAGATGCTTCACCTGCTACGAGCAAGTTAGCAACATTTGTATGACAAGTTTTGTCAATTTCAACACCACCATTCTGGTAATGGAGTGTAGGATATACCAAGATAGGTTCCTTTCTGATATCGATTCCGTATTTGATGAACATGTTGTACATAGCAGGAATTGATTTAAGGATTGTTCCTTCTCCGTGAATCATTTCGATCATTGGAGTATCAAGCCAAACTGCTGGCTGTACATCATTTTCAACACCGCGGCCTTCACGAACTTCACGGATAATACCAGAAGCGTTAACGTCACGAGTTTCGAGTGGGTGAATGTAAACTTCACCGTCTTTATTGATAAGTTTAGCTCCGAGTGAGCGAACTTTTTCTGTTACGAGTTTACCGAGAATCTGTGTAGGATAAGCAGCTCCAGTTGGGTGATACTGCAATGAATCCTGGTACAACAATTTAGCACCTGCACGGTAAGCAAGAACGAGACCGTCAGCTGTAGCACCGTAGTGGTTTGATGTAGGGAATCCCTGGTAATGCATACGTCCAGCACCACCAGTTGCAATAATTACAACCTTAGCTTTAGCAATGCGGAGTTCTCCAGTTTCAACGTTCATCAAAACTGCACCACAAGCTTCACCCTTGTCGTTCTTAATGATTTCAATAGCAGCAGTAAAGTCTACTACTGTGATATCATCTTTGCGGTTGAATGTTTCATCGCGAAGAGTTCTCATGATTTCTGCACCAGAGTAGTCTTTACAAGCGTGCATACGTTTGCGGCTTGTTCCACCACCGTGTGTTGTTACCATTGTACCGTCAGCTTCTTTATCAAATTCAACACCGAGGTCGTTGAGCCATTTGATTACAGATGGAGCTTTGTTTACCAATGTGTATACCAATTCTGGTTTACCGTCAAAGTGTCCGCCGCCGTAACAGTCGAGGTAGTGCTGTGCTGGTGAGTCATTTGGTTTGTCAGCAGCCTGAATACCACCTTCAGCCATCATTGTGTTAGCGTCACCTACACGGAGTTTTGTAGCGAGAAGAACTTTTGCTCCTGCTTCAGATGCCATGATTGCAGCAGATGTTCCTGCTCCACCACCACCAATTACGAGAACGTCTGTTTCGTAATCAACGTGTGTAAGGTCAATCTGATCAGCTGTGTAGCGTGGTTTTGCCTGCAACATTTCTACCAGTTCGATTGGTGCTTTCTGACCTTTGTTAGGACCGATTTTAAGTTCAGCGAACTGTTCCTTGATGCGGTCTGGATGAAATTTCAACAACAAATCATCTTTCTGTTCAGCAGTAAGACGATCATGTTCGAACTTAAGGTTTCCTTCGCGTTTTTCTGCAACGATTTTTGCAGCGTCGTCAAGATAATTTCCGTACATATTCGTCTCCTATTATTTTTCAATATCTCTAGTGTTGTAGAGATTTTTAATTTTTGCTTTGTCACCAGTACACATAGCAATCAATTTCTTGATTTCTTTTTCACAATCACCTTTTTCGATTTCGTTAACACGGTCGATAAGGTGCTGTGTCTGTGGCTGGAGGTATTTACCGTTCAAGCGGCGAGCAAGTTCTGCAACCTGTGGGTGTGAAATACCAGCTGGACAACGTGATGAACAGCATCCGCACATTACACAGTCGAATGAAAGTTCAGCACATTTTGCATAATCACCACGCTGAGCGTAAGCGATGTACTGCATTGTCTGGAGTTCCTGAGGACAAGCACGAGTACAAGCATTACAACCTACACAAGAGTAGATTTCTGGGTAAAGCTGCATCATTACTGACTGTTCAGGTTTAATTTTATTGATGTCGTATACCTGTTTAACAAGTGGGAAGAAAGGAAGAGTTGCGATGAACATATCGTTTTCAACTTTCTTAGAACAAGCCAAACAAGTCTGGAGCTGGTTAGTTCCCTTGATACGATAAATTGTAGCACAAGCTCCACAGAAACCGTTTCTACATCCACAGCCACGTTTAAGCTGGTAACCAGCATATTCCATAGCATTCATGATTGTTAATTCAGCAGGTACATCATATTTCTTTCCGAAAATATAGATAGTAGCCATTTCTTTATCTGCCATAAATTCTCCTTAGGGAGTTCCCTAAAACCCCTTCTTGGGGGTGAACAACCCCTCTACTCGGAAGCGGGGGTTTTTCACCCCCAACCCCCCGCTTTTCCCCAGCACCGCTTAAGGGAGGTCCCTTAAGAATCCCCGGGTCAAACCGTAGAAGGTTTTCAATATATTAATATTCTGGTGGAAGTTCACCAAGCTGGTTAAAGCTGAATACAGGACCGTCTTTACAAACGAACTTGTCACCGATATTACAGCGTCCACACTTACCGATACCACACTTCATTCTCATTTCCATTGTAGTGAAGATCTGTTCATCTTTGAATCCAAGATCTTTCAAAATCTTCAATGACATGTGGATAAGAATTGGAGGTCCACACATAATAACTGTCATTCCTGAATCAGGATTGAGTTCAGTAATGTATGGTGGAACAAATCCTACGTGTCCATCCCATCCTTCTTCTGGACGGTCGATAGTAATATCGATTGAACAGTTAGGCTGTTTCATCCAAACATTCTGCATTTCATCAAGGCGTACAAGGTCGGCCTTTGAACGGGCACCGTAAATTACCTGAATCTTTCCATAGTTAGCACGATTATCCATCATGTAGTTAACTACAGAGTGTACTGGAGCAATACCAATACCACCGGCAATTACAAGAATATCTTTACCTTTAAGTGCACCTTCTACAGGGAATCCGTTACCAACTGGACCGCGGAGACAAATCTGCTGTCCGATTTCTGCAGAGTGCAACCATTCAGTTACAACACCACATCTTTTGATAGAGAATTCCATGTGAGTTTCAAGTGTTGGTGAAGATGTGATAGAAATCATTGATTCACCTACTCCAGGTACGATGAGCATTGCACACTGACCTGGAATGTGGTTGAACAATTTTTTCCCATCAAGACCAACTACACTGAAAGTTTTTACATCAGGAGTTTCCTGTTTGATATCAATGATTTTTCCTACATAAGGAATAAAGCTTTCGTTGTTTTCCATCTCTTTCTCCTATTCCTTAGATATCATCACTTTCGTTAATAGCTTTAATAACTTTAACGATGTTCATATTAACTGGACAGTTTTCAACACAACGTCCACAACCTACACAGGAATACATTCCTTCATGTGCCATTGGGTAATACATAAGCTTATGCATAAAGCGCTGACGTGAGCGTTCTTTCTGAGTGTGACGTGGATTTTCTGCAGCCATTTGAGTAAAGTCATTGTACATACAAGAGTCCCAGCAGCGGATCTGACGAACACCATTACCTGTATCAAAGTCACGAACATCGAAACACATACAAGTTGGACAAACATATGTACAAGTTCCACAACCTACACAAGGTTCAGAAACTTTATCCCAAACTTTTGAGTTGAAGATTTTAAGCATGTCTTTGCCCTGGAACTTAGAAAGATCAAGATGTGCAAATGGCTGAGCTTCAACTTTAGCTTTAATGTCTTTTTTTACTTCTTCAACAGCAGCATCTGCGCTGTCTGTCAAAGCAGCTTTTGCATTTTCTACAAATGCCTTACCTTTATCTGTGTTAGCCTGGAAATAATATTTTCCATCGGCCAGCCAGCAGCTTACATCTCCACCAGCAGGTGAAGCAGCAAGGGAAGCATCAATTCCGAATGTTGAACAGAAACATGTTTTTGCTGGATCATTACAAGCAAGAACAATTACAGTTCCGTGTTCACGACGGTTTTTATAGTATGAATCTACAGGATCCATGTTAAGGTAAACGTTGTCAATTGCAGTAAAGCCTTTAGCATCACATGCACGAACACCAAAGATAACAAAGTCTTCAACTTCTTTTCTTGGATCAACAACTTTTACTTCTTGACCGTTTAATTCATAAGAAACCATGTGTTCTGTTTTTGGAAAGAAGAAATCTTTAGCAGAACGAGTTGTTTTCAAGCTTTCAGAAAGTTTTGTGCCTTTTTCCCATTTTGCAAAATCAGCTTTACCTGAATTGTTATCAACAGGCAAGTACAAAGGCTGTTTTGAACCAATCAGTTCAAATAATGAATCAATTTTATCTTTTGCGATACTAAGCATTATTCATTACCTCCGTCTTTTGATCTGTCGTAAACAATAGTTGTTTCAGGGTCATCTTCCTGGAAGCAGAGCATAGCTGGTTTAGATTCCATGTCTGCTCCTGCCTGATAGTCACCGTAGATTTCATTAATATCTTTAATGTATTTGCGGTTAAGAAGATAAAGTGGAATGTTCTGAGGACAAACTCTTGAACATTCGCCACAGTCTGTACAACGGCCTGCAACATGCCATGCACGGATAATGTGGAACAAGCTTTCTTCGAAGTTTGTTTCTGCAACCTTCTGTGTTGTGTAAAGAGCGTTGTTATCGAATACACATTTTTCACAAGTACAAGCAGGACAAACATTACGACAAGCATTACAACGAATACAACGAGAGAATTCATTTCTCCAGAAGTTGTAGCGTTCTTCTACAGACATTGCTTCAAGCTTTGCAACTTCTTCCATACGAGAAGTGTTTGGGCTAAGGTCTGCATTTGGATCAACTCCAATATATTCATCACAAGAAACTGGCTTTTTACCTGCACAATTATCGCAAAGGTCTCCGCCATCAAGTGTATCCTGGCAAGGAACACCAATTGCATAAACGTCTTCACGAGTAATGCGGCTTTCTTTTAAAAGCTGTGTGAATGAATATGTGTCAGCTGGTTTTAAAAATACCAATACAACTTCCTGAGGAATTGGGGCATCCTGAGCGTTAGGATCACGCTGCTTTGCCATTGTATTGTTCATACGAGTTGTTGATTTAGCAATCTCGATGTTCTTTGTAATACCAACCAGGTATTTTGAAAGATTTGCTTTACAATATTTATTGAAAACAAAGTCTTTGTCTAATTCTTCTGCAGTTGTAAATAACGCTGGAGTAATGTCATCTTCGAAAAGACCTTTTTTCCAGCCTACAACTTTCTTTACTTTGCCTTCAGAAAGTAATTCTTTTGCACGAGCGATTAATTTGTCTTGCATCTTACATCCTCCAGCTTTTTGTTTTCACCAAGGGCTTTAATCTGAGCAACGAAATCATTCATGATTCCTGCAAAGCGTACACCTTCAGCAGCAGAACACCATTCTACACGTGTACGACCTTTATCAATTCCCAAGAAATCAAGCATAGAGAAAAGAAGAGTCATACGACGACGAGCAAAATAGTTTCCTGTTGAATAGTGACAGTCACCAGGGTGACAACCACACAAAATTACACCATCAGCACCACGCTGGAATGCACGAAGAATGAACATTGGGTTCAAGCGGCAAGAGCATGGAATACGGATGATTTTTACATTCTTTGGATATTCAAGACGGTTGTTACCAGCCAAGTCTGCACCAGCGTATGAACACCAGTTACAGCAGAAAGCAACAATTCTTGGTTCCCATTCTTTATTTTCAGCCATAATCATTTTTATATTCAGTAAACGGTGGTTGAGCTTTTCGAAACATCAGTTCCTATCATTTCGACAGGTGGTTACTGAGCTTGTCGAAGTACTCAATGACCGGATTTACAGAACACTGTCAACCTCCGCCAAGATTTGTTTGTTACTGAATCCCAAGAGATCCATTGCTCCAGAAGGACAAGCAACTGTACAAGCACCACAACCATGACACATAGCTTTGTTAACCTGTGATACACGGCGAGTAATTGTAGTTCTATTTGGTCCACGGAAATCTTTATCAACATAAGAAATAGCACCGTAAGGACAAACGTTAGCACACTGTCCACAACCGTTACATGCATTTTCATTAGGATTTGCTGTACATGGGTTATTCTTAAGCTTGTCTTTAACCAGCAAACAGATAGCCTTAGCAGCAGCACCTGAAGACTGAGCAACAGTTTCTGGAATATCCTTTGGTCCCTGACAACAACCGGCAAGGAAGATACCTGCAGTTGGTGATTCTACTGGACGAAGTTTTGCATGAGCTTCAAGGAAGAAGTCATTGTTGTCCATAGAAGTTGTAAGCATTGTAGCCAAAGGACGAGCTGTTTTATCAGCTTCGATAGAGGCTGCAAGTACAACCATATCAGCTTTAATGTGAACCTGACGGTTAAGAATCAAATCTGATCCCTGAACATCCAGCGTTCCGTCTGCCAATGGAGTAACCTTACCTACCTGACCTTTAATATAGTGAACACCATACTGTTCAACTGCACGGCGATAGAACTCATCAAAGAGTTTACCTGGAGTACGAACATCAATATAGAATACTGTAATGTTAGTATCAGGATAGTGATCGCGAGTAAGGATTGCATGTTTTGCTGTATACATACAACAGATCTTTGAACAATATTCGTGACCTTTTTCTGAATCTGCTGAACAGCGGCTTCCTACACACTGAATGAATACGATTTCTTTTGGTTCTTTTCCATCTGATGGACGCAAGAGGTGACCGTTTGTAGGTCCTGAAGCGTTACAGAGGCGTTCAAATTCAAGTGAAGAAACAACATCTGGGCTCTGGCTGTATGCATATTCATCGAACTTTTCAAGGCTGATTGGGTTATAACCTGTAGCTACAATGATAGCACCATATTTTTCTGTAAGGGTTGTTTCTGTCTGGTTAAAATCAATTGCACCAGCAGCACAAGCTTTTTCACAGAATCCACAAACATTGTCTTTACCATTTTTCATGCCCTTCATATGGAGACAGTAATCTTCAGAGATTGCTGCAACTTTTGGAACAGCCTGAGCAAATGGAATATCGATTGCTTTGCGTGTATTCAAGTTCAAGTTGAAAGCATTAGGAACTTTCTTATTTGGACAAGCTTCAATACAAGCACCACAACCAGTACATTTTGTTTCATCAACAAAACGAGGATGTCGTTTAATGTCGACTTCGAAGTTACCAATGTAACCTTTAACATTTGCAACTTCTGAATAAGAAAGGATGCGGATGTTAGAGTTCTGGCTAACTTCTGTCATTTTTGGTGTAACGATACAAGATGCACAGTCCAATGTAGGGAAAGTCTTATCGAGCTTAGCCATCTTTCCACCAACTGTGTAATCTTTTTCTACGATATCAACTGGGAATCCAGCATCTGCGATATCGAGAGCTGCAGTAATACCTGCAATACCACCACCAATTACCAATGCACGTTTTGTCATTGGAGTTTCACCTTCAATTAGAGGTGTGTTAAGCATAGTTTTTGCAACAGCAGCTTTACCAAGGGCAATAGCTTTTTCTGTTGCATCATCCATGTCTTTCATAACCCATGAACACTGTTCACGGATGTTTGCAATTTCTACTTTGTAAGCATTTAAACCTGCACGTTCTGCACATGAACGGAATGTTTTTTCGTGCATACGTGGAGAACAAGAACAAAGAACTACACCTGTAAGGCCAAGTTCTTTAATCTTTTCTTCAATCATCTGCTGACCAGCAGAAGAACACATATAAGTATAGTTTGTAGAGAATACTACACCTGGTACTTTCTTTACTTCTTCTGCAACTTTTGCTACGTCAACTGTTCCGGCAATATTAGTACCACAGTGACATACAAAAACACCAATTCTTTCCATATTGAATTCCTATTTTTTGTACTTTCTGAAAGCAGCCATCAATGCCTGCTGTGGCATATCTGGATCTAACTGTTCTGGTACCTGAGCTGGATCTAAATGATGAGGGCCTCTCTGGCCTTCAACAACCTGACGTACTGCATCAATAAGTTTTGTAGGTTCAACCTGGCGAGGACAGCGTTCGAGACATGCAAAGCAGCTCAAACATGCATAAATTGATTTTGATGCCATAAGCTTTTCAATTTCGCCATTTTCAACCATCTGTACAAACTGATGTGGGTGATATTCCATTGCATCGTAGTTAGGACATGTTCCTGAACATTTTCCACATACCATACATTTTTTTGGATTAACACCAGATCTCATTAATACGGCTTCTTTGAGTAATTCTTTATTTTCCATAATTACTTAGCCTCCTTGAGTCCAAGGGCTTCTGCTAACAATTCTGTAAAGTAAATTACATCAAGTTTAGAATCACCTTTATTTTTTATGAGATTATAGCGGCAGAGAGGACAAGAAGTAACAAGGAAGTCAGCTCCCATTTCTTCTGCATTTGCTAAAATCTTCTGTGAACGATTTTTAGGGATAGATTCGTCTTCGAACATTGTGTAAGCACCACAACATTCATTTCTCTGAGCATAAATGACAGGAGTTGCACCGATAGCCTTGATAAAATCTTCAATAAGCTGAGGGTTTTCTGCATCATCAAGCTGGAGAACTTTTCCAGGTCTTAAAAGAAGACAACCATAATAAGCTCCAATCTTCTTACCTGTAAGAGGATTCTTAACAGCTTTCTTTACATTGTCCCAACCAACAACGTCACGAAGAATTTCCAAGTAATGAAGTACTTTTGTTTCACCGTGATACTCAATACCATCTTCTTTGAGATAGTTATTCACTTTGAAGCTAGTATTCTCGTCATTCTGAACAGCGTCATTAGTCTGTTTAATAACGTTGTAACATGCTGAACAGAGAGTAACTAAATCCTGACCTTTGTCGCGAGCATTAGCCAAAGCACGAACTGAAGGAAGCTTGCTAGCTACTTCGTTTGTACCAAGTGGATATTCTCCACCACAACACTGCCAGTCAGTGATTTCTTCAAGTGTGAACCCTAATGCTTCCGCAGAGATACGCGCATATTTATCAAGGTCACTAGCCTTGTTTTTGAGCGTACATCCTGGGAAATACGAATATGTCATACTTGCTCCTATGTATATAAAAAATCAAAAAACTTGCTTTTTACAATTATATTACAATCTGTATAAATTTGGAATACAAAAAAGGTCAGAAAATTATAAATATTTTCCGACCTTTTCCCAAATTTAATGAAAAATTGATGTTTTAAGACTAAAAACTTTACACTTTGAACAAATCAATCTGTGAACCAATCTCATCAATTGATCCATTCATTTTTTTTGAAATTTCATTCAAGCCTTCACCTGTTTCATTGATCTTACGGGCACCAACAGACATTTCTTCCATGCTTAAACTGATTTCTGATGTAATATCCTGAAGTCGCTGAATCTGATTAAGAATTGCTTTATTTCCTTCTGCCATTTCAACAGAAGCAGTTCTTACTTCTGTAGTACTGTCATTCATTGTCTGCAATGATTCACTAATCTGAATTGATCCAGAGTTTTGTTCATTCATTGCAGCTTTAATCTGCTGAACAAGACTATCAGTATTTTTAATATTTTCTGTTACTTCGTTGAATGTAGCTGTAGACTGAACTGATTCTGAAACTACATTGGCAATTGATTCACGAATACGATCAAGCTGATTTCCGATAGAAGTTGACTGCGAACTTGAGTTTTCAGAAAGCTTACGGATTTCGTCAGCAACAACTGCAAATCCTTTTCCTGCTTCACCAGCATGGGCAGCCTCAATTGCTGCGTTCATAGCAAGAAGATTTGTCTGAGAAGCAATTGCAGCTATTACCTGGTTGGCTTCCTGCAAAGCTTCACTCTGATTACGGATTTCTTCAATTCTTTCATTTACACTTTCCTGAAGACGACAGCCCTCAAGTGTTTTAGAATAAAGTTCATTGAAAGAATTAGCCATAAGATCAACTGAATTATTTACAGCCGAAATATTTCCAATCATCTGCTCGACAGCAGTAGATGCCTGTTCAACTCCCCTGCTCTGATTTTCAATCATTTTTTCAAGAGATTCAATATTAGAGGCAATTTCGTTAACAGCCGCAGCGGTCTCTGTTACACTTGCACTGGAATTTGTAATCTGACTGTGAACAGATTCAATATTTGCAATAATCTGAGTAATTGAAGCACTTGTATCAACTGTACTTTCTGACAAAGATTTTCCGACATTAATAAGATCTTCTTTTGAAGACTTCAATTCTGTCATGATTGACTGAAGCTTTTCTGTAAACTGATTGAAACCATTTACAACATCGCCGATTTCATCATTTGTTTTATTATCAATTCTGTTTGTTAAGTCCGCATTTCCTTCTGCAATCTGAGAAAATGAAGTCTGAACATTCTTGAGTGGTTTAAGAATAAAGTTAATTACAACAATAAACAGAATCACAGTAACAACAATTACAATTGGAATAATGGCAAAGAACAGATGCCACATTGCTGTTAAATCACCATAGAATGCTTCATAAGGAGCAGGACAGAATACTGCCCAGTCACAGCCTTCAACAGGTCTGAAGCTGGCAATTTTTCTTTTTCCAGTTATAGGATCATCATAAGTATCAATTCCTGTTTCACCTTCACAGATTCTTCTGCTAATATTCAAAAGATTATTGTTAGGATCCATTTCTACAGTATCAATGCGTTCATCGGTTACTTCATCACCTTTTGCAATAATCTCGTTATTTATTCTGTTAATGATATTAGGATGATAACCTTTAGTTACTTCAATACTCTTTACAACTTCGTTAAGTACATTTCCTTTAATAACTGCAACTACACAACCAATCGGTTTATTTTGCATGTTATATACAGGAACTGACATAAACATGATTACTGCATTGTTTACAGTACTGAATGCTGGATCCTGAATATAATCCTTTCCTGTCTGGATAGGAATATCAATATACGGCTTTCCTTTTAACTGAAGAGGTTTTCCGTTTGGAAGATAAGTATTTCCTTCAGTGTCATAAAAGGCAATGTTTTCATATTTATCAGGGTTTGCATCAATATAGTGCTTGAACATCTGACATTTTTCACTAATAGGAACTTCTTCAGATCTCATAGAAGGTGTTGTTGCAAGTAAATGCAACAAGGCAAATTCTGCATCGTTGACATTTTTAATGTCTTTTGAAACCTGAAGTGAAACAGTATCTAGATTTTTAGTAACAGACTTTTCGAGAGCTTTTTTTGCCCTACTAAAAGTAACTATACCAAGAGTACCATTTCCAAGAATAATGATAATTGTGAATAAAATAAGAAGTTTTGCTTTTACAGTAAATCTCACTACAGCTCCAATGTAGGAATAAACCTACCATTATACTTATGGCAGTAACGAGTTTTTGCTTTCGCGAAAACTCGTTTTTTGTATCTGCATTATTTTTTAGGATAAGCCATTGCTTCCGGCTTGAATACCTTGTCAAATTCTTGAGCTGTAAGGAAGCCCAGGCCTACACATGCTTCTTTGAGACTGATATTTTCATCGAAAGCCTTGTGTGCTGTTTTTGCAGCGTTTTCATATCCGATGTATGGATTCAAAGCTGTAACCAGCATCAAAGAGTTGTAGAGGTTGTGGTGCATCTTTTCTTTGTTTGCCTTAATTCCTACTGCACAGTTCTTGTTGAAAGAAAGGATACTTTCTGCAAGAAGACGTCCAGACTGGATAAAGTTATATGCGATTACAGGCATGAATACGTTAAGTTCAAAGTTACCCTGGCTGGCAGCAAAACCGATGGCAGCATCGTTACCCATTACCTGAACTGCTACCATTGTAGCCTGTTCACACTGAGTTGGGTTTACTTTTCCAGGCATAATAGAACTACCTGGTTCATTTTCTGGGATAAAGATTTCTCCAAGACCATCACGAGGACCAGATGCAAGCCATCTTACGTCGTTTGCAATCTTCATCATATCTGCTGCAAGAGCCTTGAGAGCTCCGTGTGCGTATACAAGTTCGTCTTTTGATGTAAGTGCGTGATATTTGTTAGGCGCTGTAACAAATTTCTTTCCTGTAAGTTCAGAAACTTTTTCAGCAACAAGCTTGTCAAATCCTTTAGGTGCATTAAGTCCAGTTCCTACAGCTGTTCCACCAAGAGCAAGCTGTTTAAGGTATGGAAGTGAAGATTTGATCATTTCTGCATCGCGTTCAAGAGAAGTTCTCCATCCAGAAATTTCCTGATCAAAAGCGATAGGAACAGCATCCTGAAGGTGTGTACGTCCTGATTTTACGATTCCCTTGTTTTCTTTTTCAAGCTTCTTGAATGTTGTAACAAGTGTTTCGATTGCAGGAAGAACCTTGTCTTCAAGAACCAATACGGCAGAAATATGAAGCGCTGTTGGGAATGTATCGTTTGATGACTGAGACATGTTGATGTCGTCGTTTGGATGACAGAGCTTTTTCTTTGCAATTTCGTTAGCGCGGTTTGCGATAACTTCGTTTGCGTTCATGTTTGACTGTGTACCAGAACCTGTCTGCCATACAACCAATGGGAAGTGGTCGTTCAATTTTCCTGAACTTACTTCTTCACATGCTTTGCAGATTGCTTTTAATTTTGCATCAGTCATTTTTTCTGGTTTAAGTGCATTGTTTGCAAGAGCAGCAGCCTTCTTCAAGATTCCGAAAGCGTAAGTGATTTCGCGAGGCATTGTTTCGATACCTACACCGATTTCGAAGTTTTCGTGGCTGCGTTCTGTCTGAGCTCCCCAGTATTTATCAGCTGGAACTCTTACTTCACCCATTGAGTCATGTTCAATTTTGTATTCCATTGTATTTTCCTTTTATATTGTAAAATTAATTGCGGTTATAAAAAAAATCCACAAAGTTTAAACTCTGTGGATTTTTAAGTTCAGTTGAAATTAGAACTGAACCTGTTTGATAACGTCTTTAAGGCAGTCAGCGCTGTGCTTGAGAGAAGCAAGTTCAGAATCTGTAAGAGGAGTTGCAAGGTGACCCTTGATTCCGTTACAGCCTACAACTGTAGGAATTGAAAGACATACGTCTGAAATTCCGTATTCACCGTTAAGCATAGATGAAATTGTAAGTACTGAATCTGTTGAGTAGTTAAGAGCTTCAACCAATGTAGCAGTTGTTACACCGATACCGTAGTTTGTACATTTTTTAGCGGCGATGATGATTCCACCTGACTTGCGGATGTAATCTTCTACGTCGTCTTTATTGAATGAAGGAAGAACGTCTTTTCCTGTGTAAGAAGGAGCGTAAGCGTCTACAGGGATTGATCCGATGTTAGCCAAAGACCAAGGCACGAATGAAGAATCTCCGTGTTCACCGAATACGTATCCGTGAACGTTTTCCTGACATACTTTGTATGTTTCTGCGATACGAGCGCGGAAACGTGCTGTATCAAGCATTGTTCCTGTACCGAAGATGCGGCTTGCAGGAATACCAGATGTTTTGATGAACTGATATGTAAGGATATCAACTGGGTTAGCTACGATTACGTAAAGAGCGTTTGGACAAGCTTTTGTAATTATAGGAATTACAGATTTAGCGATGTCAACATTTGTCTGTGTCAAATCGAGGCGAGACTGTCCTGGTTTTCTTCCTACACCAGATGTGAAAATTACGATATCAGAGCCTTTAGCATCTTCATAATCTCCATCGCGAACATTTACAGGTCCGATAAATGGTGTTCCCTGACGGATGTCCATTGCTTCACCCATAGCTTTATCTTTAACGATATCAATGATAACGATTTCTGAGGCAAGCTGTCTTAATGTCAAAGCATATGCAACTGTTGATCCTACCTGACCAGCACCAATAATTGTAATTTTATTTGCCATAAAATTCTCCAGTTAATAAAAATTAAAACTTACTAATAATATACTACTTACTTTAACTTATGTGAAGAAGTTTTTGTATAAATCGAACCAATTTACCGGTTTGCATGTTTTTCCATCATTGGAGAGTGTTTTTTAATCACAAGCGGGGGCTTTTGCAGCATTCCTGCTTTTAGGCGAAATATTTGATTTTTTTACAATAATATAAGATAATATAGAGATTGAGAGGAAGAGGAATTTTTTACTATGCCAGATATCGAATTTTCGAAAAAATTAATTTCAGCAGTAGATGAGCGCACACAATATTACAATTCTGTAGTGCTGCCGCAGCTTCTCGAAAAATACCGCCTTATCCACACCTGCGTAAAAAACATAATCGAAGTCCTCATTCAGAAATCAATCATCAAACCGGATCCTTATAAACTTGAAAAAAAGATTTCAGGCGTAGAAATCATCCCGAACGAACCATATCTCGATACAGAAAGAGCTCTTGTAATCGGAACCCGCATTTCTGACTATGAAGCCATTCTCGACTTCGTATGTACCTACTATAAATTCTCTGTAGAAAATACAGGCTTCAATACAATCAAGAAATTTGTTGAGTTCAACAATACCTTTAACTGGGCACAGTTTAATACAACCAGCAATTCTCCTAACACAAGAGGCTTTGCAATACTCTACTCAGAGGCAAAGATGAATTCCCCTGCCCTGACTGCAAACATGATGAACGACAACATCTTTAAATGTGCAAATACAACTAAAGAAATCAACATGATATTAAAAGACCTTAACGAATTCCAGAAAGAAGTTTACAAGGCTGTTATCAGAAAAGATATTTTTGACCATCCGAAATTCAATATGGCAAAAGCCTCTGAATCAATTCAGGCTGAAGTCGCAGAAATTAAAAAGTTTTTTCCTGCAATCGCAAACAAACAGCCGTTCTATCCAGCTCTTGTTGAAGAAGTTGCAAAAGAAGACCTTGCTCCGGATAAGGCATCACTTCAGGAAGCACTTCTCCAGAAGCTTGAAATAAAAAGCGAAAAAACAGAAAAGAAAAAAAAGAAGATTGATACAAAAGAAATCCTCATGGGTGCAGTACATGCTTTAAGCGGACTTGCACCGCAGCTTATGAAAATTATGGAAAAAATCAACGAAAACCATAATCTTCTTCAGGCAGAACATCAGTCTTTCTTTGACAAATTTGTACATGCGCTCAGGAAAGCCTTCAATATTGATGAACCTACAGTTCTTTACACAATCAACATTACTGATGCAACTACAGGAACAGTAAGAAGAGAAAAAATTAATATTCATGTATTTATCAGCGAAATTGAACGAAAGATTAATTTCTACAATTCCTTCTCGCTCAAACACCTTCCAGGCTATCAGAAAATTGAAAAAAACACTTCTGAAAAAATCCTTGAATTTCTTAACAAACAGATTTCAGAAGCCCAGCGTTTGGTTGTTCAGATTGCAGCTCTTGATGCGTTCTTCAAAGAAGCAGGAAACCCTGATACCAAAAAGCTTATCAAGGGAATGAAAATGGAACTTACTACAATGAAAAATACTATAATCAATACAAACCAGCATCGTGCTGACTATATTTCACTGGTAGAAGAAGAAGCACAGATGAGAAAATTAGGAATTGAAAATGATTAAAAAATTTTTATGCGCTGCGCTTGTTATGAGCGCAGGCTTTTTTTTATACAGCCAGGTTCTTGACCTGAATGAACTTAATCCACAGGCAATTGATAATCTTTACAGAAGTTTCGAGCACAATGATGCACTTGAAGAACAGAAAGATTTTCACGTTAATTACCAGACCTTAAGATTAAATCTTAATCCTCACACTTCAAGTTACCTTGCAGAAGCTCAGGTTTTAAACAGCACACACGAAGGTCTGTTTTCTTACAATTCGCTGACTGCAGATCCTGACTACGCCATCTGTCAGGAATTCAAAACAAGTCGTGATAAGCTTTACTGGATTTTTACTTTAAGAAGTGATGCAAAATTTTCTGACGGAACTCCCATTACAAGTGAAGATTTCAAAAAATCATGGCTTGCGCTTCTTTCGAACAGAGATGCAAGTTATGCATCCTTTCTTGATGTAATAAAAGGTGCCAGGGAATATCGTCTCGGCAAAGGAAAAGCTGAAGACGTTGCAATCTATGCAAAAGATAAAAACACTCTGTGCATTGAACTGACTTCTCCGCTGGCACATCTTCCACAGATTCTCTGCCATCATTCCTTTGCCGCAGTTGACCTTGAAAAAGGAAATTATTCTGGTCCGTATAAAATCTTAAAACATACAGAAAGAGAATTGATTCTTGTAAAGAATGAATATTATTACAACAAAGATTCCGTTCTTCTGCCAAAAATAGTCATCAACGCAAACACAAATGCTGAAGAAGTAACTTCACTTTTCAACAAAGGGGAACTTCAATGGATCGACAGCGACTATGACAGCAAGGCACTTCTCGATAAAGAAGCAATCCTGCTGGAAAAAATTTTCGGGACAACTTATTATTTTTTCAAGGAAGGAAATTCCCCTTACCTGACAGAAAAAGTTAGACAGGCACTTATGGCAGCAACTCCGTGGGATCAGATAAGATACGGAGCAATATTCCCGGCAGGAACTTTGGTTCTTCCGCTTTCAGGATACTCATCTCCGGCTCCGCTTGATTTTACAGATTTTGATTACGCAAAAAATCTTATGAAGGAAGCTAAGAAAGAACTTGGACTTAAAGAAGAAGACATAATTGAATTAACTGCAATTATTCCTGAAGGAACCGGTTCTTTTCAGCAGGCAACAATGATTAAGAATGCCTGGGCCCGTGCTGGTGTTAATCTTAAAATCAAAGTTTCAAAAGACAATCTTTTTATGGGAAATGTCAAAGCAACAAAAGCCGATCTTTTCATTTATACTTGGATCGGAGATTTCTCGGATCCTGTTGCATTCCTCGAACTTTTCAGAGGTGACTCAAACCTGAATGAGAGCAACTGGAAAAATGAAGAATATGACAGGCTTCTTGAAAAAGCTAATCACACAATGGATAAATTTGAACGCTATAAATATCTGTCAGATGCAGAAGACATTCTGTTATCAAGCGGAATGATTATTCCAGTCTGCTATTCAATCGGAATGGCAACTGTAAATACAAATGAAATCGGTGGATGGTCAGACAATCCTCTTAACATTCACCCTTTCAAAAACCTATACTTTAAAAAACAGAATTCCGCCTTCAAGCACGGTGTCGTAGCGTCAAAGTAAAGATAAGTTAATTACGCGCACTGTGTATGATCACAACGATTAAAATGTCGGAGTGCTAACGCACAGTGTTTGCCAAAAAAACATCAATTAATTATACTGTTCGAATATTTGAGGAGAATTCGTTATGGTTATTTTAACATTGAACTGTGGTTCATCATCTGCTAAGTACCAGGTTTATGACTGGGACAACAAAGAAGTAATGGCTAACGGTGTTGTAGAACGCATCGGAATTGAAGGCTCATGCATTACTCACAAAGCTAAAGGACAGAAGACTGAAATTGAAAGCCCTTGCCCTACTCACAAAGAAGCAATCGAATTGATTATCAAAGAAATCACTGACCCTGAAGTTGGTGTTATTAAATCAATGGACGAAATTGGAGCTGTTGGTCACCGTGTTCTCCATGGCGGTGAAAAATTTACAAAATCAGTTCTCATTACTCCAGAAGTTCTCGACGGCTTCAGAGAAGTAATTGACCTCGGACCTCTTCACATGCCTGCAAACATCATGGGTATTGAAGCAGCTCAGAAGGTTATGCCAAACATTCCACACTCAGCAATCATGGATACAGCATGGCACCAGACAATGCCTGAAAAAACATTTATGTATGCAATTCCAAAAGAATGGTACGAAAAATATGCTGCACGCCGTTACGGATTCCATGGAACATCATTCCTTTATACAGCAAAACGCGCTGCAGTTCTCCTTGGAAAAGATCCTAAAGATACAAACGTAATCATCTGTCACGTTGGAAACGGTTCATCAATGTGTGCTGTTAAAGGCGGCGTTTGTTACGATACAACAATGGGTATTACACCGCTTGAAGGTCTCGTAATGGGAACTCGTTCTGGTGACCTTGACCCTGCTCTTCCTTTCTACATCATGAGAAAAACAGGAATGACTGCTGACGAAATGGACAGCGCATTAAACAAGAAATCAGGATGTCTGGGTATTACAGGAAAATATTCTGACCGCCGCGATATCGAAATCGGTGCAAAAGAAGGAAACAAAGACTGTCAGCTTGCAATCGAAATGGAAGCTCTCCGCATCAAAAAATACATCGGTGCATTCATGGCTGAACTTGGACATGTAGATGCTATCGTATGGACAGCAGGTGTTGGTGAACGCGGACCAGTGTTCCGTAAACTCGCTTGTGAAGGTCTTGAAGAATATGGAATTAAGATTTCTGAAGAACGCAATGAATGGTCATTTACGGGTAATGCTGAAACTTACATTCATGCAGATGATTCAAAGACAAAGATTTTCGTAATTCCTACAGACGAAGAACTTGTAATGACAGAAGATGCTTATGCTTTGATGCAGGGAACTTACGATGTTCATACAAAGTTCAAGTATTCTTTCCAGGATCCATCATACGTAAACAAAGCTCGCGAAGAAGGACTCAAAGGCGATATCGCAAAACGTCCTAACATTGCAAAGATTCTTGCACGCGACATCATTGGAAAATAATTGAGAAGCTAATAAAAAAAGGGGCTGTCCAAAAAGAAATGGACAGCCCTGATTATTTTTAAAGACAAAAGAATTGTTAAAGCACAGAATCAAGGAACTGCTTCAATCTGTCGCATTTTGGATTCTGGAATATTTCTTCAGGAGTTCCTTCTTCCATAATTACACCGCCGTCCATAAAAAGAACGCGGTCTGCAACTTCTCTTGCAAATCCCATTTCGTGAGTTACGACAACCATTGTCATTCCTTCTTTTGCAAGTCCTTTCATTACTTCAAGAACTTCTCCAACCATTTCAGGGTCGAGTGCACTTGTCGGTTCATCAAAAAGAATTACATCCGGTTTCATTGCAAGAGTACGTACAATTGCAATTCTCTGTTTCTGACCGCCAGAAAGAGATGAAGGATAACTTGAAGCCTTGTCAGCAAGCCCTACTCTTTCAAGGAGATTAATTGCATCTTTCTTAGCTTCTTCCTTTGACTGAAGTCCAAGAGTTACAGGTGCAAGAGTAATATTTTCAAGAACAGTCAGATGAGGAAAAAGATTAAAGTGCTGAAAAACCATTCCCATTTTCTGACGGCAGCGGTCAAGGTTGCAGTCTTTTGCAGTTAGTTCAATACCTTCAAAATTAATCGAACCTGAATCTGGAGTTTCAAGACGGTTCATGCAGCGGAGCATTGTAGACTTACCTGAACCTGAAGGTCCGATAATTACAACTTTTTCACCTTTAGAAATCTTTGTGGAAACACCTTTCAATACATGCAGTTTTCCAAATGTAATATGTAAATCCTTAATGTCTATCACTTTTTGCCAACCTTTTTTCAAGAAGACCGAAAAGCTTTGTAAGGCCTACAGTCATAATAAGATAAATAACAGCACAAGTTAAAAGAGGAATCCATGCGTTATAAGTTGCATTGCGGATCTGATCTCCAACTTTTGTCAAATCAACAACGGCAATAAAACTTGCAACTGAAGTTTCTTTGATAAGTACAATGAATTCGCTTGTATAAGTTGGAAGCACAGCCTTTACAGCCTGTGGAAGAATAATCTTAAATAAAGTCTGAGTTTTGCTTAACCCCAGGGAACGACCGGCTTCTGTCTGGCCGATATCAATTCCCTGAATACCGGCACGGAATATTTCCGTACAGTAAGCCCCTGAATTTATACCATAAGCAATTATTGCAGTAAGCAGGGCATCAAATCCCATTGGTGCAAAAATTACAAAATAGAAAATCATGAGTTGTGTTGCAAGAGGAATTCCACGAAGTACAGTTGTATAAATTTCTGCAATTACGCGGAGAAATTTACTGTCCGAAATTTTCATCAAGGCAAAAATACAACCGAGAATGGTTCCAATTACAATTGCACAAACAGCGATTAAAATGGTAACTCCAAGACCTTCAAGCATTAAGAGCCAGCGCTGTTTTGCAATCATTGTTTCAATGAATGCATTAAACATAAAAACCTACTTACGAATGATGATTACCTGTTCTGAAGCAAAGTAAGGAACTGAGAAATCTACGTTCTGCTTTCTTTCTTCTGTAACTGACATTCCGGCAGCAATAAAATCAATTGCACCGGATGCAAGAGCAGGAATAAGGGAATCAAAGTTCATGTCAACAACTTCGAGTTTAGCACCACAAGTTTCTGCGATTGCTCTTCCCATTTCAATATCAAAACCTGCAACATTTTTTCCATCAATGTATTCAAATGGAGGGAATGCCGCATTTGTTCCTAATTTAATAATTTTAGAAGCTGAAGAATTTTTTGCTTCTGGAACTACGATGTTTCCGTCAGCAGGCATAAATGCCTGAATAAGCTTGTCATATTCACCGTTAGCTTTAAGAGTGTCAATTGTCTTGTTTACATTATCAAGAAGTTCTTTGTTACCCTTTTTGATGGCAATGGCATATTCTTCTTTACTGTTTGTAAATACCGGGTCATAAATAATTGTAAGGTCATCATTGTGAGCTACAATTTCTTTTGCAGGAAGTTCATCAAGAACCACAGCATCGATACGGCCTGTCTTCAAATCCAAGGCAGCATCAATTCCACTTTTGAAAGATGCAATTTTTGAACCTTTAACATTTTCCTGAACCCATGCTTCACCAGTAGTTCCAGACTGAACACCAATTTTTTTATTTTCGAGATCTGCAACACCGTTGATTACAACTTTTTCTTTTCCACAGCTTGTAAGTACAAGAGACATTACAGCAAGTACAACTAATGCGATTTTTTTCATTTTATATATCTCCATTTTTAAGAAAAAAATAGGTCTATATTATAACATTTGTTCCCATCTAAAACAATTGATTAAACCTATTATATGCTTTTTTTATTACTTCAGACTTCTTTAACTGATTCAGCGACTGTGTTATACTTATTAAAACTTTATAACACTGAGGTCTTCATGAACTTTATTCAGAAATCATGGAAAGGTATTTTACTTGCACTTGTAATTGCCGTTCCATCATGGTTTTTAGGCAAAATGTTTCCGGTTGTCGGCGGTCCTGTAATTGCAATTATTGCAGGTATGATCATTACCCTCTTTATTAAAAATAAAGAACCTTTCGCAGACGGAATAAAATTCGTTTCAAAAAAAATCCTTCAGTACGCAGTAATCCTTCTCGGCTTCGGATTGAATCTTAGCGTTGTTGCCAAAACAGGCGCTGAATCACTTCCTATCATCTGTTCAACAATTGCAACTTCACTTATTGTTGCATTTCTTTTCTACAAGATTATGAAAATGCCTTCAAACATTTCTGTTTTAATTGGCGTAGGTTCATCAATCTGCGGCGGTTCTGCAGTAGCAGCAACAGCGCCTGTAATCAATGCTGACGACGAAGAAGTTGCACAGGCTATTTCTGTAATCTTCTTCTTCAATGTAGTTGCGGCTTTGATTTTTCCTTATCTCGGACAGTTACTTGCATTCTCTACTGCTAGTGGAAACGGCTTTGGTATTTTTGCAGGAACTGCGGTTAACGATACTTCTTCTGTAACAGCAGCTGCTTCAACATGGGATGCAATGTGGAATCTCGGTTCACAGACACTTGATAAAGCTGTAACTGTAAAGCTTACAAGAACACTTGCCATCATTCCTATTACTCTTGTTCTTGCCCTTTATCAGGCTTCAAAAGCTAAAAAGCTTGCTGCAGAAAAACCTGAAGCAGCCGCATCTGCAGGCGGTTTCAGTTTCAAGAAAGTATTCCCTTTCTTTATCATTTACTTCATTCTTGCTTCTTTAATCACAACTCTCTGCGAAGCATACATTACAGATCCACAGGTTCTTGCAACAGTAACTGAAATTTTCAAGTTCCTTAAGACCTGTTCCAAGTTCTTTATCGTACTTGCAATGGCTGCAATCGGTATTAACACTAACATTGTTAAACTTGTAAAGACAGGCGGAAAGCCTTTGATCCTCGGAGCTGTCTGCTGGATCAGCATTACAGGTGTAAGCCTTTTGATGCAGCATCTTTTGAATCTCTGGTAATATACTGATTATCCTTTTTTTATTAAATATATTATCTTTGAATACTTGCAGTTTTGACACGCATCATTTCATCGACGCCGCAGGCAGCTTTAAGAATAAGCATTGAGAATTCTTCGGCAGCCCCGGGACCTTTACCAGTGATGATGTTTCCATCGATGATATGAGATTTATCAAGATTAAGGTAAGTGCCGTTCATCAGTTCACTAATCTTTGCAGGGTCTGGAATAAATTTTGCAATGTTCTGCTCCATTCCCGGATAACAGGTGAACTGTTTACCGGCAAGAATACCAGTCTGAGCAAGTACCACAATCGGAGCTGCACAGATTGCGCAGATAAACTTTTTTTGTTCGTTCATTTTTATGATAAGGTCAAGAACGGTTTTATTTGCACCGATATTTGCAGCTCCAGGCATACCGCCAGGAATGATGATTCCATCAGGAAGTTCACCGTTGAGGGACGACAGGTATTCGTCAAAGGCGATGTCACATTCCACTTTAATGCCGTGAGCGCCTGTAATAACCTTGGAATAAGATTCTCCGGCTGCAGAAATTCCTGCTATCGTAACTTCAACTCCGCCTCTTCTCAAATAATCAACTGGTGAAAGGGCTTCGATTTCCTCAAAACCCGGTGCAAGAATTTCAACAAATTTCATAAATACCTCTTTTATTTTGATTTTAATATTTTAGCCCAATTTCTCAGATACAACAACAAAAAACTTAACTGCAGCTTCAAAAGAGGTGCAGAATTATCATATTGCTAAACAGTTTAATTAGCCATATAATAGAAAGGTATGAAAAAGGTTCTCATTATTGATTCATCAAAACTTTTCAGTGATTTTATGAGGGAAAAACTCTCGGCAGAAAATATTACTGTTGAAGTTACAAACGGACGTCGTGACGCTTACACAAGGCTTGTTACATCATTGCCAGACCTCGTTATTATGGATGTTTCAGATTCCTTTACTGATTTGATGGACTTCTTGAAAAGCAAGCAGTCTGATCCAAACGCAAAAAACATTCCTGTCATTCTTACAGGGCCTCAGCTTGATAAGGGCCGCATTGCATCTCTTGTAAGATATGGCGTTATCAAATACTTTCCTACCCCAATTAAATTCAATGCTTTTATCGAAGCAATTGGAAACGTATTAAAAATTTCTTTCTCGGTTGATACAACACATTCTATTCTTCAGGTTCACCACAACAACAATATTATTTTTGTTGAATTTGCACAGGTACTAAACCGCGAAAAAATCACTCTCTTAAAATACAGACTTACAGAGCTTATTGATAAACAGGAACTTACAAATCCAAAGCTCATTCTCATGATGACTGACCTTAAGCTTTCGTTCGTCGACGGAATCAATTTGGAATATCTGTTTGAAACAATCCTTACAGAAACAAGAATCCAGAATAAAAATATCAAGATTCTTTCTCTCGACAGTTTTATTCCTGCATTCCTTGATGGTCATCCACAGTATGCCGAAATCAAGGTTGTAACAGATTTACGCAAAGTTCTTAATTCCTTTGTTTCTATTTCTGCTTCAGAAGAAGATGTTCCGGAATTGATTGCCGAAGAAATTCTTACTCAGCAGGAAATCGATGATGAATCAATTGATACCCGCTTTAACTTTGATCTCGATATCGATGACACAGAAGGAACAGTATTCCGCGTTGCAGTAATTGATGATGACAGCGTTGTACGTTCTTTACTCCAGCGTTCTCTCGGATCAATGGGTGCCGAAACAGTTCTGTTTGAAAGTGGTGCAGAGTTTGTTGAAGCTATTGAAAAAGAACATTTCGACCTTGCAATCCTTGATATCTTTATGCATGGAATGTCAGGCTTTGATGTACTTACAAAACTGAAGGTTTCACCAAATTCACCTCCAATCATTGTTTACTCTCAGGCAACACAGAGAGAAGTTGTCATTCAGGCATTAAGCCTTGGAGCAAGCAGTTATCTTGTAAAACCTCAGAAGCCTGATGTTATCATTTCAAAAGCAATAGAAGTTTTACATGCAAAATCAAGATAACAATCTCAATTCAGTTCAGAACTCAAGCAGATTTCTTGCTACAACTCTTCACGAAATCAGAACTCCGATTCAGACAATCATCGGCTCTGTAGAACTGTTGAATGAAACACGTCTTGACCGTGAGCAGAAGGAATATATTCGCCAGATTCAATTCAGTTCCGAAGCCCTTCTCTCTCTTGCTAACAACATTCTCGACTACACAAAAATCAATAACAATGATTTTAAACTTGAAGATACACCATTCAATCTTATCGAAGTGATTGACAAAACTACTGACCTTATCAGTATTGAAGCCTTCAACAAAGGCCTTGAAATTGTTACTGACATCTCAAGCTCTGTTTCTGAATTTATTATGGGCGATCCCATTCGTGTTCAGCAGATTCTTCTCAACATTGTTAAGAATGCCGTAAAGTTTACCTCAAAAGGATACATTGTTGTAAGCGTTTCGATTGACGGAAACGATCTTTTATTTAAAGTTACAGATTCAGGAATCGGAGTTTCTAAAGAGGCCCAGAAAAATATTTTCAAGGCTTACTATCAGGCTGATGCTTCTACTACAAGAAAATATGGCGGTACCGGACTTGGTCTTTCTATTTGCAAGTCGCTGATAACCCTGATGAACGGTACAATAGGAATTACTGATAATCCTAACGGCGGTTCCATTTTTTACTTTAAGCTTCCTTACCGTCCTCTCATTGACGGTGCATTAAATAAATATGAAGTTGTTGTTCCTGCAAGATCAAAGATTCTCGTTGTAGATGACAGCGTTCTTGCACAGAAAAGCTTTGTCAAAAACCTTAACAAGTTTGGTGTTACAAACATCGTAACCTGTTCAAATGCAAACGAAGCCATCAGGCTGATGAAAGAAAGCGCAAAGAATAAAGAACCTTTTACCGCAACATTCATTGATATGATTATGCCGAAGGTTGACGGATGGCACCTTGCAGCCGAAATCAACGACGATAAAGAAATCAACAATACAAAGCTTTACCTTATGGTTCCGGAAGGACAGATGGGTGGAGAAGCAAAAATGAAAATGCTCAACTGGTTTGACGGATATCTTTACAAACCTGTTAAGAGAGCAAAACTTTTTGAATTAATTTCTCAGAGCTTCAAGGAATCATTCGAAACTACAATCAGCGAAACCCGTGATCCCGGACTTGTTCTTCATGAAAGGGAACTTGCAAAAAAAGCAAAAGAAGCAAATTCCCCTGAGAACCTTATTAAACTTAAAACTGCAAGCATTGTAAAAGAACATCAGGAATCTGAACTTGCAAATGGTCTCCACGTTGTTGTCGTTGAAGACCATCTTGTAAACAGACGTCTTTTAACTACCTTCCTTAAAAAATTCGGCGCTGAAACTCTTGAAGCAGAAAATGGTCAGGAAGCAGTTGATCTTATCAGCATGCATCCAGAAACTGATTTTATTTTTATGGACATTGAGATGCCGGTTAAAAACGGTATTGATGCAACAAAAGAAATCCGAGCTTTTGGCTTTAAGGGAATTATCATCGCCTGTACTGCTAACTCCGATAAGGATGACTTTGCTCATTATACAGATGCTGGAATGAATGACGTGCTTGTTAAACCCTTCAAGAGTGTACTTGTAAGAGAAGTAATCGAAAAATGGAATACTGCCTTGATACTTCCATCGGCGCAAGAAATTGCAACACTGCTCGAAAACCATGAAGAACATGAAAAAATCTGGAATGAATCTGACTTTATGGATACAATCGACAGCGATTACGGATTTGGTACTCAGCTTTTAAAAGATTTTATTACTCAGTCAGAAAAACTTATCAACGCAATTCCTCAGCTTATTGAAGACCAGAACTTTGAAGAACTCAGAAGAACTGGCCACACTATCAAAGGTTCAAGCTCGAGTGTTTCAGCTCCTACTCTCACCGATTACGGTACAAGACTTAACAAAGCGGCAAAGTCAGAAGATATCGAAGCCCTTAACCTGAACTACAGTGCCCTTCGTGCTGAACTTGTTCGATTCAAAGCTGAAGTAAATAACTGGATGAAAAAAAATGAGCTCTAAGACAAACTATCATTCACATACAAATTTCTGTGACGGAAAGTGCACAGCAGAAGAAATGGTAAAAGCTGCCATTGAAAAAAAATTTGATGCATTCGGATTTTCAGGGCACAGCATGTATCCGTTTGCAGAAGACTGGCATATTGCCCCAAGAGATCATGAAAATTATGTAACAGAAATCCGCCGACTCGAAAAAGAATACAAATCACAACTTGATATTCTCATGGGATTTGAGGCTGATTATATTCCTTCAATGTGTGAGACGACTTTCAAACGATTCGAAAGTTTTAAACCGGATTATCTTATTGGATCTGTTCACTATATCGTAAATGAAAAAGGTTTCTTTACAGTTGACGAATCTTCTGAAGGTGTCCGAAATGGAATCGAGCGCCTCTTTAACGGCAACGGAAAAAAGTGCGTTCAGGAATATTTTTACCTTCAGAGAGAAATGATTCGTAACTGCGATTTTACGATTCTCGGTCATGCAGATTTGATCCGTAAAAGAAACGGCGAACTCAAATTCTTTGACGAAAGTGAAAGCTGGTATAAAAAAGAAGTAAAAGCACTTGTTAAGGAAATTGCAAAAACAAATCTCATTGTAGAAATCAATACCGGGGCTATAACCAGAGGCGCGATGGATGATGTTTATCCGAATGCGTATATGATGGAACTTCTTTGTGAGAACAACATTCCCGTAACAATCTCTTCTGACTGCCATTCTGTTGATTCTATTGATGGTGCGTTTGACAGAGCCTTAGCGGCAATAAAAAAAGCCGGATATACACAGAAAGCTGTGCTGATCCGGCCTGATTCCTCAAGCTCAGAGCCAAGCTTCAAGCTTGAAACAATATAATAAAACTTACAGAATAAACATAAGTCTAAAAGGAGCAGACGTTTAACGGCTGCTTTTTTCTGCTTTACTCTTGCAGTCTACACACATTCCAGTCCATGGAAGTGATTCAAGACGTGCCATAGGAATATCTTTTCCGCATACAAAACAAACACCATATTTGCCCTGTGCAATGCGGTTTAATGCTTTTTCTACCAATTCGAGACGGTCAGCATCCTGCTGTCCAAGTGAATCGAGCATAGTTCTATCGATTGCATCTGATGCGATATCACATACGTCTCCTGATTCAACTGCATTAACAAGTCCTTTAAAATCTTCGTTTTTCTTAGCAAGAGATTCGTAAATGTCAGCACGCATCTGAAGAAGCTTGCCTTTCATTTTATCGATAAATTCCTGTTTCATAACAATACCTCCGTTAAGACAACAAATTCCCCTTTTTTGTCAAAATAGAACCCGTTGACAATTTTGTTATATTTGTAGATACTAATATAAGCATAAATTGCGAAAAAAACAACAAAATTCGTATTCTTTTAGGATTAATATTCTTTGGAGGAATTGTGGCTAAAGAAGAAGCTATCGAAGTCGAAGGCATTGTAAAAGAAGCATTGCCAAATACTATTTTCCGTGTTGAATTGCAGAACGGCCATATCATCATGGCTTACATTTCAGGAAAAATGCGCAAACACTATATCAGAATCGTTCCAGGTGACACAGTAAAAGTTGCCCTTTCACCATACGATTTGGATCGCGGCAGAATCATTTTCCGCCAGAGATAGTCTGATCACTTCTTAAACTTAGAGGCTACTGATTTTAACATTCTGTTCACGCCTCTAAGCAATCTTGAAACTCCCGTCGAAAGTACAACAAGACTCAAAATTGGCCCTGCAGGAATCAGCCACCATATCGCGCTGAACATATAAAAGCCAAGTCCCGCTACTAACATTCCTATCAATACATTTGTAAGCCCCATTAAAAATGAAGGCTTTTCAGATTCATACTGCTGATAAGTTTTATAATTATTGCTGTTACTTGAATTTGCATAAAAGTTCTTAAAAAATTCCTCATACGAAGAATAATTCTGAGAATCACTTGATTCGTGTCCGGAAAAACCGCCGCCAAACGGATTGTAATAATACCCGTTGTACTGCTGCTGTGCACTCTGCTGGTTTGAGTAATTGGAATTTACACGGCCGGAATCGTAAGCAGAACGCTGCTGGGAGTCGCCTAAAACCGAATATGCTGCATTTATTTCTTTAAGCTTCTCTTCTGCTTCTTTACTTCCCTGATTGCGGTCAGGATGATATTTGAAAGCAAGGTTGCGGTAAGCTTTTTTTATTTCATCTTGAGAGGCAGTTTTTTCAACCCCAAGGACTTTATACAAATCTTCCATAATTTAAATATAATAAATAAGCTGAGCGAGGGCAAGAAAAAAAACTGCAAATGAATGATTACATCCATTTACAGCTTTTCTCATTATTTTAGATATTTTTATGGTGACTTTTTTTGTTTTATTGGCGTTTAGATTTTTTACTGATTTAATTTTTACTGATTATATTTTTTTCTGATTGAAAGAAGTTCTACGATTTTCTTTCCATATAAAAGGACTAAAAAGAAATATTAAAATTCCGATAATCTAAACGTAAAACTATACAAATCTTTTTTTTATAAACCTGGGAGGCATTATGAAAAAAATTACTTTTCTTTTTTTCTGTGCACTAATTCTTTTAATGGCCGGTTGTAAAACGACCAACCCAAATTCTGTTTCAATTCAAAGCCTGATCAGACAGGGAAAAACAGATGAGGCCAAGAGTTTCTTTATTACAAAATCTGACATCAACGAACAGGATGAAGATGGAAATACTGTTCTTCATGCTGCAGCAATTATGAATGATGAAGATCTTGTAAATTTTCTTATCATAAAAGGTGCAAACAAAGAAATCAAAAATTATGATAACCAGACTCCTCTCATGATCGCCGTTGAGCATGACTGCTATGAAAGCGTTCGTGCATTAACAAGAGCAAAGGCTAATGTTTTTGTTGAAGACTCTGAAGGTATTACAGCACTTGAAAAAGCTCTCGAAAAAAATGAAATGTACTATGAGCTGATAATTAATGAAAATACTGCAGAGCTTAGAAATGAAGACGGTGGAACAATCATTCATCATTTTGTTAAAACTAAAAACGAAAAGGCACTTGAATATGCATTGAAGAAAAATCTTAACATAGACGTTGCTGATAAAAATAACATTACTCCACTTGCAATTGCATTATCAGATCCTTCATCAGAAATCAATGCAAGAATGGCTAACAATCTTCTTATTGCAGGTGCAAGAGAAGTCGGCGGAAAAACAAGTTATTTTGAAGATGCTGTTCTTTCAAGAAATTATTCTTTAACAATGCAGGATGGTCAGACTCCTCTTCATCTTGCGACTATTTATAACCACAGAGGTTTTGCAAAATTCCTTCTTGAAAACGGTGCAGATACAGAAGCCCAGGATATTAACGGATCTACACCACTTCACGAAGCATGCCGTTACGGTCGTACAGAAATTGCAAGAGATCTTCTTGAAGCAAATGCAAAAGTAAATTCTCAGGACAGTCTCTGCAAGACACCTCTTCTTCTCATCATTCCGGAAGAACAGCGTCTTGATATTTATAAACTGCTTATTGATTACAGAGCAGATCTGAATCACAAGGATATGTTCGGTGATACAATTCTTCATACTGCTGCAATGATCAATCTTGACTGCGATGTTCTTGAAATACTTTTCAATGCAGGCGCTGATGTAAATATCAGAAACAAAAAAGGTAACACAGCTCTTGCAACTGCAATTGAACATAATCTTAAAAGTCAGATTGAATTTTATGTAAATCATGGTGCTGATATTCATGCAGAAGATTCAAATCACGTAACTCCGTATACAAGAGTTCTCATGGCAAATGACGGACTTTTCGAATCCCTTATTAATTCCTCAACTATTAATTCAGTTGATTCAGAAGGAAACACTCCACTTCTTATTGCAATCAAAATGAAGGCAAGCATCAGTAAAATTAAATACCTGATTACTCTTGGAAGCAATATAAATGCCAGAAACCGTGAAGGTAATTCTGCTTTGTATTATGCAGTAAAAGACAACATGAAAGAAATTGGAGTTCTTCTGCTTGAAAATGATGCCAACATTTTCTCTGCAAACACACAGGATGTTTCTCCTTTGAAACTTGCACTTACAACTGCAAAAAATGACTGGCTTATTAATTCAAAAACAATCATGGCCTCTGACGGTTCTGGAAACACAGCTTTGCATTATTGTGCAGAATGGAACCTTATTAAATCAGTTGAATATCTTGTTCAGAAAGGTGCAGTAATCAATGCAAAGAATGCAAACGGACAGACACCATTGTTCAGTGCTGCAAAGAGTGATGATGTAGCAATCATTAAAACTTTGATTTCAAAAGGTGCTGATATAAATGCAAGAGATAATCTCGGTTCAAATCCATTGCATACTGCAGTAAGATGGAATGCTCTTAAAAGCGCTGCTACTCTTATTGATCTTGGAATTGATCCTGACAAACCTAATATTGCAGGAAAGACACCTCTTGCAGAAGCTGCAATTGAAGGAAATTACGACATGGCTGCCCTTCTCCTTTCTAAAGGTGCAAGTCCTAACATTTATGACAGTCAGGGACGTACTGCTCTCGTAGATGGAATTAAGGGTGGACAGAGCAAGATGGTTTCTCTTCTTCTCACCAATGGTGCTAATCCACAAATTCAGGATATGAACGGACGTACTCCATTCCATGAAGCAGTCGAAACTGAAAATCTTGAAATTATCCAGATACTCAGCAAGAAAAGCAATCCGTTAAGTCGTGATAAAGAAGGAAAAACTCCTCTTTCAATTTCATTCAAGAAAAAAGCATCTATCATGAATGCAGTTCTTGGAAACGATATTAATATCACAGACTCAGACGGTAATACACCGATTCACATTGCTGTATCTGCAAAATCCGGTTCTAAAATTCTTTCTTCACTTATCAAGAAAGGATATCCGTTTGACACAAGAAACTCATCAGGCTATACACCGCTTGCACTTGCCGTAATCAACAACGAAACCGATGCAGCAAACACACTTCTTGAAAACGGTGCATTACCTTTTGCAGAAATCAACAATCGCGGCGAAACAGTTCTTACCCTCGCATTCAAAGAAAAAAATACAGAAATGCTTGGTTACATTGTTAAGTATTCTGCAGACAAGAGCGATATCAAAGGAAATACAATTCTTCACTACGCTGCACGATATGCAGATGAAGATACAGTTAAAAGACTTTTGAAATTCAATCTTAATAAGAATGTTAAAAACCTTGCTGGTGAAACACCTTACCAGACAGCTGTCAACTGGAAACATCCTAAGATTGCAGAATTATTGAAATAAAAAATTAAGGGCTGTCGAAAGACAGCCCGTTTTATTATACGAAAGAAAATAATTATTTATTTTTATACATTTCAAGTACTTTTTTAAAAGCACTGTCTTCTTTATTAAGTTCCTTTGAACCCCTCGTAATTTTACACAAAGACATATTGAAGTTTTTAGCAATTTCGCGCTGAGTTGTACCCTTGTCAATTTCTTTGACCAATGTCCAGCGGTTTGCAAAATCTTCACGTTCAGCAGGTGTAAAAAGACACTCCATAAAGTTTTTCATAAAATCTTCATCATGAATATCAGTAAATATTTTTACGAGCTCATCGAATGATGTATTCTTAATTTCTGTATTGTTATTTTTCATAGTAATATAGTATTCCTTTTTCTTATAATTGTCAAAGTTTAGATTATGTCTTATTGATTCCAGCAGCGAACTTTATGTTCATCAGTTATCTGAGAAAAATCAGGGCACGAAGAAAAACATTTTTCTGTAGCTTTAGGACAACGGTGTGCAAAAGGACATCCGTTTTCTTTTTCAAGTGTTGTTTTAACTTCAACAGTGGAAGCAGAAGCTTTTCCTGTTGCTGCTTCAAATAAAAGTTTTGTATATGGATGAACTGCATCTTTATATAAAGTTGCAGCAGGTGCTTCTTCTACCAAAACGCCGCGGTACATTACTCCAATCTTATCACAGAAAAAACAGGCTACTTTAAGATCATGTGTGATAAACATAAAAGAAAGTCCGCGCTCTTTTCTTAAATCAGAAAGAAGATTTAAAACCTGCGCCTGAATCGAAACATCAAGCGCAGATACAACTTCATCGCAGATTAAAAGTGAAGGTTCAAGAATCAAGCCTCTTGCAATCGAAATTCTCTGTCGCTGGCCGCCTGAAAAATCTGTAGGACGTTTTAACAGATCTTCTTCTTTTAATCCGACATCAACAATCGACTTTTTTGCAAGTTCATAAATCTGCTGTTTTGATAATTTTTTCGAGGAATATTTTAGCCCGTCAGTCATGACGGTAAGAACATTCATTCGCGGATTCATTGAACGGGCCGGATCCTGAAAAATGTATTTAACCTTTTCCTGGTAAACTTTAGTCTGGGCTTTATTCAATTTAGCAATATCAAAAGATTTTCCGTCTTCGTCATAAAAAACAATACTGCCGCTCGTTGCCTTATACATTTTAATAAGAAGGCGTGCGGTAGTTGTTTTTCCACAGCCTGATTCACCAACGATTCCGTATGTTTCACCTTTATTAATATTGAAGGTAACATTATTAACGGCAAAAACATTTTTATCTTTTTTTGAAAAGAAACCTGCCTGAAGATCAAAACTTTTGCAGAGATTTTTTATTTCAATAAGAGGCTGTTTATTTTCTTTATCTTTACTCATTTTGATTCTCCTGCACGCTGAGTTGTATAATGCTGGCCAAAACGTGGTCTTGTAGAAAGAAGATGCTTTGTATATTCTGCCTGCGGGTTATTAAATACTTCTTCAGCATCTCCCTGCTCTTCAATAATTCCATTATGCATGACAACAATGCGGTCTGAAATATTTGAAACAAGATCGATATCGTGACTGATAAATATAATCGAAAGCTTTCTTGTCTTTCGAAGTTCCTGGAGCAGACCTACAATCTGCATTGAAATTGTGACATCAAGCGCAGTTGTCGGTTCATCTGCAATTAAAAGTGAACAACCCTGTGCCAGTGCCAGAGCAATTCCGATTCTCTGAAGTTGACCGCCTGAGAACTGATGAGGAAAATTCTGAAGACGTTTTTTTGGATCAGGTAAACCGACTTCTTCAAGAAGTTTTTCAGCTTTTTCAAAGGCAGCTTCTTTTGAAATATCTGGATCCATATTTCTGAAAACTTCAAGGAATACACTGCCCATATTCTGCAGCGGATCAAAAGACCTTCCTGGCTCCTGGAAAATCAAACCGATTTTTCTACCGCGAAATTCCCGGAGCTGATTCTGAGAAAGTTCTGTCATATCAACGCCGTCAAAAACAATGTGCCCTTTGCGGATTGCATTTTTAGGAAGAAGTCCGGGAATTGCCGTAGTACTTACAGATTTACCTGAACCTGATTCACCAACAATACCGAGTATTTCTCCCTTTTTGACGTCGTAAGAAATTCCTTTAACCGCATGAATTGTTTCTTCACCTTTGTTTGTGTGAATTACAAAATCAACGGCAACGTTCTGCATTGAAAGTAAAACGTCTTCGTCAACCGACAGTGCTTTTGATTCATTTTCGTTAAGGGAATTTTCACTGCGCTTTTTATTTTTTTTGAACCAGTGTTTATAACTTGGAAAAATTGCATGGTAAGGGTCGTAGTAATCACGAAGGGCGTCACCGAGAAAGTTGAAGGCAAGTGTTACAATAAGAAGAAGCCAGACCGGCATCAAAAGCCATGGATAACGCGAAAGATTGCTCAATGTTGAAATTTCACGGTTAATCATCGAACCCCAGCTTACGGCAGGATCTGCAATACCAAGTCCGATGTACGAAAGTGTTGTTTCACTCATGATGAATCCAGGAATACTGAGAGTTGTACTTACAATTAAAAGGCTTGTAATCTGCGGAATGATGTATTTGAAAATTATTACAAGTGAAGGAATACCTTCAAGCTGCGCATTCATTACAAATTCCTCACGCTTGATTGCATGAATCATACCGCGAAGGGTTCTTGCAGTTCCTGGCCATCCGACCAGTGCAAGAATCAAAGTGATGATCATATAAGAAGTTCCGCTGTCCATTTTTGAGTTCAATATCGAACGGAGAAAAAGTATCAGATACAATCCAGGTATGAGCATAAAAAATTCTGCAAAACGCATTATAGTCCAGTCAGTCTTTCCGCCAAAGAAGCCTGCAAGACCACCAAGAATTACTGCAAGCAGAAGAGAAATTGCAGTAGCGACAAAACCAATGGTTAACGAAATACGGCTTCCGTAAATCATACGGGAGAACATATCACGACCTAAATTATCTGCACCAAAAAGATAGGCCGGATAAATATTTCCGTCTGCATCAGCTTCTGTACCAAACAAATGAATGTCAGTATTAATAAAGCCAAGAAGCTTATAAGGTTCCCCGTGTACAAAAAATTTTAATTTATGACTTTCACCTTTGACGTATGCATATTCCCATGTAACCCGATTTAAAACTTCAGCTTCCTGAACTCTTAATCCCTGAGATGTAATTTTTACATTTGCAGGGTGAAATGTATTTTCTTCAAAAGTTTTAGTCGGAGTGTATGGAGAAATAAATTCTGCAAAAATCATAAACAGATAAAGAACAGCGAGAATAATTAATGATGCAAATGCAATCGGTTTTCGTTTAATGTAATTTAATTCGTTCTTCATAATTTCCTCCTACTTCTCAGCACCGTATCGGATTCGAGGATCAACAAAAGCAAGAAGGATGTCAGAAATCAGCATTCCTGCAAGAACAAGCGCTGAAAGGAACATACTGTTTGCAAGAACAAGATTTATATCCTGCTGAAGGACTGCTTCGTAAGTAAGGCGTCCTACTCCCGGATAAGCAAAAATAATTTCAAGAATCAAGGAACCGCCGAAAAGTGAAGCAAGAAGATTTGCGCTTCCTGTGATATAAGGATTTATAGTGTTACGGAAAGCATGATTAAGGAATACTCGCTTCTCAGAAATTCCGCGGGCACGGAGAGCAAAAATGTACGGCATACCCATCTGGTCCAGCATTGTTGCACGAATAGTTCTCATTGTTCCGCCGACTCCACCGAGGAAAGAACAGAACAACGGAAGGAAGATGTGATGCATATAACTGAAGGTAAACTTAAGCGGCGCTTCACTGTACGGAAAATCAGGATATGCAGTAACAGGGAAAAGTCCTGTAATTGATGCGAACAGCTGAAGGAGAATTAAAAGCAGGATTCCTGGGAATGCGTGAAAGAACAGTGCAAAAAAAGTTGCACCTACATCGAGTCGGGTTCCAGCTTTACTTGAAAAATAAACGCCGAGAATAAATGAAAAAAGCGTTATGAATACAAGTGAAATGAGATTAAGTATAAGAGTATTCATCAATCTGGAACCAAGCAGAAAACTTACAGGCGCTCTTGAAATAAGGCTGACACCTAAATCATGATCAACAATTACTCGTTTTAACCATCTGAAATACTGAACATAAAACGGTTTATCAAGACCGAGTTCTTCTCTAGTTTTTGCAAGCTGTGCATCGTCAAAAATATTTTGCTGACCTTGTGCCAGAGAGCCTGCCTTAGGGCCGCCTTCTGCGCTTGCCATAATCTGCTGGGTCATCATCTGATCAACAATGTCACCAGGTGCAAGTTCCATTAAGCCGAACAAGGCAAATCCCAAAAAGAAAAGGAGGAAAACCATTGTTACAATTCTTGAACAGATAAAATATATTAAAGGTGATTTCTGTTTTAATTTTTTCAATAACATAAAAACTCCTGACTACTGTGCTCTAAGATAAACACGTTCAGTCATTGCACCATTAAGATTGTCATAATAAAAATTTGAAAAATCCCAGCGGTTATTAATTGCATAAAAATTACGGGTACTCACAAGATATATAACAGGACACTGTTCAAGAATAATTGTCTGATATTCATCCCAGATTTGTTTTGCCTTTTCATGATCGAGTGTATATGAACCTTCATTGTAAAGATAATCTACACGCGCTTCCCAGTCAGTTGCCGGTTTTTGCTGAAGCGGATTCCATAAATGAAGATTTCCATTTGAAGGCCACACATTGCTTCCCTGAGTAGGAAAGAAATTACTTCCAAGACCGATAATGATTGACTGCCAGTCATAAGTTCCTGTCAGCTGCTCAACAAGCTTTTGAAAATCTGTCTGTCGTACGTTTACCTTTATTCCAACCGAACCGCATTCATCGTAAATAATCTGAGCAATATCTGAAGTTGTTGCAACCGAAGAAGGAATTGCAAGATCGAACTCAATCGGATTATTATTCCAGTCACGCATAACGCCGCTTTTGTCCTGCTTGATTCCGATTGAAGCAAGAAGTGAAATTGCTTTTTCTTTATCGTATGTATACTGGAGTTTTATATTTTCATCATAATAAGGATTTCCTTTTGGAAAGAAATCAAGCTTTGCAGTTGCAAGTCCGCGGAATGTCTGATTGTTGATTCTGTCTCGGTTAAGAAGACAGCTCATTGCCTGACGAAATTCCTTTTTACAGAACCACTGATAATATTTTTCGTTTTTATTTTTTGGATTCTGATTAAAGCTCCAGAGTTGTGCACCAAGGGAACCTTCGGAATTGAACACTGTATACTGATTTTCCTGCGCTGCAATAATGTCAGAAAGATTTTCAGGTGTCGGTGAATAAGTTTCGAGCTTTTCCTGTTTGAAAAGAAGATAGCTTGTATTCTGATCGCCTACAATCTGATAAATTGTTTCCTGCGGATAAATTGTTGCAGACCCTTTTGAATCTTTATCCCAGTAATCAGGATTTCTGGTAAATACAAGACGCTGGCTCGGACTGTACTCAGTGATGAAATATCTACCCATTGAAGGAATAGTTTTAGGATCAACATTTACGCTGAACAGATTTTTTACACCTTCAATGCCGCCTTTTTCAAATGCCTCTTTGTAAAGAAAGCTCGGATAAAATTCTGTATTCGATGAAAGCAATGGATCTGCAACAATTCTCGGATAAACAAAATCAAAATGTTTATCATCAATTTTAACAGCCAGAATTCTCTGTGTTGAACCGTCAGGCATTACAACAAACTGACCGCCATATGCAGAACTCTGAAAATCAGGATTACCAGAAATGTTATCGTACCACCAGACAATATCATCAGAAGTTACAGGAATTTTTTTATCAGAATTAACATAACTCCAGTAAAGATTATCTCTTATAGTACAATGAACTGTAAGTTTCTGCTTTTCTTCATCAACTTCAATTTCGTATGTTACACAACGGGGCTTCCACGATTTTGTAAAAGTATTGTATTCAAAAAGGTAATCTGTCGTCATCGACATTATTGAATTTGAGGCGCCGTCTCTTTCTGCTATAAGATAATTGAAAGTTTTTGGATCAGCAGAAATGGCTGAATACCAGGTTCCCCCTACACGTCCGTCTTTATAATCAGAACCGTTCCAGGGTTTGCTTACTGTATTACTCAGCATTTTTTCGGAGCTTACATTTTTATATGCCTCGATTTCTTCCAATGTCATATATGGAACTTTTTTGCAGGAACTGAAAATCATGAAAATTGCTGCAAAAAAAATAAAGCTGTATTTTATTGAATTACTGGTAGTCATAATATGATTATATCATATTATGACAAACCATAACAGAGTTTGTTCTGCGCATAAACTCATGACGCTTACAAGCAAGCCACGAGCGCTTTACATTTCTTCCAGGAACTGAACAAGAACAAGATCCATTGCTCTCTTCAATACAACGAGTGTACATTCAGCGAGGTACAGACGTGCACCTTTGAGTTTTTCATCTTCGCAGTTAAGAATTGAACACTGCTGGTAGAATTTGCTGAAGAGCTTTGATGTATCGTAAAGGTAAGAACATACGGCACTTGGGTCAAGGTTTTCTGCAGCCTTTGCAATTACTTCAGGGAAGTTGCCGAGAGCACGGATCAATTCCCATTCTTCTGGAGCTGTAAGAAGTGAAACTGAATCTTTATCAGAGTTTACTTTAACGCCTGCTTCTTTTGCTTTTGCAAGAATTGAAGAAATACGTGCGCCCATATACTGAAGGTAAGGACCTGTATCTCCGTTGAACGAAAGGCTTTCTGCAGGATTAAAGAGCATGTCTTTAATCGGAGTTGCCTGTAAAAGATAATAATGCAATGCAGCAAGAGCAACTTTTTCTGCAACTTCTGATGCGTCCCCTACTTCTTCTTCACGACCACGTTCTTTGATTGCAGCAAGTGCATCATCGCGGAGGGAATCAATCAAGTCATCAGCATCAACTATTGTTCCTTCACGGCTTTTCATTCTTCCTGAAGGAAGGTTAACAAGTCCGTAGCTCAAGTGGAACAGTTTGTCAGCCCAGTCGAATCCGAGTTTTTTGAGAATGTGGAACAAAATCTTAAAGTGATAATTCTGTTCAGAAGCTACAACGTATACAAGCTGGTTGAATGCCCAGTCGTCGTGGCGGCTGATTGCAGTTCCGATATCTTGTGTAATATAAACTGAAGTTCCATCTTTGCGGAGGAGAACTTTTTCGTGATTATCTTCGTCTTTTCCTTTACCGACAACATCAGTAACGTCAATGCGAACTGAACCGTCATCAGCCTTGAAGAATACACCTTTTTCAAGCCCTTTCATGATTTCGTCTTTACCTTTAAGGTATGTATCGCTTTCAAGATAATATTTATCGAAAGAAACGCCTGTGCGGTCGTAAGTTGCCTTAACGCCGTTGAGTGTCCATTCATTCATCATTTCCCAGAGCTTACGAACTTCTGGATCGCCTGCTTCCCATTTAACAAGCATTTCTTCTGCCTGTTCCTGAGCTTCAGGGTGTTCCTTTGACCATTTGTCAAATTCAACATAACACTGACCTACAAAGTGATCGCCTTTAAGTCCGAGGCTTTCAGGTGTGTCGCCTTTTTCTTCGTGGAATAATTTGTAAGCAAGCATTGATTTACAGATATGAACACCGCGGTTATTGATGAGATCAACTTTGTAAACTTCTGCACCGGCAGCTTTTAAGATGCGGCTTACTGATTCACCGAGAGCATCGTTTCTGAGGTGTCCGAGGTGAAGAGGCTTGTTTGTATTTGGTGAAGAAAATTCTACCATTACACGGCGGCCTTCAAGCGGCTTTTTTCCTTCTGCGTTAAGGCTTCCGTAATTTTCTTTCTGCTGGTTGATTTTTTCAAGAATTGAAAAACCTTCATCAGCCTTGTTAAGTTTTACGTTTACGTAAGGACCAACCGCAAGGATTTCTCCGATTGAAGAATCAGTAATTCTTTTTACAACTTCCTGAGAAATCTGTGGAGGTCCCATTCTAAGTGCTTTTGCATAAATGAACATCGGGATTCCGAGGTCGCCCATTTCTGGGTTAGGTGGATTCTGCACTACAAGAGAATCTGCAGCAACTTCTGCTGTTTCTGGATTTGTTTCTTTAATGAATGCGTTAAGCGCATCAGCTACTACTTTTCTGAATTCAGATTTTACGTCTGCCATAATATTTTTATCCTTTAAAAGTTTATTTATTTTTTTACCTGATTATCATTTCTTGGATTAGTATTTATTACCAGGAAGGTCAATCGGTTCAAGTTCGCGAATCATATCAAGAGCTGCTGCAAATAAATCTTTTGAATCCTTTAAGTTTTGCTTGAACGTAGCGTTTCCAAAACCTTTAAGCATGCTAAGATTTGAAACGCCGTCATAGCGTGTATCTTTTCTATCACCAAGTGCACCGTCAACAATTTTTACAATCGAGCGGCAATCATTACAGAAATTCTTTTTAATATTCTGAACTGTTGCTTCGAGATTCAGCATTGTAGATTCAATCTTTGACTGAGCCTGCAATGTACGCAAATGGTTGGCAGCAATTTTGTCAAATACAAGACCAATCTGTCCCATGCTTGATAAATCTTCATTAACCTGATGAACATCGTTGCTTACCTGCATGATATCATTCAAAGTATTTGCAAATTCCTGACGGTTATCTTTGTTATCAAAAGCACCTTCAAGCAAAAGCATTTTCAAAGGCTGAACAGCTTCGTTGTATTTCTGTTCCATGAACCAGAAAATGAATCCGGAAGTATATTCGAAGTGGAACGGAATTCCTTCCCACATCTGTGTCCACGGTCTGTGCGGCAGCATCGGAAAATCTTCAAGTTCAAATACGCTTGAAAGCTGAGAATTAATCATTGCCTTCTTTTTATCACGAAGCCATGATTCCCATTTCTGTTCAAAAAGTTTTTTCCAGTGCTCTTTATATTTTACAAACCAGTCTTCAGCGCCTCTGAAATTTTCAGGAGACCACTGAACGTTGTTAAATGCAATTCGGCATACCTGACGAAGAGGAACAGTTTTTACAAACATATGAATCATAGAAATATTAGCTGTTGCCTTATCCATAAACTCTTTCATGCGTCCGTCATCATCAGTTGCTTCCGAATCAATCGGAATGATTTTATTAGAAGAAAACAAATACAAAGAAGTAATTGCTTCTTCAGGAACAGGTCCGCCGTTACAGAGCACTTTTGAAAATGCACTTAATTCCGAGGAACATACTTCAAACTTACAGCAGTACGAATCGACAATTCCCTGTGCAAAAGAATTCTTGAATCTGTCAAACGGAAGCTTCAAAAGCTGATAAAACCATTCTATTGTTGTAACACAAGTGTACATGTAAGAACGTTTGTGCGACGGAATGTTCTTGATGATTTCTTCCATTTTGCGAAGGAACGATGAACGAAGCTCACCGGTTACTTCTCTTGTTAATGGAAGGGAATATGGGTCAACCTGTTCATCCATTTCCTGTGTAACTTCGGGACAGATGAGGGAACCCAGGAATACATAAAATGCTCCTGGATTTTCATATGCTGCCTCAAGATATGGTCTGAAAAATTCTGCGGCAACTTTTAATTCCCCTAACTTCTGATAGAAAATACTTAAAAGATATCCGCTCTTATAATCGAGAAGTCCAGGATAGGAATGATCAACTTTTCTGAAAAGTGACATAACCTGATCTTGATTATAAACTTCTTCTTTTGTTGAATTTGTAAAAACAGAACGAAGCCAGACAATGAAACGATAGAAAATAGATTCAGCTTTTAACTTATCTTCAATTGAAATAAGATCTCCGCTTTCTTCACGGTCTTCAGATTCCATTTCTTGAGTTGTAGGATCGCCTGCAAGCGCATGCATTTTGTCGAGGAGAATTTTTCTTTCAGAGTCTGAAATCGATGAGACTAATCTGTCAAATGTTCCAGCTTTTTTTTCTTCGGCCATCAAGCACCACTCTTAGTTTTGTAAGTTACGTAAATATTCAAGTGCGTTGTAATTGTTATTCCAATGTTCAATCGCACCATATACATCATATCTCTGTTTATTGAAGAAGCTTAAAAGTTCATCAAAATTAATTCCATTATAAATAGAACCAGCAGGACGATGCTGATCCTCATGTCCATCATTGTCATGAAGATGAAGACCAACAATTTCAATTTCTTTTGAATTAAGCTGTTTTGCAACTTCAAGAGGATCATAACCATTAACTTTGGCATGACCAACATCTAAAGCGGCATAAATCTTAAACCCTTTTTCAACAGCCATATCATGAGCCTTTACAATAAAGTCAAGATAAGTTTCGTCTGTAAATTCATTTCGATCAGGAATATTATTTTCTATACAGATTGCAGCTTCTTTAATGTTTTTGCAGATATGTTCAACAACATCAAGAGTCAAATCTATAAAATTAATGGTAAAAACTTTTGCGCCTTTACTATTTACGTAATCAAAATATGGTTGCTGAAATTCCTTTGAAAGTTTTCCAAAACCATAAGGTGCATGAACAGTTACTATAGAAGGAAGTTCAACATTAAGGACATCTTCCGGACCGAATCCGTCAAAAAAAACGTCAAAAAAATCTATATCACTGCTCTGTGAAAACTGAATTTCTTCTTCGAGATTCAAATTATCGTATTTTGAAGACTGAAAGCCTAATTTTATCATTGCGGATGAATTTTATTGAATTTAAGCGTATTCGTCAATGCTGACAGAAAACGCTTATTTTTCATTCTCTCCTAGCCTTCAAAGCTGTAAGTACGGTTCCAGTCTTTTGACTGACCAGGTTCTACATCAAGCCAGATGAAAAGTTCAGGGCTTACACACTGCTTGTGACCCCACACGTCTGTATGGAACGATACAAATGAAGCAGTCTCGCTCATTTTGATTCCACTTGCAGAGTCAGTCAAAGTCCATTTTCCGTTCTGGCCAAAATTTTTATCCTTACGAGCTTCCCAGACACCGCCAAGGAAGTATTCAACGTCAGGAGTTTTCTGATATTTAAGACCGTTAGCTGTAAAATCGATAAGATTTTCTGTCTTAACGTTTTCTAAAAGGTTTGCCTTATCGTATTCCCAGTTAAATGCAAGTTCCAGATGAGGACCGATATTTTTCTTTGCAGGAAGAAGGAAGTTGTGAATATATTCCGTTGTCGAAATCTTTTTTTCTCCGACATTTTCAAGATTGTAAGAAATCTGGAATGTATCGTCCTTCAATTCGATTGTTTTTGTATAACGATATCCAAAACCGTTACGAATTCCTGAGTCGCACATAAAAATCGCTTTAGTGTCAGAAACCTTCTGCCAGCTAAAGTCAAGAACGTCAAGCTTGTACTGAGTAAAGAAGAAGTAAGGTTTTTCATCTTTCTTTAACCAGCCTGTTCCGATTTTTGGAAAGTATTCCCCGACAGGGATGTCTTCATAGCCGACACAGTGCTTGATTCCAAATTCATTGTGAAGACCACGTCCGAAGATTTTATTATTTCTGTGGAACAGCATTTTTTCACCGGCAAGCATTTTTTTGCCTTTATACCAGATTTGAGTTACTGTTCCGTTCCAGTCAAAACGGCTTCCGCGGTATTTTTCACCGGGAGTTTCGATTTTAAGTTTTAAGTTTGAATTGTGTAATGTAATTGCCATAATTAAATATTATATCAAAAAGTTTGACATATGTACAATTTAAGGTGAAAATAAGTGAATAACATCTTATCTTGTATGGCTAATTCTAAGGACTTTTATTCCGGCAAACAAATAGTTTAAAAAAAAGACGACCCGAAGGCCGTCTTTTTTACGATTTACGTTCGCACTTCACAACCATCACAGAGTTTTGCTTTCGCAAAACTCGTGGCGCGCGCAGGAAGTCCCGCTCATTATTGGAAACCCAATTTACGCGCGCTAGTACATTCCACCCATATCTGGAGCTGGGGCTGGAGGAGCTTTTGGTTCAGGGATGTCTGTGATTGCACATTCTGTTGTAAGCATTGTAGCTGCAATAGAAGCGGCATTCATCAAAGCTGAACATGTAACCTTAGCTGGGTCGATAATACCAGCTTCCATCATGTTAACCCATTCACCAGTGTAAGCATTATAACCAACACCTTTCTTTTCTTTCTTAGCTTTGTCAGCGATAACGGCACCGTCAACACCTGCGTTGTCAGCAATCTGACGGATTGGTTCTTCAAGTGCGCGTTTAACGATCTTGTATCCAACCTTTTCGTCTTCTGTCAAATCTTCAGGAATGTTTTCGAGAGCCTTTGTTGCTTCGATAAGTGCAAGTCCACCACCAGAAACAATACCTTCTTCGAGAGCAGCCTTTGTAGCAGCGATTGTATCTTCTACGCGGAACTTCTTTTCTTTCATTTCTGTTTCTGTTGTAGCACCTACGTTGATTACAGCTACACCGCCTGCAAGTTTAGCAAGACGTTTCTGGAGCTGTTCTTTGTCGTATGTTGAAGTTGTTTTTTCAATCTGAGCTTTGATTTCGCCAACACGTTCTGTGATGCTCTTCTTTGTTCCGGCACCGCCAACGATTGTAGTGTTGTCTTTGTCGATCTTAACTGATTTACAGCGACCGAGCATTGGAAGTTCTGCAGTTTCGAGTCTGAGACCGAGTTCTTCAGAAATAACCTGTCCGCCAGTAAGGATTGCAATATCCTGGAGCATGTCCTTTCTTCTGTCACCAAAGCCTGGAGCTTTAACAGCACAAACTTTGATTGTTCCGCGGATTGCGTTAAGAACGAGAGTTGTAAGAGCTTCGCCGTCTACATCTTCTGCGATGATGATGAGAGCACGTCCTTCGTTAGCAACTTTTTCGAGGATAGGAAGAAGATCTTTCATTGAAGAGATTTTCTTGTCGTGAATCAAAATATATGGTTCATCGAAGTTTGCTTCCATGCGTTCGCGGTCATTTACAAAGTAAGATGAAATATATCCGCGGTCGAACTGCATTCCTTCTACAGTGTCTACAGTTGTATCCATGTTCTTTGATTCTTCAACTGTGATTACACCGTCTTTTCCTACCTTTTCGATAGCGTCAGCAAGCATTTTACCGATTTCTTCGTCGTTGTTTGCTGAAATTGTAGCGATGTGAGTTACATCGTCAGTTCCCTTTACAGGTTTTGAATTCTTTTTGATTTCTTCGATTGCAGCTTTGACAGCCTTGTCCATACCGCGTTTGATTCCGATTGGAGTCATTCCTGCTGCAACTGATTTGAAACCTTCGCGTACGAGAGCGTATGCGAGTACTGTTGAAGTTGTTGTTCCGTCTCCGGCGTCGTCGTTTGTTTTTGAAGCAACTTCGCGAACGAACTGAGCACCCATGTTTTCGTATGGATCTGCAAGTTCAACTTCTTTTGCTACTGAAACACCGTCTTTTGTGATTGTAGGTGCACCATATTTTTTATCAAGCATTACCATGCGGCCGCAAGGTCCGAGAGTAACTTTTACTGCTTCTGCGATCTGCTGTGCGCCAGAAAGCAATTTTTTGCGTGCATCTTCATTGAATAACAACTGTTTTGCCATTTTCTTATAGCTCCTTATATTTTGGCCCCGTTTCGCCCTATTTATATAGAAGAAACGGAGTAATTTTTACTGATTAGTTATAAAGATATTAAAATTTTGATTAATTGGCAACAAAAATTATGGAATTTTTAAGGTTGACGGGAAAATTTTAGTTTCTGTAGGGGAATTTTTAAGTTCCCCTGAGGAAATTAATGCTGGATATTGTATTAAGCAGCAGAACTTATCCTGAAGAAAGCTTTACATCACAGTCATAACCTTATTTAATGAAATGATATTACTTTGAAAAAATTCCCTATTCCTGTCAAAATTCACCTAAAAAAAAAATTTTTTCTAATTACAAATCAATATTTACCACCTATAATTATAGTATGAAAAAACGCATAATAATCATTCCAGTTGTAATAATTGCAGTTATTGCCGCAGCCTTTGTACTTGTTCGAAATTTCCTTTATACACGAAAGCCGCTGGAGCTTACTTTCGACGGCGCTTATTACTATAGCGAAATTGCTTCGGAATACGGACAGTGGCATTACGAAAAAACTCATGCCGGTTATGAATATTATCTTTACCTTCCTGAAAAATACAGAAACGATATAAAAAACGAAAATGCAAAACTTCCGCTTGTCGTTGTTTTTCATGGAAGCACAGAAACCGCTGCAAGTCTCGGAAAATACGGACGCAAATTTATAAATCAAGATTTTCAAAAAAATATTTATCCTGAAGGAGCGGCTGTTCTTGTAATTCTTTCACGTATTGAATATTTTACAGATCCTCATGGAACAAGCCTCTTGATTCAAAATGTCTGCATTAAAAATAAATGTATCGATAAAACAAACATCATTGGTTACGGTTTTTCTCAAGGCGCAAAATTTGTAGTAGAACTTGCCTGTACTGAGCCTCGCCTTTTTCGCGCTGTAATTTCTGGAAGCGGTTTTTATCACATCACAGCAAAGGAACTAATTTCGGTTTTGCCGGTTCAGTTTTACTCTGCCGTTTCTGAAAACGACAAGGGAATTTTCGAGCAAGGTTCTGTTGTCGGAAAGCTCTGTGCAAAGTGGTGTAAAAATTCCTATTACAAACAGTACCCTTCGCGCTGGCATTTCTGGGTAGAAATGGATGACAAGCTTAGTGACGGTGATGAAACAGTAATGGACTGGCTTGTAAAACTCGTAAACGAATAATTTTACGTGACTAGAAAACCGGCATAAAATCGACTATACTTATTTCTATGGAAAACGATATCGTAATTTATACAGACGGCGGCTGTTCAGGTAACCCGGGGCCTGGCGGATGGGGAGCTGTCATTCTCGCTGATGGAAAAGATCTCCGTCTTTCAGGCGGTGAACATAATACAACAAATAACCGCATGGAACTTATGGCAGCTATTCAGGCCTTGAATACAGTTTCTGTTACTCCGGAACTTAAAGGCAGGCCCGTAAGCGTTTACGCTGACAGTCAGTATGTCAAAAACGGCATTACTTCGTGGATTACAAACTGGAAGAAAAACGGCTGGCGTACTGCAGCAAAAAAGCCTGTTCTTAATCAGGACTTGTGGCAGAAACTTGATGCCCTTAACAGTTCAATGAACGTAAGCTGGAACTGGGTTAAAGGTCATGCAGGCGTTGAATACAACGAAGTCTGCGATCAGCTCTGTCAGACTGAAATTGCAAAGAACAGATAATTTTTTTGATTATTTTTTAATAATTTTTGTTTTTTTTAATTTCTTTTTAATTTTTGCAGACATTATTTCAATTCAAAAGGTATGAATAAATATGAAAGTATTGTTCATACCTTTTTTTGTCATGATTTCGGTTATCGGTTTTAGTGCCTGCGAGAATCCTCTGGCGTTGGATAAAAAGATTTCTGTTACGGTGAATTTTCCTGACTGGCCGCCTGCTTCAAATTACCCGGAGCTGGATTACTGGAGAATCACGGTTACAGATTCAAATGGAAGTTCATACTTCTGCAGAGAGGCTTCTGAAAAATCAGCAGCTGTATCGATAACCAAAAATTGTCTTACTTCAATTTATGTTCAGCCTGTAATTAAATCCGAAGCCTTCAATTTCTTCTGCCCTGCTGCAGCTGTCTACCCTGTAAACTTTTCTGACAACAAAGCTGATTCCAGCTGGGAACTTTATCCGTTTGCAAAAAGTGCTGCAGCAGTTATTGGCCTTAAAGATTCCTATGAGAAGAAAACTGCTCTCAATTACTTTAACTGGAAAAAACTCAACGACGCATTTCTTCAAAAACAGAACGATTCTTTTTCGTCCTACGATTCGAAAAAAATTAAAACCTGCACTACAGGTTTCAATACCGACTTTGAAAAACTAACTGAGCGAATCATCACTCCGCCTGCAAGATTTACAATTCCCTACGAAAACACAAGCTGCATTGTTCCCGAAAAAATCAAAGGCTTAAATCTCAATGACGGAGTTCTTCTTAATTCCTACATTCCGCTGAATAAACTTTTAAAAGAAAAAGGCTGCGTTACAGTTCAGACTTCTCCGTCTGACCATAAAACAGCCTTTCTGTTAAACAATAAATTAATCTATGTCCAGAATAAAAAATTATACCTGGAATGATGAAACTTCTGATTCCATTGCATCAACTGCAGATCTGTTGGTTGATACAGAATTTTCAACTTTGTTGATTGATTCCTGCATATTCTGAGTTGCGTTCAAGCCTTCGTCAATGTATCTTGAAATATCATCAGTAAGTGAAACTACATTATCCATAGTTGTCTTTACGCGTTCTGCAAATTCACTCTGTTTCTGTGCAAGCGAGTTTGCTTTTTCAAGTGCATCAGATACGCTGTTAGTTACGCGCATATTTTCTTCTGCACCGACACGCTGTTCTTCCATTGCACTTGAAAGCTGCTGCATGATTTTCTGGTTTTCTGCAACGCTGTCTGCAATATCCTTGAAGGCCTGTCCTGCCTGCTGGCTTGTTGATACGCCGACAGAGATTTTTGCAACCATATCTTTAATGTGTGACTGAATATCTTTTGCACTCTTCGATGAGTTAGCAGCAAGGGAACGAACTTCGTTTGCAACAACTGCAAATCCCGCACCGAATTCTCCGGCATGAGCGGCTTCGATTGCAGCATTCATTGAAAGAAGGTTTGTCTGAGAAGCAATTGCCTGAATTACTTTAATAATTTTCTGTACTTCAATAGAAGCCTGCTGAATGTCAGAAATCGCAGTGATGGAACTTGTAACAAGGTCGTTACCTTTTTCGCTGATCTGTGCAAGACTTGTTGTAAGATAATCTGCTTTACGAGTCATTTCTGCAACATTCTTAATGTTGGCAGCCATTTCTGTAATGCTTGCAGAGTTTTGCTGCATTGCCGAGCTCTGAGAAATCATGTATTCAGTAAGTTCTTCTGCACCATCTTTAAGTCCATCGATATCTTTACTGATATTATTAATAATCTGATGCTGTTCATTTCCTTCAGAACTGATTTTATCAAGAGAACTCTGCATCTGTGTAAGAGCAGAAACACTGGAATTGGTAGCATCAGAAATATCATTTGCTGAAACAGAAACATTCTGAGTCTGAGTTCTGATTCCAGAAACCATTCCAGAAAGCTTATCCATCAGTTCGTTAACAGAACCTGTAAGAATTCCAAAGTCATCATTTACTACAATATCAAGACGATTAATGAGATTTCCACTCTTTGCAATATCTTTAACTGCTTCAGAATTTTCCTTGAGGCGTTTTGAAAGACCTTTAACGATAAGGAAGAAAGGAATTATTGTAAGAATAAAAGTAATGACTGCAACTAAAATCATGTTTGTCAGATAAAAGTTTATTCCAGAGCCGAACATTTCTGTATTCTTGTTGTTGATAAGATGGAAAGGAACCATACCAACTGTTGATGTTGTTGCAAGAACAGAAACGACAAACATATAAGTCAGGTTTGAACTCATTGTTCCCGAAAGCTGATTCTGATCAAGAGAATGGATCTTCATAAGCTTGCGCTTCGAGTTCATAAAAAGATCCATAAGGTTGATTGTATAAAGTGTTGCAATTCCACCGAAACCGATGGAGTGAATTATTGCAAACAAAATTTTTTCAGGCTGAAAAGGAATGCGTCCGAGCATTACCGAAATCATTACTGTTGTAAGGTTTCCGAAAACGAATCCGATGACTGTCGAGATGATAGTAACCTTGTTCATTTTCTTTGTTGATTGAAGAACGATTTCGCGGTCCTGATCTGTCGGTTCTTCGCCAGCTTCTACCCTTTTAATAATTATATCAATCGGACGCAGAAGTCTGATCATAATCATGATGATTACAAAACAAAGTCCGAAGGTTACGCCCGCAGTGATAGGCACACTTTTTAAATACTGGTCAGGCTGTCCCTGAAGATAAAATTTCTGAAACCAGCTGAGAAGTCCGACTCCGACAAACGAACTTCCCAAAAACAAAAGTGAATAGGTTGCTAAAATTGACATACTTTCTCCTCAGCAGAAGCTATTTATTAATTTTTACTATTGCACCATTAGGAATTAATACAGCTTCCTGATCAAATGACAGATAATAAACTGAATCTTTAAACCAGACTGCACCTGATGCAATCTGCTTATTATCAGAATCAAGAATCACCGCTGTTGTACTTCCGTCATTCTTAATTGAATTGCGGACAGTTGAAGAAATAAACAGAACAGTATTAGATCCCGAATCAACACTGAGAACAAATCCGTCTGCCTTAATTGATTTCGCATAAGAATCAAGGAGTGTATATGTAGTGCTCATTGAGTCCTTGTATCTTGAGGCTTCTGTTCTTGACTTATCAAGTGAAATCGAAAGGTGGCTGTTATCAGCCTTAAGCTTACTGATGCGTTCAGCACCAGTTTTTGCAATTGAATAAGTCATGTTGTATATAAGCTGATTTTCAGTATCTACAACTTTTGCCATTCCGTTTGCAAAAGGAATCTTCTGCAAGATGCTGTTAAGAACTGCATACTGATCGTATTTTCTTTTAAGTTCACTAAGTTCATTGTCATAAACTTCATCAGTGAAAGTTACGTTTTGAGTAACAGCCTCAAGGCTGAGATTTGTGCCGGCAGCAAGACCTGCATTGTTTTCAATAACATCAGTTACGCTTGAATCTTTGATTACAGGATCGAGCTTTGCGATTATTGCTTCGTAATGATTTGTAAGATCATTAACTGCAGTTTTTCTTTCCTGGTAGCTGCGTTCCTGATTGTCTGACATCTGCTTTTTCATTTCTGAAAGCATGTTTTCGTAATCTTCTGTCAGCTTGTTTTTTTCAATTTCGTGAACCTGTCTCTGAGAGTCCATTTCTTTTTCCCAGGTTTGGGCCTTTTCAACATTTTCACTGTCGAAACTCTTAAGCTGTTCTTCATATTGCTTTAATTCGATTTCGGCTGCTTTAAGCTGGTCATCAAGATCTGTATGAATCTGTTTGATTGTTTTGTTGAATGCACTGCGGATTGCAGCTTCTTTTTCCTGACGCTGTTTTTTTGAAAGCTTCATTTTTTTAAGGTTTTCAAAATCAACGTCTCTGATTCTTTTTGCATGAGCCATACGGTTATCGAACGAAGCCTGAAGTTCTGCCTTAGTCTTTGAGGCTTTTTCGTACAAGTCCTGAGTCTTTGAAAGTGCATCAAAAAGATTGCGCATATTCAAATCTTCAAAGGTATTAAGCGAAACTCTTACGTTTTCGTTTTTTTCCGTCATGCCTGAAACAATTGCCCAGGTTGCAAGACATACAACTGCAATAGTGAGTGACATAATAATCCAGATTGAAATGCTGTGGTTCTTTCTTGTCTTCGCATATTCTTTTTCAAGATTATATGTTGTTACAACTTTTCTTTTTTTAAGAGGAATTAATTCTTCTGCAAGGAAGAGACTAACTTCCTTTGATTCTGAAAGATATTCGTAATCTATTTTGTTGTCATTGTCCATATTCCACTCCATTTAGCAGGCGCACTCTTACGTCCCATTCTTTCAAGGAACACTTCGCAAACTTCCATGTCTGCCTGTTTAAACAACTTGCGGGCTTTGCTCCAGTCGCCTTTGTAATATGCCTTAAGCGCATCTGCAAAAACCTTGAACTTTTCTTCAAGTTCCTCTGAACCTTCAACTTCTGTATCCATAGGGAAGAAAATCTTCTTTCCTTCTGTTTTACCCTTTACCTGAACTGTATCAATTTCGAAGAACTTGTACCGGTCTGTAACAGTTTCTGATTCTTTTTTAATGTAGTCAGAAACAATGACAGGCAAATGATAAACGCGTGTCAAACCTTCAAGACGGCTTGCTGAGTTTACGTTATCACCGATTACAGTATTTGCCATGTGTTCATCAGAACCGATGTTTCCGTAGAATACTGTACCGCCGTCGATACCGACACCGACATCGAGAAGAACTGCTTCGTATACTCTTAATTCAGATGCTGTAAGTTTACGTTTCTTTTCGATCACTGCACGGCGTTCTGCCATCTTCTCTCGAAGCTCTGCAGTTGCATTTGTAATTGCCCACGCAGCATCAATTGACTTAACTGATTTTTCTGCATTCGAAAGTTCAGTTCCAAATACGGCAAGAATTGCATCACCGATGATGGAACCTACAACACCAGTTGCTTCGTGAACTGCATGAATTACTTTGTTATAGTGAACGTTCAATACGTCAATGATTTCGTTTCCTAATGTTTCTGTTCTATAAGTAAAACTCTTGATGTCTGAGAACAACATTGTAAGTTCACGCTGGTTTCCTTCGAGTGAAATTGCGTGATTTGAATATGCTTTGTTTACAACGTCTTTCGATACGAACTTTCGGAATGTTGTAAGGAGATTGTTTACGGATACAGAAAGTGAGTTGAAGGATGCTGCAAGATAAGTGATATCATCGTTTGGAGCATCATCAATATTAATAACTTCGAGCTGCTGGCGCTCCTGCATGTCATAAAGTTTTTTTGTAATTGCCTTAACGTTTCCGAATATTTTATTCATTACGATAAGTCCTACAAAAAGGAATACAATTGTCAAACCAAAAATGATTGCAGCAGAAATCAGGATAACTGTATACATTTCACGTTTTGTATCTGAACGTAATTCTGCACGAACAATGAAACAGTTCCAGTCATTGTGATATTTGTAAATACCGAAATATTCCCCGGCACCAAAATCAAAACTTACGGAACCTTGATTAATTCCTTCGTCAAAATCTTTATTTAACTTATCAAGAACTTCCTTGTCATTAAAGGAATCAAGCGTGCGACCGTTATTGCTTGTAAAGAAAAGAATTTTTCCTGTACGGTCAAATGCAAGCGCACAACTGTTGTCCATTGTAAATGTACTAGCTGCTGATTTCTTGAGTGCCTCAATACATTCATCTTTATTCTTTGAATAGGAATAAATCTGATACTGGTTTCCTGCGGTGATGTACATTTCCTTAAGCTCGTTAACAAGCAGCTGGTTTGTTAAAACGTTTTTCTGTTTCTGCGAAAGATTGATTGACAAAAGGTTTGTCATAAAGTTTGAAAGCAGAAGCAGGATAATGAAAATTGTAAGTATTTTTGCTGAAATCGGAATAATTGGAGTTTTTCCGACATATTGAAATAGTTTTTTTCGGGCCATTTATAGTCTTCCTCCGTAGTTTACCATTGCGCAAAATAGAAAACAATTATAAATTATATTCTATCATGAGTTCAGTAAAAAAAAAAGAAAAAAATATCGTAAAATCTGGCATTAAACTGTCAATTCTGACACTTCTTTCGCGTGTCATGGGTCTTATCCGCGAAGCAACAAAAGGCTTCTTTTTAGGAACAGGCGCACTTGCAGACGCCTTCGGAGTTGCCTTTCTTATTCCTAACCTTTTACGCCGTCTTTTTGCCGAAAACAGCATTTCGGTTGCATTTATTCCTACCTTCCGTTCTTATCTTGAAGACGGAAAGACAAAGGACAATAGATCCGAAACCCAGGAATTTCTCAATGCGACTTTTACCCTCATCAGTTTTTTAACAACAATAGTTGTTGTTCTCGGAATCATATTAACACCGTTCATTGTCATGATTTTCAACGTAACTGATTTTAACGAAACAGTTATCCTTACAAGAATCATGTTCCCTTACCTGCTCGTAATTTCTATTGCGGCTCTCTTCCAGGGAATTTTAAACACAATGAACATTTTTTCTCCGTCGGGCTTTACACCTGTTCTTTTCAACCTTTGTGTAATTGTCGGCACAATCGTTCTTTCAAAATATACAGGAAACGCAGCCCGCGCCATGTCCATCGGTGTTATTACCGGCGGTGTGATTCAGGCCCTTTTCCAACTGCCATTTGTTTTAAAAACCGGATGGAAAGTGGGCTTTACATCACTCGGAAAAACTTTCCGCAATCCTGGAACTAAACGCGTAATTGCCTTGATTATTCCTACCATCATCGGAATGGCCTCTTATCAGATTAACGACATGGTTTCTACTGCCCTTGCAGGCAATGTGGGTGAAGGCGTAGTTTCAAGCCTTCAGTATTCGCTTCGCCTTCAGGAGCTCATTCTCGGAATATTTGCAGTTTCAATCGGAACTGTAATTCTTCCAAACCTTGCAGGTCTTGCGCGTCAGGAAAAATGGGAAGAATACAACAGCATGCTTTTGAATGCAGTTAAAATCATTGCGATGATCTGTATTCCGATTACCTTCTATTCGCTCATAACAGGAACAGAACTTATTTCTGTTGTTTTCAAGAGAGGAAAATTTGATGCAGCTTCTGTTGCGTCAACCTTCAATGTTTTTATTTTCCACATCTCGGGACTGTTCTTTATTGCAGTAAACAGAATTGTTTCTCCTGCCTTCTACGCACAGGGAAATACAAAGCTTCCAACTCTTGCAGGAATCATTTCAATGGTTTCAGACATTATTCTTTCAATTGTTCTTTCAATTTATATGAAAGGTCCTGGAATCGCACTTGCACTCACACTTGCAAGCGTAATTAACACAATTCTTCTTTTCGTATTCCTTAAGTATTTGAAATGTGCTGATGCAAAAAAAATTGCTCTCTCTACAATTTTATATTGTGCAAAGATGATTGTCTTTTCTGTCATTGCGGGAGTTCCTGTTTACTTCGCTCACAAAATCTTTGTTGAAAAATTTGCATCACTTGGAAACATGCTTGGAAACGGACTTGCAGTAATTGCCAGTGCTTTAATTTTTGCGGTAATCGGAATTTTCCTTCTCATCGTCACAAAAGACAAAGCACTTGTTGCAGTAAAGAATAAGATTACAAAGCGTGGAGCTGAAAAATGAAAAACTACACACCACAAGAAATGAAAGAAATTTATGAAAGCAGAAGAAAATCTTTTGCTGCCTTCATGATCGAAAATAATATTACGGCTGTTGTAATCGAAGATAACGAAGACAATCGCGATGCAAACCTCAGATATTTCTGCGGTCATACAAGCGATGGAATTTTGATTATAAAAAATGATGCATCCTGCGTTCTCGTTCCATGGGATATCAACCTTGCAGAACAGAATGCTTTTGCAGATAAGATTATTCCTTTTACAAGATACGAAAGAAGCAGCATCCGCGCAGTAAAGGCTGTCCTTAACACAATGGTCGGAAAGAAAAAAAATGTTGTTGATGTTTCTCCGGTAACTTCATATGTTAAGTTCCTCGAATTTGTAGATGCACTTCCTGACTGGGATGTGCGCTGCCGTAAAGATTCTGCTCATGACTTTGCTACAGCAATGCGTGCAATCAAAGACGAATACGAAATTGAATGTACAAGAGAGGCAGCGCGTATCGGTGACAAAATCATTGATGGAATTGAACAGAGAATCCGTAAAGGTAAAATCAAAACAGAAACTGATGTTGCTCTCTTCATTGAAAGTGAATGTCGCAAATACGGTTGTGAACGGACAGGCTTTGATACACTCGCTGCCGGTCCTTCACGAAGCTTTGCAATCCACTGCTTTCCTAACTACACTGCAGGCGAATGGCCGGGTGAAGGTCTTTCAATTCTTGACTTCGGCGTAGTTTACAAAGGTTATACAAGCGATACAACTTTGACAGTTGCTAAAGGAAAGCTCAGTAAAGAACAGGAAAATCTTCTGACCCTTGTTGAAAAAGCTGCAAAAGAAGGTCTTAAATATTACAAGAAAGGAATCAACATCCGGATGGCGGCTGCAAAAGTTGATGATATTTTTGCAAAAGCAAAACGTTCTATGCCGCACGGTCTCGGTCACGGAATCGGTCTTCAGATTCATGAATATCCGTTCGTCAGACAGCGTGCAGAAGCTGACAGTGTTTTCTTACCAGGAATGATTGTAACTCTCGAACCCGGTTTGTACGACAAAGATCTTGGCGGTGTAAGACTTGAAAATGATGTTCTTATTACCGAAGAAGGAAATGAAGTAATAACTAATTCCAGAATCATCAGACTTTAGTTTAAAAACTAAAAAGCCATTGCTTTATAAAGTGCATTTGAACTTCATAAAACAATGGCTTTTTTTTATCTTAACTTTTCAAATTCTATTTAAGTTTTACGATAAGTCCTGTAATAATTTTTTCAAGACCGATTGATAAATCTTTATCTTCAAGGTCTCTTGAAACAACTGACATATTTCTCAATACATCTGCAGCAAGGCGTTTTCCTTTATAACTTACAGGTACTTCTTCTTCACGGACGCAATTTTCAAGTTCCCCGGAATCACGAAGATTCTGCGACATTTTCAAAAGTCCCATATTACCTGAAAGACGTCCGATTATGTAATCCATGCGCATTCTGTTTGAACTCTGCATGAAGTTTGTTCTTGCATCACCTGGAAGACTTGCTCCTAGTGCACGAAGGCTCTTGAATAATGAGAGGGCTTTCTGAACCTGCTCATCATCCTGGTCAGGAACTGTATCTTTTTCTTCGAGCATTTTTTCAAACTGTGGAAGGATTGAATCAATCTTATCCATCCTTTCTGCAAGCGCTTTATCAGTTGCTTCTTTTGCAATTTCTTCTGCCTGCATGCGCACTTTTTCTGCGGCCTGCATTACGGCATCAGTAGCCATTTCTGTAAGTGAATTTTCAGAATCACTTGCGGCCTGTGCTGCATCAGCTGCATGATTAGCAGCCATCCATGCTTTTTCTGCTGCGGCGATTGCCTTGTTTGCTTCTTCCTGTGTTTTCTGCATTGAGTTCATAAGACGAACTGCATCTTCTGCAGAAAGACCTGAACTCTGAGGCTGCTGGATTATATAGCGTGGCATCTGAGGTTCCTGAGGAAGTTTTTCTTTCTTCGGGAACCTCTCTTTCTGAGCAGCAAGCGATGTATCAAGTGAATCAAAATCAGACATTCCGTCATCAGAAACTTCATCAAATACACTTTCATCTTCGCCTGTAAGTTCATTGCCAAAGTCATCGGCCAGAGAAGATTCCATATTTTCAGGAGTGATGTCTTCTTCATCAAAAGAACCACCAAAGTCTTCGTCATTTACTTTGCCTGCATCAAAACCGTTACCGTCATAATTATCGTTTGCAATTTCAGGATCGGCAAGATTATCAAGTGTAGGCATTGCTTTCGGCATTTCATCCGGAATATCGTCAAGAAGATTTTCTTCATTATCTTCAGTTGATGCAGAAGGACCTGTAAGTACACTTTCATCATTACCGTCAAGAAGTGAGAACGGATCGTCATTTTCTTCGACAAGCTGATCTGCATCCCAGCTTTCTGATTTCCATAATTCAGAATCGGTTGACGAAGCTTCATCATCGACAAGAGCTGTATCATCAGCAATCTTTTTTTCAATAAGGCTTTCATCATCTTTATCTTCAGTTTCAACTCCAGCTGGTGCTGTCTGAGCTTCTGCAACTGCTTCGTCAAAAATATTATCATCTTCTTCTGTATCAAGGTCAGAAATATGATCTGCAATTGTAAGGAGTGACTGTTTTGCAGTAACGTTATTAGGATCGAGATGAAGTGCTTTTTTAAAATTAGCAAGTGCTTCGCTTGTCTTACCGAGAGATTCACTGATAAGTGCAAGATTAGTAATAGCTTTTGAATCTTCAGGATTTTTCTGAAGATATCTTTTAATTGCGCTTTCTGCTTTATCAAGTTTACCGATCTGACGGTAACGGCTTGAAGCTTTAAGCCAGTGCTTTACATACTGAGGATTTAATTCCTGGATTTTCTTATAGAAGTTTGAAGCTTTAGCATCTTCATTTTTTACAATGAAAAACTGACCTGCAAGATCAAGTGCTTCAACGTCATCTTTATTTTTATTAAGAAGAGTTTTGATTTTTACAGATGCAGTTGAAACACGATTTGCAGAAAGGTTTACTGATGCTGATCTTTTTAAAATCTTTGAATCATCAGGATTAGCCTTCTCCACTTTTTCAATGTATTCAATTGCCTGAACTGCATTTCCGTTATCTTCAAGTGCTTCAGAAATTCCTATCAAGGCAGATTTATAATTCGGATCAATTGCAAGTGCCTTTTTATATTCGCCTGTTGAATTTTCGTAATCGCTCTGAAGAAGATAAATTTTTCCCATTGTAGAATGCATTGAAACGTTCTGCGGATCTACGCTGAGTGCCTGAGTAACAAGTTCTTTTGCTTCTTTTGTTTTGTTAAGTGAAAGAAGAAGTTTTGAGTAATCAGAAATTGCATCCTTCCAGCCTGGTTTAGAACGGAGAGCTGCTTCGTATTCTGCAACTGCATTGGCAATCTGATTTTCCTGTTCGTAACTTTTTGCAAGATTAAGGTGGAGAATCGGATGGTTACGGTCAACCTTAAGTGCTTTGAGGAAAGTCTGGATAGCCTTTTGGTTTTCTCCGCGTTTCTGGTAAATAGTTCCGAGATGGTTGTATGCAAGTACGTCTGTCGGATTAGCCTGAATTACACTTTCGAAACAGTCCACAGCCTCGTCGTATTTTTCCATGAACTTGTATGTAAAACCAAGATTGTAATTTACCTGATCAACTTTCTGATTTAATTTAAGAGCTTCTTTTAATACTTCAATTGAATTTTCATATTGCTTTAAACGACGGTAAATTCCTCCAAGGGAATTCAAGGTGTTAAAGTCGTTTGGTTTAATCTGATTAATTTTTGTGTAATAAGAGAGAGCCTTCTTATCATCTCCACTTTTTACAAAGATGCTTCCCATCTTTTCGAGAAGTTCAACATCGTCCGGAGACTGCTGTAAAAGTGTATTATATAATCTGGCAGCGAGAGCAAAATCTCTTGATAATACCGCAGCATCTGCGCGGCTTCTTAGTAAATCATTTCCAGCCATTTTATTTTAAGCTCCTTATCTCTTCAATCAACACTATCTGTTTCTTTTTGGTCTTGCATAAACTTCATCTGAGAAGTTTCCGACAATTCTTGAATCCATCTTTGAATAAGCGGCAACTGCAAAATAATAAATTGCACCGTTTTTCAATCCGTTAACTCTGAAAGAATTTACGTTTCCAACCTTTACTGGTGATGAACCGTTAGAACTGTCAGTTCCCAAATATTCACCTGGACGTGTACCATAATAAACATAGTAACCTTCTGTCGTATCATCAAGGGAATAATTCCATGAAAGATCAACATAACCATCACCGGCAACTGCTTTGACTCTTGTTGGTGCAAGAGGAAGCGGCGGTTCAAAATATGTAATTTTTATCTCTGTAAGTGAAGGAGATTTTTTTCCGTCTCCGTCAGGATACAGCTCTGCAGCAAGCTGAAAATATTTTCCTGTTACGTCTTTTATTTCTTTACCTGGAGTAACTGGTTTCCATTCTGGATAAGTATCAGTCCAGTTGTAAAAATTTTCACCTGTGCGGATATAATATCTGATTTCTGTCTGTGCAGGAATATTTTCAATTACTGAAAGTTTTTCAATTCTTGCACCTGGTACTAAATAAGTTGGCTGAGTTTCAAATTTTCCGCCCTGCACTTTATACGAATCATACTTTTCTTTTGAAAGTGACTGAAGGCTTTCGTCATCACGTGATGATTTATTTGCTTCACTAGGAAGAGAATGAAGGATTCTGAAATCATCGATCGAACCTGTAAAGGAAGGACAGATTGTAATGTTGTTTGCAAGTCCGAGTGAAGGCTGATAAATTGTTCCTCTTTCGTGACCTGTTGTTGTAAGATATTTTATATCTTCAGTTTTTCCGTCAATGCGGTATTCGAGTAAGCCTGTTTCTTCATCGAACATTAAAACGTGATGAGACCATTTATCAGGAACGATTGTTGAATAGCTTGTAAGCGTGATTTCGCCTTTGTCTTTAACATAGGCATCGAAAACATTTCTGAAACTCCATTCAATACGGCTGTTTACAAAAGCAACCTGAATCATCTGATATAAAATGTAATCATTTACGGTTCTTGAAGAATTCCATGAGAAAATAATTTCTCCGTTTTCTGCGATTGATGGTTTGATCCAGAATTCAATTGCGAAAGTTCCAGGATTTCCTTCTGTACCGAAAATAGTTCCCGGATTACCTTTAAGTGTAATTCCTTTTCCATTTCCACGACTTAAACCGCAGTAATGACCCATAACGGAATTTTCCATGCGGATCATGTCATTCTTAACAACTGTATAATTGTTAGAAACATCACGGATATTTGAACCTTCAAAATTCAAAAGCATATCAGTTGTTCCTGTTACCTTTCTTGAATTTTTTGCAAGTTCAATGCTTGTATAACCGAATCTTCCCTTGCCGTAAGTTACATTCGAATTCGACTGGAACATCGGCCAGCCTTTTTCGCCACCAAGGATTAAAACCTTTTCTTCAGCAAAAGCGAATCCAGAAGTTAAAACCACTAGACAAAGGCAGAGTAAAGTGTGTATTGTTTTCTTATTGACTTTTAAGGAATTAAAAATATTTTTCATACTATGAGTAAAAATAATCCGGCTTGGCAAAAATTACACGAAACCGCATTAAAAGCCCCCTCTTCAAGTGGTGTTTACATGTGGCGGAATCCTCAGGGAACCGTCATTTATGTCGGTAAAGCAAAAAGTCTCAAAAATCGTTTAAGTTCTTACTTCTCAGGGAACAAAGACATTAAAACACGTCTTTTAATTTCCCACGCAGAATCAATCGAATACATCACAACAGCAAATGAATACGAAGCTTTCCTTCTGGAAAACAACTTAATCAAGCAGTACACACCACGCTACAACATCGCGCTGAAAGACGGTAAATCGTATCCCGTAATCAGAATTACAAAGGAAGATTTTCCCCGGCTTTTCAAAACCCGCCATGTAGTTCAGGACGGCTCGACTTACTACGGTCCGTTCCCTGATGTTAACGCCCTTGATTCCTTCATCGAAGCAATCGAACGAATCTATCCAATCCGTCTTTGCCGCAGATTCAAGAAACGTGACGCACCTTGTATGTACTATCACATCGGACGGTGTAAAGCTCCCTGCTGTGAAAAAATTTCGATAGAGTCCTACAATGAATTTTTCGGCGAAATCCATGAGCTACTTGAGGGAAAAGGTGACCAGACAGTAGAAAAACTTACTATAGAAATGAAAAAGGCTGCAAAAGAAATGAACTTCGAAAAAGCGGCCCGACTTCGTGACGGTCTTCAGGCACTGGTAAAACTGCAGGACTCAAACGTCGTCGAAGATTTCTCACAGGAAGACAGGGATTACATCGCCCACTACCGCGAAGGGGAACTTGTAAGCTTTACGGTTCTTAAAATCCGCGGTGGTAAAATGTCGGGCCGCGACAATTACCGCGTTACAAGCCTGAACGAAGATGACGAACTTCTTCCTGAGTTCATGAACGCATATTATACCGAACCGGAAATGATTCCGCCGGCAATTTACGTTCCAACCCAGGAAGGCCTCGACTTTATCACAAAATGGATAAAAGAAACCTTTAATATAGAAACAAACATCATTCTTGTAACTGACTCAATCGAAAACGCAAGCCGTCACAAAGCCGCAATCGAAATGACAATACAGAATGCTCACGAAGACATCATTCGCCGCATGCGGGAACGGGGCGACACACCGGCAATGAAAGAACTCCAGGAAGTTCTCGACTTACCGACCCTTCCTGTACGCATCGAAGGTTTCGATATTGCCCACATCGGTGGAAAGCTTCCAGTTGCATCCCTCATCAGTTTCTACAATGGAAATCCGGACAAGAAAAATTACCGGTACTTCCGTTTAAGAACAACTGACGGTTATATCGATGACTTTAATTCCATGAGGGAAGCTGCGACACGACGATATTCCCGCCTTGCAAATGAAGGCGCAGAGCTGCCTGATTTAATCATGATTGATGGTGGTATCGGTCAGGTAAATGCAGTAGATGGAATTTTGAAAAGCCTTGGACTTAATATTCCCATTGTAGGTCTTGCAAAGCAGGATGAGGAACTGTATCGTCCTCACAGAAATGAACCAATTCATCTTCCACGAAGAAGTGACGGCTTAAGACTTCTGCAGCGCGTCCGTGATGAAACCCATAGATTTGCAACAACACAAAACCAGAAGCTGAGAACTAAATTCAATACCCAGAATATTTTTGCAAAGATTACAGGTGTCGGCGAAAAACGAGCTGGAACACTTTTGAAAAAATACATTTCTCTTGAAAACCTCTGCGCTGCAACAGATCAGGAGATTTCAGAACTGCTCACTGTAAATCTTGAGCAATCTCGTATCATATTAAAAGAAGCTTCAGCGTTGCTTGAAATTGAGAATGAGAAAAAAGCAAAAGCAATGAAATCCCTTGGAGCATCTGGAACCACATGGCAGAAAGCAGCAGAAAGTCAGTACACAATTGACCTTGCTAATGCAGCACTTGAAGTTGCAGAAGAAGATGAGGAGTACGGCGGTGATTAAAAATACCGGACACGCAGATCTTCCTCTTCACGGTGGAACAGTACCAAAATGGCTTGCTGACCGCATGATGCAGATGGGCACCCTCATTGTTGAATCTCTCATTGCAAACTTCGGAAAAAAAGAAGTGCTTGTACGATTGTCAGATCCATTGTGGTTTCAAAGCCTGGGCGCCGTCATGGGAATGGACTGGCACTCATCTGGTATTACAACAAGTGTAATGTATGCACTTAAACGAGGTATCAATTCCCGCGCCCGGGAGTTTGGGCTTTGCATCTGTGGCGGCCGTGGAAAGTACAGCCGCCGCACTCCCGATGAATTACGATTTCTTGCTGATGCAACAGGAATGGATGGTGACAAGCTTATCAATTCAAGTAAGCTTGTAGCAAAGGTAGACTCAACCGCAGTGCAGGACGGATTCCAGCTTTACATGCACAACTTCATTCTTTCAAGCGAAGGCGACTGGACTGTTGTTCAGCAGGGAATGAATGTAGAAACGAAAACTGCACGCCGTTACCATTGGAGTTCAGAAAACTTACGGTCATTTATCGATACACCACACACAGGCGTTACCGGAGAAAACCGTGGTCTTATATTAAACCTCACTGCAAAAGATGCAGATTCCACCCGAAACAGAATTCTTGATTTCTCAAAAGAAAATCCTGACCGGGTAATGAAAGAAATAAAAAATGTAATAAAATACGATGACAATAAAATTGTAGTTCCAAAGCGCAGCATTGTTATGCCAGCCCATCACGATGTTCGTGCAGAAGACGTAAACTTGAAACGCCTCGGTGCAGTTCTTGCAACAGCATACGAATCAGAACCAAAGGATTTTGAAAGCCTTCTTTTGACTCCAGGTCTTGGACCACGCACACTTCAATCCTTAACCCTTGTCAGTGAAGTAATCTACGGAACCCCAAGCCGCTTTACAGACCCTGCCCGTTTTTCATTTGCCCATGGTGGTAAAGACGGACATCCGTTCCCGGTACCGATAAAAATTTTTGATGAATCAATCCGTGTACTCCACGAAAGCATTGAAAAGTCAAAGCTTGGATATAAAGATAAAAGTGACTGCATCCGTCGTCTTCATACAACAGCTTTGGAAATTGAAAAGAACTGTGAACCAAAAGCCGAATGGGACGAACTTCTAAAATGGGAGCGCAGTAAAAGCGCAGAATGGGATGGAAGAGTTGAAGGAAAGCTTCCGGATTACGATAAGCTATAAATTTTCAGTTGATTTTGTAATACATCACGAATATACAATAAAGAACTTTCAATGTCCTTTTTTGCTGAATTTGAAATTACAATGTCTGTCATCAAACCCCTAATTTTTTTCTTAAATCGGATATTGCAGTATCAAATGATTCAGCACGCCCGTCTTCTATCTCTTTTATTCCTTCTGCAAGTTTTGAATACAAATCAATTTTTGCCATTAAATTGTCGTAACATTCAATACTCATAACAGCTAAATCCCCCTGCCCATTTTTTGTAATGAAAACAGGTTCATTTGTTGAATGGCAATAATTTGAAATATCCAGATATTTATTTCTTAAATCTGCACTCGCTCTGATTGTCGGCATAACATTCTCCATATATCATAATTATATCAATATTATGATATATAAATAATACTAAAAATTCAATCGGAAAAAATGTTTACATAAATATCATACATATTTTTTAGATTTTTACGCACAATAAAAGAAAATCACAAGCTTTAATTCACCCGCCGACCTACTTATCTCACTAACACAGGAGAGTTTGCCACGCAAACTCGAAGCGGCGGGAAGTCACCTATGCTTGTAAGGAACTATAATTCACCCGCCGCAAGTTCCCAAGCCGCATTAAGTTCATCAAGTTTTGCTTCAAGACTGGTAATCTCTGCCTGCACTGCTTTGGCTTTTTCGCCGTTGGAATAAACTGCAGGGTCAGACATTTTATTCTGAAGGTCTGAAAGATCTCCTTCAACTTTTGCAATTTCATCTTCAAGTCTAGCCACTTCTTTTTCTTTTTTTCGGCGTTCAGCTTCAAGCTTTTTCTGCTCTTCCCAGTTAAGGGCGCCGGCAGATTTTTCACTCTGGTTTGATGAACTTTGGGCACTTGATGGAGATGCTTGTCCTGCATTGATTTTTACAGCGGCTTTATTTACAGCATTTGGATTTGAATGAACAGTTCCTGCATCATAGTTTCCTACGATGCCTGCTTCTTCGTCTGCAAGGCGCTGCATGTAATATTCGTAATCACCTTTAAAGTTTCTGAATTTTCCTGGAGTTAATTCAAGAACACGTGTTGCAAGATCCTGAATAAAGCCACGGTCATGGCTTACAAAAATTACAGTTCCACCGAAATCCTTTAATGCACTTAACAGAACATCCTTAGAATGCATATCAAGGTGGTTTGTAGGTTCATCAAGAATCAGAAGATTAACAGGACGAAGCAGAAGCTGTAAAAGTGCAACACGAGTTTTTTCACCACCTGAAAGAACATTGAGAGATTTATTAACATCGTCTCCTCTAAAAAGGAATGCACCCAGCATATCACGAACTTTAGGAATAAGTTCAAGTGGAGCAATACTTTCAATATGTTCAAGAACACTTGCTGTACCCGAAATTGTTTCAGCATTATCCTGAGAAAAGTAACCAATAGAAACGCCAGCACCTGTCTCAATATTACCGGTAAAGTTTTTATCTACACCAGCAACAATTCGAAGCAATGTTGATTTTCCTGCACCATTGTGACCTGCAACTACAAGTCGCTCACCTTTTTCGAGTAAAAGCTCAAGGTTATCAAGAACATTAAATGAACCGTCATAAGATTTTGTAATTTCACTCATGCGCAGAACAATATTTCCGCTGTGAGGAGCTGGCGGGAATGAAAAATGAATTTTCTTTAAACTTTCAGGAATTTCAATTTTGTTCGCTAAAAGTTTATCCAGCATTTTCTGGCGTTCCTGGGCCTGAGCGGCTTTTGTGGCTTTGTAACCGAAACGGTTAATAAAATCTTCAAGGTGATGAATTTCTGCCTGCTGCTTTTCGTATTCAGCCATCAATGTCTGAAGTTCTACTTCGCGAACTTTTTCGTAATGAGAAAAGTTTCCGGGATATGATTTTAATTCACCGCCAAAAAGTTCATAGACCTCATTGATTGTAACATCAAGAAAATAGCGGTCATGACTTACAAGCAAAAATCCGCCTTTAAAATTTTTAAGGAAAACTTCAAGCCAGTTACGGGCTTCGATGTCGAGATAGTTTGTAGGTTCGTCAAGAAGAAGAATGTCAGGATTCTGCATAAGAGCCTTGGCAAGAGCAATACGCATCTGCCATCCACCTGAGAACTGTTCTGTATTTTTTGTAAAATCTTCACGGGTAAATCCAAGACCTAAAAGAACGCTTTCTGCCTGAGCCTGTCTTCTATACCAGAGAGAATCTTCAAGCTTTGCAAGAAGCTCTGCATGACGAGCAACAAGATAATCTGTGTTGTCAGGATTTGACTTTAACTGTTCACCAATCTGTTCAGCTTCTCTTTGAATTTCATAACCAAATTCGAATGCCTTGTCGGCTTCTTCAAGGAGAGTTGAGCCGTGATGAGTAAGGCCTGACTGAGGAAGATATGCAATGCGGGTATCTTTCTGACAGATTCTTTCTCCGGAATCAGGTTCTGTAAGTCCTGCCATGATTTTGATTAATGTAGACTTTCCTGCTCCATTAGCACCTGTAAGAGCAACCTTAGAACCTGTTGCAAGATTTACTGAAACGTTTTTTAAAATATCTCTATCGCCAAAAGCAAGAGATACTTTTGAGAATTGAACAAAAGCCATAATAAATTCACTTTAAAAAAAATAGCTGCCTCAATACTGAGGCAGTTATAAAAAAGATTATCTGTTAAAGAACATTACTGTTGGATTTGATGCACGAGCAATCACAACGTTGTCTTTAATTGAGTAATAATCGATATTTTCAAGATTCAAGCCTTCATTTGTAAGCTTGTAAAGGAAGTTGATTTCATCAGAACAACCGTCAAATTTGAAAGTCAAAACTCCGTCGTATCTTGAAGCAAAATCTTTCGAGAGAAGATATTTGACATTAACTGTTCCCCTTCCTTTTGCACTTGAAGGAATTACATCAGGAACGAGCAAAGTATATCCAGTCCATGTGAAAGTTTTTCCGCTGTTAATAACAAGCTGACCGTAGTTCTGGCTGTTAAATGAAGTAACCTTGAAAAGTTCATTAAGAAGATTATTTCTGCGTGTTCTTTCAGCTTCAATAATTTTTGCAAGATCAACATCTTCCGGAAGTGTAATGAATGTGTAAGCTTCCTGACTTCCATCACGAAGAGTATAGTTAACTACGATTGTATTTTTATTTCTTACCATCATTTGGAATGGAGTTCCGATGAACTGATATGTATTGTCACGAATTTTTTCTGCACCTGCATATTTTGCTGTGTGATATTTTTCAGGAATGTTTACGATAACTTTTCCAGATGTAATACCAGTATCAAATCCGTATGCAAGCTTGATTGTTTCAAGGTCAATCTGTTTTTCGTCGAGCAGACGTGCGTAAACCTCAGGATACCATTTTGCATTAAGAACCTGTTCAAGAATTGTATCGTCATTAGCAGCAACAACTTCTTCCTGAACATCACCAGAAACGATTACACCATTTGCACCTGTTTCAAACATTGAAAGATTGTAAGAGAAACACCATCCCTTTGTTCCGCCTTCTGTCAAAACATAAAGCCAGTCGCCCGGAAGCTTTTCATTCTTTCCGACCATTACCGCCTGGCCTTCACCCTTGTAAAGGATTTTTACAACTTCATCTTTATGAAGACGATAAACCTGTTTAGAAGTATTTACAGGTTCAGCACGAACTGGAAGTCCGTCAACTTTCATTTTTCCATACTGGTGAATATATTCATTGTAAGCAGAAAAAGTTTTTTCGGCATTTTTCTTTGATGAAGGTTCTGTAATCTGCCAGAGAGGAACTTCGTAACGTTCGCTTTCTCCTGGCAAACCGATGATATAAACATGACTAATATTTGATTTGAAATAAACTTTTACAATCTGTCCATCCTGAATACCATATTCAGGCAAGTCCCATAAAACTGCTGAATATCCGAGTGAACGTGAACAAGATGTGAATGTCATAGCAAAGGCAAAAGATAATACTACGAGAACTGATTTAATACTTTTCATAAGTTCAGTTTATCAAATTTGAATAATATAGTAAAGAAATTGATTTTTTGCGGGAATTAATTCAGCTTTTTGAACTGTTCTTTTTTTTGACATTGGCAGAGGTATAGCAGAAAGGGAAATACAGAATATTTTTTTCACACTAACATGCTAACACACAACATTGGTATTTAACAATCTTATTATTTTCTACTATAATATAAGACATGAGTAAAACAACAAAAGTACCAGATCGTAACGAAGTTCCTGCAACAGACAAATGGGACTTAACTTCACTTTTTAAGACAGATGATGAATGGGAAAAAGCCCTCGCCTCAATTGAACCGATGGCAGAAGAGCTTTCTCAGTATAAAGATAAACTCGGGGAATCTAAAGAAAAACTCCTTGAGGCACTTACAAAATATGCAAAGCTCTGGCAGACAGCAGAAATTGTAGAAAACTACGCAAGCCTTCAGCACAACGCTGACGAAGGCGATCAGGATGCAGTAAACAAAGAAGGAAGAGCCCAGATGGCTGTCGTAAAAGCATCTTCACTTCTAAGCTTCTTTGATTCAGAAATTACAGCAATCGACGATGACAAATTAAAAGAATGGATCAGCACACCTGAATATAAAGATTATAAAATCTACATCGAAAAGCTCCTTCATTTAAAACCATACATCCTTTCAGAAAAAGAAGAACGCCTTTTAGCACTTCAGGCAGAAGCATCAGAAACTGCTTACAAGACTTTCAGCATTCTTGAAAACCTTGAACTTGATTTTGGAACAATCAATGTTAACGGAGAAGAAATTCCTCTTACACAAAGCTCATGGAGTCAGTTCCTCAAAAATCCTGACCGCAATGTACGTAAAGCAGCCTACGAAAGATTCTACGGCGTTTTTGAAAAACACGAAAACACTTTGGCAAGCCTTTATGCAGGCAGCGTAAACCAGGACATTTTTGAAACCCGTGCACGAGGATACAATTCTTCACTTGAACACGCACTTTATTCAAACAAAGTTCCTGTAGAAGTTTACAGAAATCTTATTGATACAGTTCACAAAAACTTTGACACACTTCACCGCTACTACAGAATTTTTAAAAAAGCATTGGGAACAGAAGATCTCCGTCACTACGATGTTTACATGCCATTTACAAAAGACATCGAAACACACACATCATACGACGAAGCAGTAGAAATCTGCCGCAAAGCTTTAGCTCCACTTGGAAAAGAATACACAGACACATTGTGCGACGGCCTTTTAAACGGATGGGTTGACCGCTACGAAAACAAAGGAAAAAGAAGCGGAGCCTTCTCAAGCGGATGCTTTACAGGTTACCCATACATTCTTTTAAACTACAAAGAAGACGTTATCCGTGACGTATTTACAATGGCACACGAAGGCGGCCACTCAATGCACTCATGGTATTCAAGCCGCAACAATCCGTTCATGTGCTACAACTACACAATCTTCGAAGCAGAAGTTGCCTCTACCTTCAACGAAGAGCTTGTTTACCAGTATCTTTTGAAAAATGCAAAAACTGATGACGAGAAAAAATATTACCTTTCAATGAGAGCCGGCGACATTCTCGCAACCCTTCACCGTCAGACAATGTTTGCAGAATACGAACTTAAGGCACACGAACTTGTAGAATCTGGAACTCCACTTTCTGCAGATGTATTGAGAGGAATTTACCGAGACCTTCTTGAACAGTACTTTGGAGAAGAAATGACATTCGAAAGCAACTCAGATATGGAAGGCTTACGAATTCCTCACTTCTACTCTGCCTTCTACGTTTACAAATACGCAACAGGAATTTCTGCAGCAATGGCTTTAGCCGACAGAGTTACAAACGGAGGCGTTGCAGAACGCGAAGATTACTTTAAGTTCTTAAAATCAGGCGGCTCAAGATATCCGATTGAATCGCTTAAAGTTGCAGGCGTTGACATGTCAAAGACTGAGCCGATTCAGAAAGCACTCGACAGATTCAAAGACATCGTAGACGAGCTTGAAAAATTAGTATAAAACGCACAGATATAATAGAAATATTCGGCAGATAATAACAATTTTTAATTAAAGAAATAGGGAATTTCTGCCGATATTAATGCATAAGAATACTTTTAAATTAAAAAAGTTCTACTTCGTTGAAGTGAAAGTCCAGCGGAGGGAGAGGAAATTAGTAAGAATGAACAAATCTGAATTTTTTACATTACTAAAACAAGTTCCAAAAGCTGAACTTCACATTCACATTGAGGCTGTAATAACACTAGCTTCTGTGAAAAAACTGTATGAAAAACGTTTTGGCAAAGCCATGACAAATGAAGAAGCTGATGAGCTCTTTTCTTACGAAGATTTGTCCGGATTTATTGCTGCTTTTCTTAAAGTACAGGATTTGTTCACAGAAGTTAAAGATTTTGATTTAGTATTCTCTGATTTTGCAGAATACCTTGAAGAAAACAACGTAAAATACTGCGAAGCTTTCTTTGCACCAAGCGCATTTATCAAAAAAGGTTTTGACTATAAAGAAATGGTAGAAAATTTTTCTTCCAACATCAAAAAGATTAAAGAAGAAAAAGGAATTACAATCAAGCTTTTAGCAGATGTTTCAAGAACCTTCGGCCTTGAAAACGCTCAGGCAAATTATGCGCTTGTAAAGAACATTCCGTGTGATGACATCATCGGAATCGGTCTTGGCGGATCAGAAGTTAAAGGTCCTTGTAGTCTTTTTGGTCCTGTATTTGTTCAGGCACACGCAGACGGTTTGCACGCAGTTGCTCATGCCGGTGAAGACGTAGGCCCAGAAAGCGTATGGGATGCAATCAAGGTATTGAACTCAGAAAGAATCGGTCACGGTATTTCAACAATTCAGGATCCTGAACTTGTTAAATACGTTGCTGAAAATAAAATTCCACTTGAAGTATGCCCTACTTCAAATGTATTTACAAAACACTACGTTAAGTCAATGGAAGAACATCCTGTTCGCCAGCTCTACGATGCAGGTATTTTAATCACAATCGGTTCTGATGATCCTGTATTCTTTAAGACTACAGTTAATGAAGAATACTATAATCTCTACTCAAAGCTGAACTTTACAATTTCAGAAATAGAAGACTTAATCTGCAACAGCTTCAATGCAAGCTTCCTTGATAAAAAAGAAAAAGATTCTTATGTCAAAGAAGTTAAAAAAGCTTTTTCTGATTACAAATCAGCTCAGCCTGAATTGTTCTAGAATATAAAAAAACTTCACCGCTCGGTGAAGTTTTTTTTCGCTCTTCGTTTAAAATTAATTCTGTTTTTTTTGCTCTTCGTTTATAATTAATTCTGTACGTTATTCTTTTTATCTTAAGTAAACCATAAGAAGCATAATATCACTATTACGGATTCCGCTGATGCGGCTTGCCTGTCCTAATGTTGAAGGGCGAACAGCTTCAAGCTTTAAACGTGATTCACTTGAGAGTGAAGGAATTGCGCCATAGTCAAAGTCAGAAGGAATTCTGAAATTTTCCATTCTGTGCATTTTTTCTACGCGCTTGTCCTGCTTTTCGATGTAGTATTTATACTTGTAATCGATCTTTGCTTCTTCCCAGATTTTTTCTGGATAGCCCGGGTTTTCTGCGTGCGGCTTTTTGTCGAGCAATGCAACGATTTCGTCAGCCATGCGGTATTTTTCCTGCATTGCAAGAAACTGCTTTTCTGATTTGAGTCCGATTTCGTAAGCTTTGCCTGTAAGGCGGCGGTCAGCTGTATCGTATCTTAATTTAAGTCTGTATTCAGCGCGAGCAGTAAACATTCTGTAAGGTTCTTTTGTTCCCAGTGTTACAAGGTCATCGATTAATACGCCGATGTAAGCTTCGTCGCGTCCGAGAACAAGCGGCTTGTATTCAGGAATTTTTTCAAAGTTGTTAAAGCCCTGTGATTCCTGGATTTTTTTAAGGCGTGCACTTACTTCTTTTGCCTGACGTTCTGAGCATTCCCAGTTAATCTTAAGTTCTTCTTCTGAATAAACAGGCTTCGGATTAAAAGCGCCGCTTTCCATTGATGCAGGTCTGGTTTCGATGTCGGAATCTGAAGGACACAACGGTCCGCACACTTTGATATGTTCGCGGCTGTAAAGACCTGCGTTGATTCCTGCGACCAATCCCTGGCCTGCAGCTTCTTCGTAGCCTGATGTTCCGTTGATCTGTCCGGCATTAAAAAGACCTGCGACGCGTTTTGTTTCAAGGGAATTGTAAAGCTGTGTAGGTTCTACATAATCGTATTCAACTGCATAACCAGGTCGGCTTACTACAGCTTTTTCAAAGCCCGGCATTGTGCGCAAGAACTCATCCTGCACGCTTTCTGGCAGAGAAGAAGAAAATCCGTTTAAATAAATTTCTGATGTATCAAGTCCTTCAGGTTCTACAAAAATCTGATGGCGGTCACGTTCTGCAAAACGCATTACCTTGTCTTCGATACTAGGACAATAGCGTGGTCCGATTCCAGAAATCTTTCCGGAATATAAGGGAGAGCGGCCGATGTTTTTTCTGATAATCTCGTGTGTCTTTTCGTTTGTGTAAACTACATGACATGGAACTAAAGGACGTTCAACTTTTTCTGTGTCATAACTGAAAGGAATTACTTCTTCATCGCCTGCTTGTTCTTCAAGAACGCTGAAGTCAACTGATTCCTTCAAGATGCGTGGAGGTGTTCCTGTTTTAAGTCGTCCTGTCGTAAAGCCGAGTCTGTGAAGGTTCTGAGTAAGTCCGAACGCTGCACTTTCTCCGATACGGCCGCATGGTGCATCGTATTCACCGATAAAGATTCTTCCGCCGAGGAATGTTCCCGTTGTCAAAACTACTGCGCGTACCGGAATGATTCTTCCGCGCTCTGTAACGATTCCGACAACCTTCTGGCGTTTTCCGTTTTTATGTAAGTTTACTTTTTCTGAACCTGCAATTTTTCCTTCGCGTACTTCGCCCGGAATTGATCCGAGGTCTGCCTGACTGTCTGTATTTGGAGGAAGGTCTGTGTCAGAATCAGTTGTAAGGATATCAACAACTGTATCCATTAAAGTTGAAAGGTTCGGTGTGCTTTCGAGAGTCTTTCGGGCAAGTGAAGCATACACTAATTTATCTGCCTGAGAGCGTGGAGCCTGAACAGCAGGACCGCGGCTTTTATTTAAAAGACGGAACTGAATCATTGAGTGGTCGATTAATTTTCCCATCTCGCCGCCTAATGCGTCTACTTCGCGAACGATGTTTCCTTTTGCAATTCCACCGATAGAAGGATTACAGCTCATGCGTCCGATTGCATCAATCGACTGAGTAATAACTAATGTTTTAAGTCCCATGCGTGCACAGGCAAGACATGCTTCGATTCCGGCGTGTCCTGCTCCTACTACTGCAACGTCATAATAATCATAAAAGCCAGGCATAATAGAGTAAGTATATTGATTTTTTAATGCCTTTTCAATTACGCCGAAAAATTGTATTATAATAGTATGAAAATCATCAACAACAAATATTTTAGAATTGTATCAGCAGTAACCTTAGCTGCCCTTTTAGCCTTCTCATGTTCAGGCAAAAAAAATAAAAACCCGGAAGGTGCAATTTCACTTGAAGAAGCAGAAGTAAAGCCTGTTCGTCCTCACTGGGAAAATACAGAAAAGAAAATTTGTATCGTATTCGGCTATGGTTACAACTCAGAAGATTTTGTTAAGGAAGAAGTTGCTCACCTTGAAGATTTCTTCGGCCTTTCTGATGGAACAGAAAATTCCGGCTTAATTATTCCATATGTTTATCCAGATGATTTTTTAGTAGGAAATATAGGACGCATTTCGTCACTTGTAAAACTTCTCAGTGATGTAAAACTTGCAGGCGTTATTACACTTGGTGCGCCGGAATATACATCCAATGCCCTTGCACAGTTAAAAGAAACAATGGACATTGATGATCCTGCAAAAAAAGATGAAGAAAAAAAGGAAGAAGATAAAGCAAACAAAGTTAAGCCTTATCCGATTTATACTTTATTCCCGCAGGATGACATTCTTGCAATTGAAGCAACAAGTGACTTTGTTCTTGATAAAGCAGTTGAACAGACCGACAACATTGAAGAAATTCAGGAAGAAGTTGAACAGGTTCGCATCACAGGAATCGAAGACATAATTGACAATGCAATTGATTACATGCTTCTTACAGAACTACCGTTAAAGAGTGATTCAAATCTTTACGGACATGTTAATCATATTGTAGGAAATAATCATACAATCAAAAGATATGTTGATCCTGAAACAGGACTTTCTTCAATAAATCATTTTATTATTGAAGATGTAAAATAAGGAAAGCGATTTTCTAATTTAATGAACAAACTTAAACAGCACAAACTTTTTTTACTGGGAAGCAACGAAGCCGTTGATGCGCTTGCAAAAAAAGATTGTGCTACAATCCTTGCAGTATCAGATTCTCACGGCAGACCTGAAATATTAAAAACTATCCTTAAACGTTTTTCTTCTCAGGCAGATGCACTTGCCTTCTTGGGTGACGGCTGTGCTGACCTTGTTCACATTCTAAATAATCTTGACTCCAATGAAGACCTTCAAACTTCGTTACCACCAGTTATTGCAATGGTTCACGGCAACGGTGATGAAAGCGTTTTTGATGTTGATTTTTTCCCTTCAGAAGATTTGAATGTCCGCACCTTAAAAGCGCCGGCTGCAATAACTTTTTTCGTAGCAGGAAAAAATGTTCTTGTTACACACGGTCATATGTTCGGCGTTTATTACGGAACTGCCGGCCTCGAAAATCATGCAAAAACATCAGAATCAAAATTAATTCTTTACGGACACAGTCACGTTGCAGACATTTCTGAAAACAACGGAATTACTTTCATAAATCCTGGAAGCTGTTCTTTACCACGACAGGGACTTCCTCCATCCATCGCAGAAATTAAAATTCACTTTACCGGCGAAATCGAATGTACTTTCTACGAGATTAAAGCTTCTCTTTCAGAAGGAATTAAATTTGTTCCCTTCTCTCCTTTAATGAGACGCTGGTAATTTTTAATTTAATATCAAAAAGATAAGTCAGCAACATTCAAATTGCAAAAACAATCTCGTTTCTGGAAACAATCAGAAAGGTGAATATGATTCGAGTGTAAAACCGAATCTGTCATGACCTGGATAAATTTTTACATCTTTCGGAAGAGTCTCAATTACTTTTACGATGCTCTTTTTAATCTGAGCTTCATTTCCATCGTACAAATCAGTTCGTCCGTAGGAACCAAAGAAAATTGTATCACCTGCAATAAGCTGCTTTTCTTTTTCATTATAAAAACATACACAACCTGAAGTATGTCCCGGTGTGTGAATTACTTTCCATTCTGAAAGGGCCTTTATAATTTCTGGAGCAGCAGATGGAATTGCCTTGTCGAAAGTTATTCCATCAGAGAGAAGATAATCTGCTTGAGGAAGATTTGTAAGAGCGGAAACAAAGTCACTGTCTACATGTCCCATGCTTGCTAGAAATTTCTGCTGAGTTTCAAGAGAAGTTTTTCCGATGCAGGGTGCATCATTTTTGTGAATGCAGACCGGGAGATCAGGCCATCGTTCCTTGAGGCATTTCAATCCCATTACATGATCAAAATGCCCGTGAGTTAAAAAAATACCTGCAGGCGTGATTCGGTTATCATCTAGATATCTGATTAGAACATCAGAATCTCCGGTGAGATCACAGCATGCAGGATCTGTAATGAACACCGAGTTTTCTGTGAGTGGAACAAGCCATGTGTTTACCCGCAGAATCCCGGTATTAACTAATTTCAATTCCATAAAATGAAAATTATACTAAGTAGTTTGATGCGCTTTCGTGTGATGGTGCTGAAAATCCTTCAGAATTAGAAGCACGTTCTGCAGCTGCATAAGCTTCTGCATCATCTTTTTCTGCCTGAGTTGAAGGATCTGTATACCCAGAATCAACATTTGCAGGAATTGCTTCTTCACCTTCAGCAACTTCGTCACCTTTCTGGCGTGAATAGCTTACAGAAAGTTTGCGACCGCGGTATTCATAACCGTTAAGTGCGTTAATTGCTTTATCAGAATCTTCTGTGAACAACTGAACGAATGAGTAATTTGCAAGAACACGGATGTCACCGATTCTGTCTTTTTCAAGTCCTGCAACGCTGATTAAAAGTCCTACGAGGTCGCGAGGATAAACACGGCGGTTGCGTCCAATTCCTACGAAGATTGTTGTTGCAAGAGCTTCATCAATCTGAACTCTTGGATGTGGTGTTTTTGAATCTGCAGATTCTGCTGCTGCAGCTTCTGTCTGTTTATTCTGTTTGTAATCGTTTCTCTGATTTTCTTTACGGAAGTCGCGGTTTCTGCGATCGTTGTTGAATTCTCTTCTTGGTCTGAAGTGAGATCCACACTGTTTTGTAAGATATGCTGCTACATACATTCTCAATGAGAATGGAACATTCTTTTTGAAAACTTTTTTAATATCATTCAATAAATCAGGATTTTCCTGTGTTCTTACTTTTTCAACTGCATCCTGTAAAAATGCTGCAAGTTGATCCATATCAATTTCGTTTTCTTTTCTAAATGACATAATAATTACCTCTAAAAAAAATTATTCTGCAAACAAATCTGCAATATATCCTGAACCAATCGGTTTAAAACCTGAACGCAACAATAAAGGTGTAACAGATTCAGGAATCATTGTGTCTGCAACAAGTACCCACTTAAAATGGCGGCCCTTCAGCTCTGCTAATGCAAGCTCGAAAAGTTCTCTCCCAATCCCAAGACCGCGATATTTTTTCTGCACGAAAAAACTGGTGAGTAAAACAGTTTTTGGTGCATTTTTTAGACACGGTGCAAAAATTACACAACCTGCAAAATCTTTGGAATATGACCGGCAGACAAAACCAGATGCGTTTTTATTTAACTCAGCATCTGCTTTAGATTTCCATAAATCTGCTAAAGCCAGTCCTACTTCTTCCGGATATTCTGAGCAGGAATCTTTTGCTACAGTATCTAAATGTTCTAAAATTTCGGCGCTGTCACATGTGTAGTCATACGGATTAAAAATAAAATCATCGTGAAGAAGTTCATCTGTTTCTTCAATTTCACAATCTAATGTTTCAAGACCCCATGTCTCACGCAGCAAATTGTACCATTGGTTTACATAATTAATAAGTTGTTTATTTTTGAAATAATGCCACTTTTTTTCAACCTCAGGATAAGACCTTAGTACATCTTTAAATCCTCTGAACACCCCCCTGCCGGAACGAAGTACAGTCAGTAAATCATTTCTGGCCATTGGTGAATGAAGACTGTTTACAAACTGTTCCATTAAATTAAAACCGTCTGCCGAACTCCATGAAGGAAGTTCGTAGTAAACATCTTCATCACATTCAATTTCTTTTTTTTCTATTAAAACTCCTGAACTGGCATCAACAGCAAACTGCTGGTCCTGATTTTCCAAAGCTGAGATTATTGAATCTACAAGTTCATCGGTCAGTTCAAAAGTCATAATTTATTATTTTACAGATTTCAATTCTGCGCGGTTAGAAATAACTTTACTGATAAGTCCATATTCAAGGGCTTCTTCAGCATCAAGCCAGTAATCGCGGTCAGTATCTGCTTCAACTTTTTTCAAGTCTTTGCCTGTAGCTTCAGCAATAATCTTATTGATTTTTGCCTTTGTCTTTTTAATGTTTGCTGCATGAATCTGAATGTCAGTTGCAGTTCCGCGCATTCCAGACAATGGCTGGTGAATGAGATATTCACTGTTAGGAAGTCCAACGCGCATATTCTGTGGAACAGCAAGAAGAATTAAAGCAGCTGCACTTGCAATAAGTCCGTTACCAATTAAAACAACAGGACATTTTACAAAACGAATCATATCGTAAATTGCAAATCCTGCAGAAACGTCACCACCAGGAGAATCGATATAAACATAAACAGGTTTATTGCTATCTGCTTCAAGAAGAAGAAGCTGCTTGTTAAATTTTTCAGCAAGTTCCTTATTGATTTCTCCAGAAAGAAGAATCTGACGTGTTTTGAGGAATTTTTCAGCAAGAGCATCAGGTGCTTCTGTCTTTTTTGTTTCCTCTTTTTCATCATCTAAATAAATTTTACTCATAATATTAATATAACAAATTTAGGTCAAAACAACAAGATTTTTTACTTTTTCAAAGTACCGTTTTAATTCAAAACTGAAGCCAGTTCACCAGCTGTTACTTTTTCAAAGCCTTAGCCTCGTTCCAGAACTCGTCCATTTTTGGAAGATTTTCCTGAATCATAGGAATATTCCCCTCTTCCATTTTTTTCTGAACATAGCTGAAGCGGTTGTAAAACTTTACGTTTGAACTGTTGAGCGCTGTTTCAGGATCTACGCCTAAATGTCTTGCGTAATTTACAACGGCAAAAAGTAAATCTCCGATTTCACCTTCAAGCGCCTTCTGTGCGTCATCTGTTTCTTTGGAAGATTTCATTTCAAAGGCGTGAGCGCTCTGGTTTTTAAGAAGGCTTTCAACTTTTACCCTTGCCTCTTCTACTTCTGAAAGCTCTTCAGTAATTTTTGCCTTAACGTCATCAGCATTGTCCCAGTCAAAGCCTTTTTTAGAAGCCTTCTTCTGAAGTTTGTAAGCACGAAGCAACGGCGGAAATCCTTCTGGAACTTCGTCTAAAATGCATTCAGTTTTTCTACCTTCAACATTTTCTTTAATGCGGTCCCACTGATTCAAAACTTCTTTACCATTTTTAACAGGCGATGTTGCACACACGCTTCCTTCACTTTCAGGAAATACATGCGGATGACGGCGGATCAATTTTTCTGCAAGCTCATTCAAAACTTCTGCGACAGAAAAATCGCCTTTCTGCTCGTACATGTAGCTGATCATTGTTGCGTTGAGCATTACGTCTCCAAGCTCTTCTTTTGCGTGGAATGAATCTTCTGCCGTAATCGCATCAACTGCTTCAAACACTTCTTCGATTAAGTCGCGTCTCATGGAAAGTGGTGTTTGCTCTTTATCCCACGGACAGCCTTGAGGGCAGCGTAAGATTTTTACGACATTGTATAGTCTGTTAAAAGCTTTTTCGGCTGTGTTAAATTCCCCATTTAATACGAGATCAAAATCAGGCGTTGACATTTACTTTACCCCACTGTGATGTAAGTCTTGAAGGCTCTGATGCCAGAAGTGTTTTTGCAAGACAGAAGCCTGCTTTTTCGTAAACAATGCTCATTGTAATTGCTTCGTCTTTTGAAAAGTTGCTCAAAACGTAATCTGCAATATTTACATTCGCAGGCTTACCGATTCCGAAACGGAGTCTGAAAAAATCAGGTGTTCCTAAAACGCCTTTAGTTGAACGAAGTCCGTTGTGACCTGCAAGGCCTCCAGAAAATTTTAGGCTAAAAAATCCAGGATTCATTTCAAGTTCATCGTGAACTACTAAAACTTCTTCAGGTTTGATTTTATAGAACTGGCATACTTCACCGATGCTCTGTCCTGAAAGGTTCATGTAAGTTTCTGGTTTTAAGAAAAATATTTTTGAAGGCGCATTCTTTGGAACGTTCGGACCTTCACCGTTTTTAGAAAGTTCAGAATATGCATTGGAAGCAAGGTTTACAAATTCTGAATAATCAAGACTTGCAATCTGTCCCTGAAATTTATTCGACCAGTTCAATCTTGAATAAAACGGAAGACTGTCTGCAAACTGCCATGCAGTATTGTGACGAGTCTTTTCGTATTCTTTTCCGTAATTTCCTAAAAATGCTACTAACTGAATCATTTTTTATCTCCAATTGTAATTCGTTCCATTCCAGAAAGATCTTTTTCTGAAATGACATTTATAAAACCGACATCGGTAAAAAGACGCCGTACAGTTTCCGTCTGATATTCCCCGCTTTCCATGATGAACGAGCCGCCGCTATTAAGCGCTTCATACGCAGCCAGAACAAGACGGCGGATTATCGGTAAACCGTCATCTGTCTGTACATCATCAGCGGAATGTAAACCATCATTCAACGCGGTATCCGTATCCCCGTCAAGTGCAAGACGAGGCTCACTTCTTCCATCCTTCAACAGTTCTTCAACTTCACTGTGAGGAACATAAGGCGGATTAGAAAGAATAAAATCGTAACCTGAGGTTTTGCACAAAAGGTCACCGTTAAGAAGTTTTATTTCTGCACCAATAAGCTTGTCGCCGAAAATATTCTTCGCATTTTTTTCTGCGACCTTCAACGCGGCAGTGCTTATATCTGTGAGTGTAAGTTCAATTTTTGAATTGCAGTTTTTGTCCAGAAGTTCCTTTAATACAGAAAGACCTACACAGCCGCTTCCGGTGCAGACATCAATAATTTTTACTGTTTCTTTTTTTAAGTCAAGAATTTTATTAACAGCAGTTTCGATTAAGATTTCTGTGTCTGGTTTTGGAATTAAAACATCAGGCGTTACAAAATATTCAATGCCGTAAAATTCTTTTTTGCCTGTAATGTATGCAATCGGAAGACCTGTTTTTCTTTTTTCTACAAGTGCATTGAATTCATTCTGCTGATCGCTTGTAAGCTTTTCATCGCGGTGAAGTAAGACCCATGTTTTATCTTTATTGAGAAGAAATTGTAAAAGACAATCGGCATCCAGTTGAGGAGTTGAAAAACCGCAGTCTGTAAAAATTTTAACTGCGTTATTTTTTAATGCTTGAATCGTCATCGGAGTCTGGAAGTGATTTTTCAAAATATGGAAGTTCACGCTGAATATAATGAACACGGGCAGGAACGCCACTCCAGTTAATCAGTTTAATTTTTAAAATATAACTTTGTCCTTTTATGATAAATGGTGCTTCAAGAAATTGTTCTTCTGAGATTTCATCATTTGAAATACAGTGCACACATATTTCGTTCTTCTGATGAAAGTTTTCAAAACATTTTTTTCCTATGCAGTTTCGTTTTTCAACATTGAAAAGTTCACATGCATTTTTATTAATATAAAGCATTTCGTATGTATCTTTTGCAATTACAAAAATTGCATCTGTAAATTCATCAAGGAGACAGTCAATATTCCTATAGAAAACAAATGACGGTAATACTGACTGGCCGTTATAAATCTGGAACTGATTTTTACCAAAACGTTTGCTTGTAAGAAGAGCCATGTCTGCATTGTTGTAAAGAGTCTGATAATCCTGACCATATTCAGGAGAGACACAGGCACCGATAGAACAGGTAATTCTTATTGACTCAACCATAAAGTCGAGACATTCGCAAAGCCTGTTCAATTTTGCTTCAAGGGAATTTCTTTCAATAAGATGAGGAATAAATACTGAGAACTCATCTCCACCCATTCGACAGATTACATCTTCATCTCTGAACGAAGATGCAAGAATATCCGAAACCTTCTTTAATGTTTCATCACCTTTAATGTGACCGTATGTATCATTTACTTCTTTAAAGTTATCAAGGTCGAGCATAAGGAATACTGCTTCACCATCAGCTTTATCTGCAAAAAAGTCATTAACTTTAGATTCAATTACTTTTCTTGTATACAGACCTGTGAGGACATCTTTGTTAACTGCAAGTTCTGCTTCGAGTGCAAGCTTGTTCTGCTGATGTTCCCTTTCAATTCTTTTGATGCGGGAATTAATAAGAACATTACTTACACGATGTTTCAATACAGTCATATTGTACGGCTTAGAAACAAAGTCATCTGCACCAATTGCAAGAGCTCTTTCTTCAGATGCTTCTTCACCAAGTGATGTTACTACAACCGGAATATCTTTAGTTCTGTCATCCTGACGGATAAGCTTAAGAAGTTGATAACCATCCATGATAGGCATAAGAAGGTCCATCATGATAACAGAAATATTTTCAAAGTTTTCCTGAATGTATTCCCACGCCTGCTGACCATCAACTGCTTCAGCAATATCGTATTCATTATGAAAAAGGTCAATGATAATCTTACGGCTGATTTCAATATCATCAACGACAAGCATTATTCCTTTTCGTTCACCAGTTGCTTTTGTAATTGCAATCTGATTTCTGTCAATTGAAGTTACGCTTGAACTTGTAAGGTACATTTCTTTGACCTTACCTTCACCCATGAGGGCAAAGAAATCTTCCTTGCACAGAGGCTTAGCAAAATAGAATCCCTGAACATAGTTACATTCCATTGAATTCAAAATGCGGATCTGTTCCGGAGTTTCTACACCTTCTGCAACAACGGCAAGGTTCAGCCATTTTGCAAGACTGATTACGAAGCCGAGAATTCCCTTACCGTTAGGCTTCTGGAGTTCGTTGCGAACAAATCCCATATCAAGCTTAAGAACATCAATTGGAATTTCTGCAAGCATATTAAGTGAAGAATAGCCTGAACCGAAGTCATCCATTTCAATCGGGAATCCTTTTGCTCTTAACTGGGTAACGATTTTAATAATCTGCTCAGGGCTGTCTGTATAAGCACTTTCAGTAATTTCAAGATGAAGGAATTTTCGATCAAGCTTATATTTATCGCTTAAATCACAAAGTACTTTAACAAGGTTTGGATTATAAATATCAGCTCGGGAAACGTTCATTGAAACAGCAAAAGGTTTATTACCTTTACTGATCCATTCATTCATATCCTTACAGACAGTTTCCCATACGAACATATCAAGCTGTGTAATAAATCCATTGCGTTCAAACAGCGGAATAAAGGAACCCGGAGACATAAAACCAAGTTCGTAATTTTTCCATCTAACAAGCGCTTCTGCACCTGCAACACATTCAGATGCAAGTTCATATTTTGGCTGATAGAAAATCTGGAACTCTTCGTTCTTGAGGGCAAACTCCATCATGTTTGTAATTGCAAGCGTATTGTGCATCTGCTGGCGGATTTCGTCTTCGTAGAATGCGATAACCTGTCCGTATTTACCTTTGATGTTTTCAGTAGCAAGTTCAGCACGGTCACACATTGCCGCAATCGGAATTGTCTTATCGTGAATGTAATAAACACCACAGCAGATTTTGATTTTGTTTTTAACGCCGATTTTTGAAACGTATTTATTTAAATCATTTGTAAGTTTTTCTATAACAGTAGTATATGAAAGTGACTGATGTTTTAATGTGATGAAAAATTTATCTGCAGTAAATCTTGCACAGATTGAATCTTCACCAAAAGCAGCTGCGATTAATTCCCCAGCCTTATAAAGAACCTTATCACCGGTTGCCATTCCGTACGAATCATTGACCATTTTAAACTGGTCAATATCAAGACAGATAACATCGAATTCTTCATCGGCTCTGTCGATAAATACTTCGCGGGTTTCTGTCATAAAGTACTGCTTGTTATGCAACGGAGTTAAGTCATCTTTAATAACAAGATTTACAACCTTAACTGCATCCATCAGTTCTATAGTATTTGCAATACGGCGTTTAATAATCTGAGCATTGTACGGCTTTACGATAAAGTCATGAGCTCCAAGCATCAATGCTTTTTCTTCCTGCTCTTCTGAGCCAAGATGATTAGATGCAATAATAGGAATTTTTGAATAGTCCGATGCTTCGTGAATTTCCTTGAGAAGCTCGTAACCATCCATAGTTTTCATTTCAAGATCAATAATGATAGCAGCAATTCGTTTGTAATTTGTCTTTAAAATCTTGAGCGCTTCAGTTCCATTCTGTGCCAGAATGATTGTATATTCATCCTTGAGAATTTTTGCGAGAACATTGCGGTTGATTTTATCTTCGTCGACAATCAGTACGACCTTGCTGTTTACCATTTGTTTTTATTGGCCGCCCATTTCTGTGATGTCCGCTTTTAACTGTTCTTCTTTTGCGTAAACGTTAAGAGCGTTGATCATATCGTCCATATTTCCCATCATGAATCCAGGAAGGTTGTGAGCACTGTAATTGATACGGTGATCAGTTACGCGGTCCTGAGGATAGTTATATGTTCTGATTTTTTCTGAACGGTCACCGTTACCAACCATGCTTTTTCTGGCAGCAGAACGTTCAGCATCTTTCTTGCTCTGTTCGAGATCGAAAAGACGTGCACGTAGAACCTGCCAAGCCTTTTCTTTATTCTTAATCTGTGATTTCTGATCCTGCTGAATTACAACAAGACCTGAAGGAATATGTGTCAAACGAACGGCAGAGTCAGTTGTATTTACACACTGACCGCCAGGACCACCGGCACGCATTACGTCAACGCGTACATCGTTAGGGTTAATCTGAATATCAACTTCATCAGCTTCTGGCAATACGGCAACAGTTGCAGTTGAAGTCTGAAGGCGTCCCTGTGATTCTGTCTGTGGAACACGCTGAACACGGTGAACGCCAGATTCCCATCGGAGAGTTCCGTAAACGAATTTACCTGAAATGTTAGTTACGATTTTATTGAAACCACCTACTTCAGTTTCCTGCGCTTCCATTGTTTCTGTCTTCCAGCCTTTGCGTTCAGCAAGATGGCAGTACATTTCCCAAAGGTCACGTACGAAAAGTGATGCTTCGTCACCACCGGCAGCAGAACGGATTTCAAGAATAATGTTCTTTTCATCAAGTGGATCCGGTGGAATGAGCTTGAGTTTGATTTCTTCTTCAAGTTGAGGCTGACGTTCTTCAAGCTGGTGAAGTTCTTCACGAGCCATTTCTTTCATATCAACGTCATCTTCTTCTGTAATCAAAACTTTTGCGTCTTCAATTCCAGAGAGAACTTTCTTGTATTCGTCATAAAGTTCACAAACACCTGAAAGATAGCCGTGTTCACGCATTGTGTCTTTGTATTTTTTCTGATCTTTTACTAAATCCGGAGACTGAACAAGTTCACAAACTTCCTTGTAACGAGCCTCACACTGTTCGAGTTTTTTCAATAAGTCCATATTACTTCTATTATATAGAAAGTTTTTGAATATATCAACGAGGAATTTAGGGTTGAAATCAAAGTGAATTTACTTAACCATTTTCAAGAAAAGATGAAGGTCTGGACATCACCGATTATTTTCAATTAAAACATTCTAAAATTACTGTTCAACAATAAATTTTTCGATGTCTGCTTTTGAAAGAATTTTTCCGTAGCTTACTACTTTATCATTAATAACAAGACCAGGAAGACTCATTACACCAAATTTCATTACTTCCTGAAGATCTGTTACATGCTGACAGTCACATGAAATATTCTTTTCTGCAAGAATATCAATTGTATTTTGAAACATTGTAGAACAGTTACGGCATCCATCTTTTCCTAAAATTTTAATTGATTTAATTTCCATAATTTATCTCCTTAGTTTTTTCTAAAATAAAAATCCCTGTAAAAAATTAAACAGATATCCAACCGAAATAATTCCTGCAACACAGATTGCAATAAATATACCCAGCAGCTTTGGCTTTACAACTTTGCTTAACATTACCATTGATGGAAGACTCAATGTTGTAACAGCCATCATAAAACTCAAAACAACACCAAGCAAAGCTCCCTTACCAAGCAGCGCTTCACTGATAGGAATGCATCCGAAAATATCGGCATACATAGGAACACCGCATATAACAGCAAGAATTACACCAAAAGGATTATTGTTTCCAAGTGCCTTTACAATCCACTCCTGTGGAATCCAGTTATGAATTACAGAACCAATGAGGACACCAGCAACAATGTAGATGATAAGACGCTTATAAGTTGAAACAACCTGACTCCAGGCATTCTGTATCCTGTCTTTAAAAGTAATTTCCATTTCAGGAAGTTCATCTGGCGTTGTGTTTCTGATAAAATCTGCAATCTGATCTTCCATGTGAAGGTGTTCAATAAGAGTTCCACCAGCCACTGCAATAACAAGACCGAAGAGAACATAAAGGACCGCAACTTTCCACCCAAAAATGCTCATAAGAAGAACAAGACTTCCAAGATCAACCATTGGTGACGAAATAAGAAAACTAAAGGTTACCCCCAGTGGAAGTCCCGCCGCAGTAAAGCCCATAAAAATAGGTATTGAAGAACAGGAACAGAACGGAGTAACAGTTCCTAAAAGCGCACCAATAATTCTTGCACCAAGTCCTCCAAACTTTGACATAATTTTTTTGCTTTTTTCAGGAGGAAAGAACGACTGAATGAAACTGATGAAAAAAATCAGAACACAAAGAAGAATCGAGATTTTTATCATATCCATAAAGAAAAATGAAATAGTTCCACCGATTCTTGACTCTGGATCAAGACCTGTAAGAGACACAAGATATTTTATAAAAACATCAAGCCACTTCATTCCAAGCAGCTGATTCTGAATAAAATCCCAAACCATCAGCGGTCTCCAGATTTGCAGCAGCATTTATTTTCATCAGATTTTCTCATACATGAAACCTTTTCAAAATATAATATAAAATCTTTAAATTAATTACAGTAGTCTTCCCCCAAAATTCGACCAAATTCAAGGAGAGTTTTTCATACCTTTTAATTTAGATTTGAATTGACTTGGTGTCAATTCTTTTAATCCTTTCTGCGGGCGATTTTCGTTGTAATCTATCCGCCAGGATTCAATTATTTGTTTAGCCTCTGACAGATATGCACCATGTTTGAACTTAAGAATATGTTCTTCGCGTTTCTTTACAGAATACTTTTTATGTCCTTTTTTACGGTTCTCAAGCTGCATTTTGTTTTGTGAATACAGCCGGCTCTCGGATGCTTTGCAATAATTGCTTTCATTTTTTCTTCATATGTATATATAATCTAGATTCTGTCTACTAACTTAAATATTTAGATTAGTAGAATCTTATTTCAGCTGGCTGTAAGCATAACATGCGTTTTAAACCGCACAGCGGCTTGACCGCTGTGTCGGCTTTGAAGCTGATGTTAGGCGATTTTCTATATTTCAAGAAGATGCTTTACATCTTCATTATTGATTCTATCACAACCTAATAAATCAATTCTATATTCCACATCAGAAACATTTTCTGGCAAAACTTCGAATGGATTTATATTATTACAGTCGAACATATTTACGCTTATTAACTTTAATTTTTTATTAGAATAATCTGATACATCAATTCTTGATTTTTCTGTTTCAAAATTAACCATAAAATTGAAATCAGATGCTATTTCATCAATTTCTTTTAACTTTTCTTCTAATTCTTTTAAGGTGATACCAGCATTATTATTTTCAATTACTGAAACTGCTAGATAATTTTGGTCGCCATTAAAGAGTTGCGAGTGCTTTATTAGAACATTTTTTAAGGAATTTGAAGTTTTAACTTCTATATTTCTTTTATTGATTGAAAAGTCATATTTCGAATATGAACCTGATGTGTGCCAGTAGGAAGCAAGATTTAAACTAAATTCTGTATAAAAATAATAAATTAATGATAGTTCTCCAAATAAACCAAGAATATTTTGCTTTTTTTCTTTACCAACATTCTGAAATAAATCTATTAAAGAATTAAAAAACTCTACAAAGTTTTTTGATTTCATTAATTCGATATGTGCAATACAAAGATTTATAAAAGATTCAAATGCTGAAATATTTTCATTAAATGAAACTTTATATTCTATAAGGTTATAAAAACCTGAATCAAAGTTTTGTAAGTTTTCAACTGCTAGAATATTTGCATTTGACCTGAAATGCAAATATTCTGTTTCAAGAGAGTTCTTTCCAATGGCCTCAGTGTTTTTTGCCATATAAATCAGTTTTTTATTACTTACAAAAAAGCCTGCTGTATCAGATTTTTTTTCAACCAAGTAAAGCTTATTATCTATTGGAGAGTCATTTATTGCATTAGTTATTTTATTCAACAAAGTCATCTTCTTCTCCTTTTGTAAAATAAACTTTTTCTTTCGGAACATAAATTGCAAACATATATTGAATTAATGAAGGATCATAATTTTTCTTATCATTACCTGGTGCAACTCTATATAGTTGGATGTTTACTTTGTTTTCATCAATTATTATGAATCTGTCACCTAAAAAAGCTGAGTTATCTTTATTTAAACTGCTTGCACCTTGCTGCAAGGGTTTAATTCTTGGCTCATTTTTATATAGAGAACGGAATCTTGGTGCGTCCTTTTTTATGTTTCCTATTTGAATTAAAACAACTTCATCAGTATCAAGCAATTTAAGTAAGGCGTCCTTTTGGAATGGTTCGTATTCAAAGACATTCTTTATAGCATCTACAATAGCTTTCATAGATTCTGCTTTTAAAAGGGTGTAATATCCTGTAACTTGACCAACTTGACTTCCCTTCGTTGTTTCTTTCCAATTTGAAATATTTATTAAATTATCAATTATTGCAGCATTTTCCTTTATAATTGAGCGGTCTTCAACAATAAAACGCTGAATAATCCAACGCTTCTTAAATTTAATCTTTTGGAATTTAGCTTTATTCGGACTCGTTGGTCGTAACATTGTATTTTCGCCAGATATAATAATATCTTCTATACTCATTTTTCCAACTTCGATATCTGCAAATTGTTCCCATAAATCTTCGTCGATTTCAGCTAGATTTGTGAACTCCTGTGCAATAGGTGAACTTGTAAATATTTTGCATAATGTAAAATATTTACTTCTATATCCAAACCATCTTGCTCGTTGCAGAGTAGTATCCATATTACCTGATTTTTTTGCCCAACGAGTAAAATAGGTTGTTATTAAATTATCAAATGTTAAACCTCTTTGTAATAAATCACCACCTATAAATATTTTTTGAGAAAATAACTGTGGATTTGCCTGTGTCTCTTTTCCTTCTGAATTCTGTAAAATTAACTTTATTGATTTTACAATTTTAGGGATAACATTTTTTATGGTATCGAATGTATATTGCTCAGAAAAATACTTATCAAAAACAATATTAAACTCGTTTAGGAATTCAGAAATGTTTTCATCATTGTTTTTGAATGACAATTGCATTTGTTCTATATAGGAATCTATTTGATTATAAACACGCTTATGTTCAGCTTTTTCTTTAGCTGTATGAATAATCATGTCTGAGTAAGTTCTAGATTTATTTTCAAGTATCAACTTTGTAGCAGACGCGACAATAAAATAGTTTATTGCTTCACGTAAAGAATTTGAAATAGCCGTTGTATCAAAAGAATTATCGTCATCATCAATAATTTGAATCGAATTACTGTCGCTTAGATGATATTGAAGGGCTCCGTCATAACCACTTGCAGGACTAATAAGCCATATAGAAGCAGGGCGTAACTCACTCCATTTATCTAAAAAGATATTTGCTTGTGGAGTTGCAGTTACAGAAAGGTAAAGAGGATTATCTAATAAACTTTTTATTTTCTTTATCTCTGCATAAGTCGCAGAAGCATCGTTTTGTTTATCTTTTTTAGTGTTTAAACTTGCTTGGTCGCCCTCATCATCAATAACAAATGCTTTTAGGTGTCTTTTATCTAATTGCGATAAAAAATTATTAACGATTTTCATTGCAGGTGGGCGCTTCATGGAAATAAGGATTATAGGCTTATTTAATTCGATAAAATCATTAATTATGTCTTCAGTTAGATTTGTTATATCTTCTTTTTCTTCTGTTGAAAAAATTGCTGGACTATCGCTCTCAAAAGTTACTGTATCTTCTGCATCAAAAGTTTTCTTAAATCTTTTTGTAGTTTGGCCTAATAGTTTTGAGTCATAACCACCGTAAATAACCAAAAAATTATATCCGTTATCAAATGCCAATGCTGAAAATAATTCCAGATTCGATGTTTTTCCAGACTGAACTTTACCAACTAGCAATGAATTATGATTCGTAGTCTCAGAAAGTTGACCTTTGATTTTCTGAAATATTTTGGTGACATTTTCTGCTATGTTATCAGCTCCACTCTTTCCATAACTGTTTATGTGTTTGTTATGGATTCGTTGATAATATTTTCCATCTACGATTATTGATTCTATTTTCTCATCTGCGAATTCGTATTGTTCCATAATTACACACCTGTATCAATCAAAGATAAAAAATCATTTAATAGATTCCGTATAGCATTAGATGGAATTTTTCCGTCAGAACTTGCTAATTTTGCTTTTTTTTCTGCAGCCATAAATGCGATTACAAATTTTTCAATTACAATTTGAAAATCAGGATTCTTGGAAAATGGCTTAAAAAACTGATGATTTATATTTATATATAGCTCAACTGCATCGTCAGTATCACTTCTAACATCTATCCAATTTTTTGAATCAGCTTCTTTCCATGAAATTTTGAAAACTGTTTTTTGGACTTGACTCATTTTTATTTCATAGGCTCTCACAGAATCACTTATCTTTTCTTCTTTGTTTGTTTCTGTGATATATTCATCAAATAAGTCTTGTGCAACATTTTTTGTTTTAAGAGAACTTATATCAACATTATTTAAGTTAACTTCAGAAATTTTCTCTGCGTAAGGCTGGACTTTCTCTAGAGTAATATTTGAAGTTTCTTTTGAAAGCATGTTTTCATCATTTCGTTCTTGGACTGTCTTTGATGCTAAAGAAATCATATCTTTTATTCGAGGTTTTAAGGATTTTAAGAATTCATCTTCAAGTCCATTGTCCCAAACAAAACCATCTTTTGCTTGGTTTACAGGAAAGTCATCTAAATCAATTTCTCCATATAATTTATGGGATATTGTACTTTGTGCTTCTCCAAAGATTTCTGTCGGTTTATAGTTTTGCCCCTCTCCACCAATAATTACTCGATTTCTCCTAAACAATGCAAATCCTGCATTTGCAAATCCACTTTTCCCGCCTGCCTTTCGGTCTTTTAAAATCCCAACGAATCCTTTTACTTTATAGCTTTTTCTTTTAAATTCAAAAGTGAAGTCTATGTTTTTTTTCCATACCTTGTCTTTATAAGATAAAGGTTCGTATGGTGTAAAAGAAAGTGATTTACTATTATTCCCTGTTATAAATTCTATAGTAACTTTTCCACTTTCCAAATCTCGTCTATACATACTCTCTAGCAGTGTACAAATTTTTGCATGAGTTTTTGGCGATATTTGCTTTGTCAACTCCTTTATATGTACAGTTGTACCATGCTCATTTTTAGAACACTTTTGTTTTTGTATTTTTACGGAGTTAATTTTTTTTTCTCGTAAAAGAGGAATATTAACTTCTGTATAATACTTATTTTCTGAATTTAACTGAGTCGATTCAACAGACCATATTTCACCAAACCAAGAAGCAGCAGTTTTTAATCCCATACCAAATTCATTTCGAGTATCAGGATGATCTGATTTTGAATCTAGTTTTACAGCTCTTTTAAAATCCTCAATTTCCATGCCGTAAGCGTCATCAGTTATTATAAGTTCATTTTCATTAGGAAAATATTTGATTTGTACATGAACTTGATTTATTTTTTCTTTCCTTAATTTAGTTTCGTTTGAGAAAAAAGACTGTGTTGAGTTATCTACAAATTCTGCGATTGCATACCAAGCTTTATAGCTTAGTCGTGAGAATACTCCTAAAATACCAGCCTCAGGTCTTATATCCAATTCTTCGTTTGCCATTATTTTATCTCCAAAAGATTCTCTGCAACTCGTCTTACGACTTCGACATTTACAGCATTTCCAAAAGCTCTAAAGGCTTCCGAAATTGTATTGGGTACATTTTTAAGTTCTTCCATGCCTTGAAGTCTTGCAGCTTCTTTTTTTGTCATATATCTTCCTTGCTTCCCATCAGGTGTTTTTATCCATGGGAAAATAGGTATTTGTGTTGTTGTCAATACAAGGGCAGGAGAATAGGTGGGAAGTTTTACACGGATTCCTGATGGTCTAAACTGTACTATCTTATCTTCAAGAGTAGGTTTTGCATTTTTATCGATGCCACAGTTCCATTCGAATTTCTGATGGCTGTTTTCAAAACCTGACCTCTGAATCTTTGGAAGCCATGAGTCTAATACATCTTTATGGGCATTATAAAAATCTCGATTCCATTTTATGAAGTTTTTTTTCCAGTCGGGGAACTCTTCATTCGGTTTCATAACTGCTTGAGCATAAATAGGAAGTTGAAGAAACATATCGTCAAAGGAGCCTTGTAAAGGAACTCCAAATTTACCTCTCTTCCCTTCAAGTGTTTTTTTATGTTGGCGACATGGTGGAGTTTTTTCATAATTATAGTTTGCTCCCCATTCCATAGCCCAAATAGGGAACGACGGAATCGGAATTTTATTTTTTGTAAGTAAATCTAAGAAATCTTGCCAAGCTTTCAAATGCTTTCTTGTTTGCTCTCGAAGCGACATAAAGTCACTGTTATCGTCTTCTGTAATAATTTGCTTTATATTACATTCAACTTTTTCTTCGTGTGGAGGAAAATGAAAATCCTTTAACCCGCCTTTATCCCATAAACGACCTACTATATAGATACGTTTACGATGTTGCGGTATTCCGAAGTTATGAGGAGATATTATATCGCAGTCTACATCATACAAGGTTTTAAGATGTGTTCTGATAACTTCCCAAGTATTACCGTTATCATGTGTTTGAAGATTTTGAACATTTTCAAGCAGGATATATTCAGGGGTTTTGGCTTTTAATATTTCCATTATCTTCCAAAACAAATTGCCTCTGTCTTTTTCATCATTGAAACCTTGCTGTTTTCCAGCCTTTGAAAAAGGCTGACATGGAAATCCTGCACAAAGCATATCAAAGTTTTTTGGAATATCGTTCTCAATATCTACTGTGTTTATATCTCCAAAACAGTCTATTCCATAGTTTTCTTTATAAAGTATGCGTAAATCTTCTTTTAGTTCACTTGCAAATACACATTTTCCGCCAAGTTTTTCCATTGCAAGGTGAAAACCACCTAGACCAGCAAACAAATCTATAAAAGTAAATTGATATTTTAAAGGAGCGTTTTTTGTGCTATATTGAAAGGTGTATTGTTTGGAAGATAGTAGCTTCTAATTATATGGAAGAAAGGAATATAAATAATGGTTTCTGGAGAAGGAAAAACTAATAAAGATGTCACTTTAAACGCTCTTTTTCTATATCAAAAGAACATTTTGGCAAAAGACAAAATTCTCAGTGAGAAATTTTAAAAAGTCAGTGATTTTTTGACCAAAACTCACTGAGAATTTTACGGCAAATTCCTTAAAATTTTCGGAAAAAGACTTGCCGACAGCCACCTGAATTTATTATTTTTAAAGCGTATCTTTCGGCCGAAGATATGGGCTCCGTCGGAGTTCCCAGAGAAAAAAATCGCTAGCGGAGGTGCTTATACGGTACTTCAAAAGTAGTTTAATCATGGAGGGTACATTATATGATGTATTCTGTAACAAAAAGACAGAACCCACTCAACAGAGAGGCGGATTCTAAGTATTATGCGTCGGCTGAGTACGGCGAGGAAATCGATGTCAATGCATTGGCAAAGGAAATTTCCAAGTCCTGCACGCTGACTCCGGCAGATATTGTAGCTGTTATCGAGAGTTTCTTGGATAAGATGCCGCAATACCTGAAAAGTTCCAACCGCATCAGACTGAATAAGTTTGGAATATTTAAGCTTTCATTCAGTTCTGTAGGGCATGAAAAGGCAGAGGACGTAAGTTCGAATGATATTAAGAACCTGCGTGTTCTCTTTACCCCAAGTGCCGAGCTTAAGAAAGAGCTGTCTGATGTGAGCTACACAAGGAAGTAGGTACAACTTCTTGCAGTAGCGTAAAAACACTTTGTACTCAAATATCAGTTCTGCAGTGACTTGAAACTGCGACATAAAATTAATTCATTATTAATTCACGGCTGCTAATCTGGTTGCAAACAGAAGCAAGCCTAAACTAAGAATCAAATCCCCTTCGCCTGCAAAGCCAGCTCCGACAGGGGATTTTTTAATTTCTATGTTCAATTCATTTTGAGAGCAAGCTTGACTTGCTCTCAAAATATTCCTTTTTCCTTTATTTTTCGTTTACAAGGGTTTTTCTTTTAGCCCGTAAAGGGCGTACTGTTGATTTTTACTTTTACCAAGGAATTTTTATACTTTAAAACCCAGCGCCCCAGTGCGGGCGTCCGCCTAACATGCATTTAAACCGCAACGCGGCTTGACCGTGTTGTCGGCTTTGAGCTACTTGTTAGGTTTTATTTCTTCTTTTGGCTTTTATTTATATCAAAGATATTCGTATGGGAACTGATTCGATAGAGTGTAATTACAAGCAGTTCACCTGTTTCCAGACGCTTATATACCAAAAGCAAATCTGGTCTGACATGACACTCCTTGTAACCGTCATAATTTCCATGTAAGTCATGGTCATTATAACTGACATCAAGGTTTTCATTGTTTAAGAGCTTTTTGATTACTACATCAGTGTCTGCAATTTCTGATTTTGAGAGTTTCTTATAGTCTTTGCGAAATGATTTTGCTGTATGAAGTTCGCTTTTCAATCCATTGCCGCCTTAAATTCATCAAATGAATGAAAAACTTCTACTTCACCACGTTCTACTTCAGCGATAGCTTCATCAATTCCATTCTTCGAGGATTCTTCGCGATTTCTGAAAAGCAGAAAATCCAAAAACTCTGAGACTTCTTCCATATAACACTCGGGAACAGTCTTTAATTTTTCAGCAACTACTTCATATGGCATATGATACCTCCGATAAATGATATCCGCTTATATTATACTACTTTTAATGGAAAAATCTATTATAAAAAAGGCGGGCTTGACCCGCCATAAAATCTATTCACTGAGTTTATCTGCAATCCATTTTGCAAATTTCACACATAGAATTATTCCAATTACTAAAAAAACAATAAAAGGAAATATCATATTTGAATTATTTCTTATCCCCAAAAATTCGACCAAATTCAAGGAGAGTTTTTCATACCTTTTAATTTAGATTTGAATTGACTTGGTGTCAATTCTTTTAATCCTTTCTGCGGGCGATTTTCGTTGTAATCTATCCGCCAGGATTCAATTATTTGTTTAGCCTCTGACAGATATGCACCATGTTTGAACTGCAGAACTTCTAAATTCAGGACCATTATCTGTCTGAAGAAACTTGAATTTTTCTTCGTGCCAGATTTCATCCAGAACTTCTGCAACACCTTCACCCTGCATAGAAAGTGCTGGGACAATTCTTGGAGCAACCTTAGAAACTGGATCTATCACAGTAAGATTCTTAAGGGCCCGTTTATTAGCAATGCTTATAAAATGTCTGTTCGGCAACGCCATACTCGCGGCTGATTTCAGAAACACTTTTTCCCTGTTTGTGTTCCTGAATCATTTTTACAATTTGTTCTTCGGAGAATCTTTTCTTCATTTTTCTACCTTCTTTTAGTTTATCGGTAGAAAAACTCTCCTTTCAAGTGGTTACAATATTTGGGGGAAGGACCACACTTATCCAGGCAAATCTCAAGAAGAAAATGGGCTCACAATACACAAACAAAACAGAATGTCTTACAACTCTTGCCCAAAAACAAACCGAACTTGAAACTCAAATAGAGACATTGCATTCTGAGCGAGATAGCCTGATAGAAAAGTATAAGAGCCAGTACCTTAAGCAAAAATGTCAGCTCCAAAGCATTCCAAAACTTGTAAAGTCTCTGAGCAAAACAATTATAGAAAGCTCTAATACTTAAATGTTATAATAGAGGCCACAATGTTTGGAAGAAAAAGGACAACAGAAAAGAAATCTGCAGCGAAGAAACCGGCGACAAAAAAAGCAGGAGGGGAAAGCCTTCCCCACGCTCCAGCCCGCAAGCGGTTTTACGCTACCCCTTCGCCTAAGGGGGATACCCCCTTAAAATCTCCCGCTTCCGCAACTTCAGAATTTACGTACATCTCCAACGAAGCTCATTACGACCAGGTAATCGAACGCATAAAAACCGTAAAGAAAACACTCTGGATTGGAACCGCCGATATTAAAGACCTATACGTAAAAGACGGTCGAGGAACCAAGCCACTGCTTGAAGTCCTTTCAGACCTTGCCAAACACGGAGTAGAAATTCGCCTGATTCATGCAAAAGAACCAGGTCCCGCCTTTCGTCAGGATTTTGACAAATCCCCCGCCCTAATCGAAGGTATGGAACGTGTACTCTGTCCAAGAGTTCATTTCAAAATCATCGTTTTCGATTTAAAAGCCGCCTATGTAGGCTCAGCCAACCTAACCGGCGCCGGTCTCGGCATGAAAGGTGAAAACACCCGAAATTTCGAAGCCGGCATCCTCAGCACCAACCGCGACTTCATAAAAAACGCTGCCGAACAATTCGACAGCGTCTGGATGGGTGCGCATTGCAAGGGGTGCAGGAGAAAAGAGTTCTGCGGGGATCCGATAGAAACAAAATAAATGCGCTTATGATTTCTTTGATTCAGAAATAAGATTTCTTAATGCCTTAGCAAATAGTTCAGGATTTTTTATCATTTCGTTTGTTGCATTAAATGCAAGATATTTATCTGCATCTGTATTTGTTTTTTTATCTAATTTCTTATTTCTTTTTATATAATCATCCCACTCTTTTGTCATAATGTAAACATCGCATTCTTTTTTGCTGTCATGTGTCCACCATAAAAAGTAATGATTATTATATTTAAAATATGTTTCCCTGCCAGAGTAAAAAATATACTCCTTATTTGAGTAATCGGTTTCAAAGCAATCATTTGGCAATTTAAGACTGTTTAGAAAAATATTCCTTTTCTCTTCTCCTAATAGAACATTTCCCCATACGTCGTTACCGAAGACTTTCCATACACAACCTGCAGTACCCCACAAAACAACTCGATTTCCATATTTACTTACAAACTTTCCATCAGTTCGACTTATATTAAGAAGTCTTGTTGTTGCTAATTCTTTTATCCAATAATAGTTAATTGAAGGATTAATCTTATCTGATTGTATTTTTTGAAATTCATTAGAAAAAGTTTTTGTTACCAATTGTTTAATATTTTCTTTTGTATTTTTTAATGAAATACGTTCTTTCGGAATAGGTTCTTTATAATAAGAAATAAGAACTTTAATAATGTGGTAATTATCTTTGTTTTCATACATGGTTCTTAATAATTTGTATCGATTATTAAAAACCTCTAGAGAAGTTTCTTCTCCAGATTGGAAAAGAACGCTTATTTTTCCAAGTAATATTTCAAAATGCTCTGCTTTAAAAATAGCTTCTTCCCAACTTTTTGATTCAAGAATCTTTTTCGATTTTATTCTTTCTTCAGACACTTGTTCTTTCGCAAAACCAGATACAATTATATTGGAATCATTTGCTAAGAAAGAATATATGTTATGACTATGCGCTCCTAATTCAGAAAACAATCGTAGAGCATATAAATAGGAATCCATACTATCAATTGTCTGATTTTCAATTATATTAAAAACCACACGCATCCAATTTGAAAAGGAAGCCTCTTGAAAATCTGAATCTTCAAAATATAAAAGAAATGCAAAATATTTTACTCTGGCTGGATATGGATCATTTTTATCACAACCTAAAAAGTCCCACTTTTGATAAGGGATCATGTTCTTTTCAATTGAGTTGACAGATTTTGCCACGGTTGATAAGAAATTAAATATAGGTTGTATAGTTTTTGTTGTGGATACTGTATTCAGTATTTTTTCGTAAATTGACCATGAAATAAAGGTATCGATTGATGGGAAAGCAATTAGATCAGAATCGATTTTATCGTAAATTGCTTTTTCCTCGATATCGGGATTCATTTGTTTGTTTAAATTCCATATGTTAATTAAATGTCTGTTAAAAAGAGACATAAATACAGAATCTGGTAAGTCTGGTTTTGTTTTAGAAAACATAAAATCAAGCCATATAGAATCAATATTGTTCTTAAATTCTTGATATAATGAACTATCAGTGTTTTTTAAGTATTCTTCTAAACTTGCTTTGAAATTCTCAAAACCAGTCAAAGATTTACCTCTTGCATTCATTTTTACATATGTATTGTTTGGTAATTGATTTAATTTCATATCTACGAAATGAAAAGAAATTAAATCTGTTTCCTTAAGTGCTTGCACAATTTTTACGAAGTCCACCCCTTGTGTTTTAAGAAATTGAGTATGTATTTCATCTAAAACAGTCAGAATCGAGGAAATTGTTGGATCTTTTTTCCAATCATCAAAGAACCAGTTTTGATTAATTATAAAACCTGATAAAGAATCATCTTTAGAAGGGATAATATTATTAAGGCATAATTTTTCTAGAAACTCTTTTGCAGAAGGGCGTGTTTCATAACTAAACTTTTGTAAGAGTTCTAAAGATTCATTAGATTTTTCAAATACATATCTATGAAATAAAAACAAAGTTGTTAATCGTTGTTGACCATCAAAAGGAATGAATTTTTTCTCTTCTTTATTAATATTTCCATATACAAAATCAAAAAAAAGCGGTTTGTTGTGCTGTACGGAATTTATAATTGTCTCAATTATTGATTTACGGACATCTTCAGCGTGTTTTGTATTTCTTCCTTCTGCATAAGAACGTTGCATAACAGGAATTACAATTCTATATTCTTTTAAGAGTTTTATAAAAGTATAAATATCATTCATTTTAACCATCTCCTTACTGCTACTTTCGGATTAAACCGAATTCAATTTTCTGTGAACTGGGCTTATCAAAGTTATTAAAGGGAGTAACACCAATAAAATTACCGATCACATTCATCATTGCACGTACATAATCTTTTCCAGCTTCTCTATCCCAAATAAAAGGGTTTGTTGCATCTGGTGAATAATGCTTGAAAAAAACATTTCTGGTACAAATAGGAACGAATTGTGTTTCTGAAGAGGCATTTTCGTATTTTGCGAGGATACGTCTTTTTTCGAGAAAAGTTTTATTATTGAAAGATGCATTCTTATCTGCTTGAAGCAAAGCAAGATTCATTAATGTATCATCTTTTTCAAAGTCAGAATAAACAGAGATAATAGCGCCCTCACTATCTTTTTCAATTACTATGGGTTCTCCCATAAAGACTGCCATCATAGAGCGGTATACTTGTTCATCTTTTAGATTTTCAGGATTGATATAATCAGAAAAGTCCATAAGGTTTTGTTTTTGATTAGAATCTGTGAGTCTCGCAATATTATTAATATCCGTTTTCAATTGCAATATTTCTTCTTCTGACCAATTCTTCTGCCGTTCATTTTGAGCATGAATATGTTCTAAAGACCATGAATTTTTGAAATGTTTTTTAAATGGATAACGAGAGGTTTCACTGATTTGATTTTGAGTTGTGGCCAAATTAAATAACAGTAAAATGTTATGAATTTTATCATTGGCTTTTTCATAGATCAGATCTGAGTAATTAACCTTCTTATCTTTGTCCATTAGAATAGTTTTACAACTATCCTTAATCCATGCAAAAAAAATATCTTTGGACTTTTCTTCATAATTTTTCAGAAGTTCGCTTATACTAACTTTGGAATTACCGCGTGCATTTATTAAAAAACCGATATAATGATACATTTTTCTGTCATTGTACCAGGTCTGGATAGTTCTATAAACAGACTTAATTTCTTCCCATACACTTTTCCAACCATCTTTCTTTATTTTTTCATTAAATTCTGAAAATATAAAATAATTATCTTTTAAAGCTATATTATTTTTTAATAGTATGATTTCGAGTAAGAAGTCCATTCGAGTTGATTCATATTTTTTTGCTTCTGGTTCTGAATTGATAAAATACCATAAATCATCATTTTCTAAGTGATTCTCAATATTTTCCCATTCTCTTGCAACATCTTCTTGATTAAATGTTTCGTCTTTATCCTCTTCATTAAGAATTAAAGCTTTTACAAGTTCTGAATTTGTAAGTGATAATTTACCTGAATTTAGTCTTCTAAAAACTTCGTAAGCATTTTCTTTATCATCTATTACATACCAAATAAATTGAGCATTAAATGATTCACTAGATAGAATATCAAAAATATCATTCTTTTTTCTTGGTGAATCAAACCATTTTGTTATAGTATCGTAAGCATTTGAAAGATGTAGAAAATCCAAGTTTTCATCTGAATGTTTCTTAAAAGCCTCTGTGTTAAAAAATGTTATACAGTTTGTTCGTGTTGCAAAGTCAGGGGGTAATAATGTGAAACCTTCTACTCCAAGTGCATCTTTTGCATATTGTTCTAATGCTTTCAATATTAAATAAATAGTTGTAAGTCTTTGTTGCCCATCAATTACTTCATATTTCGAACCTTGTTTTTTTATTACTAATGGTTGTAAACAATAAAACTTACTAACGTTTCTCGCAAGTTTTTTTGAATCTGCATACTCAGATAAGTCGTTTAATAAAGCTAAGACTTCATTTTCTGTCCATCTATAACCTCGCTGATAACTTGGGATATAAAACTGCATTCCTAGTAATTTTTTTACTGAATAAAAATCGATATCCATAAGTTCATCCTCACTAATAACAATTATATTATAACATTACTATCAAAATATGAGCATAAATAGTTTTTTCTTACATCCCCATAGTCCTCCCCCCAAAATTCACCAAATTTAAGGAGAGTTTTTCATACCTTTTAGTTTAGATTTGAATAGACTTGGTGTCAATTCTTTTAATCCTTTCTGAGGGCGATTTTCGTTGTAATCTATCCGCCAGGATTCAATTATTTTTTTAGCCTCTGACAGAGACGAAAAATAATTTTCATTAAAGCATTCATCGCGGAAAATCCGGTTGAATGATTCAATAAAGCAGTTATCCGTTGGTTTTCCAGGCCGTGAGAAAACCTGTTTTACATCATGGTCTATGCACCATGTTTGAACTGCAGAACTTCTAAATTCAGGACCATTATCTGTCTGAAGAAACTTGAATTTTTCTTCGTGCCAGATTTCATCCAGAACTTCTGCAACACCTTCACCCTGCATAGAAAGTGCTGGGACAATTCTTGGAGCAACCTTAGAAACTGGATCTATCACAGTAAGATTCTTAAGGGCCCGTTTATTAGCAATGCTTATAAAATGTCTGTTCGGCAACGCCATACTCGCGGCTGATTTCAGAAACACTTTTTCCCTGTTTGTGTTCCTGAATCATTTTTACAATCTGTTCTTCGGAGAATCTTTTCTTCATTTTTCTACCTTCCTTTAGTTTATCGGTAGAAAAACTCTCCTTTCAAGTGGTTACAATATTTGGGGTCAGTACGAGCCGCTACCACCCACCAGAAGCTCCGCCCCCTCCAAAGCCGCCACCGCCGCCTTGAAAGCCGCCATGAGATCCACCGCCGGAACTGTGTCCGCCGCCGCCACCACGGTAATTACTCTTAAACATAAAGGCCCATGGAAGCCACGAAAAGCCAGGAACTTTCTGCGAGAGACTTCCTGTTATAAAGATTAAGAAAATTGCAAGTAAAATAATAACATCCTTTACAGTCATTTCTTCGTCTTCAGGATTTTTATCAAGCGAAGAAACATCAACATCCTCGCCACCGACACCGATTACGGCTTCAATATTTCTGACAGCATCAATAATTCCTTCGCCATATTCTCCGGCTTTGAATTTTGGAGCCATTACATTTCGTATAATCAGACCGCATTTTGTATCTGTCAAATCGCCTTCAAGGCCATAACCGACTTCAATACGGATTTTTTTTTCTGCATATGCAACAAGAACAAGAACACCATCATCGCGTTCTGCTGAACCAAGGTTCCACTGTTCGCAAACCTTCATCGAATATGCTTCAAGACTTACGCCTTCAAGACTTGGAATTGTAAGGACTGCAATCTGAGTTCCAGTTTCATCACTGATATTACGAAGCTCTGTATCGAGAAGAATCTTCTGTTGTGAAGAAAGAAGATTTGCCTGGTCAATTACCGGCCCTGTAAGTTCAGGAACTTTAAGGGCAAAAATTGAAGAACACGCTGCAATCAGAATTGTTGCAGATAAAATAAATTTCTTTAACTTCATAACTTTACCTGCCTTAATTATCCATCAGTAAAAGTCCGTCAGGAATTTCATTAACATCATCTTTTTCGATTGGATAATGTTCACTCAAAAGCTGTCCGCACTTTTCAATTGCATCACAAAAACCGTCAACGCCGTTTCCTTTTTTAAGTTCAGAAACAAGACCATCAGCAATAAGCTGCCACATGTTGTCCGAAATTTTATCAGAAATTCCTTTGTCGGCAACAATGCGAACCTGACGTTCCAGAAATGAAACAAAAATCAAAATACCGTTGTGTTTTTCTGTACAGTACACGCCTGTCTCTGCAAAAGCCCCAAACGCTTTTCTTGAAACCATTTTTGTTTTGTAAACATCAGGAATAATCAAACGGTCAATAGCCGGAATATTGAACATCCAGAAAAAAACAAAGAAAGTAAAAAAAACTGCTCCGCCAAAAATTACAGCGAGATAACCGGGCTTATTAACCCAGGTAAGACTTTCAATCAAATTATTAATTCTTGCCGCAAAAGGAAGCATAACGCAGAAGCAGACAAGACTTAAAAACATTGCTGCAAAAAATTCCCAGATTGAATAATCTGAACTTTCAGGAGTAAGACATATTGCAATTTCTCCAGAGGTCTTGCTCTCTGCTTTTTTTACTGCTTCCTGAATTTTATCAAAGCCTTTCTTATTAAGTTTAAGCTTTTTGATTACAGTTTTTGTATTCATTAAAACTCAACCTTTGGTGCGTTCTGAGCTTCTGTTCCGGCTGCAAAATAGGATTTCTTTTCAAAGCCGAACATTCCAGCAAACATATTTCTTGGGAATCCGCGAATATATTTATTGTAAGACTGAACTGTTTCGTTAAAGCGCATGCGTTCTGTTGCAATTCTGTTTTCTGTTCCTTCAAGTTCATCCTGAAGGGCAAGGAAATTCTGATTAGCTTTGAGTTCAGGGTAACTTTCTGTCACTGCCATAAGGCGTTGAAGGCTTGTTCCAAGTTCACTCTGAATTTTCTGATATTTATCAAATGCTTCAGGATCATCGAGAACTGAAGAATCAATATTGATTACTCCGCCCACTTTTGAACGTGCTTCAGTTACCTGTTCAAAAACTTCAGATTCATGCGAAGCATAACCTTTAACTGTATTAACAAGATTAGGAATCAAATCATAACGGCGCTGATACTGGTTCTGTACCTGAGCCCACTGTGCATCAATAGATTCTTCCATTGATACCATTTTGTTATAGCTGCATCCACCGATTGCAAAAAGCGATACCAATACGATTCCGATAATAAGAAAAACTTTGCCTGACTTCATAAAAAAAGCCCTCCAATTTTTATAAAATATTCTATTATAAATATATATAAAATAAAGTATAAAAAATTTAAAAGCCGGTCAACAAAAATCGATATTAAATAATCAGTTTCTATTCAGGATTATGAACTCTTTTTTTTAGAAGGAATATGCAACGCTTATTTTTGCACAGCTGTAATCCTTAATAAATGCTTAAAAAACTTAACTTCTATGTATTGAACAAAACGCCATAACCCTATATTCTTATAGATGGACTATTCCAAGCAAATTTTTCGCTATAAAATAAATCAGGAGCTATCAATGGCAAACGATAAACTCGACTTTACAATCGACACATTGGGACCATGTACAATTGCATCCCCAATCAAACTTTCAACAGTACCAGGTGACATGACTGCAAGATACGTTAGAGATGATTCTTATGTAATCAACCAGATTAATGTTTTTGATACATCAACACCTATCGTACTCGATTCATCAAACCTTATACAGAAAGCTGGACCTCGCGAAAAGATCTTCTTCGATCCATCTCATGCAAAAGCTGGAATCTGTACTTGCGGTGGACTTTGTCCTGGTTTGAACGATGTAATTCGTGCTATCGTACGCTGTCTCAACACACGTTATGGTGTTAAAACAGTTAAAGGTTATCAGTTCGGATACCATGGATTCTTCCCTGAAGAAGGTTACGAACCTATTGAACTCGACCGCTACCTGATCGACGAAATCCACAAGATCGGCGGAACATACCTCGGTACTTCTCGCGGCGGCGGACAGCGTGTTTCAGAAATCGTAGACTGCCTCGAAAGAGAGGGAATCAATATGCTCTTCATCATTGGTGGTGACGGAACTCAGCGCGGTTCTTACGACATCGCATGTGAAGTAGAAAAACGCGGACTTAAATGTGCAGTTGTTGGTGTTCCAAAAACTGTAGACAACGACTTGATGTTCATCGACCGCTCATTCGGTTTTGAAACAGCAGTACAGCGTGCTAAAGAAGCTGTTGCAGCAGTTCACATGGAAGCTGCTTCACAGATCAACGGTATCGGTCTTGTAAAACTTATGGGACGCGAAGCAGGCTTTATTGCAACAGCTGCTTCACTTGCATCACACGAAACAAACTTCTGTTTGATTCCTGAAGTTCCATTTGAAATGGAAGGTGAAAACGGATTCCTTGCATGCCTCGAACGCCGTCTTGCTAAACGCGGACACGCAGTAATCGTAGTATCAGAAGGTGCCGGTCAGGATCTTCTTACATCAACAGGTGCAACAGACGCATCAGGAAATAAAAAACTTGCTGATATCGGCGTATTCCTTAAAACAGAAATTGAAAAATATTTCAAAGCAAAGAACATCGAAATCAACCTTAAATACATCGATCCTTCTTACCAGGTTCGCGCATCAGTAACAACTGCTGCTGACTCAATCTACTGTGAACGTCTCGGAAACAACGCAGTTCACGCAGCAATGGCAGGAAAAACAAAATGTGTAATAGGACTCGTTCACGACAAGTTCGTTCACCTTCCTATCAAAGCTGTTACAGCTCACAGAAATGCAGTTGATCCTACAGGTTCACTCTGGCGCGATGCACTCGATGCAACAGGACAGCCTAACCCAATGGTTAACGACATCGAAAAAGCAAAGACGAAAATGGCAGCTGCAGTAGCAGAAGCACAGAAAAAGCCTTCTGAACAGAAGAAATAATTGAAGCATTCAAATAAAGGAGCGCCGATTGAAGCGCTCTTTTTTTTGTCATTAACATAACAAACTATTCCTCAACCCGCATCTGATACACTGGTCCATTCTGTTTTAACCACTTATCCCACTTCTTATAATCAGGAAATATTTTCAAAACTTCATCATAAAATGCCTTGGAATGATTCATGTGACGTCGATGGCAAAGTTCATGAACTACAACACTGTCTAAAACTTCCAACGGCATCAATGCAAGCAGTGCGTTGAAGTTTAGGTTTCCTTCAGCGGAACAACTACCCCATCTAGATTTTTGAAGACGGATAAAGATTCTGTTGTAGGTAATGCCAGAGAGTTTTGCGTAATGCTCTACACGCTGTGGTATTATTTTTTTAGCATCTCTTTTTAACTTACGGATTTCTTTTTCTGAAAGAATTCCCAGTGAGCTTGCAAGCTGGCTCTGAGCTCTGGTACGTTCCAGCTGTTTTTTGATCCAGTCCCTTTTTTCTTTCAGGAATGATTCAACTTCTGAAGTAGTAGTAAATAAAGGCGCTTTGATGATCAGCCTGCAGTAAGATGAAATCTGAACACTAATAGTCCGGCGCCTTGATTTTTTTATTATGTACTCGATTTTCTCCAGAGCAAGTCTATTCATTAATTTTAGTGATAACCGCTTTTACAAGAGCTTTAAATTTAGGACCTGCTTCATCTGCAGCCTGCTGAACTTCTTCATGGCTCAATGGAACTTCAGAAATTCCTGCAGCAAGATTTGTAATAAGTGAAACACCCAGGACTTTCATTCCCATGTGATTTGCGGCGATGGCTTCTACAACTGTACTCATTCCAACAGCAGAGGCACCAAGCATTTTGCACATTCTGATTTCGGCAGGCGACTCATAACTTGGCCCTGAAAGCTGGATATATATTCCTTCTTTAAGTGGAATTTTTAAGTCAGCTGCACATTCACGTATAATATTTTGAAGATCGTTTCTGTAAACATTGCTCATATCAGGGAATCTTGTTCCAAACTTTTCTTCATTTGGTCCAATCAATGGATTAGGTACAAAAGTCGAAATATGATCAGTAATCATCATAAGATTACCAGCTTTAAAACCATCCCCTATTCCGCCTGCTGCATTTGACAGAAACAAATATTCTGCTCCCATGGCATGCATAAGTCTGACAGGCAATACTACGTCACTGATTGGGTAACCTTCATAAAAATGCACCCGTCCCTGCATTGCAACAACAGGCACATCATTTATATAACCAAATACGAAACGACCTTTATGTCCTGGAACAGTAGACTGAGGAAAGCCTTCAATTTCAGAATAATTTACAGTTGCTTTTATATCGATTTCATCTGCAAAATCTCCCAGACCAGAACCTAAAACAACTGCTACCTTTGGAACAAAATCAGTTTTACTTCTGATAATTTCCAGACATTTAGTTACTCTTTCATATTGTGACTGATAAGCATTATTCATACAGAGACTCCTTTTACACAATGAATCTGTATTTAATTATATCATATTTATGCAAAAAGGAAGATATTTATATCAAACGCCGTGTATTAATTAAAATCCTTTACTCCGCTTAAATCCAATGTAGCAAACAGATCGTCAATTGTTTCGCGGCGACGGATTTCTTTAAAGCTTCCGTCATTGCGTAAAAGAATTTCTCCACAGCGGAGTTTGCCGTTGTAGTTAAATCCCATTGCTCGTCCGTGAGCACCTGCATCGTGAATGATTACAAAGTCACCCATGTCAATTTTTGGAAGTTCCCTCTGAACTGCAAACTTGTCACAGTTTTCGCAGAGGCTTCCGACTACATCGTAAACTTTTGTCTTTGGTGCATTTTCTTTTCCTGAAACTGTAACTTCGTGGTAAGAGCCATACATTCCAGGTCTCATAAGATCTGACATACATGAGTCAACTGCGATGTATTCGCGGTAAATATGTTTTTCGTGAATTGCAGTTGTAACTAGCCAGCCATAAGGACCGGTAATCGGGCGTCCGCATTCCCAGTAAATTTCGAGAGGATCAAGACCTGAAGGAACTACAACGCGGTCATATTCTTTTCTGATTCCCTGAGCTACTACATCATAATCAACTGCTTTCTGATCTGGCTTATAAGGAATTCCAAGTCCGCCACCAAGGTCAACAAATTCAATTCTTACTCCACACTTTTCTTTGATTTCTGCACAAAGTTCAAAAAGAAGTTTTGCAGTATCAACAAAGAAAGCAGGATTCAATTCGTTTGAAGCAACCATTGTGTGAAGTCCAAAATGCTGAACACCTTCAGCTTTACATATTTTGTATGCTTCAAAAATCTGCTGGCGAGTCAAACCGTATTTTGCTTCTTCAGGTTTTCCGATGATTGAGTTACAGCCCTGCTTTTCTGGTCCCGGATTATAGCGGAAACAGATTGTTTCAGGGAGTTTACCCAGGTGTTTTTTAAGATATTCAATGTGAGTAATATCATCAAGATTGATGATGTTTCCGCGGTCAAATGCGTACTGGTATTCTGATGCCGGAGTTTCGTTTGAGGTAAAGATTACGTGCTTACCTTTGATGCCTGCCAGTTCAGAAAGCATAAGTTCAGGAAGTGATGAACAGTCAGCACCGCATCCTTCTTCTGCTAGCACTTTAAGAAGGTATGGGTTTGGACAAGCCTTTACTGCAAAGTGTTCCCTGAACACTGGAAAGATGCTGAAGGCTTTTGTAAATTTCTGCATGTTTTCGCGGATTGCTTTTTCATCGTAAAGATAAAATGGTGTAGGAAATTTCTTAACCAAATCTGTTAACTGATCTTTATTTAAAGGAAAGTTAGAACTCATATAATAAACCTCGACTGATAAAAATTATAATGAATTCAAAAATGAGTTTAAATTACTTTTACTAAAAAAAAATATCTGTTCCGATTTTTACAAATCTGTTATAATGAACTTTATAGAGGAATAAAAAATGGCAACACCAAAAGAAACTTTTTTCGAAAACCAGGCAGCAACAATCATCAAGAAATTAAACCTTCGCAAAATGGAAGGCTACTACTGCAAAAACGTTGAAGAAGCAAAAGCAAAAATGCTCGAACTTATTGGTTCATCTTCAAAGTCAGTAGCATACGGCGGATCGATGACTTTAGACGAAAACGGATTTAAGGATTCTGTAAAAAGTGCAGGACATGACCTTATCATCCGCGAAAATTATAAAACAGATGAAGAAATCAAAGAGCTTAAGGCAAAACAGATTAACGCAGATTTCTTTCTTACAAGCACAAACGCAATTACAATTGACGGCGAACTTGTAAACATTGACGGAAGAGGAAACCGTCTTGCATATCTTATCTACGGACCAGAAAACGTAATCGTAATCGCCGGCATGAACAAAGTAGTTCCAAATGTAGAAGACGGAATCCGCCGCATCCGCAACATGGCAACTCCGCCAAACTGCAACCGTCTTGACTGCAAGACACCATGCGCCACAACAGGAAAATGTGGCGACTGTTTTACTGACAGCATCTGCTGCCAGTTCGTAGTAACAAGAATGTCACGCGTTCCAAACAGAATCAAAGTAATCTTAGTCGGCGAAACTCTCGGCTACTAAATAATTGCAATTATAAAAATCTTGCAATTACTGAAGCCGTGCAATGATTTTACCAATAGCTTTACTTTCGTCGCTTGTAATAATCATTGCCTTCATATTTTTCGAATATTCATACAGACGCTCTGCAGCTTTTTCAAGATCAACTGTTTTAAGATCAAGAAGATTCTGCAGGCGTTTTTTTCTGAACTCAGGATTTAGACCAGAAAGACATCGTGCAAAACAGAACACGCCTCTTTCTTTTGGAGAAATATCAGAAACTGCAAGACCGTAAATGCGGATGATAATTTCATTCAATTCTTCTTCTGTAAATTTTTTCTGAGCCATCAGCTTAAGACATTCCTGATAAGTATCAAGTGAACCTGCAGGATCTGGATCTCGTGTTGTCTGGAATCTTACAGTTCCGTCAGAAGGAGAGACGTCTGCCCTTACATCATATGCGCCGTTACATTTTCTAATCTGCTCATAAAGAATTGTATTTGAAAACCACTGCATCAGAGCCTCTTCTGCAGCAAATTCTTTTGACGGATATGGAGAACCGTTAAACATAGCCAATGAACAGTTATTTTCTTCTTTAGTGATGATTGTATTAATTTCAATACCGTCAGATATTTTATCTTCAAGCATCATTTCTTTTCGGAGGGAATTTGTATCAAACTCAAATTCCTTCTGAAGCGAATTAAACCCGCAATCATTAATAAAATCAATCAATGCTTTCTTTGATTTTTCAAGCTGGTCTTTACATGCAAACACGTTGAACACGGCGCCAGTTAAAATAATTTTTTTATACGCCTCAAAAGTTTTATTTATTACTTCATCAAACCCAATCTCCTGAAGTTTTTTATACATTGCAAGAAGATGAGGTCCGCCAAGATAATCATTTAAAATCATGCAGTCTGAACATTGTGCATGAAGGTAATGCGCACCATAAACAGTAGCCTGATCATCTTTAGTCTGTTCAAGGAATCTCTTAAACTGAAGTTTGTACTGATTGATACAGGTTTCATCGTTAAAGTTCTTGTTGAAAATCCATTCCTTTACAAGCTTTAAGCCTTCTTCAATCTTTCTGTTAAAAATGGAAAATGAAATATTAAACCAGTATCTTTTCTGGTATTCTTCTACATTTTCACAGTAAACAGTGCGACAGTCGGAATCAATAAAATAATCCAAAATATCAACAGAAGCATTCGACATTAATTCAAATGTTTCTTTTATATCGTAATCACCGAACCCGAGTTTTTTCAAAAATGAAATAGATTCATTCAGATAAAAACATTCTTCCGGAGACAATGCATCACATGGAAAGAGAATCGAAAAATGAGTTTTTCTGTTTATTTCCTGCACTGAAGAAAAAACATACACTTCACCGTTTTTAGTTTTTACCTTTTCGCAATCTGCAAGACCGACATCCTGCGGCAGAGGAAGATCAGAAATATCTACCTTTGGAATTTCAACTGCAAATTTTCCGTTCAGAGAATCTTTCTGAAACTGTTCAAAGCGCTTTGAATCTGCCTCAATTTTTTCAGAAGGAATTTTCTTAAGAAGTTCATCGAATTTTTTATTCTGAGCTTCCTCAATTTTATCAAAATATTTTTCGTCCGGATTTATTACGACAAAAGCTTTGTGAGGATTTTCTGTAAGATATTTTTTTGTCAGATTCTGAAAGAAATTATCAGGCGGATTTGTAAACAGTTCTTTGTTGCGGGCCCAGAAAGCTTCAGGGTCTACAAGATTTACAAACGGGTCATCACTTTCGATCCAACCTGAAAATGACGGATCGTTCAACGCATTCGGATTTACGTCAAATTCATTATCTTCAAAATCGATATCCTGATTAATACAGAACACCTTAACCACTTCAGGATTAATTCCTTCTTCTGCAATTTTTTCAAAAAGCGAGAAAAGGTAATCTTTTGCTGCAGGAACATCTTTTTTTTCAACACCGAACAATAATATTGTAAAGATTCTGTGACTAGAAGTTCCGAAAGTATCAACATCAGCAGAAGAACCATATCTTGGTGCAATCACTTCATCTGTAAGCGCATATTTTAAAAGATTGAAAAAGTCATCACGAAGATTAATCGTATCACGATCTTCATCTTCGATACAGAAACGGAGTTCAACATTCACTTCATCAGTACCATAATGAGGAGAAAAAACTTCAAAGTCTTTTGGTTCTGTAAAAGGAATTACATCATCACCGAGAGGCGCTTTTTCTGTTCCAGACTCAAGTCTCGACAAAAGATTTTCATCGAGAAATTTCAACTGTTCCTCTAAATCCATATTTCCGAATAAGAAAAGAAAACAGTTTTTCGGAACATAATATTTTTTATGAAATGACCTTACGTCTTCAACTGAACATTCAGGAATATGAAGTGGATCGCCGCCGCTATTGTTGTTTTCATTTGAACCCGGCATAAAATCACGATTCAGTTTTTGGTAGAACAGCACACTTTTTTTATCATCGTTGTTCATTTCGTTGTAGACAACACCGTTAAGTTTTGGCTGCCCTTCTTCATCTTTCTCAATTCGCCAGCCTTCCTGCATAAAAACTTCATCAGTCAAAAGCGGAAAGAAAAGAGAGTCGCCCATCATATCAAGCAGATTGTAAAAATCTCTCGGTACGCAGGTCTCTGCATAAAATGAAGTGTAAGTTTTTGCAGTTGCGGCGTTCAAATCCTTGCACGGACTTTTCTGCTGCAGCTTGAAAAATAATTCTGAGTCGGGATATTTTTTACTTCCATGAAGAACTGAATGTTCGAGAATGTGAGCAACACCTGTGTCGTTATCAAGAGGTGTCTTAAAATTAAAACAGAAATAATTATTAATTTTATCTGTTACAAACTTGAAGATTTCAAGTCCTGTTCTGTCGTGTCTTAACCAGATTCCCTTTCCGCGGAAATATGAAAGGTCTTCTTCTTTAATCAGCGTAAATCCATCAATCATAGACTATTATTATAGCATATATCGACAAATTGACCACAATGATTTTTCCAAAAATGCCCCGCACGCAACTAAATCCACAACGGCACACGCTCTCCCCCGTGCCATTTGCCCCGAACTTTAATCCCAGTAAATCTGATCCATCAAAGCGCCGTCAAACTGAATCTTTCCGGCCTTCTCATCCATTCTGGCAATTTCGTCACGAAGCCTTGATTCAACCTCGTTTTCAAACCCCTTGAGGGCTGCAAAAGGAAGAAAAATCTTTGCACGGTTTTCAAGACTCATGCTCTCTGGTCGGCCATCAACAGGCGGCCACTGTGTGTTAATGATGTCATCGTAATTTCGACATTCAGCGCCATTCATGCTTTGTGCCCTCCGATCTGTGTGTTTCGTTCACGGGTTGTAGCGCCTTCTTCATAACTGTGGGCTTTGAGCATGGCGTTCTTTCCGTACTTCTGCTGTATTCCAAGGACGGCCGCCTGGATCCTTTTTTCACGGTCGTTTTCCTCGATATCATCAAATAAAGTTGCCTGTACATTTTTTACAGGAATGATGTTTGCGGCACAGATGTTGATTCTGCGAACTGTAAGATGTGGGTCAACAACTGCATCAAAAATCTGCTGAATGCCGCCGCGGATTTTTGACATCAGGTTTGTTTCAAAACCAAAGTTGATGCTGCCGTGTGCAGGCCGGGGAATTTTTCTTCCATACCAGTCGATATCATATTCCCCTTCATAAGCATCCGTAATGCAGGAATTATCATAGCCTATATAAAGTGAAAAAAATGCAGAAGCGATTTTCTTTTCTGTCATATCCATTACAAGAAGTTCCGTCATCTCTTTTACAATCAGGCGCGCTTCGTCATATTTGTACGGCCTGTGAAGAACCTGCCCCGTACTTAAACTGTGAGCTTCAGAGTGATAGCTTTTTATGTGCTTAATCGTGCAGGGTTCATAACCCCACGCGTGATCAATTAAAATTTCTGCATCAATACCGAAAGTTTTGTAAAGCTGCTCAAGCCCTAAAGGCGAAAGCGAACGGCGGGCAACATCGCCTAAAGTAAACATAAAATTCTTGTTAAGCCTGCGCTGAGTTCCAGGCCCGATTCTCCAGAAATCAGTAAGCGCCTGGTGATCCCAGAGCGTGCGTCGAAATTCCATTTCATCAAGCTCTGCAATACGAACGCCGTATTTATCAGGCGGGCTGTGTTTTGCTACGATGTCCATTGCGACTTTGCATAAAAAAAGATTCGGCGCGATACCTGCAGTTGCAGTGATGCCTGTGTTGCGGAGAATGTGATGAATTACAGTCTGGCATAAAGTGCGCGCATCTGTTTTGTAAAGCTTAAGGTAAGGCGTTACATCGATGAACACTTCGTCAATCGAATAAACGTGAATGTCTTCAGGAGAAAAATATTTGAGGTAGATTTCGTAAATGTCTGCAGAATATTTTATGTATAACGCCATGCGCGGAGGAGCTGTGATGTAGGTCAAATTTTTTCCGGTCTGACGCTTAACCTCTCTGGCTTTCTGAACAACTTCGAACAGGCGAGATCTTCCGCTTAAGCCGTATGCTTTGAGGCTTGGAGTTACTGCAAGACAGATGGTTTTTTCAGTACGGCTTGCATCGGCAACGACAAGATTTGTAGTAAGCGGATCAAGCCCGCGCTCTACACATTCCACGCTAGCATAAAAACTTTTTAAGTCGATTGCCATATATGTCTTCTGCCAGCCTGAAGAATTAAAACATTCTTCAGTGCCTGCAATATTCCTGTCTTCCAGATTGCTCATTTAGTCTTACCACTATTCAAAATTATATATAATACATAATAATACTTAACAAATATACAGTAATTATAATAGTGGTATTATAAGGAATTGTCCACTGCAAAATGATTTTTTTTTTACTTTCCGTAATCAGGATTTGGTTCTGCCGCTTTCAACATTCCATAGTCATCATTTATTGAATACGAAACTGTCTTATATGCTTCATCAAAATCTGCGACATTATCTGTCCAAAGCTCGCACTGGCTGATAACTGTTTTAAGAGCATCTTCCTGGCCTTCTGGCGGATATTTGTATTTTTTCAAAAGCTTTTTTACAATCATGCGCATTTTTGCTCGGGCGGATTCTTTTTTCTGCCAGTCGATTGTTTTGTTTTTGCGGAGAGTTTCGGTGAGTTCTTTTGTGAGGGCAACAAGGTCTTCGTTTGAATAAAAATCTTTTACGGCTTCTGGTTTTGTGAGTGCGTCATAGAAAGCAAGTTCTTCGTCTGTGAGGCCAAGTTTGTTTCCTTCTTCGTTTGCGTGCAGCATTTCTTTTGCAAGGTGAAGAAGTTCCTGAATTACTTCTTCGTTTGTGAGCATTCCGTTCAAGTAGCGGTTCAATGTCTGCTGAATAAGTTCGCTAAAACTTTGAGATTTTACAAGGTTTGTTCGCTTGTATACTTTGACCTGTTCATCAATCAGTTTTTTGAGCATTTCTACAGCAAGGTTCTTTTCTTTCATTTTGCCGATATTTTTCGAGGAATGTCGGATCAAAAAGATTTACTTTTTCGCCAACGTCAGAGAAAAGATTAATTACTCCGTCAGATTTAACAGACTGCTTTAAAAGTTCATTTATACGGTCGTTGATTTCTTTGAGCGAAAATTTCTTGCCGCTTGGATTATACAAAAGCCGCATTACAAGAACTCGGACAGATTCAAAGAAAGCTGCTTCAAGGCGCATGTTCTGTTTTACCATTGAAGAACAAAGTGAAAGTGCCTGTTTGAGCATGAGTGCTTCTTTTATAAATGCCTGCTTCTGCTCTTCTTTATCTGGAGCAACAATAAAGTTTACAGCTCCGCTGATTGTCATACCGCGCTGAAGGTCTGTCCCCTCGTAGAATGCTGTGTAATCATAACCAAAGAAAAGGTCACGGCAGATTTCAAGTTTTTCCTGAAACTTTGGATAAGCACGTTTTGCAACATCCATTTCGCCGTAGTTCTGTCGGTCGCGGACGGTGTAGTCGTTCATAGCCTGTTTGAGTGCACTTGCGATACGTCGCAAGCTATCGCTTGCTTACCGAGTTTTTGCTTTGCAAAAACTCGCTTTCATGCTGCGAGTTTGCTACGCAAACTCGATGAACATCCGAAGGATGTTCCGTTTACGCGGGCGATTGCCTGCATAAGGTTGTAGCTTTCCATTGGTTTGTAAACATACATTGTAGCAAGAGACGGAACATCAAAGCCGGTGAGCCACATATCTACGACTATGGCAATTTTAAGCGGGCTGTCGTTATCTTTGAATCTGGTTGCAAGTTCCTGCTTTCGTGTTTTATTTCCAATTATTGCCCGCCATTCTTCAGGATCCTTATTGCTTTCGGTCATTACAACGACAATGCGGGCATCATCACCAGGAACAGTAATTTGCTTTGAGCCAACTGTAACCTGCGATGTTGTCCCCGCCCAAGAAGGTCTCAATTCCAAAATACGATTGAAAATCTTCATCGCAATGGAACGGTTATATGCAACAATCATTGCCTTTCCGGTGTACAAGTATTGACGCTCATTTTCGTAATGGTCAAGAATATCATCAACAAGAGAGTTGATTGTTTTTTCGTGGCCAAGAATTTCTTCCATCTTGCCAAGTTCATGCTTACTCTTTTCGATTACTTCTTCATCAGCATTATTTGCAAGCGCAGAATATTCAGCATCAATCTGAGCAAGAACTTTATCATCAAGCTTAAGTTTGATAACGCGGCTTTCGTAATACACAGGACGGGTTGCACCATCAAGAACCGCCTGAGTCATATCGTAAACATCAATGTAATCGCCAAATACTTCGATTGTACTGCGGTCTTCGCGGGAAATTGGAGTACCTGTAAAACCTGAGCTGCACCCCTAAAAAGTAACACATTTAAAATCGACTGGTGCCGAAAAGGTGACAGATTTGGAGGCAAAATTTGAAATCAATTCGATTCAAAAACGCTCTTTAGAGCACATATTTTGTTTTCTAACAAAACTCCTGTTCCGGCACCACTTTGCTTTCAGTGCGGATTTAAGGCGCAAGCCGCTCTTGGGGGCACGGGGGAAAAAGGAAATTAAAAATTTTTTGATTTCTTTCCTTACTCCAAATGCTAATTTATATTGATGAATATCTTTTAGAGAAATGAACTTAATTTCAGAAAACTCATAGCAAAATCTTTCTGGTACATGAAAATCAGAAGCAACTTCAAACATAAAAGTTTTCCATTCGAAGCATGGATAGTGAAAACTACAGATGATTGCTTTTTTTTCATTTACCGAATTAGATAAGTTAATTCCTGTTTCTTCTCGTAATTCTCTAATAGCAGTTTCAAATAATGAATTATCAGTTTTTTCAAATCCGCCGCCAGGAATAGACCATTTGCCTTTATTCGGTTTTATAGTCCGTTTCCCTAAAAGAATTGCATAGTCATTATCTTGTTTTTGAAACAGAGCGATTCCAGCTCCTTTGTATTTTCTCATTTTATATTTCTTAATCTCTCAATCCATGCAAATACAGCTTTCCATAAAAATCTTGAAGAAATAAAAAGACAAGCTGTCTGCATTACAATAAAAAATCCTGCAACTCCATAGAGAGAACAAAATAAAACCTGATGTTTCGAAATTTGTAAAATGATGATTCCGGTTATTGATAATCCAATTAAAACACAATTAATAATGATTAAAGGTACTGCAAAAGAATCAAATCGTTCGAGCCACTTTAATGTGTTACTATATCTCTGTTTACATTTTTCTGTATCTTCTTTTGAAAATAAGCCTTTATTGTAGTTTTCATCCATTCTATAAATCATTTCTGGAAGACATTCAAGTGCAATCTTACAAGGAAGAATACTCTGATATCCTTTAAATTGTGTTGTTAAATAAACAATATTTGCAATAAAAAACACTTGCTAGTATACATAATCCAGTAATAGCTTTCCAACCAGTCAAATATGCAGACTCTGAAAACAAAGGTACAATGCAGCAAAAAAGTGCAACGGCAATCATTGCAAATTGAGAAATATAAACTGTCAAAACTTCTTTCTTTACTAACTTATTCATTATTTTCTTCCAAAATATTTAAAAGTTTTCTCTTAAAATCTTCATTGTCTCTAATTTCAAATCTGCTTAAATGAGGAAGTCCTATGAGCAATGTAGTACGATTTTGAATAAATATTTTTGAATATTTTATTGTAAAAGTTCCTGATAAAAACTTTTGCTCAATTTTTCCGCAATATAGGTCCGCAATAAATGAAAATG